>CAJTFN010000009.1:0-176914 GCA_910575815.1 Oscillospiraceae bacterium
TTTGACTCAAACAGAGCAAAACGCCGATTTTACGCTAAACCTGCCTTCCATGCCGGTTACCGCCAGCGCGGACAATTCAGAAGAGGAGGACTGATATATGGCTGAAAAATGCACGGATAATCCCAGGGACTGTCCCTTAATCCCCCGGGTGGAGGCCCTGGAGCGGGCCAACGAACAGCACAGCACCACACACCGGGAGATGTTCAGTCGGTTAAATGCCCTGGAGCGGTCCACAGATTCTCAGGGCGTCATGCTCGAGAGCATTAACGAGAAGCTGGATGAGGTGAAAGAAACCGTCAGCGCCCTGGCGGAAAAGCCGGGAAAGCGCTGGGACGGCTTGGTGGACAAATTAATTTATCTGGTCGCGGGGGCGGTGGTGGCGTGGGCTGCCGCCGGTGCACCGGGACTAGGTTGAAAATGAAAGGAGAAAAATTATGAGCGAACACACAAAGAAATGGCTGAGAGCCGCGGGGATCCGGGCAATCAAAACCGTGGCGCAGACAGCAGTAGCCACCATTGGCACGGCTGTCCTGCTGGCAGACGTCAGCTGGGTTTCCGTCGCCTCCGCCTCCGCGCTGGCTGGTGTGCTGTCCCTGCTGACTAGTGTTGCGGGCCTTCCGGAGGTGGACAATGCCTGACCGCCAGGCCATCATCCCCCTGACGGCCATCCGGCAGGTACAGGTGTACATCAACACGCCCCGCCGGACCCTGGCGGCTGTCAAACAGGCCACCGGAGCGGACTACGTCCTCAACGGGACGCTGTACAACATGGCTACCGGGGCGGTGAACTGCCACCTGAAGGCGGACGGGAAGGTCATCGCCAAGCCGGACTATACCGTCTACGGCCTGGCCTGGGACCGAGGGGACGACCTATGCATGGAGGTGCTCCCTTGTGGGCGGCGGAATTATATCGCCTGTACCCCCCTCATTCTGAACGGGAAGCCTCTGGCAAAGCTGACCTACGCCTCTGGACAGGGCGGCAGCCGTGCCCGCAGTGTAATAGGCCTGAAAGGTGGATGCCTTGCCCTGTACTGCTCTGCTGCCGGCAGGACGCCGGAGCGTCTGCGGGACGAGCTGGCAAGGGCTGGTTGGACACAGGCCGTCATGCTGGACGGCGGCGGATCCAGTCAGTGCGATTTTGCCGGGCAAAAGATCACCAGCTCCCGGAAGGTCCAGCATTTGATTTTGGTATACCTGGACCGGGAACCCGAAGAACCGAAAGGAGACAAGCCTATGGTCGAGATCAACGCTTACAGCAAAAAGAAGGACGGCGGGAAGAAACTGTCCAGCAACTTTACCGTCAAGGAGTTCGCCTGTTCCGACGGCTCCGACGCCGTGTTGGTGGCACCGCGTTTGGTGATGGTTCTCCAGTCCATCCGGAGCCATTTTGGCAAGGCGGTAACCGTCAACAGCGCCTACCGGACGCCCCAGAAAAACGCGTCCGTTGGCGGCGCGGCTCAGTCTCAGCACTGCTACGGCACTGCGGCGGACATTGTGGTCAAGGGCGTGTCCCCCGCCAAAGTGGCGGCCTATGCCCGGGAGATCATGCCGGACTGGGGCGGCGTGGGGATTTATGCGCGGCAGGGATTTACCCATGTGGATGTTCGGGAAGTCAAGGCGGACTGGACTGGGACTTGAAAGCCTCTTAAAAGTATGATAAAATCTCAAAGAAAGGACGTGACAATATGACCGATACTGAGAAGATTCAAAGCTTTGGCGACATGGTAAACGCCACCGAAAAACTGACGAAGCCCTGACGTCTGGCGCTGATAATCACCAATTGCCTTTGGGCTATTGTGTTCATTGCGTTTATCCTGCTCGCGTATTTGACGCCGGATACCACCTATCAATATCAGGAAGTGGATGGCCAGCCCCAAATTCAGTCTACTGGGTCCGAAGTTGTCACGCAAGGTAGCTAAGTTTGGCAAAGCAGATTCAGGTCCGCCGCCCCGGAGCCAAGCAGCCTAAGCGGCCCAGAGGGGCGAGGCGGGGCAGAAAGCGGTGAGGCTATTTGAACAGCCAGCACCGGGCAATTAGGTCGCTTCTTCAAACGATGGCACCGCGGCGGGCGACAGAATATATCCATTCGTTTCAGCTCCCAGAGGAAGAGGAATTGTTTCTGCTGGAGTGTGATGTTCGGGGAAAGTCCTACATACAGGCAGCCCAAGAGCACAGCACTACGCCCGAAGCCATTAAACGCCGTCGACAGCGTGCGTACACGAAAATTGCAGACGAATTAAACCATAGAGGAACCCCGCCGCCCTAAACGGACGGCGGGGAACTTTTTACATTTCGGAAACAATCACGATACAGAGAATTGTCCCAAATCCAACGGCGACCACTCCGGGTAAGCCGCACAGCGCCGCTACGGCAGAAATCATGCCCGCATATATCCCAGCCGCAGCAAGGGAACACAGCGTCCGGAATCGTCCCTCTTTCATGGGCTTCCGCTCATACTCCAGAACAACCCCGCCGCGCTCAAAGCGAATCCTCATGCCGTCTCCCCCTTTACGATCTCCCGCAGCTTCTCCACGGCCTTATCGTTGTAGCGCCACGCCGGGACCTGCTTTGCACTGTACTTGGACTTGTCCCAGACCTCCACGCCGTACTCCGGGCTTTTCAATTTGTGCTCGTTCGCCAGCATTCCGACTTTCTTGGCGCTGAGACCGCCCAGCAGCTCCCCGACCTCTGTGGCACTGTATGTATGATCCGCCGCCTCCGGCAGGGGCAGGACGATTCTTCCGGCCAGTGCCGCGCTGGCGTAGTGGGCGCAGATGGATTTGTACTCCGGCACCGGGTTCTCTTTGGCAATCTTCATCCAGGCGGAGGCGATTCGGGCGCGGCTGTTGTTCAGCTTCGCCTCCGCAAGAGCGGCCTTGGCGGCGTTGTCCGGGAGTGTCTTCCCGGCGCTGTAGGCCCCGGTCTTGCGGATGGAGGGAAGAACCGTCCCCGTCACCCACTTGCGGAAGGGCTTGGCTTTCGGCTTGTCGGAGCGAAGAATGACGCTGTAAAGGCCGGATTCGTTGATGAACGTCATTTCACGGGTCTGTCCGCCTGAGCGGACTTTAATTCCGGTCAGCTCGTCACGGTCAAGACGCTCTGCGACTTTATGGGGGCTTGTAAGGTCCAGCACCCTGCACACGTCCACCAGGCAGAACCACGGTTCCCCATCCAGCATGATGGTGCGAACCTCGTTGCTCTCGTAGTTGAAGATTTGGAGGTCGTTCATGCAGACACCTCCTTCTCGTGTTCCAGACCAGCCTCAACCAGTCTGGAGAGGATTTGGTCATCAGTCAGGCCGTCAAGCTCCGGGGCCTGAATACGGGCCAACATAACGACGTACTTCATAGCAACGGCGGCTTCGCCTGTCAGTGTAATGTTCATGCCCGCACCTCTGCCTTAGCGGCGTGGTAGCCCTTGGCCTTGCCGTAGTCAAACGCAAGGCTAATCATCTCAATGGGAAGATCGCCGCAGACATACGCCTGTTTCGACAACTCAAAGGCTTCGGCCACATTCATGCCGTATGCTGTAGGCACATTCATCTTCGTTCGCTCAATGTAACGCTTCATTTTCTCAATTTCGCTCATGATAAAACCTCCATAAATTTTTCTTGCGTGGAGGTCCCCTGCGTGGTAGAATAGATTTACTCGGCGGGTGACCTCCGGGGACTTAGAGTGTTGGTATGCTTCCTACGGCGGGCCAGCACTCTATTTTTTTGCCTCTTGATAGACCCTATCAATCCCACGCCTGATTACCTCGGCCTTTGTCAGTCCTAAAGTTCTGCAACAATAATCAAGTTTTTCTGAATCACTGTCCGACAGCCGAAACTCCAGGCGTGTTTTTTTAGGGTCTTCCGTTGGGCGACCCGTTCTCGGGGACACCTTACCACCTCCCTCAAATCTTTTGTACGTAAATAATATAATATACTTACGTACAAATGTCAATAGCTTTCTGAAATATTTCTTACGTACATTATAGACAAATCGAAAGTGATATGGTATTTTGTAAAAGGAGGTGGAATTATGTGGGAGATTTGATGATATGATTTTTTGCTCTTAAGAGTTTCCTTCTAAATTTCTAAGGAGGGCAAAACTGTGGGAATATTTGATTCTTTTAAAGAATTTGTAGGTTTTCAGGATTCCGTGGAGAAAAGTAACGAAGATGGCGATCGAAAAGAAAATATTTCTAGTTCTTTCGAAAAAGTTTCATTTCAAATGATAACCACAAAGTCTATTTCAGAGAAATTATTAAGGCATCAAATAGAATCTGAAATAACAAAAAAATATTCAGATCATAGAGTTGCTTTGCAGTCTTACAGTGAAAAACTATCTTTAAGAAAAACAGAACTTGATGACAGAGAATCCAGTCTTAACCAAAGGGAGAAAGATCTTAAAACCATTGAAGCGGCTTTAACGCAAAGGGAAAAAAGCATAGAAGAACGCGAAGAGGAGTATTCGAAACAGGTAAAAGACGGTATAAAGAAATACGCAGAAAAAAAGAAGAAAGAAATACAGCAAGAAGCTTATTTGGCACAAGAAAAAGCAAAACATGATTTAGAAGAATTAAAAAAGTACAAATCTGGATTGCTTCAAACCGAGTTTACTATAATGGACTGGCTTGATAGAGTGGACGATAAGGAAGAAAAGGCATTTAATGAGATAAAAGAAGGCGCTCGTATTTATCAAGAAAGTAACCAATGTCCTCCGGAAGATGGGTTTGACTTTGAGCGCAAATTTGCTGCCGCTTTAAAACGAGAAGGATTTGAGAATGTAACCGTTACAGAAGAAAGTGGAGATTTTGGCGCAGATATTTTAGCCGAAAAAGATGGAGTGAAATATGTTATACAGTGCAAATATTACACATCATCTGTTGGAGTAAAAGCAGTTCAACAAGTGTTTGCATCAAAAATTCATTATGCTGCCCATGTTGCCGTTGTAGCAACAAATAGTGTTTTTACTAAATCCGCAAAAGTTCTTGCAGAAGAAACCGGGGTTCTTCTTTGGAACGGTCTCAAAGTACAACAAATGCTGACTGTCGCCCCCTGATGGGGGCGGTTTTTTTGCCCATTTTACACCCAAATAAAGACCATTTATTGACCCTTTCCCGGGGCCTTTTTTTGTTATCATATCTTCAAGGAGGAGAAAAAGATACCCGGTTCCCATAGGAGCCGGGCCACGCAGTGGATCTTTTCTTCTCCTGTTTTCTTTACCAGGAGGACTCTATATGGAGAACAAGAACACATCCTGCGGGCAGGGCAAAGGGAACCGCGGAGGATGCGCCTGTGGCGGCTCTGGGAACTGCCCGGATTGCCCGAATAAAAACAAATGAGCTATTCCTATTATCAGCCAAATCCTACAGGGAAAAGCGTAGGAGACTGTACTATTCGGGCAATTGCAAAGGCCATGGAACAAACATGGGAGGAGGCCTATGCTGGGCTTTCGCTGGAGGGATTTCTGCGGGGAGACCTACCCAATGCGGACAGCGTATGGGGCCCTTATCTGCGGGAACACGGCTTTACACGGCACTTGCTCCCTGACACCTGTCCGGATTGTTACACCGTAGCGGATTTCGCAGAAGAGCATCCTAACGGAACTTACATTCTTTCCATGCCCGGGCGGCATGTGGTTGCTGTTGTAGATGGAACTATTTTTGATTCCTGGGACAGCAGCGGAGAAGTCCCAGTTTACTACTGGACAAAGGAGAATTGACATGGCCTATTCGAGTTATCCATACCAGGGCTACCAGCCCACGCCGTACTACCCCGGTCCGGTTCCTGACCAGCTGGCGCAGCTGCGGCAGAATCAGATTCAGCAAATTCCGCCAAATATGATGCAGCCTGCTCCTAATTTAGCGCAGCAGCCTCAAGCAATTGTGTCGGGGCAACAAACAGCTCCGACAGGCGCGCCGCAGAACAGCGGCATTATCTGGGTCTCCAACAAGTACGAGGCGGACAATTATCTGGTGCCCCCCAACAGCGCTGTGGCGCTCTGGGATTCCAATAACCCAGTAATCTACCTGCGCAAGGCGGACAGCACCGGCAAGCCGTCCACCGTTGTCTATGACCTTGTGGAGCGGACGGACAATCCCGCCCCCAAGCAGCCCGCGCCGCAAATCGACATGAGCCAGTACGTCACCATTGATCAGCTGGAAGAGATCCTTTCTGAACGGCTTAAAAAGCCTGTCAGGCAAACCAAACCGAAGGAGGATACAGAGAATGGCTAATCCGTTTTTCAACGCTATGGTCGGTGCAAAAGCTCCGCAAGGCGGCCAGCGCAATTTTGCCCCAGCCCTTCTCCAGCATATTCAGGGCTTCCAGGGCAATCCTATGGAGCAGCTACAAAGCAAGCTTAATAGCGGAGAAATGACGCAGGATCAGTATAACCAGCTCAGGGGCATGGCAGAGAACATCGCCCAGCGGATGATGGGCGTGCTGCCACACAGATAAAGGAAAGACACCGAGCGGCAACTCGGTGTCCTGTGAGATAACAGAAGTACGTGGCATTATACTTTGTCATGGATGCTCCTTCATATTATCATAGGATCTTTTTTTTGTCAAATCTAAAAAATGCGGCCGCATTTTTAGAAATACATCAACAAAGGAGAATAAACTATGTCTCTTGGTTCTGAAAACGGCCTGTCCGTGGCTGATATTGCTGCGGTGACCGACCGGAACAACGGCAATTGTGGCAATGGCTGGGGCGGCGGCTTCGGCGAGATGCTGATTGCCATGATTATGCTGTTCCTGTTCCCCATGTTCTTCGGCGGCTTTGGCGGCGGGATGTGGGGCGGCATGGGCGGCTGGGGCAACGGCGGCATGATGGCCGCAGCCAATGGCGCTTTGACCCGTGCCGACCTGTGCAGCGAGTTCAACTTCAACGGCCTGGAGAATGCCGTTCGCGGCGTGACCCAGGGCCTTTGCGATGGCTTCTACGCCATGCAGAACTCTATCAATGGTATCGGAAACATGGTGATGCAGACTGCGTCCCAGGCCGAGCTGTCCCGGGCCAACCAGCAAGCCGCGCTGATGCAGCAGCTGTGCAACCTGGGCTACCAACAGAAGGACTGCTGCTGCGAGACCCAGCGGGCTATTGACGGCGTGAAATTCACCATCGCTCAGGAGGATTGCACCACCCGTAATCTGATGCAGTCCAACACCCGCGACGTGATTGAGAACCAGAACGCCAACGCCCGGGCCGTCCTGGATGCCTTGACCGCTCAGCGGCTGGAGGCCAAGGATGAGCGTATTGCCGCCCAGGCCGCCCAGATCCAGGCCCTTCAGCTGTCCGCCTCTCAGGCCCAGCAGAACGCCGCCATCGGCGCGATGATCTCCGCCAGCGAGGCCACCATCCTGCGGCGCACCGGCGCGGAGTGCCCCACCCCGGCCTATGTGGTTCAGCCTCCCACGCCTGTCAACTTCCCCACCAACTGCTGCGGGCAGTTTGCGGGCTGGAGCGGTAACGGCTGCGGCGGTTGCGGTGGCTGCTAAAATCCAATAACGAGCAACTTTCCGGTATTTCGGAATGTTCGGCCCCGTGCCGATTTTGATAACAGTGGCGGGGGCAGTATACCCCCGCCACTATCTTTTGAAAGGACTGATAAAATGGCTGAATTTACAAGCAACGCGCCCCAAACCGTGGCGGCAGGACAGAATGTTCTTTTAACTGAAACCCCTATTTCCTGCAACCGTGGCTATGTCTGTCACCGCGACGGAAGCGGCATTATTACCCTGCGGGGAATTACAAACCAGTGCCGTGCCCGATATCGGGTTAGCGCAGATGGCAATATCGCCGTTGCCGCCGGCGGAACTGCCGGGGCGATTTCCGTTTCCCTGGCCATCACCGGCGAGCCGCTGAACAGTGCCACGGCTATCGTTACCCCCGCTGCGGTGGGCGACCTGTTTAATGTCCATATGGAGGCAATTATAGATGTGCCCCGGGGCTGCTGCCTCACCATCGCACTGGAAAACACCAGCACCCAGCCGATTACGGCTCAGAATGTTAACATCATTGTTGACCGCGTGGCATGAGAGGAGAAGACAACATGGACAAACTGAAAGAAAACCTGTGGAAAGAGCTGGATAAGATTGACCGCAAGGAAGATCTGAACCCCGGTGACCTGGAGCTGGCCCACAAGCTCACAGACACAATTAAAAACATCGACAAAATCTGTGCGTTGGAAGAGAGTGGCGGATACAGTGCGGCTGTGGATGGCGGCGACTATGGCCAGGGTTCCAGCTATGCGAACCGTGGAAAGCACTATGTGCGCGGACACTACAGCCGGGATGGCGGTATGAACGACGGATATAGCTCCCGCCGCCGTGATGGACGGGGCCGCTACAGCCGGGACGATGGCCGCAGTGCTATGATGGAGCATCTGGAGATGGCGCTGGATTCCGCCAGCGAGCAGGACCGGGAATCCATTAAGCGCTTTATGAGACAGCTGGAAAACGCCTGATAGGAGGAAACGCCCATGTCTGCGCCGAATCTTAAGGAAATAGAGTGGGCGATCTCTGAACTGGAGAGCCAGGAGAGCTCTGAAAGCCGGTATACACTTCTTGCTGCGCTCTACACCTGCCGAAATCAGATACTTGGGAATACTCAGCAGGTTCCAAATATAGTAGCTTATTCAGCAGCGGCGGCGGAAGAATCGGAGGTTTTAGGACAGTACGGTGATAGCGAGTTTTTCAGATCCGCAGCCGGGAAGCCCCCGGCAAAAGTGCTGACTGTCATTGACGATCTGCTGGATGCTCTCCAGGTGGTTAACCGCAGAGCCTATGACAACGTGATTAGAAAGCTGGAAGGAATCTGAGAAAGAGGGGGCGCAAGCTCCCTCTTTTCGTGTGTAAAATCATGTGCAATTTTGAAGAAAAATATGTTATATTCTTATCGGTGAGCGTTGTGTTCATAACAGTTTTTAAAGCAGGAAAATGTTGCGGCAGTAAACAAAAAACACGGAAGCCCTGCAATGCAAGGCTTCCGTGTTTGGCGGAGAAGGAGGGATTCGAACCCTCGAGACCCTTTAGGGGCCTACATGATTTCCAATCATGCGCCCTCGACCAACTAGGCGACTTCTCCATGGTTGTCGATGACTCCACCGATTCAATTGTTGTTCCTTCTTTAGAAGAACAGTAGTTATTATACCAAAGGATTTTCCAAAGTCAAGTCCTTTTTCAAAATTTCTCTGACTTTCCAACAGGAATTACAAACGCCGCCTGAATTCCCGCGGATTTGCCGCTCTTTATGACCGCGAAACAATCCGTCTTCAAACGTTTCGGCGTCCGCCAACGGCACGGCGCGCTTCCATCCCGCAATCCCAAGCCTCCAGCGCCAGCTCCCTTCCTGTTATAAAATGCGCAAAGTCCCCTCTTCCCCCGCGATATTTTCTTGACAAGGTAATCGTTTACCGATATAATATGAAACACGCGAAACTCCGGAGGTTCCGCCCCTTGGCGGACCCCGAAAAAATACAAAAAGGAAAGGATTGGACGACTATGATCTATTCCACCGAAGTACAGAACATGTGCCCCGTCGCCAAGGGCGCGTACCACGGTCCCGCCCCCATCCCCGAGGAGGGCAAGTGGGTCCAGGCCAAGGAGATCAAGGACATCTCCGGCCTCACCCACGGCGTGGGCTGGTGCGCCCCCCAGCAGGGCGCGTGCAAGCTGACCCTCAACGTCAAGGACGGCATCATTGAAGAGGCCCTGGTGGAGACGCTGGGCTGCTCCGGTATGACCCACTCCGCCGCCATGGCCAGCGAGATCCTCATCGGCAAGACCCTGCTGGAGGCCCTGAACACCGACCTGGTGTGCGACGCCATCAACACCGCCATGCGGGAGCTGTTCCTCCAGATCGTCTATGGCCGGACCCAGACCGCTTTCTCCGAGGGCGGACTCCCCGTGGGCGCTTCCCTGGAGGACCTGGGCAAGGGCCTTCGCTCTCAGGTGGGCACCATGTTCGGCACCAAGGCCAAGGGTCCCCGCTACCTGGAGATGGCCGAGGGCTATGTCACCCGCATCGCTCTGAACAAGGACGACGAGATTATCGGCTATGAGTTCGTGAATCTGGGCAAGATGATGGACGCCATCAAGAAGGGCACCGACGCCAACGAGGCTCTGGACAAGGCCAAGGGCCACTACGGCCAGTTTGACGGCGCGGCCAAGTATATCGACCCCCGTCACGAGTAAGAAAAGGAGGAATTGAGAAATGGCTCTGTTTGAAAGCTACGAGAGAAGAATCGACAAGATCAATTCCGTCCTGTCTCAGTACGGAATCAAGAGCGTGGAGGAGTGCCGGGAGCTCTGCAAGGCCGCCGGCTTCGACCCCTACGAGATCGTCAAGGGTATTCAGCCCATCTGCTTTGAGAACGCCTGCTGGGCCTACTGCGTGGGCGCGGCCATCGCGCTGAAAAAGAACGTGGCCACCGCCGCCGAGGCCGCCGAGGCCATCGGCGAGGGCCTCCAGGCCTTCTGCATCCCCGGCTCTGTGGCCGACGACCGGAAGGTGGGCCTGGGCCACGGCAACCTGGGCGCTATGCTCCTCCGGGACGAGACCAAGTGCTTCGCCTTCCTGGCGGGCCACGAGTCCTTCGCCGCCGCCGAGGGCGCCATCGGCATCGTCCGCAACGCCAACAAGGCCCGCAAGGAGCCCCTCCGGGTCATCCTCAACGGCCTGGGCAAGGACGCCGCCCAGATCATCAGCCGGATCAACGGCTTCACGTATGTGCAGACCCAGTTTGACTATGGCACCGGCGAGGTGAAGGTGGTCAAGGAAACCCGCTACTCCGAGGGCGAGCGGGCCAACGTCCGTTGCTATGGCGCGGACGACGTCCGGGAGGGCGTGGCCGTTATGCACCTGGAGGGTGTGGACGTCAGCATCACTGGCAACTCCACCAACCCCACCCGGTTCCAGCATCCTGTGGCGGGCACCTATAAGAAGGAGTGCTACGAGCAGGGGAAGAAGTATTTCTCCGTGGCCTCCGGCGGCGGCACGGGCCGCACGCTGCACCCGGACAACATGGCCGCGGGCCCCGCTTCCTACGGCATGACCGACACCATGGGCCGGATGCACTCCGACGCCCAGTTCGCCGGCAGCTCCTCCGTCCCCGCTCACGTGGAGATGATGGGCTTCCTGGGCATGGGCAACAACCCCATGGTGGGCGCGACGGTTGCCGTGGCCGTGGCGGTTTCCGAGAGCAGGAAGTAAGAACGGGGAATTGCCCCAAGGGCCTTTGGAGACCCGATTTGTTTTGAAATGAAAACAGGAACCATGTCACCAGGGGAGTGCCTCTGTGACGTGGTTCCTGTTTTTTTGATGGGGTGATTGAAAACAAAAAAATGAGGCACACTAAAGCCTGCTTTAAAACCATCCGGGGGCGTCGTGGAGCAGGGAGCCGGTTAAGGACGCGCCGGGGCTGGCGAAAACCCGTGGTTTTAAAACAGGCCCCTTTGTCCCACGGGAACGGGGCAGATTTTGGATAGACAGGAGAGACGTTATGAACGCGACGGTTAACGAAAGCTGCATTGGCTGCGGACTCTGCGCGGGCAACTGCCCGGAGGTATTCACCATGGGAGACGACGGCTTCGCCCATGGCGGAGAGGTGCCTGACAGCGCCTTAGATGCGGCGCAGAGTGCCCGGGACGAGTGCCCGGTCAGCGCAATCAGCATCGGCTGAGTTCTGGACGGGGGCCTGTACTCGCCTGCCGGTTAGGAGAGCGGGTACAGGCCCCCAAAAGGCTTACTCATCCAGCTTGAGCACCGCCAAAAACGCCTCTGTGGGAATCTGGACGGAACCCAGGCTCCGCATCTTCTTCTTGCCCTCCTTCTGCTTTTCCAGCAGCTTCTTCTTCCGGGTGATGTCGCCGCCGTAGCACTTGGCCAGCACGTCCTTCCGCATGGCCTTCACCGTCTCCCGGGCGATCACCCGCCCGCCGATGGCCGCCTGCACCGGCACTTCGAAAAGCTGGCGGGGAATGTTCTCCTTCAGCTTCTCGCAGAGTTTCCGGGCCCGGCCATAGGCCTTGTCCTTATGGGCGATGAAGCTCAAAGCGTCGACCTGATCGCCGTTCAGCAGCAAATCCACCTTCACCAACTCGCTGGGCCGATAGCCCGAGAGCTCGTAGTCCAGAGACGCATAGCCCTTCGTGTTGGCTTTCAGCGTGTCGAAAAAGTCGTAAATAATCTCGTTCAGCGGCATTTGGTAGTGAATTTCCACCAGGTGGGTGTCCAAATACTGCATATCCTTAAATTCCCCCCGGCGGTCCTGGCACATGGGCATAATGTTGCCCACATAGTCGTTGGGGGTGATGATGGATACCTTCACATAGGGCTCCTCCGCCCGCTCGATGGAAGCCGGGTCCGGATAATTGTGGGGATTGTCCACCCGGACCAGATTACCATCCGTTTTATATACATCATAAATTACAGAAGGTAGTGTGGTCACCAGATCCAGGTCGAATTCCCGCTCCAGCCGTTCCTGAATGACCTCCATGTGAAGCATTCCCAAAAAGCCGCAGCGGAAGCCAAAGCCCAGGGCCACGGAGGACTCGGGCTCGAAGCTCAGAGAGGCATCGTTAAGCCGGAGCTTCTCCAGGGCGTCCCGCAGGTCCGGATACTTGGACCCGTCCTCGGTGTAGATGCCGCAATAGACCATGGGCTGCACCGGCCGGTAGCCGGGAAGGGCCTCCGCCGCCGGGCTGGCCGCGTCGGTGACGGTGTCGCCTACCCGGGTGTCCTGAACGTTTTTGATGGAGGCGGTAAAATAGCCCACCTCCCCCGCCCGGAGGCAGCCGCAGGGCTCCATGCCCAGGGGCAGCAGGTGGCCGCACTCCACCACCTGGTAGCTGGCCCCGGAGGCCATCATCTTCACCGTCTGGCCCGCCCGGAGGCTGCCCTCCATCAGCCGCATGTAGACGATGACGCCCCGGTAGCTGTCGTACTGGCTGTCAAAAATCAGGGCTTTCAAAGGCGCGGTCTCGTCTCCGGAGGGGGGCGGGACGTTTTTCACGATGTCCTCCAGCACGGCGTCGATATTGACGCCCTGCTTGGCGGAAATCTCCGGGGCGTCCAGGGCCGGGAGGCCGATGATGTCCTCCACCTCCTGCTTGGCCCGGGCGGGGTCGGCGGCGGGGAGATCGATTTTGTTGAAGACCGGCAAAATCTCCAGGTCGTGTTCCATGGCCAGGTAGGTGTTGGCCAGGGTCTGGGCCTCCACGCCCTGGGTGGAGTCGACGACCAGCACCGCGCCCTCGCAGGCGGCCAGGGACCGGGAGACCTCGTAGTTGAAGTCCACATGGCCCGGCGTGTCGATGAGGTTCAGGGCGTAGGTCTCCCCGTCGGCGGCGGTGTAGTTCAGGCGGACAGCCCGGGCCTTGATGGTGATGCCCCGCTCCCGTTCGAGGTCCATGTTGTCCAGGAGCTGGCTCTCCATCTCCCGCTGGCTGACGGCGTTGCACTTCTCCAGCAGCCGGTCCGCCAGGGTGGACTTGCCGTGGTCGATGTGAGCGATGATGGAAAAGTTACGGATGTGGTCTTGCTGAATCATACAGAAAAGCCTCCTTAGGCAAGTCCACCGGGGCCCCATCGAAGATGGGGCGCGCCGGAGGCGCGTAATAAAATAAGAATTCGGGGGCCCCGCAAAATCGAAGATTTTGTGGGGAGAGGAGGAAGGAACGGAACAGAGGGAAGTCCTCGCCGTCAGGCGGGGACGGAGTGGGTGGAGTTTCTTCCGACGAGGTCGATGTGGGCGATGATGGAAAAGTTACGGATGTGGTCTTGCTGAATCATACAGAAAAGCCTCCTTAGGCAAGTCCGCCGGGGCCCCATCGAAGATGGGGCGCGCCGGAGGCGCGTAATAAAATAAGAATTTGGGGGCCCCGCAAAATCGAAGATTTTGTGGGGAGAGGAGGAAGGAACGGAACAGAGGGAAGTCCTCGCCGTCAGGCGGGGACGGAGTGGGTGGAGTTTCTTCCGACGAGGTCGATGTGGGCGATGATGGAAAGGTTACGGATGTGGTCTTGGTTTATCATAGAAAAAAGCCTCCTTGGGGAAGTCTTGATGGTGTCATACTTGCGGAAGATGGGGGTACACCGCCGCCCACACGCCGGTGTCCGGGTCCCGCTCCAGGACTAGAACGTCGGGACTTGTCCCCCGGTCGAAGTATATCCGTTTGGCGGAATCATCCAGTTGAATGTCAAACCTGTATTCTGACCCAATGCTGCTGTTCAGCCCGCCGAAGCAGCTGTAAAAGGAGCAGTGGATCTCATCGCCGAACTGCTTGGCCTCCATGGCCCGGATGAAGCCCATGGAACCCTCGGGAAACGTCTGTACCGTGACGATGGACCCGTCGTCAGAGACGGAAAACTTTTGCAGATCGATGTCCGTCCTCTTATGAAAGCCCGGCAGCACAAACAGTACCCCGGCGGATACGCCGATCAGGAAAGCAAGAAGTACAGGAATCCATTTTTTCTTGCACATGAGGTCCTCCCTTTAAAAATCCGGCAGCTTCAATTCCTTGCAGAGGCAGCCCAGGTCCACCGTCCACAGCTCTCCCCGTTCCAGGACCTCGTTCAGGTCCGCCCGGGCGGCTTCGTCGTCCTTCAGCCAGTGGAGGAAATAGGCCCGGGACACCTGATAGAGGTCCCGGTTCTCCCGGTCCAGCTCCATGAGCCTCGTCAGGTCCTGAAGCTGCTGGGGGTAGCGGCGGCTGGTGGTGGTGAGGGAGGTCCGGCCCCGGAGGGCCATCACATTGTCCGGCTCCAGCTCCAGCGCCCGGGTCAGGTCCCGGAGCATGTCGGGCGTGCGGCTCCGGGCGCTCACGCCCTCCAGCATCTTCCAGCAAAAGGCCCGGACAAGGTACGGCGCTGGTTCCTCCGGCGTGGTCTGAATGGCCTCCGCCAGCCCGGCGGCCAGGTCCTGATATTCTCCGTTCCCAAGGAGGCGGAGAAGGTCCGCCCTCCCCAAGCCCTCCGCCCGTTTCAGGGCGTATGGGCGGTCCGTCAGGGCGCTGGGCAGGACAGGGGTGTCAGCCGCCCTCCGCATTTGAGACCAGGCCAACGAAAGCACTTCCATGGGCCCCGGCCTTGCGGGGGAGGGCCGGTTGGGCTCCTTCTCCGGCGCGGGCTCCGGCGGGCAGAGCTTGTCATAGTTGAATCCCAGAGCGTCCAGAAAGTCCGCCATCTGCCAGGAGTCCCCCACGGTGAATTCGTCGCCCTCATAGGCGCATTCCTCTGCGGCTTCCTCCGGCCAGGGGGTGAGGTAGCGCCCAATCCGCTCCGGCTCCACGCCGAAGACCCGGGCTACCAGCTCCGCGTCTCCCGGCTTGTCGGGGGGTGAGCCCTCGTCGAAGTAGTTCGGCAGACTGGCAAACTGGTCCAGCTCCTTGCCCTTCTGCCAGAGCTCGTAGCCCCAGTAGTCATCGTCGTAAATATAGGCCAGCAGTACCGGGCAGTTCACCACTCTCGACAGCGGCTCCGCATAGTCCAGGCCCACCGCGCCGTCGTTGAGCTGGACGGCGGGGCCCTTCGGATACATGTGCCATTGACATTTATCCGGCCAGATTTGGTGATCCGGGTTTTCGGCCTTGCGCCCCAGGGCGGCGCGGCAGGTCTCCTCCCTCCCGCCTGGGAACAGGTATACATACAGGAAAAGTCCCATGGCGTCTCCTTCTCAGCCCTCGTACCACCCGGGCGGTTCGTCGTGTTCCTCATACCAGCGGTCCCAGAATTCCTGGTCCCACAGGGCGTCGTAGTCGTAGTGTACCACAAAGTCCCGCCAGTCAGCCAGGACGGTTTTCACGTTTTCCGCCTTCAGCAAAAAGTTCTCCCCGGCCAGATTTCCCAGGACCCACTCCCCAGCCTCGCCGGAGTGATGGACGTAGTCGCAGTAGTTGTCCAGATTGGTCACCATGTTTTCCGCGAAGAGGGGCGCGTGGAGCCGCACGTTGTCATAGCCTGTCAGCGTCTCGCAAGCCAGCTCCAGCGCGGCGAAGCGGGCGTCCAGCTCCCCCCGCCGGATGGTCCGGTCCCAAAAGAGGATGCTGTAGGGGGAGAAAAAGATCTCAAATTTTGTCTCCGGGTGTTCCTGGAACCAGGTTCCCATTACCGCCAGATTCTCCTGGGTGAAGGGTAGGTAAGCGTCCTCCGGCGTCTGCTCCGCCGACACCGCCGGGCGGTCATAGGTCCGCAGGGTCTCGTAGCGGCCCCAGACGGAGGTCCGGTCCCAGGTGAAGCCCTCGTCCAGAGTCTGGCCATGACCCCGGCGGTTTTCCATGAGGGTATAGAGACTGTAGTACAGGGAGTCCTTGTTGAGAAGGTACTTCACGTCGTCCAGGGGGTTCCGGTTGTAGAGATAGGCGGGCATCGCGCCGGTGACGCCCCGGTCGTCCCGAATCAGGATGTTCAAATCCAGGGCGAAGAGGATCCGCTTCGGCGGAGTCCTCCGGAAGAGCTGGTTCATCACCTGGGTGAACTCGCTGAAATACCCGTCGGGTATGGTGATGCGCACCGAGGGGGTGTGGTAGTAGGTCTCGGCCCAGCTGGCCCGGTAATTGGCGGCCATGGAGGTGCCCAGAATCACGGTGTCCGCCGGGACGTTCCGGGCCATGCCGGCGGCCTGATAGCGCTCGTTGAAGAAGACGGGCTGCCAGCGGCTGGGCATCCGGTAGTAGAGACAGGGGTCCACGAAGTACACCGTCCCGGCGCACAGAAGCAGCAGGGCCAGCAAGGCGGCCAGAAAGCGCCGGGCCCAGTGTTGGTAAGTCTTGTTCATACAGTCCTCGCAATTCCGCGTGAGGGGTCAGAAATTCGAATAGATGAAGGTGGTGACGCCGGTGAAGGAGAGAATGGACCAGGCCGCCAGAACCGCCAGCAGCAGGGCCCGTCCCGCCGTGGGGCGAAAGTCCTCCATCCGTTCCAGGGTGTTCCGGGGCCAGAGCACCACCGCCATGGCCCCCAGGAACAGCCCGAAGGCCAGCGCCGGGCTGATCCAGGGCTTCCATCCGGGGAAGATCATCCGCAGGGCCGCGGCCTCCTTGGTGAACATGTTCTCCAGCAGCCAGTCGCCCGGAGGGGCCCATTTCCCCAGCAGGGCGGTGCGCAGCATCCGCAGGGCGCTGAGAAACCGGGGGGCCCGGAAAAAGACCCAGGCCACGTTAACAAAGCCAAAGGTCAGCGCCCAGCGCAGGGCCGCGGGCAGCCGCTCCCGGCGGGAGCCCCAAAGGCGCTCGGCGACCTGTCCCAGCCCGTGGAGAAGACCCCAGGCGACAAAGGACCACCCCGCCCCGTGCCAAAGGCCGCTGACGAGATAGACCAATAAAATATTCCCATAAGTTCGCCGGGTTCCCTTCCGGCTTCCGCCCAGAGGGAAGTACAGGCACTCCCGCAGAAAGCTGGTGAGGGTGATGTGCCAGCGCTTCCAGAACTCCCCCAGGGAGAGGCTGCGGTAAGGGGAGTCGAAATTCCGGGGCAGGCGGAGACCCAGAAGCCGGGCGGCGCCGGCGGCGATGTCGCAGTACCCGGAGAAGTCCAGATAGAGCTGGAGGGTATAGCCCAGGATGACCAGCCAGGCGGCGGGGGCGGAGAGCTCGCTGGGGTGCCGCCAGCCGGTGTCCACCAGGGCTCCCAGGTTGTCCGCCAGAAGGACCTTTTTCGCCGTGCCCAGGGCGATGGCGTAGAGTCCAGCGGCGAAATCCCGGCTGTCCGGGCGGAGAAAATTCTCGCCGTGAAGCTGGGGAAAGAGGGCCTGGGGCTTCAAAATGGGCCCGGAAACCACGGAGGGAAAGAAGAAGGCGTAGAGAAGCAAGCTGTCCCCCGGGCCGGGGCGGAAGTCCCCGGTATAGGCCTCCTTCAAAAGCCAGAGCTGCTGAAAGGTAAAAAAGCTCAGTCCCAGAGGAGCCCAGCCCAGGGAGACGGCTCCGCCGGTGAGGAAGCCGGTGTACTTGAAGACCACCAGAACCCCGATGTGCCAGAGGGCTGCCAGAACCAGGCAGAGCCGCCGCTGAGAGGGGACCCGGTCACAGGCGAGGCCGCCGCCTCCCCCAGCCGGGACCCGGAGGTCTGTCGCCGCGAGGTAGTGCACGGCGGCGGTGGATACCGCCAGTCCCGCCGCCAGAACCAGCAGGGCGGCCCAGCCGCCCCCGGAGACGTAGAACACCAGACAGGCCAGGGTGAGGCACCCGGCGGCGGCGGACCGGTTCCGCCGGGCCAGGGTCAGGCAGAGGGCGGCGGTGATGATCAAAAAGGCCAAAAAGCCGAATGATTGAAAATTCATAAAAACCTTCGCTATGTAAAACTGAAATTCCGTCCGTCAAAAAAAGGGCCGGCAGCCGCTGCGCCGCCGTGGCTGCCCGTTGGACGGCCGGAGCGGGATGAAACGGGCGTTGGTTACTTTTTCTCCCGGGAATAAGAGGAGGAGAGGGCGGTGAGGCGGGCGTCGGAGGTGCTGAGAACCTGGGTGAGGCTCTGGCAGCGCCCGGGGTAGGCGGCGTTGATGGCCGGGGCGGAGGTGTCCGGAAACTCGGCCTTCTGGGCGGAGAGGGTCCGGAGGGCGGCGGCGAAGCGGGCCTCGGAGAGCTTCATGTCCGCGTCGGCCATGCCCATCACACAGGCGTTGGGGTCCAGGGCGAAGTAGCTCTCGTTGGCCCCGGAGAATCGATAGAGGTGGCGGTAGAGCTGGTAAACGGCGCTGCCCAGATAGGCGGCGGCGGCGTTGATGGCGGCCTTGTCCCCCAGCTTGCCCAGGAGCTCGAAAAGGACGCTCACCGCGCCGGAGAGCAGCTTGCTTTGCAGGGTGGCCAGGACGCTGCCCCGAAGGTTGTTTTTCGGCTCGGCAGCGTCCAGAATGTCCTGTTCCGTGAGCATGTTGCCCTCCCGGGAGAGGGTGCGTCCCAAAATAAAGTCGGCGGAGACGCCGTAGTAGTCGCAGGCTTTGACGACAAAGGCAAGGCCCGGTTCCCGGATGCCGTTTTCGTAGTGGGAGAGAAGGGCCTGGGAGATTCCCAGCTCCCCGGCGGCGACCCGCTGGCTGACGCCCTTTTCCTGCCGCAGCAGGGAAAGGGTGCGGGAAAACTCTGAACTCATAGTGAAGCTCCTTTGGTGTGATACTAAATACATAACGTATAGTTTACCAAAAGAGCTACACAATGTAAAGATGTTTTTTGTGGAACGGCAAGGAGCCGCGGCCCAGGGCCTCTCGCCCGGGGCCGTTGGCCGTCAGCGGACGGCGGTCAGCTCCTCAAAGCTTTGGATGTAATACTCCGCCAGGCGGCGCATTTCCTCCTGGGCGGGCTCCGAGGGGTCGCAGACCGCCGCCGTGCGGAAGCCCGCCGCCCGGGCGGTTTTCAGGGCGTAAAGGGCGTCCTCAAAAACGACGGTGTCCTTTTTGGTGGACCGAAGGCGCCGCAGGGCCCGCTCGTAAATCTCCGGGCCGTCCCGCTTTTCCTGGCCCGCCTCCCGGGAGGTGATGATGCCCCGGAAAAAGCCGTCGATGCCAGCGGTCTTCAGGGCCGTCTCGGCAAGGGGGCGGTCGGTGGCGGTGGCCACGTACATCCACACGCCCTCCATCTTCAGCACGGAGAGGAAGCGGACCAGGCCGGGCTTTGGCCGGACGTGGTGGCTGTAATAATCCAGAATCTGGTCCCAGAGCTGGCGCTCCAGCTCCTCCACCGTGCCGGGGAGCCCGCAGATCTCCTTGCAATAGGCCGCGCCCTCCCGGAGGCTGAGGGGGCTGACCTGACGGTCCAGGCCCGGGGGCGGCGTAACGCCGTGGCTGAGGACAAGGGTGGACGCCCGGGAACGCCACATGGGCATGGAGTCCAGCAGCGTGCCGTCCATATCAAAAATAGCGCTTTGCAGTCTCATTTGTGATGGATTCTCCTTTTAAAAGTAAGCGTAGCGGGAGAGAACGCCTGGAGGAGGAAGGGGCCCCCTCCGGGACGCCTTAGCGCTTGATATGAATCGCGTTTACCGGACACCCGTTTGCCGCGTCCCGCACCCGGCGGTTCCGGTCCCCGGGCTGGGCGATGACGGTGGAAGCCTGCCCCACCACACGGAAGATCTCCGGGGCGGCGTAAGCGCACATGCCGCAGGCGATGCAGCGGCTTGCGTCCACGGTGACAGTCATAGACGGCACCTCCTTTTTGATACTGCCTCTACTATAACGGATTGCCGGGCATTTGTCCAATCAAAATCGATAAAAGAATTTAGAAAGGGAACCGGCGGGACCTTGTCTTGCCTTTTTCGTTTGTTTCTGCTATACTTCCCCCATTCGAGAGAAAAGGAGCTGTTCCCATGAGAAAATCCGCTCTGATTACCGGCGCGTCCCGAGGCATTGGCCGGGCCATCGCCGCCGCCCTGGCCCGGGAGGGCTGGCCGGTCTGTGTCAATTATCTGGAGCGCCGGGATGCTGCGGAGAGTCTGGTTTTGGAGCTTCAGAGGAAGGGCTGCGCCGCCCTGGCCGTTCAGACCGACGTGTCGGACCGGGCGGCGGTAGAGGCGATGGTCCGGACGGCGGAGGAGACTCTGGGCCCTGTGGAGCTGCTGGTGAACAACGCCGGCATCTCCCGCCAGGGATTGTTTCAAGACCTGGACGACGCCCTCTGGGACCGGCTTCTGGCGGTGAACCTCACGGGACCCCGGAATACCGTTCAGGCGGTGCTTCCTCATATGCTCAGCGAAAAAAGGGGAAACATCGTGAACATTTCCTCCATCTGGGGCCTTCGGGGGGGGAGCTGCGAGGTGGCCTACGCCTGCACCAAAGCCGGGATAGTGGGGCTCACCCGATCTCTGGCGCTGGAGCTGGCCCCCTCCGGTATTCGGGTGAACTGCGTGGCGCCGGGATGCGTTGAGACGGACATGGTGCGGGGCCTGGGCCGGGAGACCCGGGCGATGCTGGTGGAGGAGACCCCCCTGGGCCGCCTGGGGAGGCCGGAGGACATCGCGGAGGTGGTGGTTTTCCTCGCCTCAGAGAAGGCGGGGTTTATCACCGGGCAGGTGATTACCTCCGACGGAGGGTTTGTGGTTTGAGGTTCCCCTGGCCAGGGGAGGGGGCTTTTTCTCGCCCTTGCGGGCGGGGAGGATTTCAGTCATGAAGATGGCTGGTGCTTTGCACCCCCCATTTTCTCTTTTTCTTGCCAGAAGAAAAAGAGAAAACGGGCCGTGCACGGTCCAAAAGAGAAAAAGAAGTACGGGGGGTGCGATACGGGGGCGCGCCGAATGACTGGCGGGAGACAGGAATGACTTCCCCGCGGCGTGGTGCAACGGGGGCTGGTGCTTGTCGATTTGGCGTGTTTCTGTTTTCGCTGTCGCTGGCCTGGTGGGTGAATCGGCCTGGATTCCCTTTTTCTTCATCTCTCTTCTGCTGATGGGGAATCTGAGATATGGTGCATGGAAAGATCTGCGAACCTAAAAAGGGGAGGCAACATGGCCTCCCCTTTTTGCTTTATTGATAGCGGTACTGCATCCCGGTGTATTGCTCTATGCAGCTGAAAAACAAGTCCCGGTTGCGGAATTCCAGCAGCTTGCAGTCCTCCTCCTCATGGAAGGACACGATCCGGCGGCGTGTGTCAACCCAGACGCGCCATAGGTTCTGGGCGGTATTTGTTTGCTCCATAAGGGGGCTCCTTTCTGTTCGTCTATATATAAGACGCTTGAGAGAGGCGTTTTGTTTCACATTTCTTAAAAAAATTTTTAAAAATTTTTCAAGATTCCGTCTCTTCCTGCCGCGCCAGCTCCGCCGCCACATCCGCCAACAGCCTTTCCCAGGCATCCGGGTGGTCCACGTAGTACAGCGGACACGGCTTCCCCGACACGTCGTAGTGCCGGATGACGTCCCGCACCGGGTCCAGACGGAATTCCCGGCAGAGCCACGCCGTCAGCTCCGCCACCCGCCGGTAGGCGGCAGGACCGTACTCCCCGGTTTCGTCCGGGTGGCAGACCTCGATAGACACGGTGTCCCCGTTTCGGCTGTTCGAGGCATAGGCGATCTCCGTCAGGGGAACGCACTGGAGAACCTCTCCCTCCAGGCCTACGATGAAGTGGCTGGAGGCGTAAATTTCCAGGGCCCCGTCCGCCAGGGAGTTGAAGTAGTTCCGGTTGGCCTGGGCGGTGGTGCCGGGGTTGCCTACGTAGTGCAGGACTATGGCGTTCACCCTTTTCAGAGGCTCCCCGGGACGGGACCACTCGTTTTCGTCCAGCAGGTCCCGGGTTACGTAAGACGGAAGCTTTGCCTCTACCTCCGCCGGAGAGGGACGGCGGAGGTAGAGGCGGACGGCGGCTGTGAGAATCACAGCCACCGTCAGCAGCGCCAGCACGGCGCAGAGCAGAAGAAATTTCAGACGTTCGTCCGTTTGGGGGTCATCACGCCGGCCCATGCATTGCCTCCTCGGGATAGACGACGGCGCTGCCGGCGGAAACATAAGGGCCGTCGGAGGGACTGTCGTAGGGGACGTCGGAGGGGTATTGCTGGGCTTGCTGGGCGCCGTGCTCCGCCATGGTCAAGAGCTTATGCGTCCCGTCCAGAACTCCCATGTCCTCCAGGGCCTTCACGGTCTCCGTGCAGTACACCGAGATGCCGAAGGAGACGGTTCGGCTATAGGTGCGGTGCTTACCCTCCTCCAATTTGGTAACGGTGTAGTTGAGCGTCAGGTCGCCGAAATAGGCGATGTTGTGATAGGCGTTTTCGTCAGGCATCAGATTGGTGAGCAGAACGGTCTTTCCGAAGTGACCCGCCTGGATGTCCCGCCGGACGGCGGTCTCCAGGGCCTTCGCCTGCTCCGGGAGCAGATCCGAGCCGTAGATCTCCTGGGTCTGTGTGTCGTAAACATCCCCCACATAGCCGCCGGTGAGACGGATTTCGTTTTGGAGGTCGTCGGAATAGCCGAAGGGATGGGAGAGAATTCCGAAGATGTTGTCCTCCTGGACGACGGGGTCCGTCAGCACGCCCTGGAGCCGGATCAGGGCGTCGGATTCCTCCAGAAGCTCCGGGGTGAATCGCAGGTCATAGCTCCGCCAGGCGGTGCGCCGGCCGTTTTGGCGGTAGGTCAGATACACATGGGCATAGTGCTTCTCGCCTCTGCTGTCGTCCAGCACGTCCTTCTCGGCGATGATGGCGGCCTGGCAGTCCAGGACCTTCTGAATGGTGGCTTTGTCCGCCAGGGTGGCGCCCAGGCTCCGCCCATAGGGGCCGGAGACATAAAGGGAGAGGCTCTCCAGCGAGTCCGCCTCGGGAAGCCAGCTCTCCACCCCGGCGGGGTCCGCCGCCACGGTGAAGCAGAGGATCAGGGCCGCCGCCGCAGTGGCCAGCGCGCCCGGGAGGGAGTTCTGAAAGACCCGGAGGGACTTCACCAGCAGCATGGAGGCGATGTAGTACCCGACGACTCCCGCCACGGCCATGCAGGTGGCCATATAGACGGGGTTGGCGATGGAGCCGGACTCCAGAGAGGAAAAGAGGACGCCGTAGAGCAGTATCCCGCCTGCGGCGGCGGCGCACAGGGCCACGCCGTAACGGAAGATGGGCTTCATCCAGCCCACGGCCACCACGTCCCCGGCGCTCTCGCTCCGGCGGCGGCGGTACAGCGCCCAGGCCAGGGCCAGCAGGACCGCGCCCACCAGGGCGTAGACCAGGAGCAGATACCCGTTTGAAAGCTCCACGGCGGTGGGCACGCCGTTGTCTATCCAGCCGTCGGGGGTGCTGGTGGTCTGATAGGTGACGTCGGGATGGAGCCTGCGGGTCAGGTAAATGGTGGGGCTGAGGAATTCGATCACGCCCTCGTTGACGAAGCCCACGCCGAAGTAGAAGGCCGCCATCAGTTGGGAGACCAGCCACTCCGCCCCCGTGGCCAGGAAGTGAAAAATGAAGTAGAACGCCGCGAAGGCGAAGGGGTTGCCGGTGAGGAAAACGACGAGGGTGGCCGAGGCGAAGTAGAAGAAGCTGTCCGCCAGGACGCCCAGGATGGTCACCAGGATGCCCACCGGCTCGAACAGTCCGAAGACCAGGGAGACCAGAATCACCAGCGCCCCGGTGACGGCGTAGGGAATGAGCATCATGCTGAGGCCCGAGAGCGCGTTGGTGACGAAGAGGCCCTTCCGAGTGACGGGCAGGGAGTGCATCATTCCTACGCTCCGGGGGTTGTACAGCCAGCCCCACACCGCCAGGGCGCAGAGGGCCGCGTAGAGCAGGGAGATCGTGGGCACGAAATAGCAGAGGGCGACATAACAGGAGTGGGTAAACTCCAGGGGATGCCCGCCGAAGCCGGCGAAACGGTCTTCCACGAGGATCATGAACAGCGCCAGGGGAATCAGCGCCCCCAGCGCGGACGCGCCGCCCCACAGGGGCCAGAACCGGGTGAGGTTCTTCTTGAACAGCGTGGGGTTAAAGTACGATGTCTTTGACCGCATAGTCGGCGCCTCCTAACTCGTAGATGAAAATTTCTTCCAGCGTCAGCGGCACGGCGTCCACCAGCATGGGCTCGTAGACCGCCAGGCGGTTTTGGGCCTCCGCCGCGCTCATGCGCATAATCAGGGTGTGGATGCGCCCTATGTGAGAGGCGTGGAGGACGTTCAGGTCCTCCGGCACACCGCCGCCGTCCTTAAAGACGACTTGCAGCTTCACCATGTTGTCCTGCAATTGGGCCAGGGACCGTTCCAACAGCACCTTCCCGTGGTCCAGAATACCCACGTGGTCGCAGACGTCCTCCAGCTCCCGGAGGTTGTGGGAGGAGACCAGCACCGTGGTCCCCCGCTGGGCCACGTCCCCCAGGACCAGGGACCAGACCTGCCGCCGCATGACGGGGTCCAGGCCGTCCACCGGTTCGTCCAGTACCAGATAGTCCGGCATGGCGCTGAGGGTCAGCCAGAAGGCGGCCTGCTTCTGCATGCCCTTGCTGAGGCGGCGGAGGGGACGCTTCTCGTCGATCTGGAAGATCTCCTTCAGCTTCTCGTAGCGCTCCATGGAAAAGCTGGGATAGAAGCCCCGGTAAAACCGGCACATGTCCCGGAGGGAGGCCTGGGGGAAGTAATACCAGTCGTCGGCGATGGCGGCCACCCGGGATTTCAGGACCTCGTTCTCCCAGACGGGCTGTCCGTCAATGGCGAGGTCGCCCTCGTCCTGGCGGTAGATGCCGGTGAGGCAGCGAATGAGGGTGGACTTCCCCGCGCCGTTGGGGCCCACCAGACCGTAAACGCACCCGGCGGGAACCGACAGGGTCGTGCCGTCCAGGGCGGTGAATCCGTCGAAGCGTTTGACGGTGTCTTGAACTTGAATCATCGTGTTTCCTCCTTCCGGTCCCCGGCGGGGGTCCCGCCGGATGGCTCTTCGAGAAGAGCCATCAGCTCCTCCTGTGAGACGCCGAGGTAGCGTAGCTCCGCCATTAGCTCCCGGGTCTTCTCCCAGAGCTCCCGGCGGCGGGATTCGTCGGCTCCGGGGTCCCCGGTGGCGAAGCTGCCCTTGCCGGGGACGGAATAGATGTAGCCCTCTCCCTCCAGCTCGTTATAGGCCCGCTGGATGGTGTTGGGGTTGATGGAGAGCTGGGTCGCCAGAGACCGGACCGACGGGAGTTTTTCGTCGGTTCCGATGGCCCCGGTGACGATCAGCTTGCGGAGCCCGTCCTTGATCTGTTCGTAAATGGGGCGGGAGTCCCGGTAATTGAGGCTGATCACCGCATACCTTCCCTTCTGCGGCGGTTACGCCGCTGCTTTGATGGTGAACTGTATTAACTGTATTAAGAAAATTAACACAGTATGACGGCTTTGTCAAGGGGAAATTAGAGAGCCTGCCGCCGCTTTGCGTTTCCTCTGCCGCCGGAGGAAGAAAAGGAGCCGTTATCCGTGGAGGATAACGGCCCTTTGGAAACGGCTGGATTTCAGAAGTAGAAGAGCTCTTCGAATTTTTTGTCCAGGGCGACGCACAAGACCGGCACCAATTTGGCGGTGGGGCTGAACTGCCCGGTTTCATATGGAGCGGATGGTGTTGCGGGACACGCCGGCCAGCTCCGCCAGCTGGCCGTGGGAGAGCTTCCGCTGGGCCCGGGCCTCCTTGAGGCGGTTTTTTAGGCGAGTTCCAAGCCGTCACCGCCTTACAGGACCGCAGACGGCGGGAGCAGGGAATAAAGGTGGCACGTGGAGAGGAGGAGTACCAGGGCTTTGTAAACAATGGCCATGAGCAGCCCGTGCCTGCGGCGAAGACGCCGGTATTTCACCCGGAAGGTGGTCATGTGCGCGCGGAAAGCGAGGAACCATATGCCCCAATGGATGCCGCCGCCGGTGACCAGCTGGGCCAGGAAGAAAACGGTGGCAAGGACCAGCCTGACTGTGGCCGCGCCGGCGATGGCCTGCTTCAAGATCTCCTGCTCATAGATGCCTTGACTCCGGAGCTCCGCCCGGCTTTTCTCCAAAACCTCTTCCCGGTTCCTCGAACCCCTCCTTCATAGAACTGCCAAGTTTTCTTTGCGGAGCCGAGGAAGGGTGGATTTCGGGGAAGCCTTAGAGGCGTCTGGGAAAGCGCCGCTTCCGGGAGGACGGTTTTTCCTGCCGGAGGGGCGGGAGGGAAATTCATAGTACAAAATTGAAGTAATTAGTTGATTCTTATTGGGAAACCTTGTATACTATGAACAGCAAAGTGGCCCGGAAAGGGCCCCGCCATTGAAAATCAGAAGATGGAGGAAGCAAACATGAAATACGGCCGCACCTACAATTTCTCTGCCGGACCGGCCATGATGCCGGAGCCCGTTTTGGAGGAGATCGCCGCTGAGATGATGAACTACCGCGGAAGCGGTATGTGCGTCATGGAGATGAGTCACCGTTCCAAGGTCTTCCAGCAGATTCGGGACGAGGCTGAGGCGGACCTCAGGAAGCTGATGGGGATTCCCGACAACTACAAGGTCCTCTTCATCCAGGGCGGCGGCACGGTCCAGTTCGCCATGGTGGCCATGAACCTGATGAAAAACGGCCTGGGCTGCTACGTAGAGACCGGTGCCTGGTCCAAGAAGGCCATCGCCGAGGCGAAGAAGTACGGCGAGGTGAAGATCGTCGCCTCTTCCGCTGATAAAAACTTCTCCTATGTCCCCGACTGCTCCAAGCTGGATATCCCGGACAACGCGGATTATGTCTACATCTGCGAAAACGAGACCATCAACGGCACCACCTTCTTCAACCTCCCCGACACCAAGGGCAAGGTCCTGGTCTCCGACCAGTCCAGCATGTTCCTCTCCCGGCCCTGCGACGTGAGCAAGTACGGCCTGATCTGGGGCGGCGTGCAGAAGAATGTGGGCCCCGCCGGCATGGCGGTGGTCATCATCCGGGAGGACCTGATCCGGGAGGACCTGCCCAAGTTCGTGCCCACCTATATGAGCTATAAGACTCACGCGGACAACGACTCCCTGTACAACACCCCCAACTGCTGGGCCATCTACTGCTGCGGCAAGGTGTTCAAGTATCTGCTGGACAATGGCGGACTGGAGGCCATGAACCAGCGCAACGAGGAGAAGGCGAAGATTCTCTATGACTTCCTGGATCAGAGCAAGCTCTTCACTGGCGCCGTCCGGAAGGAGGACCGTTCCCTGATGAACGTGCCCTTCGTCACCCCCAGCAAGGACCAGGACGCGGAAGTGGTGGCCGCCACCAAGGCCGCGGGCTTTGACAATCTAAAGGGCCATAAGAGCGTCGGCGGTCTCCGGGCCTCCATCTATAACGCCATGCCCAAGGAGGGCGTGGAGGCTCTGGTGGATTTCCTGAAGAAGTACGAGGCGGAGCATAATTAAGAGGGGACTTCGTCCCTCCGTCAGATTCCCCCTTACCAGTCTTCGGATTGGTGCTGCCGCCCAAGGCGGCTGGAGTCGAGGAATTTCTGTGACGCGCATGGCGTCGCAAAAATGATTTGAATTTCTTTCTCCACAAAGCGGAGAAGCCGGGGGGCGCGCCCCCCCTGGACCCCCTTCCGGGTTGCCGGACACGCCTGTCCCCCAATGGGCGTAGAGAAGACGACGGCGGCGCCCCTGGGGTGCGCCGCGAAAAAAGAAAGGGGTACAACGATTATGTCTATGAGAGTTTTGGTTACCGATGGTATGGATGCTTCCGCTATTGAGAAGCTGCGGAACGACGGCCACGAGGTGGTGGAGCAATTCTACGAGCCCGACGCCTTGGGCGCCGCCCTGCGGGAGTTTGACGCCGTCATCATCCGCTCCGCCACGAAGATCAAGGAGCCTCAGATTGACGCCGCCAAGGGCAGCCGCCTGAAGCTCATCGTCCGGGCGGGCGTCGGCGTGGACAACATCGCCGTGAAGTACGCCGAGGAGGCGGGCATCGCCGTGAAGAACACGCCCCGGGCCTCCTCCAACGCCGTGGCGGAACTGGCTATGGCTCTCCTCTTCTCCTGTGCCCGGAATATCTCCATCGCCGGGCACACCATGCGGGAGAACCAGTGGGAGAAGAAGGCCTATTCCAAGGGCTTTGAGCTGGCCGGAAAGACGGCGGGCGTCATTGGCTACGGCCGCATCGGCCAGATGGTGGGAGCCAAGTGTCAGGCGTTGGGCATGAACGTCCTCTCCACCGTCCATCGGAACAAGCCCGAGGGCTGCGAGTGCGAGACCATGAAGTTCGTCTCCATGGACGAACTCCTGGCCGGGGCCGACATCCTCATCCTCTGTGCCCCCGGCGGAGACAAGGCTCTGGTGGACGGGGAGTCCCTGGGGAAGATGAAAGACGGCGTGGTCATCATCAATGTCTCCCGGGGCAGCAATGTGGACGAGGCCGCCCTGCTGGACGGGCTGAACAGCGGCAAGGTCAAGGCCGCCGGCCTGGACGTGTGGATGAGCGAGAAGGACCCCAACTGGGCCCTGGCTCAGCACCCGGCGGTGAGCTGCACGCCTCACATCGGCGCGGGCACCAAGGAGGCGCAGAAGCGCATCGGCCTGGAACTGGTGGACATTATCGAGAACTTCTAAATCCGGACCCCGCCCATTCGCAGGAATGGGCGGGGTATTTTTTGGACGGATGGCGGTGCTTGAGACGGACCCGAAAGGGCCCGTTTTTTACCTTCGCCGCTTGCGCTTGAAGGGGCCGGGGACGGATTTCTGGAAACCGGCTCCGGCTTTCCAGGGAGTTGCGCTTTCCTCCGGCCAGCCCTGGCGGCCTTTTGCGAAGGGAGCAGATTCTGGGGACAGGATCCGACAGAAATTGTGCAACACAGACAAAAATCGCAAACTTGTCCATCGATATACAAGTGATTTTTGACAAAATCCACAAAAGTTTTCATGATATTTGCGAATTGAAGAAGCTGGGGAAAGAATGATATAGTTAGGTACGTCCAATGAGGAATGACCGATGTCTGTGAGGGGATGTCCTACAAGTCATGGGAATTGTTGAAATCAAGAAAATAAACGTGGGGGAGCAGGTTTACCAGCAGATGAAGAACCAGATTCTCGCGGGGGAGTGGATGCCCGGGGAAAAGATTCCCTCGGAGCACATGCTGATGTCCATGTTCAGCGTCAGCCGGGGAACGGTGCGTCAGGCTGTGCAGAAGCTGGCTGGGGAGAACCTGATCGAGACCCGCCGGGGCGAAGGCTCCTTTGTCCGGGTGAACCGGCTGGTGGATTATTTCCGCCCGGCGTTCCTCTTCTCTGTGGACGCCCACGAGATGGAGGAAATCTATGCCTTCCGAAGCATGTTCGAAAGCGCCACCGCCGAGGTGGCGGCCCGGAAGGCCACGGAGGAGCAGGTCCGCCGGCTGGAGAAAAACTACCAGCGGATGCTGCGGGAAACGGACAATTACGAGCAGTATGTCCACACGGACCTGGAGTTTCACATGCTGGTCTGCGCCTGTACCCAAAACACCCTGGCGGCGCAGATCTACAACTCCTATGAGAACCTGATTGCCCCCTCCATCCTCCACACCACCCAGACCATTGGCGTAGGCAACGGCCTGAAATACCACAGCCTGCTGCTGGAGGCCATCCGGAACCGGGATCCGCAGAAAGCCCAGGCGGTGATGCGGGAGCACATGGAGAACAACCTCCGGCAGTTTAAAAAGCTGGCCGCCGGACAGGGAAGGGACGCGGCGGAGGGGGGAGGTGGCCCCGGATGAGCCGCCTATGGAGCCGGGACAAAGGGCTTTTGGAAGAGACCCGCTGGCGGGAGAAGGAACGCCCCCGGCGTATGCCGGGATTTGAGAGAGGTAGGAGTGATGCGTATGAAATGGATCAAAAAACTGGCGGATAATTTCGAGGGATACTGCTGCGCGGTCATGCTGGCGGTGATGTCGGTCGTGGTGTTTATGCAGGTGGTCTTCCGCTTTTTAATCAAGTCTTCCCTGCCCTGGTCCGAGGAGCTGTCCCGCTATCTTCTGGTCTACATTACATATTTTGGCTGCGCTTACGGCATCAAGACCGGCGCGCACCTGGGCGTGGAGGCCTTTGTGCTGATTCTGCCCAAGGCGGTCCAGCGGTTTTTGAACATCGTTGTGCAGCTGGGTGGATTGGCGGTCTGTCTGCTGATTATGAAATTCGGCGCGGACATTGTCCGGGCTCAGATGCAGTCCGGCCAGCTCTCCCCCGCTATGCGGCTGCCCATGTGGACCATGTACAGCGCCATCCCCCTGGGCATGGCCTTCTGCGTAATCCGTTACGGGATTGAGACGGTTCACGCGGTGAAAGCGTTCGTCAAACCGGAAGAAGAGAAGGAGGGTTAATTGGATGGCGCCTTATCTGTTTATCACGTTCCTGGTCACGGCCCTGGCGGGCTTCCCCATCTGGGTGGTGCTGGCCTCTTCCTGCTTCGTCGCCATCAGCGCGGCCTCCTCCACCCCCATGCTGGTGGTGGCCCAGCGGATGTTCACCTCGGTGGACTCCTTCCCTCTGCTGGCCATTCCGCTGTTCATGGTGGCGGGAAGCCTCATGGAGGGCGGCGGCATCTCCCGGCGGCTGATTAATTTCTGCAACTCGCTTCTGGGGAGCTTCACCGGGGGACTGGCCATGGTGGCCATTCTGACCTGCATGCTCTTCGCCGCCATTTCCGGTTCCGGTCCCGCCACGGTGGCGGCCATCGGCGGCATCATGATTCCCGAGATGGTGAAGGCGGGGTACAGCAAGCCCTTCGCGGCGGCGCTGATGTCCGTGGCCGGGGCCATCGGAGTCATCATTCCGCCCTCCCTGCCCATGGTGAACTACGGCATAGCCGGGTCGGTGTCCATTTCCACCCTTTTTGCCGCGGGCTTCGGCCCGGGCATCCTGGTGGGCGTGGCGCTGATCATCGTGGCCTATTTCTCCGCCAAGAAAAATGGCTATGGCCTGGCGGCGAAGACCCGGTTTTCCTGGAGGAACGTGGCCATCAGCTTCAAGGAGGCCTTCTTTGCCCTGATGATGCCCTTCATCGTGCTGGGCGGCATCTATGGCGGCGTGTTCACCCCCACGGAGGCCGCCGCGGTGGCCGCGATTTACGGCTTCGTGGCCGGTACCTTCCTCTATCGGGAGCTGAAGCTGAAGGATCTGCCGCTTTTGCTGATGAACGCGGGAAAGAGCACGGCCATGGTCATGGTCATTGTGGCGGCGGCGTCCAGCTTTGGGTGGATTCTGACCTCCGCCCGGATTCCCGACGCCATCGCGGCCTTCCTCATCAGCCTCTCGGAGAGCAAGTATGTCATCCTGCTTCTCATCAACCTCTTCCTTCTGATCGTGGGCTGCCTGATGGACGTCACCGCGTCGATCATCATCCTCACCCCTATCTTCATGCCCATTGTGAATCAGTTTGGCATCAACCCTGTGCATTTTGGCATTATTATGACGGTGAACCTGGCCATTGGCATGTCCACGCCGCCTCTGGGAGTGAATCTGTTTGTCTCCTGCGGCATCGCCAAGATTTCCATCGAGGAAAACGCCAGGGCCATGGTCAAATTCCTGATTGCCAACTTGATTGCCCTGCTGCTGATTGTGTTCGTCGAGCCCGTTTCCCTCATCATCCCCCAGTTGATGGGACTGATGTAAGGACCCGTTTCACGTTGCTATGTTGCTGCCGGTTTCCGGCATCTGCATAAAATTTAAGGAGGTTTACACATGAAAAGAATCATTACCCTGTCCCTTGCACTGGCTCTGTGCCTCAGCCTTCTGAGCGGCTGCGGCAGCAAGCCCCAGGAGACCCCCTCCGGGGCCGACGATACCCCGAAAACCGACGCCGCCCAGCCGGACAACAGCGCCGCGCCCTCCGGCGAGGCCGAGTTCACCTGGGTCGCCTCCTGCGCCAACACCGAGGATCACCCGGCGGTTCAGGGCGTCTTCAAGTTTGCCGAGCTGCTGGAGGAGAAGAGCGGCGGCCGCCTGCATATGGATGTGTTCCACAGCGCCCAGCTGGCCAGCGACCGGGACTGCATCGAGGGCATGCAGATGAACACGATTCAGTCCGGCATCATGGTGGGCTCCGCCCTGGCGGGCTTCACCGACGAGCTGCTGGTCTTCGATCTGCCCTTCCTGTTTGAAAGCAGCGAGCAGGGCCAGCTGCTGTGCGACAGCGAGGTGGGCAAGGAGATGCTCTCCAGCCTGGACAACATCGGCATCAAGGGCCTGGGCTTCATGGAGTACGGCATGCGCAACATCACCAACAGCAAGCGCCCCATCAACGTCCCCGACGATTTGAAGGGCATCAAGATCCGCACCATGGAGAACCAGATTCACATGGGCGCCTTCAGCGCCATGGGCGCGGACCCCACGCCCATGGCTTTCGGCGAGCTGTTCACCGCTTTGCAGCAGGGTACCATCGACGCCCAGGAGAACCCCCTCAGCGTAATCACCTCCAGCAAGTTCAACGAGGTTCAGGCCTACCTCAGCGTGACGGAGCACGTTTATTCCGCGGCTCCTCTTATGGTGAGCAAGGCCGCCTATGACGCGCTGCCCGCGGATCTCCAGGCCATCGTGGACGAGGCCGGTATGGAGGCCTGCGTCTGGGAGCGGGATTACCTGGCGGAGGCCGAGACGGCCTGGCTGGACGACCTGGCCAACGCGGGTATGGAGATCAACTACCCCGAGAAGGCCCCCTTCGTCGAGGCCACCAAGGGCGTGTATGACCAGTTCGTGGGCGATGAGGCCGGCAAGGTCTCTCCCGAGCTGCTGGAGAAGGTCTACGGCATCATCGGCCGCTGAGGCCGGCACCGGAGGGAGCGCGGGCCTGCCCTCCCTCCGGCTTGCTTTCCGGCGATCGAGTCCCCGGGGCTATAAAGAAGCGTGGCCTTCTTTTCCGCTCCGCGGCGGACTTCCCAGGCGGCACACAGCGCGTTTCGTGGGCCTGGCGGGCGTCGCCCGCCGTGAAAACCGTGTGCCGGTTTTCACAAATGTCAACGATATCATAAGTAAATGAAGGGCGGGAGCGGATATGCTCAAACAAACAGACATCCATACGGTGCTGATTGCCGGCCCCGGCGTGATGGGCGCGTCTTTTGCGCAGATTTTCGCGAAGCACCAGTATCAGGTGTACCTCTACGGCGTGTCGGAAACATCCCTGGAGAAAGCAAGGTACCTGATTTCCATCAACCAGAAGACGGAGGTGGAACAGGGCGCTTTGACGGTGGAGGAATCGGCGGCCCTGCTGGGACGCATTATCATGACCACCTCCAAGGACTGCTTCACCAAGGCGGACTTCGTTCTGGAGACCGTCTCGGAGAACATGGAGACCAAGCACGCTTTCTGGAAGGACATTACGTCGGTCATCGGCGAGGAGGTGGTGCTGGCCACCAATACCTCGGGCATGTCCATCACGGAGATTGCCAAGGCCGTGAAGCACCCCCGGCGGTTTGCCGGGATGCACTGGGTCAACCCGCCCCACCTGATTCCTCTGGTGGAGGTCATCGCGGGAGAGGAAAGCTCCGGCGAGGTGTTGGATACCATCTATGGAATTGCCCTGAGCCTGGGGCAAAGGCCCGTCCGGGTGTATAAGGACCCCACCGGCTTCATTCTCAACCGGCTGCAATACGCCGTGGTGCGGGAGGCCTTCCACTGCGTGGAGATGGGCTATGCCAGCATGGAGGACGTGGACAAGGTGATGAAGTACGGCCTGGGGCTGCGCTACGCCTGCATTGGGCCCTTTGAGACCATCGACTTCGGCGGCATCGACATCTTCAACCGCGTAGGCAGCTATCTCTTCGACGCGCTGTGCAACGACGGCGGTGTGCCGAAGCTGCTGAAGGAGGCCTATGAGGCGGGGAAGTGCGGCATCAAGAACTGCAACGGCTTTTATGATTACAGCGACGGCAAGGACAAGACGGCCCTGGCCAAACGGGACGCGGCCTTTATCGCCCTCGCGCGGGCCCTCTATGAAAACGAAGAGAACTGAAGCGAAGCAGCCGGACTCCGATCTTGCGTCGGAGCCCGGCTGTAATTTATGAAGACAACTAAAACCGGCTTTCCCACGGCGGATTCTTCCCTGTAGCCGCCCCGTCACTCCGTCCTGCCGTCCCCGGCGAAGGGCGGCGGCGAGAGATACCGCTCCCCGGTGTCGGGAAACAGGGTGACGATGGTCCGCCCCCGGTTCTCCGGCCGCCGGGCCAATTGCATGGCGGCCCAGAGGGCGGCTCCGGAGGAAATGCCCGCGAGGACGCCCTCGGTCCGGCCCAGCTGCCGAACGGAGGCAAAGGCGTCTTCATCGTTCACCGTGATGACCTCGTCGTAAACGCCGGGGTCCAGCACCTGGGGCACGAACCCGGGGCCGATACCCTGGAGGCCATGGCTCCCCGCGCTGCCTCCGCTGAGAACAGCGGAGGCGGCGGGTTCCACCGCCACGACCCGGACGCCGGGCTTCCGCTCTTTTAAATAGGACCCCACGCCGGTAAGGGTGCCGCCGGTGCCCACCCCCGCCACAAAGACGTCCACGGCCCCGCCGGTGTCCTCCCAGATTTCGGGGCCGGTAGTGGCCCGGTGAGCGGCGGGATTGGCGGGATTGGAAAACTGGCCGGGAAGGAAGCTGCCGGGTGTCTCCCGGGCCAGAGCCTCCGCCCGCCGGATGGCGGCCTCCATGCCCCCGGCTCCCGGTGTGAGGACCAGCTCCGCGCCATAGGCCGCCAGAATCCGGCGGCGCTCCGGACTCATGGTCTCCGGCATGACGAGGATGGCCCGGTATCCCCTGGCGGCGGCCATGGAGGCGAGTCCAATGCCCGTGTTGCCGGACGTGGGCTCAATGACAACGGAACCGGGCTTCAAAAGCCCCCGGGCCTCGGCGTCGTCCAGCATGGCCTTGGCCACCCGGTCTTTGACGCTGCCGGCGGGATTGAAAAACTCCAGCTTCCCCAGCACCCGGGCCTCCAGGCGCAGGAGCTTCTCCAGACGGACCAGCTCCAGAAGCGGGGTGTGGCCGGTCAGCTGGCAAACGGATGTATATACGTGGCCCATGGCAGATTCCTCCTGGCTTTTATAAGATATACCCTCGTCCGGAGCGGCCGGAGAAATGGGGGCCCCGGCTCTTCAAAAGGGAAAACCCGCCTGCCGGCGGCGAGCGGGTTGTGTTTATCCTATGCGCTCCGTCAGGAGAAATTCCAGGAAAAGAGCGGCGCAGGCGGCGGCCGGAGTGTGTTTCCCGCAAGCGCAAGGGAACCAACGCCTCACCGGGATTTTGGAAAGCCCTTCGATGAAACCGGCGTCCCGGGGATCCCTCAGCCGTCTAAAGAGTCCCCCTGAAGGGCCGTGCGCCGTTGGAGCCATTCGTGGGCCGCCACCATGCCCGCCAGCAGGGCCAATAGATAAACCGGAAAGAGGGCCGGGGTGATCCGGGAGGCCACCAGGCCGAAGAGGGGCGGCATGAGGCAGGTGCCCACGTAGGCGCTGGCCATCTGGACGCCGATGACGGCCTGGGAGTTCTCCGCGCCGAAGTGCTCCGGGGTGGAGTGAATCAGGCAGGGGTAAACCGGGGCGCAGCCCAGTCCGATGAGCACCAGACCCGCCAGGGCGACCCGGGGGTCCTGTACCGGCAGCAGCAGGGCGGCAACCCCCAGGCCCGTGACGCCGTGACCCAGGCGGACCATCTGCCGGTCATTGAGTCCCAGGGTCAAAAAGCCGCTGAGAGCCCGGCCCGCCGTGACGCCGGTGAAGAAGAGTCCGGCCAAGCCCGCCGCCGTCTCCGCCGGGATGCCCTTCTCCAGAGTCAGATAGCTACTGGCCCAGAGTCCCGCTGTCTGCTCCAGGGCGCAGTAGCAGAAAAAGGCGGCCATGACGGACCGAACCCCGGGAACCCGAAGGGTTTGGGACAGCGTCAGCGCTCGGGGCGGAGCGGCTCCCTCCGGGTTCTCCCCTCCGTGAAGCCGCCAGAGGGGCAGACTGACCAGCACCACCGCCGCCAGCCCCCATTGCAGCAGGGAGACCCAGCGGTATCCATCCTGCCAGACGCCGCCGCCGGTGAGGGCCCGGCCCATCAGACAGGGCCCCAGGGAGGCCCCCACGCCCCACATGCAGTGGAGCCAGCTCATGTGGCGGCTGGCGTAGTGGAGGGCCACATAGTTGTTCAGGGCGGCGTCCACGCTGCCGGCTCCCAGACCGTAGGGGATGGCCCAGAGGCACAGCTGCCAGAAGGAGCCGCTGAGGGAGAAGCCCATCAAGGCCAGGGCGGTCATGGCGACGCTGGCAGCGGTGACCTTTCCCGGTCCCAGAAGACGGGTGAGGCGGCTGCTTTGGAGACTGGAGACCACCGTGCCCAAGGCGATGATCATGGAAATCGCCCCGGCGGAGGACACGGGCACGCCGAAGCCGCCGTACATCGTGGGCCAGGCGGAGCCCAGCAGGGCGTCCGGCAGGCCAAGGCTGATGAAAGAGAGGTAGATTACCCCTAAGAGCAAGTGTACCATATGGAAAACCTCCTGGAATCGGGGCCGGCCTGAAGGGAGACGGCGCGGACAGACCCTGGACGTGGGTTTGATTATAGCGGCAAAACCGAAAGACCGGTAGCACAAAAACGGGGAACCCATAAGACAAAACCGTCCAAATGACCGGGCCCGGCGTTTTCCGTGCACCCCAGATCATAGCACAACCGCCGGACTTAGGCAAGCCCGCGCCCCTTCCGGGAGTGCCCTATCGCGCATTTAAAAAGGGAACCATCGTGTAGGGGCCGCCGCCCTCGGCGGCCTTTCGGCACAAAAATTGGTCCTCACAACGGGCCGCCCAAGGGGCCGGCCCCTACAAAATAAAATCTCTGAATAGGACACTCCCCCCTTCCCCGGAAAATACCCGGCGAAACACATCCATTTCATGTTATGGGGGAGATTGACAGCCGCTGACCCCAGGGCTATAATAAACCGTGAAAAAGTCGAAAATAGGGGAGCCCTATTTTTTTCATAGCCTGGGCTATGAAAAGGGACCTTCCCAGAGACGGGGAATGAGAGCGTATGGGAAAGCGGCAGATGGCGGGGGGAGCCTTGGCCTTGGCCCTTTTGCTGGCGGTGGCCGCGCCGCTGGCGGGGGCCATTGGGAAAACGGCGATCATCGTGGACGGCGAGGGGATTCCGGCCACCGCCCCGAAACGAGAGGAAACCGAAGTCCCGGCGGAACAGGAAGAAGAGACTCCGGCAAGGCTTGAAGAAGCTCCGGCGGAGGATGGGACACTGGCCATTGTGGAGATCCAGGAGCCCGCCGCCGCTTTGGCGGACGTGCGGAGTGTGCCGGTGGCCGGTGTTCCGGCGGAGGGCCGGGATGCCGCCTGTTACGCCGTCTTTCGGGGCCTGTTGCCCCTGGGAGAGGACGGGGACTTTGGCGCGGAGGAGCCGGTGAACCGGGGGGAGGCCGTCGCGGCGTTGTATGCCCTCAGCGGTATTCAGGTCCGGGTGGACTCTTGCCGCTATGACGACGTGCCGGAGGCGCTTCAGGACGCCGTGGCCTGGGCCTGTTCCGTGGGCGTCAGCGGAGGCGTGTCGGAGAAGCGCTTCGCCCCGGCGGAGCGGCTGACCCGCAGCCAGCTGGCGGTGATGCTCCACCGGTTTGCCCGCTGGCGGGGAGAGGAGGGGACGGATTCCTTCGCAGACGTCTCCGTCTATGAGGATGGCCAAGCCGTCCCGGACTACGCGGCGGAGGCCCTGGGCTGGGCCCTGGAGAAGGGGCTGTACCAGGGGATGACGGATCACGGGCTGTACCCAGCCCTGCCGGTGTCCCGCCTCCAGCTGGCGGCGGTGCTGGCCCGGATGCAACGGGAGCGAGACCCTTTGGTGGCGGAGCTGCTTTTGCCGGAGGGAGGGCCGGCCAGCGCTTCCCGGCAGGACCATGAGACGCTTGCCGCCGCCGTCAGCGGCATCGCCCGGCGCTATGGCGCGGTGGGGGTGCAGGTGGCCGTGATTGAGAAGGGCGCGGTGACGGATACATACCATTACGGCTGGGCGGTGAAGGGAAGCGTGCCGATGACCGTCCGGCACAAGCTGCGGACGGCGTCTCTCTCCAAGGTGATGGTGGGCCTCTCCGCCGCCCTTTTGCAGGAGGAGGGCGTCATAGACTATGAGGAGGACATCAGCGTCTATTGGGGAAAGAACGCCCGGAATCCCCGCTGCCCCGACAAGCCCGTTACCATTCAATCCATACTGACCCATACCTCCACCCTGGGCAACAGCGAAAGCCTCGCCTGGAATCTCCAGGGCGTCCAGGCCCAGCTGGGGTCCGCCGCCGGGTACGGCAGCGGCACGCCGGGAAGCCTGGCCTCCTGGAGCTACAACAACCACGCCTTCGGTATACTGGGCCAGACCCTGGAGCTGGCTTCCGGCCGGTATCTGGATGAGATTTTAGGCGAGCGGCTGCTGACGCCTCTGGGGGCGGACGGCGCCTTTGCCGCCGGGGAGCTGCGGGAGCCGGAGCTGGTGACGCCGCTGTACCGGGTGTCGGGGGCCCTGGGCCGCAGCGCCGCCTCGGTGAGTAGCGTGAAGCACTGGAGCGCCCCGGGGAGCACGGGACGGCAGTTTGCCGGAGGCTTTACCGCCAGCGCCTATGACTGCGCCAAGCTGACGGCGGTTCTGGCGGGGGACGGCTGCTTTGAGGGCGTCCGGCTGATGGACGCGGCGTCGGTGGAGCAGATGGAGCACCACAGCTGGACGGCGCTCCCCGGCGGGAGCTATCAGGCCCAGCCCATGCGATACCGCATGAACATCTATGGCCGGGAGAGTCTTTACTATCACACCGGCAGCGCCTATGGCGTCTACAATCTGCTCTCCTACGATCCCTCCACCGGAGACGGGGTGGTGGTGCTGACCATGGGAGCCAACGGTGAACAAGATGACTATGACATTTACGCCGTCTGCGGCGAAATCAGCAAGACGGTTTACGACGCGATTCGCTGAACCCTCGAAAAACGGGAAAACGCCCCGGATGGAGCGTTTCCGCTTGTTAAAAAGCGCTGCCTGAAAAACGGAATTGGAAAAAGCTGCGAGAGAAACCCGTTCAGGGTTTTTCTCGTTTTTTATCCGAAGATTTTGATTGCTCGAGACGCTGAAAAACAGGCCTGGGCCAGCGAACACGGGGCTTAGAACAGCTTTTTCAGCCCGTCCAGCTTGCTTCCCAGGTCGGAGGCGGCCAGCTTGGCCTTAATGCCGTCCACCAAGGGCTTGAGCTGGTCGTCAGGCAGATCCACGCCGGTCAGCTTCTCCAGGGTCTTCACAGGGTCGGCCTGGAAGTTTTTCAGCAGGGAGGGGTCCTTTTGGAGCGTGGCCGCCAGCTCCTCAATCTTGGCCTTGATGTCGATACTCATTGGGAAAGACTCCTTTTTCGGTTTCGTTTGGCCGCCCGGAGAAGGTTCTTCTCCGCCGGCGGCAGCTATATCATAAAAAATGGGGGGATTGTTGTCAATGGATTTTGGGAAAAAGCAAAGAATTCAGAGGAATTTGTAAAATTTCTCTTACATGTTTTCTGTAAATTGTGGTAAACTAGGAAAGGATAACCGTGGATTACGTGAGAGGGGGCCGGAGGACCGGCCTCTTGGAAGGGGAGGACGTATGTATCAGGTTGGTGAACTGGTGGTTTACGGGGCGACCGGCGTCTGCCGGGTGGAAGAGCTGACCCATCTTCCCGGCGGGGACCGGGGGAGACAGTATTATCTCCTCAAGCCCCTTTGGCAGGACGGAGTTATTTACGCCCCGGTGGACAGCGAGAAAGTTCCCATTCGCCCGGTGATCTCCCGGGAGGAGGCCGAGGCCCTGGTGGACCAGATGCCCGGTATTCAGGCGGCGGTGTGCCGGGGGGCCACGGTGCAGGCCCTGGCCCAGCAGTACCAGTCCGCCGTTCGGGACGGGGGACACCAGGCCCTGATTGAGATGATGAAGGCCATCTATCTCAAGCGGGGCCAGGCGGAGGCGAAGAACCGGCGGCTTGGCATGGTGGATGAGCGCTACATGAAGCAGGCGGAACGGCTGCTCTATGGCGAGCTGGCCACGGCCCTGGAGATGCCCTTCGACGAGGTGGCGGACTACATCGCCGCCCGTTTGGACGAGGGTCTGGCGTCCGATTCCGCCGGAGCGTGAGGACCTTGGGAGACGGGGAGACCCGTCTCCCGCTGTTTTGCGGGGACTCAGCGTTTCCCGAGGAACAGCCGCCCCAGTCCGGTTCCGGCCAGGACGGTCAGAGCGTAGAACACGCCGTAAACCCAGGCGGAGGCGTTGTAGTAAAGAAGGGTCGTTGGCAGGAACAGCGCCAGGGCCGCTATGGAAAGCCAGGGACGAAAGCCCTGGCGTGTGCCGTAATGGACGGCGGCGGCGAAGGCCGCCAAGGGCATGACGGCCAGCAAGAACAGCATGGCGGAGCCGGTGCCGCGGATCAGCAGGGGCAGAAGATAGAAGTCGGCGGCCAGAACGGCCAGGTAGGGAGCCATCGGTTTCATAAGCGGTCCTCCAGATCGAACAGGTCCTCCACAGTGGTTTGCAGGTAACGGGCCAGACGCATGGCCAGCTCCAGGGAGGGGTTGTACTTGTTGTTTTCAATGGCGATGATGGTCTGCCGGGAGACGCCAAGGGCCGCCGCCAGGTCCTCCTGGCGGTACCCCTTGGCCTTGCGGAGCTGCTTAATCCGGTTGGTCATGCCTGGACCCCCAGGAGCAGGACCGCCGCCCCGGCGGCCGCCAGGGCACAGGCGATTACGCAGGCCAGGAAAACCAGCTTCGCCAGGGGGCCCGTCTCATAGGAGTCCTCGTCCCCCTGCACGGCGTTTCGGGTCAGCCAGAGCTGGGAAAGGGACTGAATCAGGGCCGCCGCCACCAGCAGGAGGCAGGGGAGAAGGTTTGGCCGGGTGTGGTGGACAAAGGTCCGGCAGCTTTCCCAGAGGGACCAGGCCAGCAGGGCCGCCACCAGGAAGAAGTAGGAATTCCGCTGGGCCTTGAAGAGAATGTGCCGTTCCATTTCGTCCGGCTTGTGGGGCTTCAGCCGCTTCCAGAACGCGGGCATGGGAACACCTCCTGAAGTAAAGAAGATTTAACATTTTCAGCATAACAGCCAGAGAGCGAAATGTCAAGAAGTTTTAACATCATTCGAAAAAAAACGGCGGCAGCGAAGCTGCCGCCGTTGGATGTGTTGGAGTCAGGGGGATTGCCGGACGATCTCCCGGACCAGGCGGGCGGTCATTCCCCAGATGGCCCGGCCCTGCCAGTACCAGATGGGGACTTCCATCCGGCCATGGCTCCAGGGATAGTCCCGGGAGACGCCCACGGGCTCATAGGGAAAGTCCTCCGGCACCTGGGGAAGGAGCTCATACCGCCAGATCTCCGGTTCCGTCTCCTGGAAGAAGGCCAGCGGGACGGTGAAAACCTCCGCCACCTCCGCGGGGGAGGGCCGCATGGCCTCGTATCCCGCCGGAGACACCAGCCCCAGCACGGGCCGGAGGAGAAAGCCCCGGGGATTGCAGATGAAATCCGGCGTGCCCAAAGGGGTTACCGACTGCCGGGGAATGGACAGCTCCTCCTCCGTCTCCCGGAGGGCGCAGTCCAAAACGCCTTCCCCGGGCTCCATTCGTCCCCCGGGAAAGCAGACCTCGCCGCCCTGGCGGAGCTGGGGGGCCCGGACCTCGAAGAGCAGGGAGAGGGTTCCGTCGCCGTTCTCCAGAAGGGGGCAGAGAACGGCGTAGCTCCGAGAGGCGCCCAAGAGCCCCGGCTCCCGGTTCCCAAAGCGGCGGCACAGCCGCTCCAGCTCCCCGCTCATAGCAGCATGGTCAGGCCCTGGCGGTGGTTCTCAATGTCCACTACCGGGACGCTGGGGGCGTACTCTCCGTCCAGGGACCAGGGGAGGTCCACCTCGGTCTCCAGGTGAATGGAGGAGACGTGGCGAAAGACCAGGCCCTGGCGGTCATACTCCTGGTTCAGCAGGGCGTGGACCAGGCTCTGGAGGTCCGCGGGGGTCTTGGGGCTGGGGACCAGGAGCATTTCAAAGAGGCCGTCGTCCAGCACCACCCGCTGGGGGTCCAGCTTCATCAAACCGCCGATGGAGGTGGAGTTGCAGACTGCGCCGAAGAGATATTCCCCGTCTAGGTTCTCCCCGCCGGCGGTGAGGCGGACCTGATAGGGCCGGAGGGTGCTCAGGTCCTTCATGCCCTCAAGAATATAGGCGAAGTGGCCCAGGGCGTTTTTGGCGGCCTGGGGAGCGGCGTAGGACGTGCGGGTGAAGGCGCCGAAGGAGGCCACGTACAAGAAGCTTCTACCGTTCCACCGGCCCAGGTCCAGACACTGGGGGACGTTCCGCGTGATGGCGGCGGCGGCCTCCACCGGGTCGCCGGAGATGCGGAGACTGGCGGCAAAGTCGTTGGTGCTGCCCTGGGGCAGATAGCCCAGAAGGGGGGGCCTCCGGAGCTCCGCCAGGCCGGAGACCACTTCGTTCAGCGTCCCGTCGCCGCCCACGGCCACCACCACGTCTACCCGTCCGCCCTCCCGGCGGGCGGTCTCGGCGGCGTCGCCGGGGGCGGTGGTGATGTGAATGGACAGCAGATACCCGGCCTGGGAGAGGGCGGCGGCGGCGTCAAACAGGGGGCCGTGGGATTTGCTCTTTCCGGCCCGGGGATTGACGATCATCAAAAGCTTGCGCTGTTTCATTCCGGTCACCTCCATGAGAAAACCAGTTGGAAATTGTGTGGCTGCGGGATCAGGAAAGGGACTTCCGCGGCTCCGGCGCTGCTGGATGAAAATGCCGCCGGGGGTTTCCATCGCCGCACAAGCGGGTATAAAAGGACTGTTAAGGAAACGCGGAGCCCTCTCTTAGGGAAGCGTCCCCCCTGGAAGACCCGGAGGGCGGGGGAAACCCCAGGGGAACCTTGCCGGATTCCGGGAACCGCGCCGGAAGCGCCGGGAATTCGTTGGGTAAAAATGCGGGGAACCTTCCGCGAGCCCAGGTCCGGAAACCACTGCCCATAGTATAGCATGGGAAAATCAGGATTGCAATTCCCCCCGGCCCCGTGTAGAATAAAGGAAAAAAAGGACGGTGTACGCCATGGACCAGAAAACCAACTACATTCGCATGGGCATTACGGCTTTCCTGACTGCCGCCGGGATTTTGTTGTTTTACGACACGCTTTTCGGCGGGAAGGTTCTGCTGGCCCTGCTGACGGCCCTGAGCCCCATTCTCTTCGGGGCCTTTGTGGCCTATCTTCTGGCGCCCATGGTGAACGCCTTTGAGAGCGCCCTCTTTCCCCTGCGGGAGGGGCGGCCCCGGAAGCGCTCCACGTTGGCCTTCATCCGGACCGTGAGCATTTTGCTGTGCTGGGTAGTGATTGGCTGCTGCTTCTATGTGCTGGCCTCGGTGCTGATGCCGGAGCTCTACAAGAGCGTTTTGCAGCTGGTCAGCAACGCGGACAATTATTACCGCACCATAAACGGCTGGGTGATTCACCTGCTGGAGACGAACCCCGATGTGGCGAAATGGGTGGCCCAGCAGATGGAGTCGTTTTTCCGGGATATTGACAAATGGCTGACCGGCGGCGTTCTCCCTCAGCTCCAGCAGGTGATGGTGACGGTTTCCGGCGGGGTGCTGAGCCTCATGGGCTTTGCCAAGAACCTGCTGGTGGGACTCATCGCCTCGGTCTACCTTCTGGCCACCAAGGAGCGCTGCGCCGCCTATGGGCGGAAGCTGGTCCACAGCCTGGTGGCGCCCAGGGACGTGACCCTGGTGCTCCGGGGCGTCCGCCGGGCGGACAATATTTTTTCGGGCTTTGTTCGCGGGAAGGTGCTGGATTCCATCATCATCGGTATTTTATGCTTTGTGGGCTGTTCCATTCTGAAATTCCCCTATACGCCTCTGGTGTCGGTCTTCGTGGGGGTCACCAACGTCATTCCCTTCTTCGGGCCCTTCCTGGGAGCTATTCCCAGCGTGTTCTTGATTCTCCTGGTGTCGCCGAAGCAGGCGGTGTGGTTCACGATTTTTGTCCTCTTTCTCCAGCAGCTGGACGGCAACGTCATCGGCCCCAAGATTCTGGGGAACACCACGGGACTCAGCAGCCTGTGGGTTATCACGGCGATTCTGGTGGGAGGCAGCTTCTTTGGGATTGCGGGCATGTTTTTCGGCGTGCCGGTGTGCGCCTGCCTGCTGAGCCTGGCGAATTTCTTTGTGGACGTCCGGCTGCGGAAAAAGGGCCTGCCCGTGACCATGGAGGACTACGCCGCGGGAGGCTCCCGGGGACCGCGGGAGCCGGAGACCGGAGAGAAACCGAAAAATTTGTGAAAAGTATTGCAATCTTTCCGTCCTTCGTGTACAATACGCCCTAGAACGCCGGCGTCGAAACCTGTGCTCCACTCCGCCCGACGGAAAGCCGGGCATCCGTTCCGCTCCGTTTCCTCCGCCTCCCTTCAAGGGGAAACAGGTTCCCCCTTGAGGAACCCCCTTCCCTGCGGGGGACGAAGGACGGGAGACGAGGGACGGTAGGATGGAGGCAGGGTGGCGCCGGAGGTTCGGTCCGGCTCTGGCGATTGGAGTTGGCTGGGCGGATATCCCGCTTGGCCACGCGCCGGTGCGCGACTAACAATTGAATAGAGCCGGAATGATTTTGTCAGGGCGGGACAGTTTCCCCGTCCAACACTGACCCCTTTGGGCAGTGATGAAAGGAAGCAGACATGAAGAGGAAACTTTTGGAAGTCCTCCTCCTGCTGGGTCTTCTGTGCGCCGTACTCTGCGGATGCGGAGACGGCAGCCCGGAGAAGACGACGGAGGATGGACAGACCAGCGGCTCCAGCAATTCTGACGCGGCTGCGGCGGCGGATGGCCGGGAAAACGCCATCACCGTGGGCATCGCCCAGGATTTGGACGACAGTCTTGACCCCCACAAGGTGGTGGCGGCAGGAACCAAGGAAGTTATGTTCAACGTGTTCGAGGGTTTGGTAAAGCCCTCGCCGGAGGGCGATTTGCTCCCGGCCGTCGCCAGCGAATTTTCCCTCTCCGAGGACCAGACCACGTATACCTTCACTCTGCGGGAGGGCGTGCGGTTCCACAACGGAGAGCCGGTGACGGTGGACGATGTGATTTGGTCCATTCAGCGCTGCGCCGCCGCCACGGAAGCCGGAGTGTTTCAGGAGGAGGCGTTTTCTGTTATTCAGAAGCTGGAAGCGCCGGACGAGAAAACCGTGGTCATCACCATTCAGGAGCCCAACAGCGAATTTCTCTCCCATCTGACCGTGGCCGTGCTGCCGAAGGATTACACCGGGCAGGACGCCGCCCCCGTTGGAACGGGACCGTTTCGGTTTGTCTCCCGGGCGGCCCAGGATCACATTGTCCTGGAGAAGTTCCAGGATTACTGGGGCGAGCCGGCCTACCTGGACAAGGTGACCTTTAAGATTATTGAGAACGCCGACAGTATCATGATGAGTCTCCAGAGCGGCGCCATTGACCTCTTCTCCCACCTGACCAGCACCCAGGTGGCCCAGCTGGGGGACGAGTTCTATATTGAGGAAGGCACCATGAATTTGGTGCAGGCGATGTATCTGAACAACGCGGAAAAGCCCTTTGACGACGTGAGGGTCCGTCAGGCTCTGTGCTACGCCGTGGATAAGCAGGGGATCATTGATCTGGCCTTCGACGGGTACGGAAGCCCCATCGGTTCCAGCATGTATCCCGCGTTCAGCAAGTATTTTGACGAGTCCTTGACAAATTACTACACCCGGGACATTGAGAAGGCCAAGGCCCTTTTGGCCGACGCGGGATATCCCGACGGATTCTCCATGACCATTACGGTCCCCTCCAATTACCAGCCCCACATTGACACCGCCCAGGTAATTGTGGAGCAGCTGAAGGAGATCGGCGTCAACGCGGAGATTCAGCTGGTGGAATGGGGAAGCTGGGTGGAGGACACCTACAACGGAAGGAAGTTCCAGGCCACCGTGGTGGGCGTGGACGCCTCCACCATGACCGCCCGGGCCCTGCTGGAGCGCTTTGTCTCCGACTACCGGAAGAATTTCATCAACTACAACAGCCCCGCTTACGACGAGCTCTTCCAGCGGGTTCTGGCCTCCGGCAGCGACGAGGAGCAGACGGCCCTCTACAAAGAGATGGAGGCGGAACTGACGAAAAACGCCGCCAATGTGTACATTCAGGATCTGGCCGATCTGGTGGCCGTCCGGAAGGGCCTGGAGGGCGTTCGGTTCTATCCCATCTACGTGCTGGATCTGTCGACTGTCCGGTACAGCGCTTAAATCAAAACGGGGACCCGGGGTTCAACGGCGGGGAGCCTGGCTCCCCGTGACTCCGGGAAAACCGGGAGTGAAGGGGGAGTGCCCGTGAAGAATCGCCTTCATGTGCCGCTCTCCCTTCTCTTTTTGGAGAGAAAAGGTGGGTGTTTCTGTGAAGTACGCCTTGCGTCGCGTCGCGATGCTGTTTTTAACTATGCTGTTGGTGTCCTTGTTCACCTTTGCCGCCTTCGAGCTGATCTCCGGCGACACGGCCACCGCCATGTTGGGCACTGAGGCGACGCCGGAACGCCTGGAGGCCCTCCGGACGGAGCTGGGGCTGGACCGGCCGATGCCAGTGCGCTATGGAGAGTGGCTGGCCGGCTTTTTCACGGGGAATCTGGGGGTGTCCACCAGCTACCATCAGCCCGTGGGGGAGCTGATTGCCCCGAAGATGCGGGTGACGCTCTGTTTAAGCCTGCTGACCTTTTTGCTGATCATCGCGGTTTCCATCCCCCTGGGGCTGTGGTCCGCGGGCCGGGCCGGGGGAGCGCTGGACGGCCTGGGGACGGCGTTCAATCAGCTCTGTATGGCGGTGCCCCCCTTTTTCACGGGGATACTGCTGTCCTGGGGCTTTGGGATTGTGCTGCGGTGGTTTGTGCCCGGGGAGTTCCCGGACCCGGCGGTGGATTTCACCGGCGCGGTGCGGTATCTGTTTTTCGCCGCCGTGGCTCTGGCCATTCCCCGAATTGCCATGACGGTACGGATGCTCCGAAGCACCATTCAGGCGGAGATGCGGAAGGACTACGTCCGGACGGCCATCTCCCGGGGGAATGACCGCGCCGCCGTCCTCCGGCGGCACGTGCTGAAAAACGCCCTGCCTCCGGTGGTGACGTTTCTGGCCCAGACGCTGGCGGAGATCGTGGCGGGGAGCATCGTGGTGGAGCAGGTGTTTGCCATCCCGGGCCTGGGGCGGATTCTGGTGGCCTCGATTTCCAACCGGGATTATCCGACGGTGCAGGCCATCGTGGTGATCCTGGCCTTCTGGGTGGTGCTGGCCGGCATGGCGGCGGATCTGATCGGCCAGCGGATAGACCCCCGTTTGCGGCTGGGAGGTGGCGAATGAGACGGAGATGGAACGGCTATTTGATTGCCGGCTTGGTCTTGACGGCCCTTTTGGCCGCCCTGATTCTGCTGGGCTTTTTCTGGACGCCCTATGACCCGGCGGCCATGTCCGCCGGCGCGAAGCTGGAGGGGCCCTCCCTTCGCCACCTCATGGGCACGGACCAGTTCGGGCGGGACATTTTCAGCCGCGTTTTGCAGGGCGCCGGGTCAACTTCCCTGATTGCCCTTTGCACCGTGGCCATCGGCGGCGTGGGCGGCGCGGCGGTAGGAGCGCTGACAGGGTATTTCGGAGGCCTTGCCGATGAGGCGCTGATGCGGGTCAACGACGCGCTGACGGCCTTTCCCAGTATTTTACTGGCCCTGGTGGTCATCTCCCTTCTGGGACCGGGGAATAAATACAACGTCATTGTCGCCCTGGGGCTGGTGTTCATCCCCAGCTTCGCCCGGGTGACCCGGACGGCCTTCGCCTCCTTGCGGGATGTGAACTATATCAAAAGCGCCCGGCTGATGGGAGCCTCCAGCGGGCGAATTATGGCGGTGCACATGCTGCCCAATATTCTGCCAGTGCTGCTGCCCGCGCTGACCATCGGGTTCAACAACGCCGTGCTGGCCGAGGCCTCCATGAGCTTCCTGGGCATCGGCGTGAAGCCGCCGGACGCCTCCCTGGGCTACATGCTCTCCGAGGCCCAGGGGCTGCTCTTCGGCGCGCCCTGGTACGCTGCCGGGACGGGGCTGGTCATTGTGCTGCTGGTGTTCAGCGTGGGCCTTTTGGGAGAGGGCCTGCGCCGCCGGGACGGGGAGGTGCTCTGATGCTGGAAATTCAAGACCTTCACGTCCGTTTTTGGACCCGGAACCGGGAGGCGGTGTCCGGGGTGTCGCTCTCCATCCGGGAGGGGGAGATTCTGGGCCTCGTGGGGGAGTCCGGGTCCGGGAAGAGCGTCACGGCCATGAGCGTGGCGGGGCTGCTGCCCCGGAAGCAGTGCGAATACTCCGGAAAGATTTTTCTGGACGGCACGGAGCTGCTCCACGCCCCCCGGGAGGCCCTGCGGAAGGTCCAGGGGAAGGACATCGGCGTGGTGTTTCAGGAGCCCATGAGCGCGCTGGACCCCTTGATGAGGATTGGCTCCCAGGTGGAGGAGGTCCTCCGGATTCACACGAGGCTGGGCCGGGAGGAACGGCGCCGTCTGGCGGTGGAGGCCCTGGCGGCGGTGGAGCTGCCGGAGCCGGAGGCGGTGTACGGAAAGTACCCCCACCAGCTCTCCGGCGGTATGCTTCAGCGGGCCATGATCGCGGCGGCGGTGATTGCGAAGCCCAAGCTTCTGCTTTTGGACGAGCCCACCACCGCCCTGGATGTGACGGTGCAGGCCCAGATTTTGGAGCTTTTGAAAAAGCTGAACCGGGAGTCCGGCATATCCATGCTCTTCATCTCCCACGATCTGAACGTGGTGCGGAAGCTCTGTGGCCGGGTGGCGGTGATGCAGCGGGGAGCGCTGGTGGAGGAGGGGGAGGCCCAGGAGGTCTTTCACCATCCCCGGCATGAGTACACCCAGCGGCTCATCGCCGCCATTCCCAGGAGAACGCGGAAGGAGGAAGAGGCGTGAGCGAGGAGTTGGTGCTGTCCCTCCGCCATGTGTACAGCGGCTATGCCGAGGGCCTGGGGATGCTTGGAAAGAAGACCCGCCAGGAGGTTTTGCACGACGTGACCTTCGACGTGCGCCACGGGGAGATTTTGGGCCTTGTGGGCGAGTCGGGCACAGGAAAGTCCACGTTGGCCCGGACCATCCTGGGGATGGTGAAGCCGGACCGGGGAGAGGTGGTCCACTACACCAAGCGGCCCCAGATGATCTTTCAGGACCCATACAGCTCCCTGAATCCCTTTTACAGCGTGGAATGGACGCTGGAGGAACCCCTCCGGGTCTATGGAAAATACGGCAGGGAGGAGCGGAAGCGCCGGGTCCGGGAGATGCTGGAACGGGTGGAGCTGCCGCCGGAGTGCCTGGAGGCCCGGCCTGCGGAGCTCTCCGGGGGCCAGCGCCAGCGGGTCAGCATCGCGGCGGCGTTAATACGCCGGCCCCGGTTTCTGATTGCTGACGAGCCGGTATCCGCTCTGGATGTGACGATACAGGCTCAGATTTTGGATCTGCTCCGTTCCCTGCGGCGGGAGCTGGATCTGAGCTATCTTTTCATCTCCCACGACCTGAACGTGGTTTATCAGCTTTGTGACCGGGTGCTGGTGATGAAGCGGGGGCGCATTGTGGAGCAGGGGACGGTGGACGAGATTTTTGACCATCCCCGGGAAGACTATACCCGGCAGCTGCTGGCCGCCGCGGAGTGACCGGGCGGATGCGGCCGCCTTCCGGCAAGGGGCCGGGGAGAGGTAACGGAGAAGGCATGGAATTGAAAACGTTTTTTCGGAAGTACCCAAAACTCCATATCTGGTTCCTGGCGGACTGCGGGCTGCTGCTGGCCTTCTATCTTTTCCGCGGTCAGCGCTGGCTGATGAACGCCGTGGCGGACCACTTCACCGGGCCCCTCCGGCGGGGGCTGGGGCGGCTCAGCTACCTGGTTCCCTTTTCCGTTATGGAGGTGGTGGAGGGCCTGGCGGCCCTGGCCGCTCTGGGCTACGTCGTCTGGAGCCTCCGGGCGGTGGTCCGGGCGAAGGGCTGGCGGCGGGAGCGGGCCTATGGCGCGGTTTTGGGCGGGGCCTGCGGGCTGCTGTCCCTCTGGGCCCTGTTCTGCCTGCTGTGGGGCGTCAACTACTGGACGGACAGCTTTCAGGATCAATCCGGTATCTATGCCCAGCCGGTGGCGCTGGAGGACTTGAAGGATGTGACGGCCTACTTCGCGGACCGGGTGGCCGAGGCGGCGGAGACGGTGGAACGGGACGAGCATGGCCTCTTTGCCGTGCCCCGGGAGGAGATTTTGGCGAACAGCGTCTTTGCCTATGACGGCATTACGGAGACCTTCCCCTTCCTGGCCTTCGACGATCCCGGCGTGAAGCCCATGGCCTTCTCCCGGCTGATGAGCGCCCTGGACTTCACGGGATTTTACAGCTCCTTCACCGGGGAGTCCAACGTCAACGTGGACAGTCCTGCCTGTATGCTGCCCTCCACCATCGCCCATGAGCTGGCCCACCAGCGGGGCTTTGCCTCGGAGCAGGAGTGCAACTTCCTGGCGGTGCTGGCCTCCACCACCTGCGCCGACCCGGCCTATGTGTACTCCGGCTGGCTGATCGGGTATGTATACTTGGGAAACGCCCTGTATCCCCAGGACCCGGAGGCCTATTTTGCCATACGGGAGAGTCTGCCGGAGAGCGTGCGGCTGGACCTGGCCTACAACAACGCCTACTGGGCCCAGTTCCAGGACACGGCTGTCCAGCGGGCCAGCAACAAGGTCTACGACGGAATCCTGAAAAGCTACGGCGACGAGCGGGGGATTCAGTCCTATGGAACGGTGGTGGACTTGTTGGTGGTTTACTATCAAGAGGCATGTTGAAGCGAAGGACACAAAAATTCCCGCGTCTCCTACACGGCTGTGTAAGAGACGCGGCTTCTTTTTGGCTATGCGTAGACGGAAAGGGTTCCGTAATAGGTGGAGACGGTGGAGTCGTCCGTCACGTAGGGCCCCACGTCGGCGGGACCGTAGCGCAGGAGGAAGTAGTCCAGATCGTGGAGGGCCTTGTAGGCGTTGTTGGCGTGTTCCATGGAGCGAAGGTCCCTGGCCAGCAGGATCTCCTCCCGAAGAGACTCCAGGGCGGCGGCCAGGTCCTCGTTGCCCCCGGCGACGATGAAGCCGTCCAGAATGGCGGCGAAGTCCTCCGCGTCACAGGGATTGGCGTCAACGACTCTGGAGGCGTATTTGCTGTAAAACGCCTCCTCCGTGAGCCCCTCCTCCCGGCAGACGGAGGCCATGTCCAGTCCGCCGTCCACCGCCCAGCCGATCTGAATTTCTCCGGTTTGGTCGAAGTAGTTCCAATAGAGGCTGTCCGGGTCGGAGAGCTTTTCGAAAATGTTGTTGTATAGGTATTGGTGCTCCCACCAGAGGTTCGCCTCCCGGATCACCTGGTTCAGGCGTTCGATCTGGGCGGAGTCCATATCCGCCAGCGCCTGTTCCCGGGCCGCGAGGACGGCAGCCTCCGCAGGGGCGGAGGGCTTTTCGCCGGCGGCGCCGGAGTGGGCGGAGGGGAGCTCCGTTTCCTGGGCCGCGACGGACCGGGCGGGTTCCGGCGATTGGATTTCCCCTCCGGGGCTTTGAGCTCCGGAGGCGCACCCCCCGAGGAGAAGAGTCAGGGCGCAGGAGATGAAGAGCCTTTTATAGTTCCGCACAAGCATAACCATCCTACCTCACGTTTCACGGGCTTGGGTCTTTAAAAACATCATTCTATCATTCTCGCCGCCGGAAGTCATTTCGCATCTGTAAATTTTGGATGGAATCTCTGGGAATCAAAGCCCCGACAGATCAAAATCCGGGGTGTACTCCTCCTTGGCGGAGGTCCGCTCCTGGGTATAGCCGTTTGTAATGCCGCAGTTCTCCATGTAGGCCATCGCCGCCCGGTATTCCGCCTTTGTCACGTGGCGGCGGAGATTTCCGGCGGCGCCGGGCTGGGGGGTGTACTGGCTCATGAGGGAAAACAGCACGTCTCCGGGGCGGAAGGTCCGGGCCACCCAGTCGAGAACCCGCCGGGTGTTCTCCAGCTCCCCCGGGAGAAGGAGGTGACGGATGAGGACGCCGGATTGCAGCTGCCCGTCCTCCAGGCGGTAAGGGCCCGTTTGACGGAACATCTCCCAAATGGCCGGGGCGGCCCGGTCGAAGTAGTCCTCCGCGCCGGAGAACCGGGCGGCGGGGCCCGGAAGGGCGTATTTCAGATCCGGCAGGTAAATCTGGACCTTTCCGTCCAGAAGGCGGAGGGCCTCCGGTTTTTCATAGCCCCCGCAATTCCAAACCACCGGGACCGGCCAGGGCTCCTCCCCCAGGGCCTCTAAAACAGCGGGGAGGAAGTGGGTGGGGGTGACCAGGTCCAAGCAAGCCGCCCCCTGGGCAACGAGCTCTTGAAAGATCTCCCGGAGGCGGGCGGCGGAGACGGGCTTTCCCACGCCGTCCTGGGAAATGGGCTTGTTTTGGCAATATACGCAGCGGAGATTGCAGCCGGAGAAAAAGACGGCCCCGGCGCCCCGCTCCCCTACCAGGCAGGGCTCCTCCCACTGGTGGAGCATGGCCCGGGCCACCACCGGCACCGCGGGCTGCCCGCAGACGCCGCCGGGACGGTCCGGCGTTCGCTCCGCGCCGCAGTTCCGGGGACAGAGATTGCAGGTCATAGGCCGAAGTCCGGGCCCAGATTGCCCTCCATCCAGTGGCGGCGGCAGAGGCCGATGTATTTGTCGTTGGCCCCCAGGACCACCTGCTCCCCCTCCTTGAGGACCTTGCCGTTTTCGTCGAAGCGGGCGTTGAAGGTGGCCTTTTTGCCGCACCAGCAGATGGTTTTAACCTCCTCGATCTTGTCCGCCATGACCAGAAGGGCGTAGCTTCCGGGGAAGAGATCCCCTTTGAAATCCGCCCGGAGGCCGTAGCACATGACGGGGATGTCCAGGTGGTCCACAAGGTAGACCAGGTACATGACCTCCTCCTTCGTGAGAAACTGGGCCTCGTCCACGATGATGCAGGCGTTCTGCTGGAGCTCCATGGCGGTCATCTCACGCATTTCGTCGAAATACACGCAGGGGTATTTCAGGCCGATGCGGGAATAGACCATATGCTCCCCGTCCCGGGAGTCCAGCCGGGGCTTGACCATCAGGGCCTTCTGGCCCCGCTCCTCGTAGTTGAAGCGGGCCATCAGGGCGTTGGCGGATTTGCTGGAGCCCATGGCCCCGTATTTGAAGTACAACTGTGCCATATGCGCTAAACGGAGCGGGAGGACCCGAGGGTCACCTCTCGCTCTCTTCCTCCTTTTCTATTTCGGGGTTTACGGTGAAGAGCCGGGCGCTGGGGGTGGGCTCCTCGGGGTCCGGGACGTCAAAGACCATTTTCCGGCACGCCGGACAGAGCCAGGCGGCGCGGTACTGCTCCAGCGAGGTCCCCTGGGTGTCGACCTTCAGAGGGATGGCCCTCGGGTCCAGGCGTTTGCGGAGGGAGGGCGGTCCGGCGTACCAGAAAATGTCCCCCCGGGGGGCGATCAGGTGCCCCCACGCCATGTCCCGCCCGCACCAGGGGCATTTCACCGGGGAGGGCGGGTTTGGCGGCTGTTTGAAAAAGGACATGGAAATCTCCTATTCCTCTGCCTCGTCCCCGGGGCCTTTTTCCGCGTTCTCGGATGGAGCGGAGAAGGGCTCGTAGACCGCCGGAGGATCCGGCAGATCGAAAATCACCTTTTTGCAGTCCCGGCAGGCCCAGGCGGTCTTGTAGCGGCCGCCCCAGACGCCGCCCTCATGGAGCAGATCGACGCCGCCGCTGGCGAGTCCCCGGAAGGGGTCGAATTTGTGTGTGCCCGGATACCAGCGGACGGCGTCCCGGCCCCCGGTGATAAAGCCCTGTTCCATCTCCTGCCCGCACCAGGGGCAGGGCTCCGGAGGGAGGCGCCTGGCCTCCTCCTTTTCTCTGGCGGCGTCCCTGCGCCGCTCGTTCCAGGCGTCCAGACGGTCGATGGGGTTCTCCCCGGACTCCTTGGGTTCCCGGCGCTTCTCCGGCTTGCGGTCCCAGGGGTCCTCGCTCTGTTTCCGAAAGGGCATGGCTCATTCCTCCTCTTCCCCGTCCCCGGCGTCTTCATCCTCCGATGGGGCAAAGGGATCGTAGACCGCCGGGGGATCCGGCATGTTGAAGACCATCTTTTTGCAGTCCCGGCAGAGCCAGACGGTTTTATACTTGGTGAACGCGCCTTCGTCCGCCAGATCGAAGTGCTCCTTGCTGAAGTCCCCGATCCAGGCGGCTTTCGTGGTGAGGACGCCGGAGTACCAAGTGATGCCCCGGCCACCCATCATGTAGCCCTGCTCCATGTCCTTCCCGCACCAGGGGCACTTCTCCGGCGGCAGCCATTTGGCGGCCTCCTTCTCCTTGGCCTCGGCTTTTCGCTGCTCGTTCCAGGCTTTCAGGCTGTCCATGGGATTTTCCCGGGGCTCCTTGGGCGGCGGACGGCGCTTTTCCGGCTTCCGGTCCCAGGGGTCTTCGCTTTGCTTCCAAAATGCCATGGGTTCCTCCTATCCCTCTAATTCCCGCCGGGCCTCCTCGCTGTAGCGGGCGAAGGCCGAGGGGACGGCGTGGCGGTCCAAGGTGTCTGTCCAGAGAAAGGACGGCGGCCCCTGGCCGGTGACAGTCAGGGTATAGCCGGTCATGCGCCACTCGACGTGGCTGAAGATGTGCCGGGCCGTCAGGCGGCTCTTCCAGGTCCTGGGCTCCAGTCCCCAGGCGCGGAGGGCCTCTCCGGCGGCGGCCTCGTCCAGGGTCCCCTCCACATTGGGAAACTCCCACAGTCCCGCCAGCAGGCCGGCTTCCGGACGCTTCCGAAGGGCGATCTCCCCCTCCCGCAAAAGGAGGAAGACCGTCTTCTTCTCGACGCGCCGGGGTTTCTTCGGGGCCTTGACGGGCAGGGCCTGGGCCGTGCCCCGAGCCCGGCCCAGGCAAAGGTCCCGGACCGGACAAAAGAGGCACTTCGGCGGGCCGTTGGGCACGCAGACCGTGGCCCCCAGTTCCATAAGGGCCTGGTTGAAAATCCGAATGTCCGCCGGAGTCTCCGGGAAAATAGCCCGGACCTGGGCGCGGATGGCTTTCTTCGTCTGAGGAGCAGCGATGTCGCCGTGGTCGTCCGTTAGGCGGGTGACCACCCGGAGGACGTTGCCGTCCACCGCCGGTTCCGCCTGGGCAAAGGCGGCGGAGGCAATGGCGGCGGCGGTGTAGTCCCCAACGCCGGGAAGAGCCAACAGGCCGTCGTAGCTCTCGGGGAAGCCGCCGCAATCCGCGATGCGTTTCGCCGCCTTCTGGAGATTCCGGGCCCGGCTGTAGTAGCCCAGGCCCTCCCAGAGCTTTAGAAGATGGTCTTCCGGCGCGGAGGCCAGGACCTCCACGGTGGGAAAGGCCTCCAGAAACCGGGCGTAGTAGTCCAGCACCGCCGCCACGCGGGTTTGCTGGAGCATGATTTCTGAGACCCAGATGCGGTAGGGATCCCGGGTTCGGCGCCAGGGAAGGTCCCGGGCGTTCTCCCGATACCACGCCAGAAGCGGCGGGGGGAGCTGGGATGTTATTGTGTGTTGTTTCATGGGGAGATTATAGCACAGTTTGGGGAAGATGGACAGCCTTTTTCCACGAGGAGCTCAAAATCCAGAGGGAGGCGTTCCTCGTCTCCGGTAGTGAATCAATGAATTGTCCGCCCCGGCAAGGTGCCGCGGTTCAAAGCAGGGGTTGACATACCTAGTAAGACTATGTATAATAAGCATAGAAATTCTAGGTATAAGGAGGCGGCTATGAAGAAGAACGCCATTGAGCACACCCGGCTACTGGTGCTGTCCCTGCTGGTGGGGGAGGATATGTATGGCTACCAGATGATTGTGGAGCTGGCCCGGCGGTCCAACCACACCTTCGACATGAAAGAGGGAACGCTGTACCCGGTGCTCCACGGGCTGGAGCAGGAGGGCTTTGTGGAGGCCTATCGCCAGGAGGCCCCCTCGGGGCGGGAGCGGAAATATTATCACCTGACCCGAAAGGGCCAGGGAGCCCTCCGGGAGGAGAAGCAGGCCTGGGAGCGCTACGCCGGAGCGGTGAACGACGTGCTCCGGGGCGGCGCGGAGGCGGAGCCCGTATGACCCGCCAGGGGTTTATGGACCGGGTGCTTCTCTCTCTGACCAGGCTGACGGCGGAGGAGCGGGAAAACGTCCGGCAGGAGCTGGAGGAGCATATAGAGGACCGGATGGAGGTCATGCTGGAGATGGGCTGGAAGCCGGAGCTGGCGGAGGAGCGGTGCCTGGAGGCCATGGGGGACCCTGTGGAGATCGGCCGGGAGATGGCGAAGCAGTACCGGGGCCGGGGCTGGCTGTGGCTGGGCCGGGCGGCGGTGCTGCTGACCGTGGTGCTGTGTATCCAGGCTTTGCTGGGGGTTGGCATCTTGTTCAACGCCTGGGACAGCCTGGAGGCCCGGGTGAATCCCCAAATGGGCTCCCGGCTGGACTGGACGGAGAGCTCGGGGCAAGTGGATTTGCGGATGCCCATGGGGAACGACGTGCTGCGGGTGTTCCGGGTGTCCGTGGGCAAACGGGAGGAACGGCGAGTGGCGGAGATCGCCATGTGCGCCTATGACCGCTGGCCCTTCGGCATCGTGGCCTATGACTGGCAGAGGTATGTGGAAATAAACCCGCCGGATGCCGAGGCTCCCTATCGCAGCAGCAACGGCAGAGGGAGCTGCGGCGCGGAATACGTGCAGACCTATGTGGAGCTGGAGCCCGGGGCCCGGAGCCTCGTCATGGCCTATGAGCGCTTCGGCGAGTCCCAGAGGCTGGAAATTCCGCTGCCGGAAGGAGGCGAAGCACCATGAAGCAGACAAAGCGGCAGGTGCTGCCCTCCCGAAGACGGAGGACCCTCCGGCGGCTCCTCATCGCGGCGGCGGCGCTGTGTCTGGTAAACCGGATTTTCCTGATTGGCCTTCTGTTTCCCATTCAGGCCATTCGCCAGAACGAGGAGCGGACGGGCACAGGACGAACCACCGTGATTTGCCGGGACTGGGCCCCGGAGCTCCAATGGAGCCGGCTGACCTACCTGATGGGGAACGAACATGTGACCTTCCTCACCGGGACCTATCTGTCCTACCTGGGCTGGCTGGGAGATTCCGGCGCGGTGCTGGACTGCTCTGAGGAGGCGGCCCTCCACTGCGGCCTCTGGTCCATAAATCAGGGGGACGGGAAGGTGTTGTACGTCTTCGGGAGAATCGACGACCCCGCCATTGTCCGGCTGAAAATCCAGGGGCGCCAGACCGTTTTCAGCGAGGAACAAACGGACCAGGTAGCCGAAGAGACATACCAGGAGTGGACCTTGGAGCAAGAGAAGTGGATGGAGAAGGACGGGCGGCGATACTTCCTGATGAAGACGGTCTCTTATGAGAAGAGCAGTTGGAGCGGCCAGGACTTTTCCGTGACAGGATATAACAAATATGATGAAATGGTGGCGGAGGAGAAGATCGAGGAGGGGGCGTTCACCTCGTTTGTATAAGAGAACCGGGCCGGAAGAGAACACCTCCCGGCCCGGTTTTGCCCTGTTGTCCATCGCCCCCGTAAGGAAACCCCAAAATTCCCGCACACTTCGTCGCCGTCGCTCCGGCCTGGTTTATCACCGGACTGCCGAAGCGTGATAAAGCTTTTTTGGAAACTTTTTTCTCGAAAAAAGTATCAGAAGAGCCCCGTGATCTTGCCGTTATCGTCTACGTCGATCTTCTCGGCGGCGGGAATCTTCGGCAGGCCGGGCATGGTCATGATGTCCCCTGTGAGGGCCACCAGGAAGCCCGCCCCGGCGCTGACCTTCAAATTCCGTACGGTGATCGTAAAGCCCTTTGGCGCTCCCAGCAGAGCCGGATCGTCGGAGAAGCTGTACTGGGTTTTCGCCATGCAGACCGGGAGCTTGTCGAAGCCCAAAGCCTCCAGCTCCGCCAGCTGCTTTTTGGCGGCGGGGGTCAGGACGGCTCCGTCGGCGTGGTAAACTTTTTTCGCGATGGCGTTGATCTTGTCCTCAATGCCGTCCTCCGCGTCGTAGGCAAAACGGAAGCTGCCCGGCTCCTTGCAGAGACGGAGCACCTCCTCCGCCAGAGCCACGCCGCCTTCGCCGCCCTTGGCCCAGACCTCGCTGAGCGCCACGTTCACCCCCAGCTCCCGGCACTTGTCCTCCACAAGCTTCAACTCGGCGGTGGTGTCCGTGGGGAAGGCGTTGATGGCCACCACACAGGGCAGACCATAGACATTCTTGATGTTGTCCACGTGTTGAAGCAAGTTGGGCAGTCCCCGCTCCAGGGCCTCCAGATTCTCGTCGTTCAAGGCCGCCTTGGGGACGCCGCCGTGGTTTTTCAGCGCCCGGACCGTGGCCACCACGACTACGGCACTGGGCGTCAAGCCCGCCAGACGGCATTTGATGTCCAGGAACTTCTCCGCCCCCAGGTCCGCGCCGAAGCCCGCCTCCGTGACGGCGTAATCCGCCAGCTTCATGGCGAGCCTCGTCGCCATGACGGAGTTGCAGCCGTGGGCGATGTTGGCGAAGGGCCCGCCGTGAATGAACGCGGGGGTGCCCTCCAGGGTCTGTACCAGATTGGGCTTTAGGGCATCCTTCAGCAGGGCCGCCATGGCCCCCTCCGCTTTCAGATCGTGAGCGGTGACGGGTTTGCCCTCATAGGTGTAGCCCACCACCATCCGGCCCAGACGGGCCTTCAGATCCGAAATGCCGCTGGAGAGGCAGAGAACCGCCATGATCTCGCTGGCCACGGTGATGTCGAAGCCATCCTCCCGGGGAACGCCCTGCATCCGCCCCCCCAGGCCGTCCACGATGTTCCGGAGCTGACGGTCGTTCATGTCCACGCAGCGTTTCCAGGTGATCCTCTTTCCGTCGATGCCCAGGGCGTTCCCCTGCTGAATGTGGTTGTCCAGCATGGCCGCGCAGAGGTTGTTGGCCGCGCCGATGGCGTGGAAGTCCCCGGTAAAGTGGAGGTTGATGTCCTCCATGGGCACGACCTGGGCATAACCGCCTCCGGCCGCGCCGCCCTTCACGCCGAAGACGGGACCAAGAGAGGGCTCCCGCAGGGCAACCAGCGTCTTTTTTCCCAGGCGGCGGAGGGCGTCGGCCAGGCCCACGGTGGTGGTGGTTTTGCCCTCCCCGGCGGGGGTGGGGTTGATGGCGGTGACGAGAATCAATTTTCCCTCTCCCCGGCCGCTCTCCCGGAGGAGACGGGGGTCCACCTTGGCCTTGTAATTGCCGTAGAGCTCCAGGTATTGGGAATCCACCCCTGCGGCGGCGGCGATCTCCGCGATGGGACGCATCGCGCAGGACTGGGCAATCTCGATGTCGGATGGAATGTGCATGGCGGGGCCCTCCTTTGTGAAATGAAAAGGTATGACTTCTGTTTGGCAACTTGATGATATCACACTCCGAGGAGAAAGGGAAGTGGAAGTTTTCACAAGGAAAAGGGCCTTGTGTTCCTCCGGATTCTATGTTATGGTATCCATAAAAGCACCGCGAAGGGCAGAGCGACTGGGCGCGCCCTCCGAAAAGAGACGGGGCGGAACGCGGCAGCACATCGGGGCCGCTCCCCGGCGGCTCCAATGACCGCACATAACCAAGCCCGGGAGGAACGCATATCATTTGAATAGGTTGGAATATATCAGGATAAGGGAGGGTGCGTCATGGAACTCAGCGTGAACAGCCGGCAGCGAAGGGCTGCGCAGATTGGAAGGAATACACCTCAGACAGAGACAAAGCCCGCCGCCCCGGGAGGGGGAACCGCTGGCCGGAGCGCCAAGACCGACAAGACGTCCTGGTCCCAGACGGCCTTGTCCTTTCTCCAGGAGGTCAACCGCCAGGACCTGGAGAAACAGCGGAAGCTGCTGGAGGCCAAGCAGCGGAAAAACGGGGAGCTGGATTTTCTGAGCAAGTCCCTGAAAACCATGGAAAAGTGCCGGAAGATCGCCTCTCGCATTATGAAGGGGGACAAAGTGCCGCCCCAGGATGAGCGGTATTTGAAGGACAACGACCCGGACGGCTATAAGCTGGCTTTGGTGAGCCGGAAGCCCAAGAAGAATCCCAAGGAGTGGGAATCCGTTCTGGATGAAGAGGACCGGATGGGCGGTTCCGAATCCCGCGGCGAGACGGCAACGGCTGCGGAGCCCGGCGGAGAGGGGATGGAGTGAGCCGGAAGGCCCGTCCTCCCTTCGGCGCCGGAAGCCTGAACACAAAAAATACCAAGGCGGCGGGGATTACTTCCCCGCCGCCTTGTGTGTCTCAATGGAATTCGCTGAGGCGCTCGCTGATGAACTTTTCCAACAATCGGGAGACCTCCCGAATGTCGATGGGCTTGGCCACGTGGGCGTTCATGCCGCAGTCCAGACACCTCCGGATGTCCTCGGAGAAGGCGTCGGCGGTCATGGCGATGATGGGGATGTTCGAATCGGGCCGGGTGAGCTTGCGGATGGCGGCGGTGGCCTCATAGCCCGTCATAACCGGCATCCGAAGGTCCATCAGAATGGCGTCGTAAAAGCCCACGGGGGAGTTTTCGAACTTGTCCACGCAAATGCGCCCGTTTTCCGCCCACTCCAGCTCCATGCCCAAATCGGAGAGGAGCTCGTTGGCGATCTCCCAGTTCAGGTCGTTGTCCTCCGCCAACAGGATGTGGCGTCCGGTGAAGTCGCCCAGGGAGTCCTCATGGGAGGGCTCCTGAGCGCTGCCGGAGGCGTCCACAAAGGGCCTCAGCCCGTAGAAGAGAGTGGAGCGGAAGAGGGGCTTGGAGATGAAGCCGGTGATGCCTGCCTCCTTGGCCTCCGCTTCAATTTCGCTCCAGTCGTAGGCGGAGATGAGAAGAATGGGGGTCTCGCTGCCGTAGCGGCGGCGGATTTCCTTGGCGGCGGAGATACCGTCGATGTCCGGGAGCTTCCAGTCCAGAAGGATGATGTGGTAGTTGTCCCGAATGGACACCCGGTGATCGAGCATCTCCATGGCGCGCTCCGCGTTCAGGGCCCAGTCGGCCCGGACGCCGATGGACTTCAGGGAGGTCACGGTGCTTTCGCAGAGCTGCTGGTCATCGTCCACCACTAAAATGTTCCACTCGGGGAGGAGCATGTCCTCCTCGGGAGTCTCGGCCCGCTGGAGATCCAGGGTCACGTGGAACTCGCTGCCCTTGCCCAGCTCGCTCTCCACCTCGATGGTGCCGCCCATGGTGTCCACGATATACTTGGTGATGGCCATGCCCAGGCCGGAGCCCTCGGTCCGGCGGACCCGGGCGCTGTCCTCCCGGACAAAGGACTCGAAGATTTTCGCCTTGAACTCCGGCGTCATGCCGATGCCGGTATCCGTGACGACAATGTGGGTGCGGACGTAGTCCTCTCCCTTGGGAGAGCTCTCCTCGTAAAGGGCCAGCTGAATCTGGCCCTCCTCCGGGGTGAACTTCAACGCGTTGCCCAGAATGTTGATGAGGACCTGATTCAGGCGTACGCTGTCGCAGCAGACGTTTTCCGTGGTGATGTCGTGGATGAACACGTCGAAGTGCTGGCGCTTGGAGCGGACCTGGGGCTGAACGATGCTGACGATGCTGTCCATCACCTCCCGCAGGGAGACCTGATCCATGTTCAGCGTCAGCTTGCCGCTCTCAATCTTGCTCATGTCCAGAACGTCGTTGATGAGGCCCAGGAGGTGGCGGCTGGAGAGGGTGATCTTTTTCAGGCAGTTTTGAACCTGCTGCTTGTCGTCGATGTTGGCGGTGGCAATGGCCGTCATACCCACGATGGCGTTCATGGGGGTCCGGATATCGTGGCTCATGTTGGAGAGGAATTCGCTCTTGGCCGTATTGGCGTGGACGGCCTCTTTCCGGGCGGCCTCCAGCTCCACCATCTGACGGCGGAGGAGCTTGAAGTATTGCAGGAACACCAGCAGCAGGGAGGCCAGCACCACGGCGCAGCCCAGGAAGACCAGGTAGAGCCAGGTCTGGCTGAGATCGCTGACGGACTGGTCCAGCTCGCCATAGGGCAGCACCGTCACCAGATACCACTCGGAATAGGGGAGCTTGTTGCATTGCAGGTGCCGCCGCTCCGTGCCGAAGGTGAGAAGGGCAGAGTAGTCCTCGCCGGTGTCCATGGCGGCCTCCAGCTCCCGGACGTACTGCTCTCCGCTCGCCCCCTGCTCCTCAAAAAGCGCCTGGATGCGCTCAAAGTAGTTCTCCCGGTAGGCGTCGCCGCTGCGGATGACAAAGGTGCCGTCCCGGCGGATAATGTGACAGTAAACCAGGGTGTTCTCGCTGTATAGAGAGAGGGTGTCTGCGATGTAGCTGGCGGGGAGGCTGGCCACCAGGGCGGTGGAAACCTCGCCGTTGGACATGGGATACTCAGCGGAGACGCCCAGGAGAATGTCCTTTTCCCCCTGATCGGTGCTGGCCACGGCGACCTTCTTGTCGCCGCTGTTCATGGAGGCCAGGAAGGGGCCCGGGTCGGCCAGGGAGGGTTCTTCCCCATAGATCATTTCAAACTGGCCGGTGGGGGAGTAAAACGCCAGAGCCACAAAATCCCGGGCCTGGGCGTTGCGGGCCAGCTCCTCCCGCAGGGCGGAGGGGGTGCCGCTGCCCGACGGGATGCTTCCCACCAGAGAGTCCACCTGGGACAGGCGCAGTTCAATGGTGGTGGCGAAGTGCTGGGTGACCTTCTCGCCCATGCCGCTCATGTAGGTGGTGCCTACGGCGCTGATGGTGTCGGCGCTCTTCTGGGACATAAAGAAGGCCAGAAAGGAGAAGATGCATACTGTCAGCAAAAGAACCAGGGCCAGACTGATGGTGAGGAAACGGGTGGCGCTGTTTAGGAGCTTTTTCATCCGGCGCTCTCTTTCTGGAAGGTCTGGATGGCGGCCACGGTCTGGGCGTAATCCTCCCGCACCTCCTCCGCAAGGACGCCGGACTCCGGCGTGTAGCCGTTTCGCAGGGATTCGCAGAGGCGGCTGCTGGAGTCCTGAAGCTTGGTAATGCTGAGATTCTGGCAGACGCCCTTGATGGTATGGGCCGCCCGGAAGGCCTCCTCGTAATTTTTCTCCTCCAGGGAACGGCAGAGAAGGTCATAGCTGCCGTCGTCCAAAAATTTCAGCACAAATTTCTGAACCAGCCGCTCGCTGCGCAGACGGCCGATGGCATCGTCGTAATTGCCGCTCATGGCGGCGTAACATTCCTGTAACGTCATAGGAAGTCCTCCTTAATTCTGCTGTTCACTTTCGTCCCCGTCGATGGGGGAGATGGCGGAAAGGGTTTCCCGCATACTCTCGTCATAGAAGCGGTATTGTCCCCGTCCGCCCCGCTTCACGGTGTACAGGGCCTGATCCGCCGCGTGGAAAAGGTGGTCGTAATCGCACATGGAGGTGGAAGTCAGGGCCACGCCCATGCTGATGGAGAGGGGGAAGTGCTCAAACTGGCCGCAGAGCGACTGGAAAATCCGAGAGATGACGGTTTCCACGTCGTCCTTATACTCCAGGAAGATCAGGAACTCGTCTCCGCCCACCCGGGCGGCGATGTCGCCGCCCCGGATGCACTGGCGAAGCTTTTCCGCCAGATGGACCAGAACCTGATCGCCAAAGGAGTGGCCGTAGGTGTCGTTGGCGGATTTGAAGTGGTCCAGGTCGAAGATCACCAGAGCGCAGGAGGCGGTGGGCCGGCTCTCAATCCGCTCCAGGATGCGCTTTTTGGCGTAGGCGTGGTTCAAAAGGCCCGTCAGGGCGTCGTGGGAAGCCTGGCGCTCCAGGGAGGCCAGCTTCATCCGGGAGTCGTGAATGTCGATGGCCTTGCCGATGGCGCCGGTGTAACGGGGGGGCTCGTCGTTGGACCAGGTGGCCCGGGCTATGATCTGGGTCCAGCGCCAGGCGCCTTTGTAGTTCAGCTTGCAGTCGTAGGTGACCACGGGCAGGTCCGGGCTGGTGCTCCGCAGGATGTCCACGAGATTCTGGAAGTCCGCGGGGTCCATGACCTCCCGGGCCTCGGGCTGGTGAAGGGGGTCCATGATGATTTCGTCCAGCCCCAGGTGCTCCGCGCCCCAGTTGGAGAGGGTAATCATGGGGGGAGAGGCGGTGAACTCGAACTGAATTTCCTTGCTCATGTCGGCAAAGAAGCTGTACTTCATCCGCTCGTGTTCCAGCAGCTGGAGCGTCCGCTCCGAGGCGGTGAGCTCCTCGTGCCGGTGCATCTCCTGGGCCACGTTCCGCATCTCCCGGCGGCTTCGCTGGGCGACGGAGTTGCTGTTGTTCATATGGGCGGGAAGATCGTCCGCGAAGTCCCGCAGGCAGTCCAGCAGAAGGGGGTTGAACGCGCCGCACTTTCCGTCCAGAATCATCTGAATCGCGGTCTCGTGGGGGAAGGAGTCCTTGTAGCAGCGCTTGGAGGTCAGGGCGTCGTACACGTCGGCCAGGGCCACGATCTGGGCGGAGATGGGGATTTCGTCCCCGTGGAGCCCGTCGGGGTAACCCCGCCCGTCCCAGCGCTCGTGGTGCCAGCGGCAGATGTCGTAGGCCACCTTCACCAGGGGGTCGTTCTGATGGATGGGGAGATTCTCCAGCATCTCCGCGCCGGCCAGGGAGTGGGTTTTCATGACGGCGAATTCCTCGTCCGTGAAGCGGCCGGGCTTGTTGAGAATTTTCTCGTCGATGGAGATCTTGCCGATGTCGTGAAGGGAGGAGGCTGTGCAGATCATGGAGATGTCCGAGGGGGAGAGGTGGTAGCGGTCCGTCTTCTGGACCAGCTGGTTCAGCATCAGCTCCGTCAGAGTCCGGACGTTAAGGACATGAAGGCCGCTCTCGCCGTTTCGGAATTCCACAATATGGCTGAGAATGTCGATCAGCAGGCTGCTGCGCTGCTGGTTTTCGTAAATCTGGTCTGCCACCATGCCCACCAGGCGCTTTTGCTTGGCGTAGAGCAAAATGGTGTTGACCACCCGGCGGTGAACAATCAGCGCGTCGAAGGGCCGGGAGATGAAGTCCGTGACGCCCAGCTCATAGGCCCGCTCGATGTGGCTGGAGCCGGTTTCGGCGGAGATCATGATGACGGGAATGTCGTCAATCCAATGATTCTGGGCCATGACCTCCAGAACGCCGAAGCCGTCCATCTGAGGCATGACAATATCCAACAGGACCAGGGAAATCTCAGTCTCCTGCTGCTGAAGCAGGCCCACGCCCTGAAGGCCGTTTTCGGCCTCGACGATCTCGTACTCGTCGGCCAGCATATCCGCCAGAATGGCCCGGTTGAGTTCCGAGTCGTCCACAATCAATATTTTCTGCTTCTGTTCTGTGCTCAAAGGGATCACATCCTTGTTCTTGGCTCATTTGCCGGCGGAAGAGCCACCGTCCGGCCCGCTGGAGCGCCTCCCTGATGAAAAGAGACGAAAACAACCAGCCTATAACACTCCGATTTTAACACAGAAAACAGGAAATAGCAAGAACGAAGAGCCTCCGGGATCAGGGAAAAATTACAAGAGCCCGGAGGCGAAGACAAATCGGCAAAAAGCGAAATGCGCTTCGACTGATTCGACAAAAAATGGAGAAAAAGCGACCAGAATATTGTTTGAAGCGTCAAGACGCGCGGCGAGAAAGCAATCGGGACCGGGTAATTTTGGAGAAAGAGGAAAAATTCATGGAAAACATTGGCGGTTTCTTAAAAATGGAAAAGATGGCAGTCAAAAAAATGCTTGCTTTTTCGGGGAGAATGGTTCATAATAGAGAATACCTGATTAGGCGGAACAGACAAATGTGTTGCAAAACACACATGGAAACCTCGGGTGTTATAGTAGTAAAAGCAACAGGGAATTACGGCGGATGTTTATGGAATGGAAAGCCCTCCGGCGGAATAGAATGGAGGGCCCCTTCAGTTGAACATTCGGGAAGAAGGCCGGCGGCCGGAATCCCCGGACGGAACAGGGTTTTTAATTAAGTTAGGTACAACTGTTTTTTGGGTTCGGGCGGGGCGCTCTGCCATTTCTATAATTTGCGAAACGCAGCTTTTGGGAAAGGGTGAGGGACCAAAATGAGTATCCTGTCAAGCAATTCGTTTATAATGTTGGAAAAGTCTCTGGGGTATCTGTGGACCAAACAGGCCGCCATCGCGGACAACGTTGCCAACGCGGAAACCCCAGGTTATAAGGAGAAGGTGGTCACCTTCGAGGAGAGCCTGAAGAGCAAGCTGGTGCAGGCCTCCCGCCAGTCCGCCCCGGTGAAGTCCATGCGCCAGGTGCTGGAGGGCACGCCCTTCTCCGTCACGGAGCAACTGGTTCAGACAAGAATGGACGACAACGGCGTAAACGTCACGGCCCAGGCGGCGGAGGCCATCCGCAACGCCTACCAGATGCGCTATGTCATGAGCTCCATCAATTCGGAGCTGGCTATTCTGAATTCCGCGATCCGCGGCCAGTAAGCCGGAGTTGTCTCCGGCTCCAGGCACTTTTCCCCTTCACTGTGTTAAACCGCGGGGGAGGGCTAAGAGGCGCGGCAGACGACGATAACGGACCCGGAACCACCGGGCCTGAAACAAACCGCCGGAGACACCGGCGGGAAATGGAGAATTTTAGAATTATGGCATTTTTAAGTTCAATGAACATCTCCGCCTCGGGCCTGACGGCCCAGCAGCTTCGGCTGGACATCGTGGCGGAAAACGTGACCAACTCCACCACTACCCGGGTGGAGGGCGGCGAGGGGTCCTATCGCCGGAAGATGGTGATCTTCGAGGCCAAGAGCGGCCGGGACGACTTCCGTCAGGCCATGGCCCGGGCCGCCAGCGGCATGGTGCCCAACGGACAGGCGGCCGGCGGCGTGCGGGTGACCCAGATTGTGGACGATCCCTCCCCCATGAAGCTGGTGTACGACCCCACTCATCCCGACGCCAACGAGGACGGATACGTGGAGATGCCCAATGTGGACATGGTGAAGGAGATTTCCGACGCCATGGCTGCCACCCAGGCCTACTCCGCCAACGTCACCATTCTGAACACCATGAAGACCGTCATCGGCGACGGGCTCCAGATCGGTAAGTAATTGACAGGAGGCGAACACGGCCATGCTGACACCGATTGATAAGCTGTCCCCCTTAACCCCCATCAGCCCGGAGAAAAACGCACAGGAAGCCGGCTCTCCCGTGGAGGAGAGCGTCTTCGGTGCGATTTTCCGCTCCGCCATCGACAATGTGAAAGAGACGGACGCGGATTTTAAGGAAGCTCAATATTTGCTGGCCACGGGCCAGTTGGATAACCCCGCTATGGCGATGATTGCGGCAAGCAAGAGCCAATCTGCTGTGAGTCTTTTGATCCAGCTTCGGAACAAGGCCCAGGACGCCTACTCCGAACTGATGCGAATCAGCATGTAAGCAAAACGGCGGCCGGGGGAGTCCTCCCGCGTGCTGCTTGGCACCTTCGGGCTCCAAGCAGCACAAACCATGTCTTCAGGACACCGCCAAAGGACGAGAAAAGGAGGTGACAGCGGTTGAAGGAGAAAGCAAAGGCGCTCTTTGACAAGACGAAGGAGCGCCTCAAAAGCGTTTCGAAAAAGATCTGGATTGCCATCGCCGCTGTTTTGGTGGTCCTGATTGTGGCCATCGCCATGGCATTGACGCTGAATCAAACGGAGTACGCCGTGCTGGTCACACAGGTGAGCGACACGGAAGCCTCCAAGATTTTGAACTTCCTGAGCGAACAGGGAGTTACCAACTACAAAGTGGAGGACGGGAACACCGTCCTGGTCCCCGCCGGACAGGAGTCGGCCCTGAAGGCCCGGATTCTGATGGCGGATTTAAACCAGACCGGCAATTATTACACGGAAAACCTCAGCGCGTTCTCCACCAACGAGGAGCGGCTGGCCGTGGAGAAGACGGCCCTGGAGATGAAGATCGCCGGGGTCATCCGAAACTTCCCCAACGTGGTGGACGCGACGGTGAACATCACCCCGGGGGAGAACCGGGCCTACATACTGGACAGCAACAACGTGATTCAGGCCAGCGCCGGCGTTATACTGACCATGGTGGAGGGCGAAATGCTCACGGAGGAGCAGGCCGCCTCCATCCAGCAATTTATCTCCAACTCCGTTCAGGGACTGGAGATTGAGTCCGTCAGTATTTCCGACACGGCGGGCAACATCTACTTAACCGGCGACGCCCTGAACGGCGACGCCAGCGCCATGAAGATTCAGCTTCAGCAGGCCTGGGAGAACCGGACGAACACGAACATCAAGAAGGTTCTGGACCCCATCTTCGGCGAGGACAACGTGAAGGTGGCCGTCACCTGCGAGGTGGAAGTGGACCGGATCACGGAGCAGCGGACGGAAATCCGTCTCCCCGAGGGAGCGGAGGACGGCCGGGGCATCGTGAGCAGCGAGCGGGGCTCCTATTACGTGGGCCGCCCGGAGGAAGGGCTGCCCGGCGGCGTGGTGGGCACCGAGTCCAACAGCGACCTGGTGGAGGCCGTGGAGGCCGGCGCCCTGCCCCAGAACGGGGACACGATGCTTGCCGGCGACAAGCAGATCGACTACGAGAACTCCAGAAGCGAGTTTCAGATTGACAGCATCGGCGCGGGCCGGGTCACCGACTGCACCGTGGCTGTGACCATCAACTCCCGTACGGCGGGAGACTTCGACGTGGAGAACATCCGCCGGCACGTGGCCCGGGCCGCCAAGATTCAAGGCGAGCTGGACCCTGTTACCGGAGAGGAGATTCTGGACAGCAAGATTTCCGTGCTGGCCATGGAATTCTATGATCCCAATGTCGGGCTTCAGCCCGGCCTGGAGCCCGGCGGCTTCTTTGAGGAGCACATGTGGATTGTGATTGCCGCCGGTGTGGGTCTGCTGCTGTTCATTATCCTGCTGACCGTCATCCTCTTGCTGCGCCGGAAGAAGCGCAAGCAGCAGCAGGAGCAGGAAGAGCGGGAGCGCAGGGACATGGAAGCCATGATGGCCGCGGCGGGCCTCGGCGAGAACGGCGAGGCCGCGGCGGGCGCCGACGTGATGGAGCTGGAGATGGAGCGGAGCATGGAGCTCCGGAAGGATATCCGCCAGTTCGCCAGCGACAACCCGGAAATCGCGGCGCAGATGATCAAGACTTGGCTGAAAGGGGGCGACGGCAATGGCTGAGGCAGCGGCGGCGGCCGCCACCCAAACGGCGGCGAAGCCCGCCATTCCCCAGGTGGAGCTCTCCACCCCCCAGAAGGCGGCGGCGGTCATCATCGCCCTGGGAGCGGAGAAGGCGTCCCTCCTCTATAAGTTCATGGAGGACGAGGAGGTCGAGCAGCTCACCCTGGAGGTGGCCCGTCTCGGCGTGCTGAGCACCCAGCAGACGGAGGATATTCTCAACGAGTTTTATCAGCTCTGCCTGACCAATAAAGCTGTCACCGAGGGCGGCCTGGAATACGCCCGGGCCGTTCTGGAAAAGGCCTATGGCGAGCAGGCGGCGGCGGAGCTTCTGGGCAAGGTTACCAAGAGCCTCAAAAACCGGGAGTTTGCGTTCATGGACAAGGCGGACGTCAAGTCCCTGTTCTCCGCCCTGCGGGGCGAGCGGCCCCAGACCATCGCCCTGGTCCTCTCCTATGTGGACGCGGACAAGGCGGCGGGCGTGGTGGCCCAGTTGGAGGAAAAGAAGCAGATTCAGGTGGTGGAGAGCATTGCCAAGCTGGACAGCGTCTCTCCCGCCGCCATCAAGATCGTGGAGGCCGAGATGCACAACCGCTTCTCCAACATCATGACCGATACCAACATCAAGGTCGGCGGCATCGACTATGTGGCCGACGTGATGAACAACCTGGACCGGACCAGCGAGAAAAACATCTTCGACGGCCTGTCCGATCCCGATCTGGCGGACGAGATCCGCAAGCGGATGTTCGTCTTCGAGGACATCATCACCATGGACGACCGCTCCGTGCAGCGCTTCGTCCGGGACTGCGACCCCAGAGACCTGGTGCTGGCCCTCAAGGCCGCCAACACGGAGGTGGCAAACAAGCTCTTTGCCAACATGTCCAGCCGTATGGCCCAGAGCATTAAGGACGATCTGGAAATCACCTCCAACGTCCGTATGAAGGACGTGGAGGAGGCCCAGCAGCGCATCGTCGGCATCATCCGAGGACTGGAGGAGAAGGGTGAGATCATCATCCTGAAGGGCGGAAAGGACGATATCATTGCCTAGTATTTGGAAATCCATCATGCGTCCAAAGGCTGAGCCCTATCAGTTCCCCAAGGCGGAGGAGCTGGTTCTGGAGAAGGAACCGGAGGCCGCCCCGCCGCCGCCCTCTCCCCCGCCGGGGGAGGAGGCGGAAGCGCCGGCGCTGGACGTTCGGATCGAGGCGGAGGAGGCGGAGCTTCCTCCCGAGCCGGAACCGGAGCCGGATCCGGTGAGCTTCGCCCAGATTCAGGCGGAGCAGATTCTGGAGGACGCCCGCCGCCGGGCGGAGGAGATTTTGGACCAGGCCCGGCTGGAGGCCGAGCTGAAGGCCCAGGAGCTCTTTGAGTCCTCCCGCCAGAGCGGGCTGGAGGCCGGCCGGGCCGAGGGCTTGGCCCAGGGCGCCGCCCAGGCCCTTCAGGAGGGCCAGCGGGCCCAGGAGCGGCAGGCCGCCGCCCTGGCCGCCGAGTTTGAGGTTTTCCTGGAACAGGCCGGAACCCGGCTGGACCAGCAGATGGACGACAACGTGGAGGAGCTGCGGGACCTGGCCATCGCCATCGCGGAAAAGGTGGTGTGCGTCAGCCTCAAGAGCAGCAGCGAGGTCATCTGCCGGATGATTCAAACCGCCATCGACAAGCGGAAACGGCGGGAGTGGGCCCATATTTACATAGCGGAATGTGACGCGAAGCACCTTGTTCGGGTGCCCGCGTCACTGATGACGGCGCTGTCGGCCCTTTCGGACCGGGTGCGCATTATCCCCATGGCGGACGACGAGGCGGGCACCTGCATCATCGAGACCCCGGATGAGATTGTGGACGCCAGCGCCGCCACCCAGATGAACAACATTCGAACCCTGCTGTCCGACGCCGGACCCGTGGAGGATGGCATCAGCTTTAACAACCTGAATTTCAACGGCGGCGTGTAGCCCCAAAGGAGACGCTATGTTCCGGCAAATGATCCGTCAGGTCTACAACGCGGAGACCTACAGCCTGACCGGGAAAATTGAGAATATAGTCGGAATGTCCATTGAGGCCAGCGGCGGCCGGGCGGCCGTGGGCGACATCTGCCGGATTTACAACGGCGACTCCGGCGGCCAGGTCACCGCCGAGGTGGTGGGCTTCAAGAACGACCACATCCTGCTGATGCCCTATTCCGACATGGCGGGCATCTCGGCGGGAAATTTCGTCCGGAACACCGGACGGCAGCTGACGCTGCGGGTGGGTGAGTTCCTTCGGGGACGCATCATCAACGCCATGGGCCAGCCCATTGACGGCAAGCCGCCTTTCGAGGGCGGCGACGCCTACTGCGTCGGCGGTTCTTACATCAATCCCCTTCGCCGCCCCCCGATCCGGGAGCGGATGGAGTTTGGAGTAAAGGCCATCGATGGCATGATTACCATCGGAAAGGGCCAGCGCATTGGCATCTTCGCGGGCTCCGGCGTGGGAAAGTCCACACTGATGGGCATGATCGCGAAGAACGTCAAGGCGGATATCAACGTCATCGCCCTGGTGGGCGAACGAGGCCGGGAGGTTCTGGAATTTGTCCAGAAGGACCTGGGCGAGGAGGGCATGCGCCGCTCAGTGCTGGTGGTGGCCACCAGCGACCAGCCCGCCATGCTGCGGATGAAATGCCCCAGCGTGGCCACGGGCATCGCGGAGTATTTCCGGGACCAGGGGTACGATGTCCTTCTTATGATGGACTCCCTGACCCGATTCGCCATGGCCCAGCGGGAAATCGGCCTGGCCATCGGCGAGCCGCCGGTGAGCCGGGGCTACACCCCCTCCATGTACGCGGAAATGCCCAAGCTTCTGGAGCGCAGCGGCAATTTCGACAAGGGCTCCATCACCGGCGTGTACACCGTGCTGGTGGAGGGCGACGACACCAACGAACCCATCGCCGATACCGTCCGGGGCATCCTGGACGGGCACATTGTTCTCTCCCGGCAGCTGGCCAACAGCAACCATTACCCGGCCATCGACGTATCCGCCAGCATCTCCCGTCTGATGGTGGAGATCGTCAGCCCGGAGCACCGGCAGCTGGCCTCCCGCCTCCGGGATATCCTCAGCACCTACGAGAAGAATCAGGACCTGGTGGCCATCGGCGCTTACAAGCCGGGGACCAACCGGAATCTGGACTATGCCCTCAGCAAAATCGACGCGGTAAACGGCTTTTTGACCCAGGACATCAACGAGTCCTTCGGCTATGAGCAGTGCATTGAGAAGCTCAAGCATATACTGAACTAACTGAACCAAAGGAGAACCGCTCTGTGAAGAAGTTCAAGTTCGCTCTGGATACCGTTCTTTCTTATAAACAGCAGGTTCTGGGGGTGCTCCAGGGGGAGCACGCCGAGGCCGTGGCCCGGGTTCGGGCCCAGGAGGAGCTGCTGGAAAAGCTCTGGCGGGAATACCGGGACTGCAACGAGGATTACCGGGACCGGGCGATGGAAGGCATGCCCGTTACGGAAGCGCTGATGTACCAAAGCGCCCTCCGGGCCGCCGAGCAGGAGATTCAGCGGGAGACCAAGCACCTGGAGGAGCTGGAGGCCGAGGCGGAAAAGCGGCGGGAGGCCATGGTGGAGGCCAAGAAGGAGACCTCCTCCATTGAAAAACTCCGGGAAAAGAAGTTGGACGCCTATCACAAGGCCGAGGCCAAAAGCGAGGAGCTCTTCATCGAGGAGTTCGTCAGCTCCGCCCGGTCCAACGCCGCGGCCAGCGCGTAAGCGCCGGCAGAAAAAGCAAGGTCCCATCCGGCGCATAAAACCGCCGTTTGGAATATAATTTCAGATGAGGAGGTGAAAGAAGGATTATGGAACAGCTTTACAACGCGATGGTAAACTATATGCAGATGCCCCAGGAGCGCCCGGCCGTGAAGGGCGGCAGCGCCGACAAGGACGGCTTCCAGAAGCTGCTGGAGCAGAAGCAGAGCGCCGAGACGCCCGCTGCCCCCCGGCAGGAGCGTCCCGAGAACAGCACCCAGACCCGCGACACTCAGGAGACCCAGAAGCCCCAGGGTTCTCAGGAAACCCAGGAGAGCCCGGCCGCGCCCATGAGCGAGAAGGAACTGGAGGAGCGGATGTCCCTGGCCGCCATGGCCATGCTGAACAACCCCCTGGTGGCCGAGATCGTCGAGGAGACCCCCCAGATTTTGACGGACCCCAGCTGGGAGGACGGCCTGGTACCCGTGGGCTATGACGACAACGAGGAGCTTGGCATCCGAGTGGTGCATTGGGCCCGGCCCCTGGAGGACGGCGGACAGAACCCCGAGGACATGAACGCCGTGGCTTCCCAGTGGATTGAGGCCGAGAACGAGGCGGACGCCGCCCCGGAAACCCAGATGGAGGTTCCGGAGACGGAGCTGAACAGCGAGGCTCCGGAGATGGAAATCAAGGTGGAGACCGGCAAGGCCGAAACCCAGGACGCGGAGACCTCGGACGACGGCGAGAATCCCGAGCTTCAGGACGCCGAGATGGAACGGCCCGTCTTTGAGGACGTCAAGGCGGCTCCCGTGAAGGTGGGCGACGCGCCGGCGGCGGAGAAGACCGAGAAGCCCATGGAAACCCAGATCGGCGACCGGCTGGCCCAGGCCCTGCAGGACGGGGAGACCCAGGTGGAAATTCAGCTGAACCCCGAGAACCTGGGCAAGGTGAAGGTCGAGATGCTCTGGAGCAAGGACGGCGGCTTGGTGGTCCAGCTTCACGCGGAAAACCGGGACACTCAGTCTTTGCTTTCCAAGAACCTCTCCGGCTTGGAGAATCTGCTCAGCCGGGAAACGCAGCAGGAAGTCCGGGTGGAAGTCCCCCGCCAGGAGGAGAGCCAGCGTCAGGACCTCTATGAGCAGCAGCAACATCAGCAGCGGCAGCAGCAGCAGGAACGGCGCCAGAGCCGTCACACCGACAGCGAGGCCTTCATGCAGCAGCTCCGCCTGGGACTCATCCCCATGGATGAGAACTAAGGAGAGAAAGGAGTGAACCAATGAGCGATTTCATGCAGGACGTTGGTAATATCTACGGTGACCATAAGGTTGGCGATTATACGATCAACGTCAGCAAAAAGGGCAGCAACATGGACCTGGATATGACGGATTTCATCACCTTGATGATTACCCAGATGACAAACCAGGGCATTGACGACACCATGGATACCTCGGAGATGCTGAACCAGATGGTCCAGATGCAGATGATTCAGTCCATGGTCAACATGACCGACGCCACCACGATGAACTACGCCGCCTCCTTGGTGGGCAAGGAAGTCACCGTGGGCAAGTACAACGGCACGGAGCTGGAAGAGCTGGTGGGCACCGTCACCGCCACCGGCACCAAGGACGGACAGCACATCATTTTCATCAACGATGAGTATTACTACCTCAACGAGATCATGGCCGTAGGCCGTTTGCCCAAGCCCAAGGACGAAGAGGACGGGGAAGGCGACGGTGAGGGCGAGGATGGCACCGGCGACGTGACCCAGAAACCCGACGACACCCAGAAACCGGACGGAGACCAGAAGCCCGACGGAGTGAACCCCGGCGGCGGCACCGAAGGCTCCAACAACGGCACGGGAGACGGCACAACCCAGGATACCAACGGCTGAGGTGATGGTTCATGATTGAACGCGTAGCCAGACAAGTACAAACGCAACCGATACCGGACGCAGGGAAGCGAACGGCAGCTGGCGGTTTTGCCGCCGCCTTGCAGCAGGAGCTGGCAAGGGCCGGACAGGATGTCCAATTTTCGAAGCACGCCCGTGACCGGGCCGAGGAACGGGGCATTGAGATCACCCCCAGTCTCATCGACCAGATTAAGGGCAGTATGGTACGCGCTCAGGCCAAGGGCGCCACAAACATCCTGGCGATGGACACCGAGAAGGCCTTCATTATCAACGTCCCCCATGGCAGAGTGATTACCGCCATTACACAGGACGAGATGAAGGACAGCGTTTTTACCAACATCGACGGCGCCGTGTTCCTGTAACAGCTTTTACAGAGGGCAGGACCGGTTTTCGGAGGCCTTTGGTCCCCGTCCGACTGACGGGGCCAGGCGGCGCCAAGAATCGAAAGGAGTTTAACATTCCCTATGACCGGATCAATGTACGCATCCATTGCGGGCCTGAAGGCCCACATGCAAAAGCTTTCCGTCATCGGCAACAATGTGGCCAACGTGAACACCAACGCTTATAAAAAGCAGAGAACCGTGTTCCGTGACAGCATTTACAGCATGTACTCCAGCGGCTCCAACGGCAGCGAGGTTGTGGGTGGCCTGAACCCCTCTCAGCTGGGTTACGGTTCCCTGGTGGCCAGCATCGACCTGGATATGTCCACCTCCAGCTACAACCCCGGCAACCCCATGGACTGCGCCATCGTGGGCGACGGCTTCTTCATGGTGGGCACCAAGGACCAGCAGAGCGTCATCGACCCCACCAATCCCAACAGCTTCAAGAGCCTTATGCTCACCCGGGTGGGCGACTTCTACTTCGCCGCCGACGGCTATCTGGTGGATGGCCAGGGCAACACGGTCTACGGTTTTTTGACCACCGGCACAGATAAGGAAGGCAAGCCCATCGTCAGCGACCAGCTGGTGCCCATCCGGCTGCCCCGGCTGAAGCAGGTGCTGAAGGACCCCAACGGAAACATTGTGGAAAATCCCGACGCCGCCGGACACGGCGACAAGCAGCCCTGGGCGGACGCCGAGCACACGAAGCTGAACGAGGGCTATGAGTGGAGCTACGAGGTCAAGTACCCGGTGGACAAAACAACCGGCGAAAACAACTCCGCCAGCTATATTCCCCTTCGGGATTACAATCCGCTGATCGACGAAGCCACTGAGAACAACGGCGGCAACAACAATGTTGACGGCACAGAAGAGCCCGCGGATACCGACAACCCCCTGGCTTATGCCATCTTGGACAGCATCACCATCGACAAGAAGACCGGCTGCATCACCGGCACCACCAAGCAGGGCGGCATCAATGTCACCGTGGGTTACCTGGGCATGGCCACGGTGGCCAACCCCAACGGCGTCAGCCACATGGGCCAGAGCTACTACCAGTGCGGCGCCGGCGCCGGCGACATGCGCGTTTCCATGCTGGGCGGCGTGGAGACGGAGCTGGGTCTCAGTTACGTGAACGGAAGCCTCTATCAGACCACCGGCGAGGACGGCACCCCCGACGAGGACGCCGAGGAGCTGCCGGAGCTGTCCCGGATTGCCAGCTCGGGCAACGTCAAGCTGATGACCGGCTTCCTGGAGTCCCCCAACGTGGACCTGGCCACCGAGATTTCCGAGCTGATTACCACCCAGCGCGGCTACCAGGCCAACACCCGCATCATCACCGTGACCGACTCTATGCTGGAAGAGCTGGTCAACATGAAGCGCTGATGAGCTTCTAATTCAAAACGGCTGCCCGCCGGGGCCGGACACCCCGGCGGGCCGTGAAAGGGCGGTTTTTATGATTCTTTTGACAAAGAGAAATCACGACAAGTTTCTTTTGAACCACTTGCAGATTGAGCACATCGAGTGCATCCCCGAGTCCAAGATCACCATGATGAACCACGATTACTATCTGGTTCGCGAGAGTGTGGAAGAGATCATTCATAAAATCGCAGAGTACAACGCCAAGGTTCAGGACATTTACCGCGAGATCGTGGTATCGGACAAGCGTTGATCGAATATAGATAAAATTCACAGGCCGGGGTCCTTCGTCCGGCTGAGGGAGCGAGGCATTTCTAAATGAATATAAACTATATCGTTGGCATTGTCGGCGCGTTTGGCGTGTTTTTGCTGGGCTGCGTCATGGGCATCAACATCGGCCCCAAAGCGGCGGGAAAGCCCCCGATTACGTTCGAACTGGCCAACCTCTGGAACTTCTTCGACGCGGCGTCTATTTTCATCACCATCGGCTGTACGCTTTTCATCGTGGTGGCCAGCTTCCCGGGGCACATGCTCAAGAACATTCCGAAGCATTTCAAGATTATTCTCAACAACAAAATGTTTGACCCTAAGGGGTACATTGACCAGCTGGTGGAGCTGGCCCAGATTGCCCGGAAGAACGGCCTTTTGTCCCTGGAGGAGAAGGCCAACGAGCAGACGGACCCCTTCTTCAAGCAGGCCATCATGCTCATCGTGGACGCCAACGACCAGGATAAGGTCCGGGGCATCCTGGAAAACGACATCGAGTGCATGTCCGCCCGGCACGAGGACGCCGCGGCGCTGTATGACAAGGCATCCAGCGTGGCCCCGGCCTTCGGCATGGTGGGTACGCTGGTGGGCCTGATCAACATGCTGATGTCCATGAACCTCAGCGGCGACGGCGGAGCCGACTCCCTGGGTACCAGCATGGGCACCGCCATGATCACCACCCTTTACGGGTGCTTGCTGGCCCACGTGGTTTTTGGCCCTGTGGCCCAGCTTCTCCGGGGGCGGGACAGCGAGGAGGTTCTCTGCAAGCAGATTATCGTGGAGGGCGTCATGGCCATCCAGGCCGGCGAGAACCCCAAGTCCCTCCGGGAGCGGCTCCTGACCTACATGTCTCAGAAGCAGCGTGAGATGGGCGGCGAGGGCGCCGGCGAGGCGAAGGGATGATTCCTTTGGTTCGAAAGGAAAGGTGAGCGGCAATGGCGATTAAAAAGAAAAAGAGTGGTGGCGGCGGCGCGAACTGGATGGATACTTACGGCGACATGGTGACGCTGCTGCTGTGCTTCTTCGTGCTGCTGTATTCCATGTCCACCATCAGCGAGGACAACTGGAAGGCCATCGTCCAGAGCTTCAATCCCACGGCGGTGGAGGAAACCCGGGCCACCGCCGGGGCGGACGGCCCCAACGCCGACGAGACCGGCGACAGCGGAAACCTGGAGGAGCGCCAGGAGGAGATCGAGCAGGACATGGAGAGCCTCCTCCAGGCCATTCAGGACTTTGTCCAGCAGCGGAATCTCCAGGATGCCATCACCGTCAGCAAGGACGGCGGCAAGGTCTTCATCACCTTCAGCCAGTCCGTCTTTTTTGAGGGAGACAGTCCGGTGATCCTAAAAGAGGCGTATCCCATTCTGGACGGCGTCAGCGACATGCTCAGCAACGTCTCGGGCTCCATCGATGAGATCCGCGTCCAGGGCCACACGGCCCGGGCCCGCAGCGGCGGCAACAGCATCAAGACGGACCGGACTTTGGCCAGCCAGCGGGCCACCAACGTGGTCGTCTATCTCCAGGAGAACGGGTGCACCGTGGACCCGGCCCGGCTGGTCAGCGAAGGCTTCGGTGAGTGGCGCCCCATCGCGCCCAACGACACCGACGAGAACCGGGCGAAGAACCGCCGGGTGGAAATGATTATCAGCGGACGGGACCTGGAGGCGGAGCTCAACGGCCAGGGCGCGATCCAGCAGTATTATATCGCGGAATCTTAAACGGCCTTCCGCCGCCCAGGCGGAGAGCCGATTCCAATGCAGAGTAGGGGGGGATGATATGGCAGACGTATTATCGCAAGCTCAAATTGATGCTTTGCTGAACGCGGTTCGAAGCGGAGACAAGGATTTGGAGCAATCCAATCAGAACCAGGAAAAGAAGTATCAAAAATACGACTTCAGCAGTCCCCGTAAATTCACCAAAGACCGCATTAAAATGCTGAACGGCATTTTTGACAACTATTCCCGGGTGATCGGCTCCCGGATGAACGCCCGGTTTCGCTCCAACTGCGAAATCACCGTGGAGAGCATCGAGGAACAACGGTATTACGAATTTTCCAATGCCTTGACAGAGGGCGACGTTCTGGGTATGATCAATGTGGATTTGAAGGGGCAGACCCAAGAGACTCCGGCTATGCTCTATATCTCCACAACAACGTCACTGAGTATGATGGACCGCATGTTGGGCGGTGAGGGCATGGTGGACGATTCGCTGGAGTCCGATTACAGCTACACGGACCTGGAGTTGCGGCTCTATGAAGATCTGGCCGACGACATCGTGAAGATGATGGACCGAAGCTGGGAGAATTACGCCCCCGTCCATTTCCAATACAGCCGCACCGAGGTGAACCCCACGCTGAACCAGGTGATCGGCCTGGATGAGACGGTGGTGATTGTGGACCTGAAGCTCTTGTTTCCCAATCTCTCGGGCCGGATGAGCATCTGCCTGCCGGGAGAGGTTTTGACCAACGTTTTCGCGGAGATCAGCCGGGAGAGTCCCATGCGCCGGACCAGTACCGAGGACAAGTCGGAGGAGATTTTCGACAAGCTGCGGGATTCTCAATTGGAGATCATCGCGGAGCTGGCCAGCACGCAGCTGTCCCTCAGCGATATCTATCACTTGAATGTGGGCGATGTCATCGACTTGGGCCAGTCCAAGGAAGCCCCCATTTACCTGGAAATCGGCGGTTATCACTGGTTTACCGGAAAGATGGGTACCCATAAGAAAAATATGGCTGTGAAAATAGATGAAGTATGCTATCAGCTTGAGCAAAGGAGCGAGTAGACGGAATGGAGAAAAAATTATTTAGCCCGATGGAGATTGACGCCCTCGGGGAAATGATGAATATCAGCCTTGGCTCCTCTGCCACCGCGGTATCCAATCTTCTGGAGCACAGAGTAGATATCACCACACCAAAGGTCACGTCCATCAAGACGGCGGAATTTGTTCTGGGCAACCTGGAACCCGCCATGGGCATCGAGATCAAATATGTAGAGGGCCTGGCGGGCAGTAACATCATGTTACTCAAGCGCAGCGACATCAAGGTCATCGTGGATATCCTCATGGGCGGCGAGACGCCGGACGAGGAGTTCGAGCTCAACGAGCTGACCATCAGCGCCGTGTGCGAGGTCATGAACCAGATGATGGGCGCCGCCGCCACGGCCATGAGCGACTTCCTGGGCTATCAGGTGGATATTTCCACTCCCCAGCCCTTTGAGCTGGAAAATCTGGATCTCTTTAAGCAGAATCATCTCCCCCAGGGCGCGGAGGACATTGTCATCGTCCGGTTTGCCCTGAAAATCGAGGGTGCTCTGGAGAGCGAGTTCATGAACGTCATGAGCGTGGAGCTGGCCAAGGAGCTTCTGAAGGGCCTGGGCCTGACCGATGACGACGAGGAGGAGATGGCCGCCCCCGCGCCGGCTCCGGCGCCGGAACCCGCTCCGGCCCCGGCGGCAGAGCCCGCTTCCTCCGGCGGCAAGATGAGCCAGGAGGAGATCGAGGCCATGCTGGCGGGGATGAACGGCGGCGGCGAGCCCGCTCCCGCGCCGGAGCCCGAGCCCGCCTCCAATAAGAAGATGAGCCAGGAGGAAATCGAGGCGATGATGGCCGGCATGGCCGGCGGCGCCCCGGCTCCTGCGCCGGAACCCGAGGCCTCCTCCAGTAAGAAGATGAGCCAGGAGGAAATTGAGGCGATGATGGCCGGCATGGCCGCCCCGGCGGCCGCGCCCGCCCCCGCTCCGGCTCCTCAGCCCGCGCCGCAGCCTGCTGCGGCCGCACCTGCCGCGGCGGCTGCGGCTCCCGCGACGGCGGCGGACCTGGGAGCGATGATGGCGGCCATGATGACTGCCATGACCACGGCCATGGCCAACAACGCCCCCCCGCCTCCTCCGGCCCCGGCGCCCGCGCCGCAGCCTAAGCTGATTAATACCAAGCCCGCGCCGCTCCATGATCTGGATCCCGCGGATGTGCTGGGGAAGGAACAGGCCCAGAATCTGGACCTGATTATGGAGGTCCCCCTCCAGGTAACGGTGGAGATTGGCCGGACGCAGCGGAAAGTGCAGGACATTCTGGAGTTTTCCAAAGGGTCTCTGGTGGTGCTGGATAAGCTGGCCGGAGACCAGGTGGACCTGTTTGTCAACGGAAAGTGCGTGGCCAAGGGCGATGTGGTGGTAATCGACGATAATTTCGGCGTCCGGATTACCGAGATCGTCCAGGAGCCCGTAATTGAGCTGGCGAAAAAATAAGACGCCGAAGCACAGGCGCTTTTGAAATAAGGCACACTATTTTTGGATTAAGAAGGAAGGAATACGACAATGGCTAAGAAAATTTTGCTGGTCGACGACGCCGCCTTTATGCGGAAGATGATTAAGGATACCCTGAGCAAGAACGGGTATACGGAGCTGTTCGAGGCCGTGGATGGCGCGGACGCGGTGGAAAAGTTCGGCGAGATTGGTCCGGACCTGGTGATCATGGACATCACGATGCCCAACATGGACGGGCTGGAGGCCCTGAAGGCCATCCGCGCCAAGGACAGCAGCGCCAATGTGGTTATGTGCTCCGCCATGGGCCAGGAGAGCATGGTTATGGACGCGGTGCGTTCCGGCGCGAAGGACTTCATCGTCAAGCCCTTCAAGCCCGACCGGGTGCTGAAAACCGTCAGCACGATTCTGGGCAATCCCTGACGGGATGCCGTGGGACACGACGCTGGCCTCCCTCTTGTGGCTGATAATCTGCGTCATACTGATTATCGGCCTGGCTTACTGGGTCACCCGTTACGTGGCGGGCCGGGGCGTCTTCGGCGGTCTGGCCGGAGGACGGGGGCTGGCGATTTTGGACCAAATGATCCTGGGGCGGGATCAGCGCGTGCTCCTGACCCAGGTGGGGGAGCGGTATTTGCTCCTGGGAGCGGCTCCGGGGGGGATTACCCTCTTGGCGGAGCTCACGGCGGAAGAGGCCGCCGCCTGGCGGGGGTCTCCGGAAGGCGGAGATCGCCCAAGCTTTCAAGAGGCCTTTTTTACGATGCTGAAACAAAAGGGGCGGAGGTGAACCGGAGGTGCCGGAAGGGCTAATCAATGTAAACGGCGATAACGTGCAGGCGTTGGAGATTCTGTTTCTGACAACGATGATCACGCTTCTGCCGTCGTTCGTGGTGATGATGACGTCCTTTACCCGGTATATCATCTCCTTTTCCTTTCTGCGCAACGCCATGGGCACGCAGCAGACGCCGCCCAATCTGGTTTTGGTGGGCTTGGCGCTGATTTTGACGTTTTTTACGATGTCTCCCACCATCACCCGGATCTCTCAGGAGGCCTACCGCCCCTATGTAGAAGAGGAGATATCCCAGGAGGAGTTCTTCGACCGGGCCGCGGTGCCCCTGAAAGAGTTCATGCTCCGCAACACCCGTCCAAACACCTTGAAGATGTTCTCCGACATGGCCCATGTGGAGCTGCCGGAGGAGGTCTACGCGGACACGGATGGGGTGACGGACACGGACGCGGTGGTGGAGAGCATACCAATGCGGATCATCGTGCCCTCCTTTGTGACCTGTGAGCTGCAAAGGGCCTTCACCATTGGACTGCTGCTGTACATTCCCTTTATGCTGATTGACATTGTGGTGTCGTGTACCTTGATGTCGATGGGTATGATTATGCTGCCGCCGTCCATGATCTCCGCGCCGTTCAAGTTGCTGCTCTTTGTGACGCTGAACGGATGGGAGCTGCTGTTTTCCACCCTGGTGCGGGGCTTCAAATGACGGAAGGAAACCGCGCCAGACCAGGAGAGAGACGCCGCGGCGTTTCGCCGGTTTCAATAGCGGAGGGCTGAGCAATGGAAACGGGAATGATAACCGACGTAATGCGGGACGCCGTGGGTGTTGTCATCAAATTGGGCGGCCCTATGCTGGTGCTGAGTATGTTTGCCGGCGTGGTGGTGGCCATCTTTCAGGCGGTGACCCAGATTCACGAGCAGACCATTTCCTTCATTTTGAAGGTGCTGATCGTTATGAGCGTTCTCCTCTTCACGGGAGGCTGGATGCTGACGACGCTTCAGGAGTACGCCAAGGAGCTGTTTGACCTTATGGTAACCATATAGTCCCATGGCGGAGGGGTTCCCGCCGGTTGGGGACGCATCCCTTGGCAAACGTTATGAACCCCATAAGCGGAGGCGCCTATGATAGACGAAGGGGCACTGACGCTCTTCTTGCTGATCACAGCCCGGATGAGCGGTTTCGTGCTGTTCAATCCCCTGCTGAGCCGGCAAAATATTCCGGGGGTGTTCCGAGCCGGGTTTTCCCTGGTCCTCTCGGTCTTTACCTACTCCGTTGAGGGAGGCCGGATAGCGCCCCCAGCGGGCATATTGCCCCTGGCGGCGGCGCTGCTGATGGAAATGGCCATTGGGCTGATTCTGGGCATGGTGGTTCAGTTTTTCTTTTATATTCCTCAGATGGCCGGTTTGGCCATTGATACGCAAATGGGCATGACCATGAACCAGATTTACGACTCCGGTTCTCATTCCAACATGTCCGTCACAGGCACGCTGCTCAATGCGCTGATGATTCTGCTGTTTTTCTGCGGAAACGGGCACCATACCCTCATACGCATCATGGTGACCTCCAGCGAGATTGTGGCCTATGGGAATGTTTCCATTGGCCACGACGTGACGAATTTGATGCTGGAGCTTTTCATTCAGTGCACCTTGCTGGCGGTGAAGCTGGCCATGCCGATTCTTGCGGCGGAACTTATCGGGCAGCTGGGAATGGGCGTTTTGATGAAGGTCATTCCCCAGATCAATGTGTTTTCCATTAATATCGAGCTGAAGGTTTTGATCGGCCTGGCCCTGCTTGTGCTACTGATGACTCCGTTCAGCGAGTTCCTGCTGGAGGCGGAACGGACGATGCTGAACAGCCTCCATAACCTTTTGGTTCTGATGGGTTAAAGCGGCAAGCGCCAAAAGGGGGGATGAGCCGTGGCGGATAGCTCTAAAACCGAAAAAGCAACCCCAAAAAAGCGAAGAGACGAACGAAAGAAAGGTAACGTCTTTCTGAGCCAGGACGCCGTGGCGGTGGTCACGCTGCTGGGCTCCTTCGCTGCCTTCCGGCTGCTCTCCGGAACCATCGGGGCGCAGTTGTCCGGTTTTATGCGCTTTTGCTTGTCCATGTGCGCGGTGGACGGGTCCCTGGTTCTGGACGACATGGTTCTGGAGCTGGTGAAACAGGGGCTGGGGGTTCTGGTCCGCAGTGTGCTTCCGATCACGCTGGTGACCATAACCTGTGCCATTGTGGCCACCTTTGCCCAGACGCGCATGCTGGTCAGCACGGAGCTGATCCGACCAAAACTCAGTAAAATTAGCCCAATACAGGGCTTCAAGCGCCTATTTTCGCTGAAGAGCGTGATCAATGCGCTGAAGGGCCTGTTGAAAATATGCCTCCTGATGATCATCGTTTACCTGAGCTTGAAGGGGATGTTCGACGAGAGCGCCAAGTATCTTCACGTGGATCTGCGGGCCTCTTGCGCGCACCTGTTCTCCCAGGGAATGAATATGATTGTCAAGATCGGTCTGGCGTTCATCGTTCTGGCGGCCGTGGACTTTTTCTACCAGCGGTGGGACTACGAACGGGGCCTGCGCATGAGCAAGCAGGAGATCAAGGAGGAGTACAAACAAACCGAAGGCGATCCCCAGATCAAGGGAAAGATCAAGGAAGTTCAGCGGAGCCGGGCCCGGGCCCGTATGATGCAGCAGGTGCCCCAGGCCGACGTGGTCATCCGAAACCCCACCCACTTCGCCGTGGCTCTCCGATACCACCCGGAGGAGGACGCGGCCCCCATCGTTCTTGCCAAGGGCATGGATGAGCTGGCCCTGCGGATTGTGAAGGTGGCGGAGGAGAATAAGGTGGCCGTCATTGAGAACGTGCCCCTGGCCCGCGCGCTGTATGCGGACGCGGAGCTGGACCAGGAAATTCCCCCTGAGCTCTATAATCCCGTGGCGGAGGTTCTGGTCTACATCTTCCGCCTGAACGAGAACCATAAGCTGGTAAAATAAATTTGCCCCTTTGTCCAAAGGATAGAACGGTCCGGTTATGGGACCGGGGCGGAAAGGAACAAACAGAAAGGGAGGTGACCGGCGCTTGAGAAAAATTTTTGACAACGCAATATCTCTTGCCGTCGTGGTCATCGTGCTGTTCCTGATCATCCCCCTGCCGACGCCGTTGCTGGATGTTTTGCTGGTGGTGAACATCGGGTTGTCCATCATGATCCTGATGATTACCATGAATATCTCGGAGGCGCTGGAATTTTCCATATTCCCGTCCCTTCTGCTGGTAACCACCCTCTTCCGGTTGGGACTGAACGTCTCCACCACGCGGCAGATTCTCTACCATGGCTACGCCGGCGAGGTTATTGCCAACTTCGGCAATCTGATTACCGGCGGCAACATCGTCATCGGCGTGGTGATCTTCCTGATCATCGTGCTGGTGCAGTTCATCGTCATCACCAAAGGCGCCGAGCGTGTGGCCGAGGTGGCCGCCCGGTTCACCCTGGACGCCATGCCCGGCAAACAGATGGCCATCGACGCCGACCTGAGCTCCGGCCTCATCAACGAGCAGGAGGCCAAGGACCGGCGGCACAAGATTCAAAAAGAGGCCGATTTCTACGGCGCCATGGATGGCGCCACCAAGATCGTCAAGGGCGACGCCACGATGTCCCTGATCATCACCATGATCAACTTCATCGGCGGTGTGCTCATTGGCATGCTGATGAACGGCGGAACCTTCAGCGACGTCATATCCCGGTATTCCATTGTCACCATCGGCGACGGACTGGTCTCTCAGCTTCCGGCGCTGATGATCTCCACCGCCACGGGCATGATCGTCACGCGGTCGGTGTCCGAGGGCAGCTTGAACAAGGACGTTATCGGCCAGTTCAAGAATCAGCCTCGGGCGATGATGACCACCGGCGTCATCCTCCTTTTCCTGGCGGCCATTCCCAACACGCCCCGTTTTGCCCTGTCTGTGGGCGGCGGGCTGCTTCTGGGCGTGGGCTGGTTTGTCAGCAGCCGCATGGAGCGGGAGCGGCAGGAGACCGCGGCCATTCAGGCCGCCGAGGAGGAGCAGCAGGTGGCCGAGACCGCCGCGCCCAGCGAAACCGACTATTACAAAGACATCAACAACGTCTACAATCTCCTCTCGGTGGAGCCCATCGAGATGGAGTTTGGATACAGCCTGATCCCCATGGTGGACGAGAGCCACGGCGGCAAGCTCATCAGCCGCATCGTCATCTTCCGGCGGCAGTACGCTCAGGACATGGGTTTCGTCTTCCCCTCCATCCGCCTTCACGACGCCTCGTCCCTGGGAACGAACCAGTATGTGATCCGTATCCGGGGCGAGGAAGTGGCCCGGGGCGAAATTCTGGTGGATTACTACCTGGCCCTGGAGCCCGCCAACCCCTTGGGGGAGATCGACGGCATCGAGACCATCGAGCCCGCCTACGGTATCCCCTCCCGTTGGATTCTGCCGGAGAACAAGGAAATGGCGGAAATTTACGGGTACAACGTCATTGACCCCCTGTCCGTTATGCTGACCCACCTCTCGGAGACGGTGAAGAAATACGCCTACGAGATGCTGGGAAGGACGGAGACCATCCAATTGGTGGAGAACCTGAAACGGACCTCCCCGGAATTGGTGGAGGAGACCATCCCCAATATCATCTCTTATGGCATCCTGGAGAAAGTCCTGCGCAACCTCCTGAAAGAGGGCGTGCCTATCAAGGACCTGGGGGCCATCGTGGAGACCCTGGCCGACGCTCTGGCCCAAGGCCGGGACATCGACTCCGCCACGGAGCAGGTCCGGGGCGCTTTGGCCCGGACCATTACCCGGCGCTTCTGCGAGGACGGGCAGCTCCGGGTGGTTACCCTGGACGCCGAGGTGGAGAAGAAGGTCATCTCCTCCCTCACTCGGAACGAACAGGGCGTGTACCTGGCCATGGGCCCCGAGCTCATGCAGCAGATTGTCTCTCAGCTGGCAAGCCAGATGAAAAAGTTCAACGATCTCTCCCAGACGCCCATTGTCCTGGTCAGCCAGGTAATCCGGGGCTATTTCGCCAAGATGATTACCCAGTTCTATCCCAACGTTTACGTGCTCTCCTTCAATGAGATCACCAACGCCGTGCAGATCCAGGCCATCGGAAACATCACCCTGGAGCCGGCGGCCCGGCCTGAGAGAAGGGCGGTGGGCACATGAGCGAGGCGACGGCCCTGCGCTACAGCGAGCGGGAAATTGAGGAGATGGATACCCAGGACCTCCTGCGGCTCTATAAGGAGACGGGGGACGAGAACCTGAAATGGCCACTGGTGCTCCGCTATGAGGGGCTGATTAAAAGCGCGGCCATGCAGATTCGGGGCGTGTACAGCAGCTTCGCCCAGATCGACGACATCATCAACGAGGGGATTTTGACCCTTCTGGGGGCCATCGACAAGTTTGACCCGGACAAGGGCGTGAAGTTTGAGACCTACGTCTCCAAGCGCATCCGGGGCATGGTGATCGACCTGGCCCGAAAGCAGGACTGGATTCCCCGGAACGTCCGGAAGCGGGCCAAGGAAATCGACCTGGCCGTTGCGGAGCTTTCCGCCACCCTGGGCCGGGCGCCTACGGACGGGGAGATCGCCGGCTACCTGGGCATCTCCCAGGAGCGGTATCAGAAGGATGCCGCCAACATCGCCTTGAGCAACGTGCTTTCTCTGGATGTGCTGATGGATACCCGGGAGACCGCGGGCTATCAGCTGGAGGTTCCCTCCAACGACCTCCAGAGTCAGCCGGAGGCGGTGCTGCAGGAGCGGGAGATGCAGCGGGCCTTGGCCGAGGGCATCTCCCAACTGCGGGAGAACGAGCAGATCGTCCTCTCTTTGTACTATGAGCGCAATCTCCACTTGAAGGAGATCGCCCAGGTGATGGAGCTCAGCGAGCCCCGTATTTCCCAGATACATACCCGGGCCATTCAGAAGCTGCGGAGCTTCATGGAGGCGTATCTCAACGATACCGGGGAGCCAAAACCGAAAAAGAAGAGGAGATAAGGCATGTTCAAGGGTTTTTACAATCTGACCTCCGCAATGCTGACCCACCAGCACAACCTGAACGTCATTGGCAACAACATGGTAAACATCTCCACATCGGGTTACAAACAGGAGCGCTATGTGGCCAGTACCTTTGACGATGTCATGTACAGCCGGGTGGACGTGAATCACAGCGGCGGCACGGAAATCGGCCGGCAGAGCTACATTCGGGCGGCCAGCGATATTTATACGGATTACAGCCAGGGTATCCCGGAGCCCACGGAGCTGCCCTTGGATTTCGCCATCGTGGGCGAGGGCTTCTTCGCCGTTCAGGACGCGGACGGCAACATTGCCTATACGCGCATGGGCAACTTCTCCCTGAACGACGAGGGCTATCTTTGCCTCCCCGGCTTCGGCCAGGTGCTGGACCCCCAGAATCAGCCCATTTACCTGGGCACGGACAAGATTCGGGGAGACAACCAGGGATACATCTATTACAATGACACTCCCGTGGCCCAGCTTGGCGTCTTCCAATTTGAGGACAACGAGGCTCTGGAGCGGGACGACCGCGGATTGTTCACCGGGGAGGACCCCCAGGCCGGTCAGGACTACCAGATTTGGAACAAATACCTGGAGCGGTCCAACAGCGACATGGTCAAGCAAATGACGGAGATGATTACCTATCAGCGGGCGCTTCAAAGCGCGGCGCAGATTTCCAAGATGTATGACCAGCTGATGAACCGGGCGACCGGCGAGGTGGGCCGGTTCTAAGTAAGGAGGAAATCCCATGAATCAATCCTTTTTCATCGCCTCTGTGGGGGCCCATCAGCAGCTCAAGCGCCTGACGGTTCACGGCAACAACATTGCCAACCTGAATACTTACGGCTTCAAGGCGGAGAAGAGCCGCTTCGCCTCCCTGATGTACGATGACCTGAAGGCCATCGGCGAGGCGGAGGACGGAACGGCCACCGAGGGCCACGAGATGCTGGCCTCCGGCGCGGGGGCCTGCCTCTGGACCACGGACACGGATTTCAAGAGCGGGCCCATCGCCGAGACCCGGAAGGACCAGGACTACTGCATCGCGGGGGACGGCTTCTTCGCCGTGGCGGACTTGACCACGGGGGACATCACCCTCACCCGGAACGGCGCCTTTGTCATTTCCGAGCTGTTGCGTCCCACGGGCCAGACGGACGAAAACGGCGAGACGCTTCTGGATGAGAACGGGCAGCCCGTCATGGAGCGGGTCTACTATCTCTCGGACAACGAGGGGCGCTTCGTTCTCAGCACCACCGGCGGCATGATCGAGGTGGAAAACGAGCACGAGGAACAGCCCGTAGGCGTCTTTGACTACGTCAATTACGACGGCATGGAGCATGTCAACGACACGCGCTTCCGGGCCGTGGAGAAGAACGGGAGCATCCGCACCAGCGAGTCCAAAGTGATGCGGGGCTATTTGGAGATGTCCAACGCGGACCTGGCGGAGGAGATGACGAAGGTCATCGAGTCCCAGCGGGCCTATGGCATGGCCCTGAAAATGGTCCAGGTTTCTGACGAAATTGAGACGACCATCAACAGCCTGCGGGGCTGATAGCGTCGGGCTTTGAGGGGATCCTCCGGATCCTGGCCCGGCTTCCCGGGAAGTTGACGCCCATGGGTGCGCCGAAAAGACAGACGGCCTTTTTGGCGGACCCGATGTGAAGAGGGAGAGAGAGCATGACGATTAAAAGCTATGACGAGCTCAGCTCCATGGAGCTGGACACCCTGAAGGAAATCGGCAGCATTGGCACCGGCAACGCCGCCACCAGCCTGTCGGCCCTGATTGGGACGCCGGTGCGGATTCAGCAGCCGGAGGTCCGCATTATGGGCTATAACGAGGCCATCGAGTGGATCGGCGGACCGGAGGAGATCACCGCCGGCGTACTGGTGGGGATGAGCGGACAGCTCAGCGGAATCATGCTGTCGGTCCAGCAGCTGGAGTTCGTGAACCTGGTGCTGGAGAGCATGATGGGAAAAAGAATTGAAGACTATATGGAGCTGGGAGAGTTGGAGCACTCCGCGCTGACTGAGGTGGGCAACATCATGATCTCCACCTTTATCACCGCTCTCAGCAGCTTGGCGAATCTGGACATCAACCTGACGGTTCCCGCCTTTACCGTGGATATGCAGGGGGCGATTATGGCCGTGCCCATGGCGGAGTACGGCGGACAGTCCAATTATATTATGACCATCGGCGGTGACTTTATCTGCAATGGAAAGGAGATTCCCTGCCGCTTGCTGCTGTCGCCGGATATTCGGTCTTTAAACTTTTTGTTAAGGAAGCTGGGCGTTAACAGTGGAGAGTAAGATCACAATTGGAATCGCGGACATGAAAATGGCCAAGGGAAGCGGGATGTTGGTCACCTATGCCCTGGGCTCCTGCATTGGGATCTGCCTGTATGACCCAAAGATCAAGCTGGCCGCGCTGATCCACATCATGCTGCCGCTGAACATGGAGCCGGGACGGAAGAACACGATGAAGTACGCCGACACCGGCATCCGGGAGACGTTGAAGATGATGGAGGCCAAGGGGGCGTCCCGGTCCCGCATTACGGCGAAGATCGCCGGGGGAGCCAAGATGTTCGAGGTCAGCGGCGGTTCCCTGGGCAACATCGGCCAGCGGAACATTGAGAGCGTGCGCATGCACTTAAAGCGGGAGGGTATCCAGCTTTTGAAAGAGGACGTAGGGGGCTCTGTGGCCCGTACGCTGTTGTTTGATCCCGGTACCGGCCTGGCCTGCGTCCGGTGCTACGGCCGCCCGGAGATGATTATTTAATTTTAGGAGACAACCACTGAAAGGAGTGTTCGGAATGTTGTTGGAAGAGGACAAGCGGGGCATTTTGCTGGAATCGGGCACAAATGAGATCGAGGTCATGGAGTTCACGATCAATGAGAGCCTGTACGGCATCAACGTGGCAAAGGTCAAGGAGATTCTGGTCTCCCAGCCCGTGAAGCATATGCCCCATGCCCACCCGGCGGTGGAGGGCATCTTTAAGCCCCGGGACAAGGTTATTACCGTAGTGGATCTACCAACCTACCTGATGGGCGAGGCTGGAGAGAAAAAGAGCAAGGACCTGTTTATCATCACCAATTTTAACAAGATGAACATCGCCTTTCGGGTACATACCGTGGTAGGCATCAGCCGGATTTCCTGGAAGAGCATCCAGAAGCCCGACAAGACCGTGGCCGGCGGCGAGGAGGGCATTGCCACCGGCATTGCCCAGTGCGGCGACGATCTGGTGACGATTCTGGACTTTGAGAAAATCGTGGCGGAGATCGCCCCGGAGACCACCATCCAGATGTCGGAGATCGAGCAGCTGGGCCACCGGGAGCGGAGCGAGGCCGTCATTCTGGTGGCCGAGGACTCGGTGCTTTTGAGCAAGATGATCGAAGAGGCGTTGCATAAATCCGGCTATGTCAATACCCGGATGTTCCCCGACGGCAGCAAGCTCTGGGAGTATCTCAGCAGTCTGCGGGGTGACCCGGATTTGAATGACAAGGTGGCGCTGATTATCACGGACATCGAGATGCCCCAGATGGACGGCCACCGGCTGACCAAACTGGTAAAGGATGACCGGGATTTCAAGCACTTGCCGCTGATTATCTTCTCCTCCCTGATTACGGAAGAGATGCGCCGCAAGGGCAAGGAGCTGGGGGCGGACGAGCAGATGAGCAAGCCGGAGATCGGACACCTGGTCCGGGTGATTGACCATTTGCTGGAAGTCGGACAGGAATAAGCACGGAGGGACGTCATGAGCAGTAAATATATCGTAAGGCAGCCGATCAAGGATCCTGTCGGCAAAATTCTGGGTTATGAGATTCTGTACTATGGCGAAAATCAGGCCTTCACATCGGACAACGCCCAGGCCAGCGAGTTTGCCTCCGCAGACACGATCTACAGCTTCCTCACCCAAAACAGCACGACGACGCTGAAGGGCTCCTTGAACTTCATGACCTTCACGACCATGCTGCTGATGAAGAAGACGCCCCGGCTGTTTGACAAGTCGGAGCTGGTAATCCAAATCAACGACAGCGTCATCATTCACCCGCTGTCCATGCACTTTGTGAACCAATTTGCCAAGGAGGGCTATAAGGTCGCGGTGAACGAGTTCCAGTTTGCCCCACGGTACCTGGCCCTGCTGGATCACATCGATTATATCAAGCTGAATATCCAAAGCACGCCGGAGCTGGCGCTGCACAACATCGCGGAAGTGGCCCACAGCATGCAAAAGAAGTGCATTGTCACGAACATCGAGACGGAGGAGCAGTACAACAAGGCCCTGGCGTTGAAAATCGACGGACTGGAGGGCCCCTATGTGGCCGAAAAGGTGACCACCCGGGTCCACAGCAGCGCCTACCTCCAGAGCAGCTTCTTCCGGCTGATGGTGGCCATTACCCGGGATGAGCCCGACGTGGACGAGATTGAGCAGATGATCTCCATGGACGCCAGCCTGACCTACAACCTCTTGAAGGTGGCGAACTCCGCCTTCTTCGCCCTGCGGCACCGGGCCACCACGGTACATCAGGCCATCATGACCCTGGGCCTGGGGCAGCTGAAGCAGTGGATTTATCTTCTCAGTGCCAGCAGCGGCAGTGAGGCCGCCGAGACCGCCACAGAGGACTTCCTGAAACGTTCCTTCATGCGGGCGTCCTTTTGCAGTGAGCTGATACAGCATGCAAAAAATATGCCCATCTCCAAGGCGGAAGCGTATCTGATGGGTATGTTCTCCACGCTGAACCACCTGGTGGATGCGCCGCTGGAGGAAATCCTGGAGGAGCTCCCGGTGAACGACGTGGTGAAGGCTGCGCTTTTGAAGAAGGAGGGCCGCTGCGGCAAGCTCTATGAGCTGGTGCTGAGCTATGAGGCGGCCAACTGGAACGCCATTACCGCCCTGGCGGAGGAACTGGGGATTCCCAACCATCTCCTGACCAATGTGTATTTTAACTGCATGGAGAACGTCAACGCCCTTTGGGAGCAGTTGAGCAATGTCGCCGAGGGGCAGGAGGAGCCCGAGGGGGCCGAGGAAGCGCCGGCGGGAGTCTGAGAGCGCGTGAAAAGGCCTTTTCGCCGGAGAAGGTTTGCAGCGCAGCGCCGCCGGGGAGGGGTAAGCGCGGAAACGAGAGAAAACCCTTTTGGGCTTCTTTCGCGGCGCTCCCTCCGGCAAGGCGGATCTGATTCTTTTTGACAAGCTGAAAAAGGTTCGGCACACTGTGCCGAACCTTTTCCCTTCCGTATGACTGGGTCACTTGGAATCTCTGGAGTGATGGGGGGTGAGCATGACCTGCTTGCAGGCCTGGATGAGCTGGGAGGTGACGTCGCTGGCAAAGCGGCTCTCGTAGACAGTGAGGCGGGGAATCCGCTCCCGCTCGCTGAGGACCACATACTTGGGGGGCAGATTGTTCAGAGCCAGGGCCCGCACGTCCAGGCGGCACTTGTCGCAGCAGCAGATGCCAAACATCTTCATGTATTCGTCGGCCTTCTCCTCCACCAGAATCTGCATGACGTTGATATAGCCGTGCTCCTCGGCGGGAACCTCCTCCGGGCGGAGGGGAGGAAGGTCCATCAGGGGCTCCGCCGGCGTCCCGGGAGCCGGAGGCGTCTCCGGAACCGGGGGGGCTTCCTCCTGGACAGGAGTCTGCTGGGCAGGGGCCTCCTGAACAGGGGGCTGCTGAGGCGGAGCGGCGGGCGCGGGGGCGGGCTCCGTCGCCGGAGTGGCCGCGGCCTCCAGTTCCGCCTCCAAGGCGTCTTTGATCTGAGAGGAGACGGCGGCGTCGGCGTTGATGGAAGAGATAATGGGTGCTACAGGGGCGGTGTGGGCTGGTTCCTCAGGGGCCGTCTGGGGGGCGGCGGGAACGGTTTCCGCCTGGGGCTCCGGGGCGGGGGCGCCGCCGCGGTTCTTGCTGAGCAGGTTCATCACATGGGCGGTTTTGCTGGTGTTGCTGGATGCCATAATATTATCTCCTTTACAAACGAAAAGTTGAATTTAGAGCCGTTTGAGCCGGGGTGCGGGGAACTCCGGTCCCGCCACCACATCGACGATGCGCCGGAGATCGGCGGCGGCTTTGGTGTTGGGCTGGTAAGTCAGGACGCTTTGCCCGTGGGCGGGGGCCATGGCCACGCTGACGCTCCGGCGGACCTTGGAATGGAAAACCTGGCTGCCCAGCTGCTCCGCCACGGACTCCGCCAGGTCCAGAATCTCCCGGGAGAGGGTCAGGCGGCGGTCGTATTTGTTCAGCAGAATACCCAGGACTTTCAGATTGGGATTGAAGGACTTCCGGACGGTTTCAATGGTATCCTGAATCTGGGAGACGCCCACCAGACTCAGAACCTCCGCCTCCATGGGAACAATAAGCCCGGTGGAGGCCACGTAGGCGTTGATGGTCAGGATGTTCAACGCGGGAGGCGTGTCGATGATGATGAAGTCGTAATGGGGCTTCACCACGTCCAGCTGCTGGGAGAGCATGAACTCCCGCCGCGGAGCGGTGAATTCCACCTCGGCCGTGGAGAGCATGATGTCCGAGGGGAGAATGTCGCCGTATTCCGTATGGGAGATGGCCCGCTCAATGGAACTGGCGCCGGTGAGCACGTCATAGACGGTCTTGCAGCTGCCGATGTCCAGGCCAAGGGTGAAGCCGAGATTGCCCTGGGGGTCCAAATCGACGCCCAGAACCCGCGCGCCCCGCTGCTTCAGGCCGCAGACCAGTGCGGAAACGGTGGTGGTTTTGCCCACGCCGCCCTTTTGATTCGTGACAGTGATGACCTGTGTCAAAGGATTTTCCTCCTTACTGTAAAAACTAAACGGGGACCTCTTATTTTTATTATACTATATGTCGATAAAAAAACATAGAGGAATATTAAAAAAATTCTAACATTGGAGTTCCCGCTTTGGGAGCGTCGCCTGTAATTTCAGAAGGGAGTGGCAGTATATGGCAGTTAGCGGCGTCAGCAGATCTACCAGTATTTACGGCAATCGGAACGTGATTTCCGGTCTGGCCAGCGGCATGGACACGGAGAGCATGATCGAAAACGCCATATCGGCGTACAAAAACAAAATCGCGTCTCTGACGCAAAAGCGCACAAAGACCGAGTGGAAGCAGGATGCTTACCGGAGCATCATCGATAAGATGGCGGCTTTTTCCGATAAGTATACCTCTTATAATTCCACCAATAACCTGATGTCCGCCAGCTTCTTCGACCAGGCCGTGCGGACGATCACCAAGGGGGCCAACAAGGACCTGATCTCCGCCTCCGGGCGCACCAACAGCAACATTGAGATCAACCGGGTCAAGCAGCTGGCCACCTCCTCCCGCTATGCCGTCAGCGGAAGCCAGATCGGAAAAAACAGCGGGATTTCCAACAACGGTTTTGCCTCGGCCGTGGCGGGCCAGGGCTTTGAGCTGGGCGGCGACATTGAGGTCGGCACCCTCAGCGGCTCTATGAGCCTGGCTTACGGCGGCTCCAATGCCCGGACCTATTTGAATATCAGATTTGATGAGTCCAAGGTCTTTAACGACGCCTCCGAGCTGGCCGAGGAGATTAACCGGCAGCTGAAGGAGCAGACCGTCACCATCGGCGAGAAGAGCTACACCGGCGACGAGCTGCTGAAAAATGTCGTCCAGGCCAAGGCCAACAGCGACGGAACCATCACCTTCGAGGACCCGAAGAAGAACGGCGTCTTCGTCAGCAGCGCCAGTGACAGTATCCAGCAAAACCTCCTCAGGGGCGAGAAGCCCGGCGAGGACGTCAAGGCCCTGACCGGCTCCAAAGAGGAAGGCGGCATCAGTGCGAAGACCCTGAAAAAGAGCGTGAACACCTATGAGCACCTCTCCGGGTCCCCCTTGAAGATCAAGCTGGACGGCGTGAGCAAGAGCATTGAGATGCCCACCATCGACGAGATTCTCGACAAGCTCAGCGACAAGAATCTGGACGGAACCCAGAACAAGTATTTTAAAGAGCTGAAAGAGAAGATCAAAAACGGCGAGGAGATCAACAATCCCGAGAACCGCGAGATCCGGGACCGGGCGTTCCTGGCCGCCTTGCAGGATAAAGTCGATGAGGCGTTCGGCACCATAAAGGACGAGGACGGAAACACCGTCAGCAAGCTCAAGGTCAGCGACGCCAGCAATGGCGCCAACGGCGACGGTCTCCAGCTGAAATTTGAGGCGGGACAGAAGGCCTCCACTTTTACCGTCAGCTCCGAAAAGGGCTGGGTCATGGGCTTCGGCGAGGAGAACACCCTCTCCAGCTATCTCAACACCAGCCAGAAGCTGAAAGACCTGGTGGATCTGGACGACTCCATGGCCGTCCGGGACGACCAGGGCCGCATCGTGAAGGAAAAGGCCATCAAGGACGCCAAGGGCAACATCACCGGCTACGAGGGCAAGACCCTGTACTCCTTCAAGATCAACGGCGCGGAAGTGGGCCAGTATACCGAGGACACCGCCCTCTCCACCATCATCAACAACATCAACAGCAACAAAAACGCCGGCGTCAGCGCCTCCTATTCGAAGACCACCAACGAGATGGTCTTCACCGCCAAGGAATCCGGCGCGGCGGAGGGCATCAGCATGGACAGCGAGCTGGCCAAGAAGCTCTTTGGCGACACCAGCGGCGGCGTGGAGAAGGACGGCGTGATCACCTACGCCAACGGGGCTACCCTCAAGAAGGGCCAGGACGCCATCTTCGGCGTGACCATCAACGGCGGCGAGGAGATCGAGCTGACCCGCAGCAGCAACAGCGTGGAGTTTGACGGGCTGACCGTGAACCTCAAGGGAACCTTCGGCTACGACGAGTCGGGGAACAAGGTCAATACCGAGAAGGTCAGCTTCGAGACCAGCTCCGACTCGGATAAGATTGTAGACGCCGTCAAGGCCATGGTGGAGGACTACAACGCCATGGTGACGGAGATCAAGAACGCTTACTCCACCCTGCCTCTCCAGCGGTCCAACGGCGCGTACTACCAGCCCTTGACCGAGGAGGACATGGAGGATATGAGCGAGAGCTCCATCAAGGCCTGGGAAGACAAGGCCAAGACGGGCCTCCTCTTTGGCGACCACGATCTGCGCAGCTTGTATAACCGCCTGACCTCCGCCATCTCCATGGGCGGCCAGGACGGCGCGGATCTGAAAGCTGCGGGCATTACCGTCAGCTACTCCAACGGTCTGAGCACTCTCTCCCTGGACGAGAAGAAGCTGCGGGAGACCCTGGAAAGCGACCCGGACCGGGTGCGGGATATCTTCACCAACAGCAAGGAGAGCGGAGCCAAGACCAACGGACTCATGCAGTCCCTGAAGGCCCCCCTGGACCTGTACGGCAAGACCACCGGCGGCAAGGGCATCCTGGTGGACAAGGCGGGCTCCCTGCTGGCTCCCAGCACGCTGTACACCAACAGCATCCAAAAAGAGCTGAACAGCATTGACGAACAGATCGAAAAGTGGCAAGATAAGATGAACGACCAGGTGGACCACTATACGAATCAATTCTCCAAGCTGGAGCAGCTGATCGCTCAAATGAACTCCCAGAGCGCTTCCTTCTCCCAGATGTTGGGCGGATGATAAAAAGGCGGTGATCCACAGACAATGGATATGAAGGGCTTCCAGCAATACAAGACGCAGAGCATCAACACCATGACACAGGGAGAGTTGCTGCTGCTGTTGTACGACGAGCTGTATAAGCGCCTCGCTCAGGCGGAGCTCATGCTGGATCAGCAGAATTTTCCCGTATACGAGACCTCGCTGGAGCGGGCGGTTGCCATCATTGAATATCTGGACGCGACGCTGGACCGGCAATATCCCATCAGCAAGAATCTGGCGCAGCTCTATGAATACTTTACGTATGAATTGGGCCGGGCAAAAATCGGCCGCCGCAAAGAGGTTCTGACCCACGCGAAGACCATGATTGGCGAACTGCGGGATGCCTTCCGTCAGGCGCAAAAGAGCGGAGACTATGGAAAATAAGGGGGAGAGCCTATGGAGGCGTCGGCGTTGCTGGATGCCCATGTGCAGCTGAAACGAACCTATGCCGCGCTGAACGAGGCCCTGGACCTGACCCGCCAATTGGCGGACGCCGTGGACCGGAACGACCAGGTTGCCGTCCAGATGCTGGTTTCCATGCGGCAGGAGCCCACTGACAAGCTGGCCAGAGCGCAGCAGGCCCTGGGCCAGCAGAAGGCCGCCCTCTCCGAGACGGACCGGGCCCGCCTGGACGCCCTTTTAAAGGGTGCGGCGGCGGAGACGGCGGAGGAGTCCCCCCTGGCCAATCAGGTGGGACTCAATCAGAGGGTGTTGAAACAGCTGGTGGACTTGGACCAGATCGTAAACCGTAAGCTGACGCGGGAAAAGTCCATTTACAAGTGAACCAGGCGCGCGAAAGCCGGAGTCCCAGCCGATGAATTCTGGTTGGGCTCCCGCCTTTGCGCGCGCTGGGACGGACGCCGGAGAAAGACCGGAGAGGCGGAAACCCTGAAAACGATTCATGACTTATGGGAGCGTTTGCTATGCCCACGATCACGCTGGAAAATGTAACAAAGAACTATAAGCTGGACCGACGGCAGCAGAAAGAGCAAAAGGGCAAACGGTTCGAAGTCGGCGTGGAGGATGTAAGCCTGACCATCCGGCAGGGGGAATTCGTGTTCCTGGTCGGCAGCAGCGGTGCGGGGAAAACCACGCTGCTGGAGCTGATCTCCGGGAAGCTGAAGCCGGACCGGGGGGCGGTCTATCTGGACAAGAAGGATCTCTCCAAGCTCATTCCCTGGAGCCAGAACCGCATGGCCATTCTGTTCGGAAAGGTGCAGCAGGAGCATAGCCTTATCCGGAAGATGACCGTGGAGGAGAACCTTTGGATTGCCGCCCAGGTGGGCCGGCGGCGCTTTGAGAGCACGAAGCACGTGGAGCTGCGGGTGAAGAAAGTGCTGGGCCTGGTGGGTATGCGGGGAGTTGAAAAGAAGTACCCCGTGGAGATGTCTGTGGGAGAGTGCCGCCGGGTGGAACTGGCCAGGGCCCTGATTAACAGCCCTCCTATCCTGGTACTGGACGAAATCACGGCCAATCTGGACGACGACAACATCTGGGATATGTTTCAGCTCCTCCAAGAGGTCAACCGCAAGGGCACGACAGTGATTATGGCCACTCACGCCAGCCGATATGTCAACATCATGCGCCGCCGTGTGGTGACGCTGGTGGACGGGAAAATTTTCGGCGACGTTGAGAAGGGAAGATACGGCGATGTGGTATAGCCCCAGAGCCGATGATCATAGATAAGGACAGAAAGCTAGTAATAAAGAGGAGGAAGACTCAAAATGATCAAAAACATGAAGATCAGGAAAAGCCTGGTCATGGGGTATGGGATCACGATCGCGGTCTCCGCAGCTATCATCATCATTTCTTTGATCCTGATGACTGTGCAGAAAGGACAATATACCAACATTCTGGATGAATATGTCGAGTCCAATCAGTTGGTTTCCGAGTGCCGCATCAGTTACAACATTGCCGCCCGCAGCCTGCGGGACGCGGTTTTGTCCGGCGACATGAGCAGCGTGGATAACGCCAACAACAAAATTGCCGAGCTGAAAGAGCAGCTGACGAAGCTAAACAGCGTTTATCCTCTGGACGACAAGACGGAGCTGAACAGCTTTATCAAGCTGGTAGAGGACTGGGAGGCTGAGGCGGACACGATTGGCAAGACGGCCCGGACGGATCAGGGAGAAGCCGCCGAGATGATTGTAACCCAATGTACGCCTGTCCTGGCTCAGGCCGCTTCTGCCGGTGACGCGCTGGCCACCAAGCTCCAGGCGGAGCAGACCAACATCATCAGCCGGCAGAACATGATTTCCACCATTGCCATTATCACCATCATTGTGGCCATGGTGATCGCCACGCTCCTGGTCCTTCGCATCGCCCTCCTCATCATCAAGAGCATTGTGGTGCCCGTGGAGAAGGTTCGGGCCGCCCTGGTTGGATTCAGCGAGGGCAAGCTGGACATTTCGGTGGATTATGAGAGCAAGAACGAGCTGGGTGAGATGTGCGACGCCCTGCGGAGCAGCCAGCACACCTTGGACGGCGTGATTCAGGACACCTGCCGTCTCCTGGAGGAGATGGGCAACGGCAACTTCAACTGCCGCACCCAGGTGGAGCAGCTGTACGTGGGCGAGCTGGCGAATATGCTCAAGTCCATCCGCGTCATCAACAGCAGCCTCAGCGATACCCTGGCCCAGATCAGCCTCAGCGGCGAGCAGGTTTCCTCCGGCTCCGACCAGGTCTCTACCGGCGCTCAGGCCCTGGCTCAGGGCGCCACGGAGCAGGCCAGCGCCGTGGAGGAGCTGTCTGCCACCATCGCCGAGATTTCCTCTCGCTCCCAGAGCAACGCCAAGCGCAGTGAGGAGGCCATCGACCACTCCAAGAACGCCGATCTGCGGGTTCGGGAGAGCGCCGATTACATGGAAGAGATGGTAAAGGCCATGGAGAAGATCTCCAGCTCCTCTCAGGAGATTGGCAAGATCATCGCCACCATTGAGAACATTGCGTTCCAGACCAACATTCTGGCGCTGAACGCCGCCGTGGAGGCGGCCCGGGCGGGCAGCGCCGGCAAGGGCTTTGCCGTGGTCGCCGACGAGGTGCGGAATCTGGCCACCAAGTCCGATCAGGCCGCCAAGGCCACCAAGGAGCTGATCGACAACTCCATCACCGCTGTTCAGGACGGCAGCGAGATTGTCAAGCGGGTGTCCGAGTCTCTGGATAAGACGGTTCTGGCCACCAACGAGTCCATGTCCGCCCTCCAGGAGATCGCCAAGGCCGTGGAGGAAGAGGCTTCCGCCATCGCCCAGGTCACCGAGGGCATCGACCAGATTTCCAGTGTGGTGCAGACCAACTCCGCCACCAGCGAGCAGTCCGCCGCGGCCAGCGAGGAGCTGAGCAGCCAGGCCTCCTTGATGAAGGACCTGCTCTCCAAGTTCCGCCTGCGCAGCGAGAGTACCAGCGCCAGCAGCTATACCCCCGCCCCCGCCGCTGTCAGCTACAGCGACGAAAACGCGGATGCCTCTTATGACAGTGGATACAGCGCGGGCAGCAGCGCGTTCAGCAAGTATTAAGAAGCAGCTGGAGCCATCTCCCGAATATGGATTGGATCAGCCTCTCTCTAAGACGCGAACGGTCATGGAATGATCGCGGAAGGACTCGCGCCATTCCAGACTGGCAGTGAGTTTCCTGCCATGATGCCAGAAGGCGGTTCGGTGCCGCTTTCTGGCATCATTTGTGCCGGAAACGGCGGAGGGTCATTCATGGACACGGATTTCGGAGGAAGGGGGAGACATGAAAAGGAGCGCCTTTATGAAGGATTTGAGACCCCAGGAGCGGGATATTATCTTCGCACTGGACATCGGTACCCGCAGCGTTGTGGGCGTGGTGGGAAAGCCCTCCGGCGGCCGGTTCAAGGCCATGGAGATTGAAGTCGCGGAGCACGGAAGCCGGGCCATGCTGGATGGGCAGATCGACAACATCCAGCAGGTGGGAGCCCTGGCCCGGACGGTGACAGAGCGCTTGGAAGAGCGCCTGGGCGTCCGGCTGGAGCGGGTTTGCGTGGCCGCCGCCGGACGGGCCCTCCGGACCCAGAGCGGGCACTTTGCCCTGGATTTGTCCGACGAGAAAACCATTACCGCCGAGATGATTAGCCGTCTGGAGGCCGGAGCACTCTCCGCTGCGGAGGAGGCCTTGCAGATGGAGGACGAGGTCCGGCGGCGGTTCTTCATGGTGGGTTACACCGTGGCCCAGTACCGTCTGGACAATTACCCTCTGGCCTCCCTGCAAGACCACAGCGGCCAAATCGCGGAGGCGGATGTGGTGGCGACGTTCCTTCCCGGCGAGGTGGTGGAGAGCTTGTACGCTGCCATGCGGGCCGCGGGTCTTCAGGTGTCCAGCCTGACCCTGGAGCCCATCGCCGCCATGAACGCCGCCATTCCGGCGGAGCTCCGGCTTTTGAATTTGGCCTTGGTGGACATTGGCGCGGGGACGACGGACATTGCCGTCTGCCGGGACGGAAGCATCACCGGCTACACCATGGCCACCATTGCCGGAGACGAGATTACCGAGGCTCTTATGCGAGCCTATCTGGTGGACTTCCAGACCGCCGAGGGGATGAAGCGAAATCTCCGCCCCGGAGAGGACGCCCACTATACGGACATTCTGGGGCTGGAGAATACGGCCAGCTTCGAGGACATCCACGCCGTCATTCAGGAGCCCATGGGCCGCCTGGCGGAAGCCATTGCCGCCCAGGTTTCGGAGCTCAACGGCGGCGCGCCTTCGGCGCTGTTCCTGGCGGGAGGCGGCAGCAAGCTGGACGGTCTCCGGGAGCGGGTGGCGGCCAGCCTGGATATGGACGAGCGCCGGGTGGCCATCGCGGGAAAGAACTTTTTGAAAAGCGCCTTTGCCGACGGGCTGGACCTGAATAACCCGGAGTTTGCCACCCCCCTGGGCATTGCCGTTTCCGCCGCCTTGGGCCTGCTGAACGACAGCTATGTCATTACCCTCAATGGGGAAACCGCCAAGCTCTTTCGGAGCGGCGTCTTAACGGCCCGGGACATTCTGCTCATGAACGGCTATAACTACTCCGATATGCTGGGCCGCTCCGGCAAGAATCTGGGCGTCACGTTGAACGGACGGCATATGATTCTCCGGGGAGAGCCTGCCGTGCCCGCCATTTTGACGGTGAACGGCGAAGAGGCCGCCATTACCACTGTGGTTCATGCGGGGGACAACATCCGCTTCCAGCCAGCCCGCAGCGGCAAGGACGCCGCCAAGACCTTGGGAGAGCTGCTGGGAGAGACATTCTCAGGCCGGGTGCTGCTGAACAACCAGGAGGGGAATTTGAAGACAGCCCTTCACCAGGGAGATGTGGTTTTGACCCTGGAGGGTCCTGCCGGGGTGATTCCGCCTCCCGCCCAGGAGGAGAGTGGGGCGGAGCTCCCGTCCAAGATGCCGCCTCCGGCGGAGAAGAAGAACGAACCGGCCCCGCCTCCGGCGGAAACACCCGAGATGGAGCCTGTCAAGTTGGAGGCTCCGAAGATGGACCCCCCAAAAATAGAGCCACCAAAGCCCCTGATCCGCAAGCGGGAGCTGGAGATTATTCTCAACGGCAAGCCCATGGTTCTGCCGCAGAAAGAGAACGGGCAGCCCTATTATGTCATGGATCTTCTGGAGCGCTCCGGGGTGGACTTCGAGAAGCTGGAGGGCCCGGTGCGGCTGGCGGTGAACGGCGTGGAGTGCGGCTTCAGCCAGGCGGTGAAGGACCGGGACTCCATTACCATCCGCTGAGGGTGAGCCTTTAGGAATCGGTACGGCGGCCCCGGCAAGGGATCGGATGCGGGACGGCGGAAGTGCCGGTTCAGAGAATCCGCGTCTTCCGGATGGGAACGCGGTTTCTGGAGATAGGAGAGTGAAGCGTTGAAACAGGATAAGGCTGAAAAGATCATCAAAAAGGCCGAGCAAAAGGCGCAGAAGGCCGCGGCGCAGGTCCAGGTGGCCAGCAAGAAGGCCGAGGCCGCGGCGAAGAAGCAGGCCGCCCAGGCGGAAAGGAAGGCGAACCGCATCGCGAAGAAGGCCGAGAAGAAAGCGGCCAAGAAGAGCAAGCAGGCGGAGCAGGCCACCAGGAAGGCCCAGATGGCCGCGCAAAAGGCCGCGGAGAAAAAAGCGAAGGCCGTGGCCAAGGTGGCGGCCAAGGCCGGCGGAGAGGAAGGCGGCGAAGACGGCAAGAAGGGCGGCAAGGGCAAGAAGAAGGGGAAGAAAAAGCTTTTGCTGATCGTGGCGGTTTTGGTGCTGGCGGCTGCGGGAACGGGAGCGTTCTTTTTCCTGAAGGGCGGCGACAAGGAAGAGGAAGAGGCGCTGCCAGAGCCCATAGTGGCTCCCGCCGAGTATCTGCTCAATGGAGCTCATATTTCCGCTCTGCCGGTATGGGGCGAGGGCGTGCTGGTGTACCAGGAGGAAGTGATTCCGGAGCCCCCGGAGGAAGAGCCCGCCAAAGAGGAGGACCAGGCGAAGGACGGCCAATCGGAGTCCCAGGAGGGCGAGGAACCGCAGGAGGAAGCCGGGAAGGAAGAGGAGGCTCCCGAAGAGGAGATCGTTCCCTTGGTACTCTATCGCTACGAAGGCCTGCAAAGCCCCAAGGATCTGATTTCCGCCTACACGGCTCTGATGACCACGGCGGACGCGGGCTTTTCCACCGTGGACGAGGAATTGCTGCGGATCGATACGCCGGAATTTAGTGACCGGGGCTCCGTGCAGCTGGCCCGGAACGTTCCGGCAGAGGGAGAGACGGAAGCCTGTGTCCATTCCCTGCTGCTGAGCTGGGACACCACCAGCTGTACTGTGACCCTGGACACTCCCGACGGCCGGGTTCACGATCCCAAGCCGGAGAAGACGCCCACGGCTCCCAGCCGGGGCCTGTCGGATCTGGAGGCCCTGCATCCCTCCAAGCTGGGACTGCCCGGAGAGTCCATGGAAGCCTATGAGCTGATGCCTCAGGAGGGCTCGGTGCTGATCGCCGGAAATCCCAGCCCCTGCATGCGGGTGAATATCTACGGAGAGGACGGCCAGATTGCAGGAAGCTTTTTCCTCTCCGGCGACGGACACCTTTATAAGCTGGATGATACCAGAAACGCGGTGGTAGAGCTGGAGTGGGAGTGATCCGGCAATAGGGTGAGGCTGCCGGGACGGCCCGCCAGCCGGTAGCCCGTTTGCCCGGAGGCCGCCGAGAACAAGGGGGCCAGCAAGCCCTCCAGCACACAGACGGAGGACCGGATGGAGAGGGCGTCCCGCCCCGGCGTCAGAGCCTGGGCGGTGTCCGGCTCCACCTGGAGAATCTCCAGACCGTATTCCCGCCCCAGGGCGGTGATCTGCTTGACGGTGACGGCCCGGCGGGCCTCCTCGTCCAGCGAACGAAAGCCAATGATGCCGCTGAAGCGGCCCGCGATTTCCTGAAGCACGCCGAGGCGCACCATGGCCCGGCGTGCTTCTTCGTTTTCCTGGAAGAGCCTCTCTGCCAGCTCCGCCGGGGAGGCGGGCTCCCCGGCCTCCTCCCGGACCCGAGGCCTGGGTCCCTCGCCGGAAAAGCCCAGGGGGCGCCCTCCCGAGGCGGTTAGATCGGAATTGGTTGTGAAGACAAAGATGCAGCGGCGGAAATCCAGCTCCCGGCTTCCCTGCTCGTCGGCCTTGTGGGCGGAACAGCGGCCCTCGTCCAGAATGGACATGAAAACCTTCAGCACCTCCGGGTGGGCCTTTTCCAGCTCGTCGAACATGAAGACGGTGTAGGGGTTTCCCCGGACCGCCTCGAAGATGGGCTGGTCCTCATAGCCCACATAGCCCGGCGGAGCGCCGGTGAGGCGGTGAACGGAATGGGGCTGGGTAAAGGTGTTCAGCTCCGTCCAGACAAAGGGATAGCGGCGGCCGCAGCATCGCTCTATGGCCGGGGCCAGGGCCTTGCCCAGCTCCGATTTTCCAACGCCTGTGGGGCCGTGGAGAATCAGGGACAGGGGCCTTGCCGGGGAGCGCTTTCCAATGTGGCTGTAGAGCCGGAATGCGGCGGCCTCCACCGCTCTGGGCTGGCCCAGGACGTGCTTCTCCAGCTCTGCCCGAAGCCTTCGGTAGAGAAGCGGCCAGGAGGAGGCGGGGGCGGTGACGGGGTCCTCTTTCAAGGGCTGGGGCCGGAAAGGCTGGACCGTCTCCTCCACCTCCCGCCGCAGGGAGATCAGCCGGGCGGTCATGGCCTCGTAGCTGTCGAACCGCCAGACGCTTCTGGCGAAGAGGGCGGAGAGGACGGGGCTTTTGCCCTGGTAGGCAACGGCGGGCCGCCAATAGAGAAGATAGCCCCGGTCCCGTTTCAAAAAGCCCACCACGGTCACGGGGGGAACGCAGCCCTGAGGCATCTGGCAATCGGCAAATTCGTAGCTCTGGCCCTGCTGCCCCAGGCGGTCCACCTGGCGGCGCAGCGTCTCCCGGACCTCCGGCGGTGCGGAGCAGAAGTGGGAAAAGGAAATGCTCATGGAGAAACCCTCCTTGGAATTGGTCGTTTTGGATAGTATTTCCAGAAAGCCGGGAATTTATAGTCGGCAATCCCAAAACGCTCCAAAAGAAAAAACGCCTGAGACACCCTATGGGGCGTCTCAGGCGTTTGCTCACTGGTCCCGCCGGGACCGGAGGGCTTTGCGCTGGAGAGTAAAAATGGATTGCAGCAGCCGGTCCTGCTCCCGGGGGGACATGTCGGAGAACTGGCAGCCATACTCAAATTTCTTGGTGGGGGAACCGGGTTTCGTCCGGACCTGTATGCGCTTCACCAGACAGGTGATGGTGAAGGGGTTTTCTCCTGGGAGAAAGGCGGTTTCCAGCTGGAAGGCGCTGTTTAGCTCAAAGAGCTTTTCCGTCAGAACCCGGGCGCCGCCGGCGCTGACGTCCAGAACCGTACAGGGAAACCGTTGACCTTTAGCGGAGGTAATGGGGTGTACCCAGCCCTCCGTGTCGGCCATCTGACGGAAAAAGGTGCGGTTCTCACTGCTTTGCAAGTACCGGAGCTTCTCAATCCGCCAGAAATCGTGGCCGTTGGCCCCCACTTTTCCGTCCAGAGTGAAGGGGTCTCCCTCCCGGGGAAAGGCCCGGAGCTTTACCGGCTGGTTGTAGAGCCCCCGGGGGAGATACCCTCCGGATTCCCCCCGGATTTCCAGAAGGTCGTTGCCCAGAATCCGCAGCTTTCCAACAAAGATCAGGGCGTTGGCGGGGGTCAGGACTTCGACCTTCATGCCGTTGTAAAGATCCGGGAAATCCTCCAGAAAGTCATACCCCGCAGGTTCTGGTTTTGTCTTTTTCAGCAGGGATTTGAAAAAGCCCATACGCTTGCCTCCTTCCTGGTTATCGGGTCAGTACGCGGTGAAGAATCACGGCCATTTCCGCCCGGCTGATGGGATCGGTGGGATTGAGCCGCATGCTGCTGGTTCCCCGGACAACGCCCATTTGAATCAGGGCGGCCAGGGAGGAGCGGGCAAAGGAGGAGACCGCCCAGCCGTCGCCGTAGCTGGAGAGCAGGGAGGTGGGAGCGGAGGGCACCGATTGCCCCGCAGCCTCCATGGCCCGGCAGATCATGGTCATAGCGCTCTGGCGGCTGATGGGCCGGTCGGGCTGGAAGAGGCCGTTGTTCCCCTGGACGATGCCCAGGTTCCGGGCGGTGGCCACGGCTCCGGCGTAGACGCTGTTCGCGGGCACATCCGGGAAGCCGGAGGAGCCGCTGGTGGGGAAGCGGAAGGCCCGGCAGATCATCAGCGTAAACTCCCCCCGGCTGATGGCCTGGCGGGGACGGAAGGTGTTGTTGCTGTAGCCGTTGGTGATGCCGCTTTGGCGGAGGAACTCAATGGAGGGCTTCGCCCAGTCCATACCGTAAACGTCGGAGAAGGTGGCGGCGCAGTAGCTGGTGGAGAGGAAGATCTCCACATTGCCGGAGAAGCTGGCCCCCTGGGTGTCATAGGCGGTGAAGGGGATGTAGATGCTTCCCTGGTACTCCGCCTTGGGCAGATAGCTGATCTGGCCAAGGTCCTGAGCGCCATAGCGGGTGATGGTGCTGACCGCCGAGCCGGTTTGGGCGGGGCCGCTGTAATTCTGGTAAAGGTGCCCCACCGAGGGAAGGGAGGTGAACTGCACAGAGGCCAGCGTGGTGCCAAGAGAGGTCTGGCAGGCGCTTTGGAAGTCCACTGTCCGGAGGGCGATGGGGGCGGAGCTTCCGGTGTAGCGGAGGCCGTTGCCGGTGATGGTGCCGGTACTGGGGGCGGTGTCGCCGGTGATCTGAATTTCCACGGTGCCGGAGAAGGACTCGCCCCGGTTGTTATAGCCGGTGTAGCCGAAGCTGAGGGACCGGGCGGTGGAACCGGCGGCAAAGGTGACGTCGTTCAGGAGGCGGTTATTGCCGGAGTAGTAGTAGCTCGTGCTGGTGGAGACGGAGGTGCCGGTCCGGCTTCCGGCGTTGTATTGGTAGTAGAGTGTGCCGTAGGACGACGAGGGGAGGCTGGTAAAGCGAAGGTAATTCAGCGTGTCCCCGGTGGCGGAGCGGCAGGCGTTGTTGAAGTCCGAGGCGTTGAAGCGCACCGCCTGATTCTGGGCCACGGTATAGCGAACGGTGCCAAGGCCGGTGCCCACCCGGATGATGAGGCTGCCGGTGAAGTTGGTGCCGGAGGTGTTGGTCCCCGTGAAGGGAATGGTGACGGTGCCGCTGTAACCCGTGGCGGGGACGAAGGTGATGTTGGAAATGCGGGGGGTGGCGTTGCGGTAGTAGCTCCGGCCGGTGGTGACCTGGGTGCCGCTGCTGGTGCTGGAGCTGTAGTTCAGGTAGAGGCGGCCCACGTTGGTGGCGGGGAGACTGTCGAACCGGATGTAGTTCAGGGTTCCGTTGGTGGCCCGCTGGGAGGCGTCGTTAAAATCGGCGGCATTGAGGGCGCGCCGCTGGTTGACGGCAGTGGAGTATTCCACGTTGCCGTTTTTCGCGCCGTCGGGGGAGAAGACCGTCACAGTGACAAGGCCAGAATAGGTGGCTCCGGAGCTGTCGGTGCAGCGGTAGGTGATGTTGGAGTCGCCCACAAAGCCCGGCGCGGGCACAAAGGTGATTTGGTCAATGGAGGGGTTGCTGCTGGCGTAGTACCGGGTGGCGCTGTCCACCTTGGGGGAGAAGTAGCCCGAGGGACTGTAGTTGTAATACAAGGTGCCCTGACTGGAGGCGGGCTGGTTGAAGGTGACGTAGTTCACGGCCTGGCCGTTCCGGGTCTTGCAGACCGCGGAGAAGTGCTCCGCCGCGAAGGAGACGGGTTCGTCCATGGCCGTGCTGTAAGACACGTCGCCGGTGGTGGTGGCCTCGATGCGAATGGTTCCGGTGAAGGTGGTTCCGTTAGTGGAGGCGGCGTTGTAGTCCACCACGGCGGTGCCGTCAAAGCCGGGATGGGGGACGAAGGTCACATCCCGCAGAGCCCGCTGGCCCTGGCCCGCCTGGTAGTAATAACGCTCCGTGCCGCCCACGCCGTGACCGGGGGTGTTGGGGGCGGTGTAGCCGTAGTAGAGCACGCCGTTTTTCGTGGAGACCTTCAGGTTGTACACGCTTTCCAGAGGCGCGCCCGCCTTGCTCTGGGAGCGGTTGTTCAGCTCCGAGAGGACGCCGGAGAAGGAATAGGTGGGGTCGGAGCCCATGTTGACCGTGATGGCCTGGGCCACGTCCTCGAAGACCTTGACCTTGAAGCTGGCCTCGTAGCCGGTGCCCGCCACGGTGGCGGTGATAACGGCGTTCTCGCCGGGGAAGTTGGCGGTGACCCGGCCGTTGACCACCTGGGCCACGGTGTTGTTGCTGCTTTGCCAAAGAATGGTTTTCAGTCTGGCGTTGCCGTAGACCGTGGGGGTGACAGTGATGTCCCGGTACTGGGCAATTTCCACGATGCTGCTCTCTGTAAGCTTCTCCGTGGTGCCCTGGCCGCCGGAGGAAGAGGTCTTGCGGTAGCTCAGCAGCAGGCCGGAGACTTCAATCTCCCGGGTATCATATTCTCCGTTTTTGCTTCTGGCGGTGATGGTGGTTACGCCCGGGGACTTGCCGGTGACGTTGCCGTCCTGGTCCACGGTGGCAACGTTGGTGTCCGAGGACTCCCAGGTGAGCCGCCGGTCTGTGTCCGTGGCATCAAGGGGGTAAGCCACGGCGTGGAGGGTAAGCGTGCCCTTGGGATCCACATAGCGGAAAGCGTCCGATATGGGGTCGGTGATTTCGACCCTATTGACGGAGGGCGCCGGGGGGGAGACGACCGTGACGACGCACATGTCATAGGCCACGCTGGGGTTTGCCTTGGCATAGGCGTAGATGGTGAAGGTGGTTCCGATGGGAGTCGCGGAGTTGATGGAGATGACCTTTGTGGTGCCGTTTCCCGGGGGGAGGGTGACCATATTGCTCTTGGGCTGAATATCCCACACAACATCCCGGTCTGGAACCTTGTTGGGCGTGAGGGTTGCGGTGAGGGTCAGCTTGTCGCCGCCGGGGGACATGGTGGCGGTTTTCTTGTCAAGGCGCAGGGAGGTGACGGTGGCGGCGGAGACGTGGACGTTACAGGTCGCGGTAAGTCCGCTTCCCGGAACTGTAGCGGTAATGACGGCGTCGCCCTCGGCGATTGCGGTCAGGGTGCCGGTATCCGTGGCCGCCTCGACGATGCCGGGACGGCTGCTGGACCAAGAAACCGCCTGAGAAGCCGTGGAGGGGGTTACCCGGGCGGACAGCGTGGTAGACTCTCCGACAACCATGTTCACAGAGGTCATGGAAAGGCGGATTCCGGTGGCTTGCGCAGAGACGATCACGGTACAGGACACGGTGAGAACGTCGCCTACCGCCAGACCCAGATTCGTGTCCTCTACCTCAATGGTGACCTTCAAGGTCAGGGTCGTGGTACCGGGGCTGACGCCGGTCACGGAGGCGGAAGGGCAGTTGCTGTTGGTATTGTTGTTGACAGAAATTTTGCTGGAATCAAAGACCCATTCAATCTTTTGTTCATCCCAGAAAAAGTTGTGCGCCCGAAGATTAAAATCAACGGTTTCGGTGTTTCCTGTGGTCACGCTCACCGTGGAGGGCGTTTGAAAGATATCCGTCCCATCGACCGCGGCGGCGGGGAGGGTGAGCAGGGAGCAAGCCAGCGCCAGGGCCAGCAGAAGCGCCCCGGTCCGGCGGAGGAATCGGGTTTTCATCAAAATAAACACTCCTTTTCCAAAAAACAAAGAGAGGGCGGGCGGTGACGCCCGCCCTCGGGGGGCTAGTGAACTGGGGTTAGCCGTAAGGCTGGATTAATAGTAAGCAACGTTGTCGCCCCAGCCCTCGGTCCGGACGATAAACGCGGGCTTATACCGGCCATCTGGGAGACGCACGACGTCCAGGCTGAACGTCAGGTCCGAGGTACCGGACTGGGCGGTGGAGCCGTTGGAAAGGTAACGGCTAATGGAAATCGTCGCGCCCGATTTGGCCCCGTTCAGCTTGAAGTTGAAGCCATAGCAGTACGGTGGATTGTTTTTGTCATAGGTCGTGTATTCCGGAACATGGGTCACTGTTGTCTGATTAGCCGTTTTGACAACAATTGAACTAAAAATACAGCCTTCCGGAACCGTACTGTTGGTGTTGGAAGTGTCAATGATTTGCAGAAGCTTGCTGCCATTCTGAGCATAGTAAAGTTCTACGTCAAAGCGAATGGAAAGGTCTCCGGTAATTCCGTTGTTCAGCGCGTTTGTAGCTTCTTCCAAGGTGTTGTAGATATTTCCCGCGATGACGGAGGAGCTGACCATGGGGTGAGTAGAGGGAGGAATCAGGTACCGGGCGGCGGTGAAGGCGTAAGGGGCATCATTGGTGCCTCCTGCGCCCTTGCCGCAGGCCACGAGCCAATATTCTCCGCTCTTTGCCGCTTTCAATTCAGCTGAACAGTCAATCGTCTGACTCCAATTCGGGGCCGTTAGATTGATTTGGCTAGAGCCGGTTTTGATGATGGCAGTTCCGCTTGTCTGAGCGGTTTCAATCCAGCGGCCGACTTGGTCCTGAATATTGGGGTCGCAGAAAAGATCAAAGACGGAACCGATGAGCACGCCCTTATAAGAGTAGGGGGTGGCCATGGCCTCAGCGAAGCTGAGGTTGCCATAGCGTTTTTTCTCATTCTCGACGTCGGCTTTCGAAACGCCCATAGCCTCGGCGTAGGTGCCGTCCCAGTGAGTGGTCATCTTGCGATCCAGGTATTCTCCCATCATCAGCTTATTGATGACCAGATAGCTGCCTCCGGCCACATCCTTCCGGGTTTCTGCTCCCTGATCTATACCAGGAGGAGGAGGCGTCTTAGTCGACAGGATTGTGACGGCGCTCGTGCCGCTCATCTGCCCTAGCAAAATCGGGCGGGAGAGCTTGGTGGTCTGGAAGCCGAAAGCATAGACCTCGGAAGGAGCTTCGCCGCCTTCACCGGCCAGAACGAAGTAAACAATATACTTCCGGTCGGCGATCAGCTTGTTCAGCTCCTGGATGGTCACCAGGGTGCCGTTGTATTCGCCGCTTCCGCTGATGAGGTTGCGGTCCGGGTTGATAATCGCCCCATATTCAGGACTGTTGACATTGGGATCATTGATTGTCTGGCCATTTGTCGGGAGCTTTTCCCAGCCCGATCCGTCCGCCTGAATCATGGTTCCGTCCTTTAACGTGGTTCCAATATGACCGGCCTCGGCGATCACGTAGTAGTATTCCGTCGGCTTGTTGTCCAGGAGGAAAGTGATGGTGACGCCGGTGTCGTTGGGAATGATGGTGGGCGAGGGCTTCTGGAAGTGGGGCGCGGAGGAGACCCGGAAGGTCCACTCGCGATGGAACTTCGCCTGAGGCGTGCCGATTTCGTCCACCCGCTGGGCAGTTTTCTGGTGGTCGTCAAAGACCGAGGGGGACAGAGACTTTTGCACCAGCGCCCGGAGAGAGCCCTCGGTTTTGGCGATGGCGTGGATGTCCATCTCCACCTTCCCGGTGAACTTCTTCCGGTCCGTCTCGCCGTTCAGCTTGGTAATCACGATGCCGTATTCCAGATCCTGAGTCACGGAATTCAAGGGCTCGAAGGGATAGACAGGGTTTGGATTCTGGGTGGCCTGCCAGCGGGTATAGGCCAGGCTGAGGCCCACTTCCGGGTTCCGGGGGGAAACATTGAAGGTAGCGTCCTCCAAAATCCGCTCCCAGACGCCGCCGGAGGGACGGTAATAGAGGTCGAAGGACATGCTGTTCTTGGACCAGAAAATCAGGTCCCACAGGGTTTCCGCTCCGGCGTTCTCCGTGTTCTGGGGGGAGAGGTTGAAGCTCATGTCGAAGTAAATGGGATCGCCGTTTTCGTCGTTCCCCTGGGTGCCGCCCTCCAGATACAGCAGCTGGGCGTCCACGGTGGTAAAGTCCGGCATCTTATAGCCGTCCCGGTTGCCGGGGGAGTTGCGCATGACGTTGTGCCCGTCGGAGTTGTCGGCGATGTTGGAGACCAGGAAGTAATAGGTCTCTCCGCTGCCCAGCTTGATGCCGGAGTTATAGGGGAAGTTGATGAGCATCTGGTTGGTTTCGCCGGTGACGTCCTGGGTGATGGTGGCGTAACGGTAGTCAATGATCCAGTCGTCGCCGATGGTGTCCTGATTTTCCGCCGTCCGTTCGTAGAGGTCGGAGACCAGCTCGGGTTTTCCGTTGGCGGGCTTGCGGTAGAGCTTGAAGTGTTTTTTCAGAAGCTCGGCGAAGACCTTCTGCTTGTCGGCATCGCCGCCCCGGGCGTCCTCGTAGGCTTGCTTGAAGTTCTCATACTGCGGGGGAACGATGGTGGGGTCCTGAATACCCACGACTTCCTCGGAGAAGACGAGGCTGACGGTGCTGTTGGGGAAGGGCTTGGGGTTGTTTTCGTCGCCGTCGGGGACGGGGGAGAACTCATATTTCACCGTGGGAGGCTCGTCGTCCTCGGTGTTGATCTTCTTGGGCGGGGTGAAGGCCTCGGTGTACACGCAGTAGTTCCCGGCGTTGTCTTTGGCCACGTAGTAGAGATCGTAAGTCGTCTGGGGCTCCAGGCCGGAGACGATGAAATCGTAGTCATTTCCGCCTCTGGCTGCCCGGATGGGCCCGCCCCGGCGAATGACGGCGGAGCCGGTGCCGTTCTCGATCTGAATCTTGGCGGTGAGGTTGGGGTTATCCGGATCGATGCCCGCGGCGTAGAAGCTGGCGCCCTGTTTCACCACGGCCCAGTAGAGCATACCGGGCTCATCCAGGGCAAAGGTCATGGTCACGGACCGGGGACCGATGGTTTTCACGTCCAGCTTCTGAATGGTGGGCGGCGTCAGATCCTTGGTGGTGATCTGGACCCGGCGGACGGTGGAACTCTTGCCGTTGTCCGCGTCGTTCAGCCAGAGGTAGAGGCTGTAGGTCGTCTGCTCCTGGAGATGAGAGCTGTTGATCCGCGAGACCAGGAAGGGCGTGTTCTTCCGCAGGGTCACGACGCCGAAGCCCAGATTTCCGGGGATGGCCGCCGAGCGAAAGTCCGCCGCCGTGGGCGCGGTGGCGCCGTTGGGCAGGAGGACATAGTACATCTGGCAGTCCTTGGTGGCCATGACCATGATCTGCGCGATCTGCTCATTGTCGGCGTCGGTGGTGAGAATGGGGGCCTGAGGATAGCCGGTGGAGAAGTTGGGGGCGGAATCGTCCGGCGTGGTGAAGGCAGCCACCTTCACGGGGCTCCGCCGGCCGCGGGCATCCACCAGCAGGGCGGAGATGTAGTAGGAGCCCTCCCGGGTCAGTCCGCCCAGACGGGTGACCACGTCGGTGTTGGACGCGGTGGCGTTGGCGGTGCCGCTGCGGATGATCTTCGCGGAGTAGGCGGTGGGATTCATCAGCTCCTCTTCGCCCAGGGAGCCGTCCATCAGGGCGGTGAGGCCCCAGTGGATGGTGCCGGCCTTGTTGGTGCGGAACACTGCCTCGGCGGAGGTAGGGGCCACGTTCCGGGCCAGGGGGTACCCAGCCAGAATCCGGGGGTCCTCGGAGGATTCGGCGGCGGTGATGTTGTTCATCTCGTTTTTGTTCACGTTTCCGGTAATGCCGGGCCGGATGTCCAGGGTGTCCGGCAGCATGGAGACGTTGGAACCGGGGGCGTTGATGTTCAGGTGGCTGATGCTGCCCAGGCCCGTGACCTCGGTGCCCCGGTCCAGGTTCAGCGTCTTGATGGAGGCCCGGTCGTCGATGACGACGGTGGAGTCCAGGGCGCCCTCGTCCACCGTGATGGTCTGGGCCACGCCCTGGGCCATTTGAAGGCCGGAATTGGGTGTCAGGTTGATGACGTCCTTGATGTTGCCTGCCAGCTGGAGCTGGAGGCCGCCCTCATAGTCCGGGTCGCCGTCCAGGCGAATGTTCTGAAGACCCAGGCCGTTTTCCGTCCGGTCCTCCAGATAGGCGGAGGTGCGGACCGTGGTGACGCCGATGTCGGTGAGGCCGTCGGCCTGGATGGAGAGGAACTGGTTGGTCATGCTGTCGACTTCCATGGTAGGAGCGGTGACGTTGCGGAGGATGATGCTGTGCTCACCCCGTTCCGCCTCGCCGCTGCCGCAGACGACGATCTTGCCCAGTACGGTGACGTTTTCCAGCTCCAGGTTGCCCAGGCCCACGCCGCCGGTGAGGTAGAGGTTGCCGGTGATGGTGGTGTCCTTTAATTTTACCCCGGCGGTGTTGATGGTCAGGTTGCCGTATACGCCTCCGGCGGACTGTTCGCCAGGCTCCTGAATCAGGGTGCCCAGGGCCCGGACCAGGAAGCAGGCCATCTGTCCCCGGGTGATGGGGAGGTCGGGCTTGAAGCTGCCGTCGGGATAGCCCTGGATGATGCCCAGCTCCGCGGCCTCCTGCACCAGGCCCCGGCTCCAGCCGCCGATTTCCTGCATGTCGGTGAAGGTGGAGTTGGCCGCGCCGGTGATGCCCTGGAAGCGCAGGCTGCGCCCCAGGAGGACGGCGGCCTGTTCCCGGCTCACCAGATTCAGGGGAGCGGCGGTGGTGGCGCTGGTGCCCTGGAAATAGCCGATGTTATGGGCAATGCTGATGTCCTCGGCAAACCAGTCGTTGGGCTTCACGTCGGTGAAGGTGTGGGGGCCGGTCTCCGTGTAGCCGAAGGCCCGGTTCACCAGGGTGACGAACTCCGCCCGGGTGATGGGCCGGTCGGCGTTGAGGTTGCCGCTGGAGTCGCCCCGCATGACGCCCCACTCCTGGACCTGCTCCAGATAGGGCTCCATCCAGTCCGCCGCCTGGGCGGAGGGGGTGGTCAGGGCGGTGCAAAGGGTCAGGGCGGCGAGAACCAGGGCCGCCAGCCTGGCGAACCCTGGTAAAAACGCGGGCCGTGATTGGGTCTTGTAAATCATCTTCAAGTACCTCCTTGCTTTTTCAGTCCTGGCTGTCGCGGGCTTGCAGTTGGAGGCTGAACACGGCCTCCCGCACCACGACCTCCTCGTCTTCGCACATGTTGACAAACTTGGTGGCGTACATGAAACGGTTGTTTTGGAGCGCCTGCTTCCGAAGCACCTCGCAGCGGAGAATGACGGGCTCTTCCGTGGGGGTCACCACGACCTCCATCTGCTGGTGAAGCTCCAGGGGACAGTCCGTATAAAACGCGATGCCGCCACAGCTGAGGTCCACGGACTGAATGGAATACCGCCCCTTCTGGCCGGACTCGGGAAGGGGGTACAGGAAGCTGTCGAACTTCACCGGGACCCGCAGATTCCGCCGGACCTCCGGGTCCAGGGTGGCGATCTTCTCCAGCTGTATGGTGTCTCCCCGCTGGCGGAGGATGCGGCACTGAATGGGGGGCTCGTTGCTGCTGGCGCTGAAGAGGGTGATTACCTCATGCTTGAGCACGTTGTCCACCTTGTTGTCCAGCACCAGGAGGCGCATGGGAGCGGTGTCCGGCGGGCTGGCCAGAGTTCCGTTGGCCAGGGCGTGGTTCTGGGTGTCCAGGATCAGATAGGTGTGATTGGATGTCATGTCGATTCCTCCGTCTTGCTTGGCGGCGTCTGTCCGCGCTCCTCTTGCTGTTTCTGCAAATTGCCGGTGGGGTCGAAGTGGAGGAAGTACACGTAAATCTCCACAATGGCCTGATAGAGACTGTCCGGGATTTCCTGGCCCAGCTGGAGCTGGGTCAGTATGGTGGACAGGGAGTTATCCTCGTAAATGGGGACGCCGCAGTCGGCGGCGGTCTCCACGATTTTTTCCGCCAGGTACCCCATGCCGGAAGCCACGATCACCGGCGCGTTGTCGCCGGGGCCGTATTGCAGAGCCACGGCCTTCTTGGCCCGGGTCATTCCTTCAGATCTTGACATTGACACTGTTCTTCCCTTCAAAGATTTTGGGGAACACCTCGGTCAGCGTGACCGGGCGGTCCATGCGCCGGACGGCCACCCGGGCGGGCTTCAGGTCGTTCCGAGTGAGAATCTGGGAGACGGCGTCCCCGATCTGCTTGGAGAAGGGAGCGGCCGTGTCCGGGCAGGCGATCTGGACGTCCACGTCGGACCCCTGGGCGGTGAGGACAATGTCGAAAAGGCCCAGGGACTGAACGTCCATCTTAAAGAGAAAGCGCATGGTTTTCTGCCCGCTCCGGCTGCCGGACTCCTCCTCGGCGTCGGGGTCCACCCAGAGCTCGGAGAAGAGCATGCGCCCGTTCCACTCCATTGGAATAAGGTAGTGGTTGACGGGCATGTAGACGCTTTCGTTTAACAGCATGGCGGCGATGAGATTTTGGAAGGCCTGCTGAACCTCGGCGCTGCCCTCGCCCCGGAAGGCTTTGGCGGCGGCGGCGGCCAGCTGGTTGGAGAACTCCAGAGCCCGGGAACCGGCGCTGACCCCCCGGCTCCGCAGGAGGAGCAGGAGGGACTGGTCGTCGATGCTGCCCAGCTGGCCTTTCAGAGTGCCGTAGCCGCTGAGCTGATGGAAGCCCTCCAGGAGCTTTTCCTCGGAGCCGTTCTCATACCGGGCCACGTTCAGGGCCAGCATGGTCAGAAGGGCCCGGGGGGTGCCCATGTCGTGGGTCCGCTCCACGTAAGAGGACATGTAGGGGAAGATCTCCCGCTGGAGAAGCTGGAGGTTTCCCTGCCGGTTTCCGGCGGCGATGCCGTTTTGGAGCTGGGCCGTCAGGTCCCGGAGCTTTTCCGCCCAGCTGGCGGGCATGGCGTCGGCCATGGACTGGAGGTCCCGGAGGAGGTTGCCCTCAATGTGGCTGGTGGAGTCGAAGTCCACGTAGGTCTTGAGAAACTGCAAAATGTCGTTCCGGACGCCGCCGGAGGCCGCCCGGTCATAGGCGTTGCGCAAAAGGGCGAAGAGGGCCCCGCCGAAGCGGGTGCCGGTTTTGAACTGGCCGTTGAGAAAGTCCATCAGCTGACTCTCGTCCATGCGCATAAGCTCCAGCAGCCGGCCCATCTCCTCGGCGATGCCGGTGCTGAGCCCGGAGGAGACGACGATGCCCTCCCGCCCGGTGAAGAGGCGGGCCAGAGTCTGGGCCAGATTGGGGGTGTCCTTCAGGCGCTGGAGAAAGGTCTGGAAGTTGGAGTCGTAACGGATCCGGCCGTCTCCCTGGAGGTTGCTGTCCTGATGCTCCGTCCGCCCGTCGGCACGGACGACCTTTTTTGGATCGGGGACGTTTTGAATCTGCGAATTCTCCGGGGAAACCGGGATATTCCGGTTCAGCGACGTTTTGTCGTAACCGGGAACGGGGTTGGTCGCGCCGAGCAAATCGGGCATTCTTTACACCTCACAGAAAAAACTTGCTGCCGCCACTTATTTTTTTAGCGCAACAGGTCGATAGTAATGAAAAAGGCTGATAAGGCTGATAAGGTGGTGTTTTCGTGAGCAACAATGATATTCTGGATATGTACATCTATGAAACCAATACGCTTCTTGAGCAGCTGGAGAGCATTGTTCTGGACGCGGAAAAGGAAAATACATTCTCTCAAGACAATGTGAACGAGATCTTCCGCATCATGCATACCATTAAGGGCTCTTCCGCCATGATGGAGTTTGACACGCTGGCCAAGGTCTCTCACCGGATTGAGGATATGTTCTTCCTCATTCGGGAGGGCACCATGTCCGTGGTCAAGGACGAGGACCGCCCCGCCCTGTTCGACGTGATGCTCCACTCCGTGGACTACTTCCGGGAGGAAATGGAGAAGGTCGAGGCAGAACAACCCCTTAATGATGATGTCGACAGTTTCCTTGAAAATATTAATAGTCTGATTGCCAAAATTAAGGGGGAAGATCTTCCAGCCGCCCCGGCTCCCAAGCCGGCGGCCGAGGCCGCGCCCCCCGCCGCCCCTGCGGCTCCGGCTCCCGCCAAGACCACGGAGGGCAACGCCAACTTCCCCTACGAGCTGCGCGTGTTTTTCGACGAGGGCTGCGGCATGGAGAATCTGCGGGCGTTCATGCTGGTCACCTCCATTCAGGGCTTCTGCGCCGAGAGTGATTTCGTCTATCAGCCCGCCGGGGTGGAGAGCGATTCCTCCCTGTCAGAGGTGGTGATCGAGAACGGCTTCCTCCTCCAGTTCCGCAACGAGGAGGACCGGGCCCGGGCGGTGCCTGTGGTGATGACCGCCGGTTCCGTTCACTCCTATGAGGAGCAGAATTATGTGCCCGCCCCGCCCCCGCCGGCGGAGCCCGCCGCTCCCGCCGTCCAGGAGCCCCCCGCGGCGCAGAAGGCCCCCGCCGCTCCCGCTGCCCAGACCGCCGCCCAGCAGCATCCGGGCCAGGGCCAGAAGGAGAGCCTGATTAGCGTGGGCCTGAGCAAGCTGGACCAGCTCTCCGCCATCGTGGGCGAGATCGTCATTACCGAGGCCATGGTCACCGGCTCCCCGGACCTGAAGGGCTTGCATCTGGACGCCTTCTCAAAGTCCGCCCGGCAGCTGCGCAAGCTCACCGACGAGCTTCAGGACGTGTCCATGTCCCTGCGGATGATCCCGGTGTCCAACACCTTCCAGAAGATGAACCGGATCGTCCGGGATATGTGCAAGAAGCTGAACAAGCAGGTGAAGCTCACCCTGGTGGGCGAGAACACCGAGGTGGACAAGACCATCGTGGACTCCATCGGAGACCCCATTATGCACATGGTGCGGAACTCCATGGACCACGGCATCGAGGAGAACGTTGAGGAGCGCATTGCCGCCGGCAAGGACCCCGTGGGCGAGATTCTGCTCTCTGCCCAGGACACCGGCAGCGAGGTCATCATCCAGATTTCCGACGACGGCGCCGGCGTCAACGATGAGGCGGTTCTGGCCAAGGCCATCCGCAACGGCATCGCCTCCCCGGATGTGGAATACTCTCATAAGGAAATCCTGAACTTCCTCATGGCCCCCGGCTTTTCCACCAACCAGCAGGTGACGGAGTTCTCCGGCCGGGGCGTGGGCATGGACGTGGTGAAGAGCGGCGTGGAGAGCCTGGGCGGCAGCGTCACCATCTCCAGCGAGCAGGGCAAGGGCATGACCACTATTATGCGGATTCCCCTGACCATGGCCATCATGGATGGCATGGAGGTCTCCGTGGGGGACTCCATTTTCACCATTCCCATTAACAACATCCGCTCCAGCGCCAAGCTCACCGAGGCGGACATTCTCCATGACTCCGTCAACGGCGAGATGGTGAAGATGCTGGACGGCTATTATCCCGTCATCCGGGCCAAGGACTTTTACAACCTCCCCGGCGGCACGGACCGGATCGAGGACGGCATCCTGATGTGGCTGGAGTCCGGCGACACGTCCTATTGCCTGTTTGTCGACGAGCTTCTGGGCGAGCAGCAAATTGTTGTCAAGCCGCTCCCCGCCTATGTGAACAACTTTGAGATCAAGAACTATGGCATCACCGGATGCAGCATTCTGGGAGACGGCAATATCAGCATCATCCTGGACGCGGGCGGCCTTTACGCGGCGGCCCGGAACGGCTAAGCGCGTAAGGAGGGAAACGCAATGAGTAACGAAAATGTCCTGTTTCAGGTGGAGGACGACGAGCTGGAGCGCGGCGTCCATGAGGACGAGGGCGCCGACAGCCGGAAATACCTGATTTTTACGGTGGACGATCTGAAAATCGGCATCGACGCCGAGCAGGTGGTGGAGCTGCTCAACAGCTACGTGGCCACCTATCTCCCCATGATGCCGGACTATATTCTGGGCATCTTCAACATGCGGGGCCAGATCATCCCCATTATGGATATCCGCCTGCGCCTTGGGAAGCCCCCTCTGGAAGAGGGCATCCTGATCGTTCTGGATTACAACAACAACCAGCTGGGCATCCGGGTGGACTCTGTGGACCTGATGCTGGACATCCCGGTGGACAGCATCGTGCCCATCCCGTCCCAGAGCGCCCAGAAGCTGGTCTCTGGCATGTGCACCCTGCCCGACGGCTCCGGCACCATGCTGGTGCTGGACTGCGAGCAGCTGATCGCCCATGGCTACGGCGAATGAATTCAAAGCAAGAAGTGGTGAACGGATATATGGATACGGAAAACAACAACGGAGGCGGCTTCGGCCCCATGAGCATCTCAGAGGCGGACTTCCGGCGGATGGCGAACTTTATTCAGTCCAGCTACGGCATTGACCTGAGCCAGAAGAAGCAGTTGATTACGAGCCGCCTCTCTCCCGCCCTGCGGAAGCTGGGGTACAAGACCTTCGCCGACTTCGTCAACCATCTTCTGGACAAGAAGGAGAACGACGAGGTTACCCTGGTCCTGAATAAGTTGACCACGAACTACACCTTCTTCATGCGGGAGAAGGAGCATCTGGACTATTTTTGCAACAACATCATTCCGGAGCTTGTCCGCCGCCACCAGCGGGACAAGTGCCTGGCCATCTGGAGCGCGGGCTGTTCCAGCGGAGAGGAACCGTATAACATCACCATGTTCCTCTACGATTACCTGGGCGCTCAGGCCAAGCAGTGGGACACCCGGATTCTGGCTACCGATATCTCCGCCCAGGCCCTGGCCAGCGCCAAGCGGGGAACCTATAATCTGCCGGACACCATTCCGGCGGATTGGAAGCGGAAGTATTTCACGCCCAACCGGGACGGTACCCATACGGTGTCTGCCGACGTGCGGAATAATGTGATTTATCAGCCATTTAATCTGATGGACCCCATTCGGTTCCGCCGGAAGTTCGACGTAATTTTCTGCCGGAATGTCATGATTTACTTCGATCAGCCCACGAAGGACGCCCTGGTCCGCCGTTTTTACGACGCCACCGTCCCCGGAGGCTATCTGCTGATCAGCGCATCGGAAAACCTGAGCCAGAACGCGCCCTATCGCCGTTTGGCTACGGCGACCTTCCAAAAATAAGAAGGAGGTGGTTCCCTCAACATGGAACTGGGGAAGAAAATCCGCGTAATGGTGGTGGACGATTCCGCCCTGGCCCGCAACCTGATCATTCAGGGCCTCTCGGCTCATCCCAGAATCGAGATCGCGGGCTACGCCATCAATACGCTGGACGCGAAACAAAAGCTGCCCCGCCTGCGGCCTGACGTGGTCACTATGGACGTGGAGATGCCGGGACAAAGCGGCATTGACTTTTTGAAGGAATATTTGCCCACCCATCCGGTGCCGGTGATTTTGGTGTCCTCTCTGAACCTGAAGGTTTTCGATGCGCTGAACGCCGGCGCGGTGGACTTTGTCCGCAAGCCCGACGTGCAGGACAGCAAGGAGACCTTTATCTCGAACCTCACCCAGAAGATTCTGGTGGCCTCCATGGCGAAGGTCCGCCCCACCGCGCCGATTCGCAGCGAGTCCGTGGCGGTGGCGACGCCGGCTCTGGGCGTCAGCCCGGCGCTGGACCGCGTCATCGTGGGCCTGGGGGCCTCCACCGGCGGCACCGAGGCCACGCTGGAGGTCATGCGCCGCCTTCCGGCGGACATCCCGCCCATGGTCATCGTGCAGCACATGCCCAGGGGCTTTACCCAGATGTACGCCGACCGGCTGAACCGGATTTGCAAAATGGAGGTCCGGGAGGCCCGGAACGGCGACGAGCTCCGCCGGGGTCTGGCCCTGGTGGCTCCCGCGGATTTGCAGTGCCGTGTGGTGCGCATTGGCGACAAGTACACGGTCTCCTGCACTCAGGGAGAGAAGGTCAGCGGACACCGGCCCTCGGTGGACGCCATGTTCCAATCCATGGCCGAGGTGGTGCGCTGCAAGATGGTGGGCATCATCATGACCGGCATGGGGCAGGACGGCGCGGCGGGCCTCTTGGCCATGCGCCAGAGGGGCGCCTATACCATCGGGCAGGATAAGGAGTCCTGCGTGGTATACGGCATGCCCATGGTGGCCAACGACATCGGGGCGGTCTGTATTCAGGCGTCCTGTGAGAATGTTGCGAATGTATTGCTCCGGCACCTGAAAACCCTCCATTGAGTTTTCAAATCGTTACGGCGGGACCTGCCTCATTCTTGAGGCGGGTCCTGTTTTTTCTCTCCCAAAAGCGGGGACAATCAGGGGACTTCCCCCGAAAATCAAGAAAAATCTCCCTTCCATTCTTAACTTTCTGTCTATTCAGCCGATATGATTAATGAATAGTTGAAACGAATGGTTGTCATTTGCAAAGGATGTGAGATATGATGTTGACTTCTACCGGTTCCGGGCCCGTCTCTTCGATCGGCCGGACGAAGACCTATTATCCCGCCCAGAAGCGGGGGACCCTGTCCCAGCCTGTCTCCGGGCCGAATTTTGATTCCGCCACCTTTTCCGCCCCGGCGGGACGGAAGAGCTTCCAGCTGGAAATGGTGAGCCGCTTGGCCCAGGAGGTGCGGACGGCCAACACCACCGGAGATATTCAGGAGCTGCACCGCAAGGTTTCCGCCGGGGAGTATACCCCGGACCCCATGGCCATCGCGGGGCGGATGCTGCTGGTTGTGGAGGAATAAGGCATGGAAAAGCTGTATCGTGCCTACCTGTCCTTCCTCCGGTCCCTGGAACAGGGGCTGGGGAACCTGACGGAGCTGGCGGAGAAGAAGCTGGACGCCGCCAGGAAAGACGACTTAACCACTCTGAACGAGCTTTTGAACCAGGAACAGGCCCAAGCCCTGAATTTCAGAGGGCTGGAGCAGGCCCGGGATAAGCTGCTGCCCCAGCTGGGGCTGGTGAGCGTGCCGCTGTCCCAGGTTCCCGAGCGCTTCCCCGCCGACCTCCAGGCGGAGGCCCGGCAGGCGGTGGAGGCTCTCCAGAGCCGCTATCAGGCCTATCGGACGGCCGCCGGCAAGACCCGGGCGGTGCTGGAGCGGAGCCTCCAGGAGGTGGAACAGAGTCTGGCGGAGATGGGAGCTCCCCCCGCCGCCGGACCTGGCCCCGGTTACCGCAAGGAACCGGAGACCGCGCCGCCGCCCTCCTCCATGAAAACGGATTTTCGGGCCTGAGGCCCTTTTGACGGAACACCCTTGAGACGTAAAGGAGTTTAGAAGATATGAGCATTGGCACGTTTGGCGCCTTTACCCAGGCCCGCCTGGCGATCTACGCCGCCCAGACCGGCATCAGCGTGACGGGCAACAACATTTCCAACATCAACACCCCGGGCTATACCCGCCAGCGGCTGGACCAGACCAGCCTGTACACCGTGGGCAGCGACCGCTACTACGCCGAGGGTGACGTGCGGGTGGGCCAGGGCGTTTTGGTGAACAGCCTCTCCCAGATCCGCAGCCCCTTCCTGGATATCCGCTTCCGCAAGGAAAACGCCGCCGTGGGCTACATGGATGGCCTGCTGGAAGGCCTGGACAGCATCGCGTCCATTCTGGACGAGGTGGGCAAGGGCGAGTCCAGCAAGGACGAGGAGGGCTTCGGCATCATCGGCATGGAGCTGGACAAAATCCGGGACGCCCTGGAACAGCTGACGGACCAGACCGGCCACTATGAGTACGACAACACCGTCCGGAAGAACGCCGAGGCCCTGTGCAGAAAGCTGAATACCTACGCCAACAAGCTTCAGCAGGTGTACGACAACACCGTGACCCAGCTCCATCAGGACGTGGACGATATCAACGGCCTTCTCACCAGAATCCGCAACCTGAACGAGGAAATCCGCAAGTGCGACATCCACGGCGACAGCGCCCTGGAGCTCCGGGACGAGCGGAATCTGGCCATTGACGAGCTGTCCAACCTGATTAATATCCAGGTGGACTACAGCATGGAGGAGATCAGCTATGGCGTGGAGGTGGAAAAGCTGACCATCCGCCTGGGCAACTCCAATCCCGACGGCGCGGTGGAGACGGACTCCAGCGTGCTGGTGGATGGCATTTACGGCTCCCAGCTGATTTTGGAGCAGGTGCCCGAGACGCGGAAGCTGGACCCTAAGGATACGAGCACCTGGCCTTATGCCGACGCAAACGGCAACCCGGTGATGACCGAGGCCGAGGCGGCGGAGAGCTTAGTGAAGAATCTCAAGTACGACCCTAATGTGACGGATCCGGCGGATGAAAGGTTTGGCGAGTACCTAAAAGAAGACGGAACTGGTACAAACAATAAGAATCTGGCGAAGAAAGAGCCTGCCGCCAACCCGGACTACAAGCCCTATGTCACGGCCTCCGGACAGCCCACGGACAAGATCAGCGAGGCCAGGATGGTGGATAGCCCCAACTACAATATTACGGTTTCCGAGCTGCGGGATAAGTCGAACCGGATCCATTACGTGACCACCAAGAGCCCGGAGGTGCTGATTCAGGACGCCGCCGAGATTCAAAAGGCCATCGACGCACTCAAGAAAGGCGGCTCCATCACGGAGAACAACAAGCCCACCGACGGCGACGTTACCATCACGACCTACCGGGCCTCCGCGCAGGGCAACCCCAAATGGGCCCGCTATCTGCCCTATCTGGACGCCGCCGGAAATCCCGTAGGCGACATCAAGGACGCCGCTACGGACGCCAATGGCAAGGCTACCCCCAACCCCGCCCACTATCCGTACTTGGTCAATGGGGAGCTCAGCATGACCAAGGGGGAGAACGGAGTAGACAACCCGGCTTATGAGGCCCGGTATTTGGTGCGGGACAAGGACGGCAACATAACCGGCAGCACCAACAGCGTGGCCGACGCGGCGAAGGATTACTACAAGGAAATTTACGTCCGGACCGCCTCCAAGCCCGTGGAGCTGGACGACAACGACCTCCATGGCCGTATTCAGGCCCACCGGGAGCTGCTGACCGAGGCCGGCGAGTTTACCGACACCTCCGTCATCACCAAGGACGGCCAGACCGGCCCCTATCGCAACGCCGACGAGAACGCCAGCAGCAAACGGGGCATCGTCTATTTCCAGAAGTCCCTGGACCTGTTGGCCAATCAGTTTGCCAATGCCTTCAACGAGGCGAACCAGGGCTTCCTGGTGGACCCGGAAGGGAACTATATCACCACCGGCGTCAACGACAAGGGCGAGGAGATCGGCGTGCCCGTGACGGTGGTGGGAACCGACGCTACCGGAGCGGAAGTGCCGGGCGTCACCGCTACCCTTGGCAAGAAGACGGACCTGAAAGATTTGCCGCCGGAGATCGTCCGGACGCTTCAGGACGCCACCGGCCTTGTGTACGACCCGGCCAAGGGGAACAGCCAGGAAATCATCGACGCCTATTTGAAGGGGCAGAAGTACGACGCCGACGGAAAACCCACTCTGGAAGGAGACGATCTGAAGGCCAACGCCAAGGGCATCTTCCGGGGCGGCGTTCTCTTCAGCAACCACAACGCCGGAGACGACCCCACCGGCATCACCGCCTCGAATATTTCCATCTCCCACACCTGGGCCAACCAGGATCTGCTGGTCCGGAGCTTCGAGTGCCCCGTGGAGGGGCTGGAGCCCGCCTCCGGCCAGAGCGACAACATTCTCCATATGCTGGGTGTGCTGGGTCAGGATATGAAGTATATTCCCAACACCCTGCCCGACACCGCCGGGGCCAGTGATATGATTATGTTCGAGGGCAATTTCGAAGCCATGTGGAACAAGATCGGTTCCACCCTGGGCGCGGACCAGAAGCTCACCGGCAATATGCTGGATGACCACTACCAGCGGGCCCTGGAGATTGACACGAACCGGGACTCCGTCTCCGCCGTGGACTTCAACGACGAGGCAATGAACCTGATGATGTACGCGAAATCGTATAACGCCGCATGCCGCCTGATGACCACCATTGACAGTGTGCTGGATAAGCTGGTCAATAACACCGGCCTGACGACTTGATAAGGAGGTAGCTTTATGATCCCAAGAATGACCACCGTCGGCACGCTGAAAAACTACCGCTATGACCTGAACCGCTCCAACAACACCATGGCCAAGAGCATGAACAAGGTCATTACCCGGCGGAACTTCAATTCTTACGCGGAGGACCCCGCTATGGCCACCCGCTGCTTCCAGCTGCGCCGGTCGTTCCAGCGCACCTCCAGTCAGCTGACGGTAAACGAGTCCATCCGCCGCAAATACGACGTGGCCTGGTCCGCTATGGAGAACATCTCCCAGGATATTAACACCATAGCCAAGGACACCGGCTTTACCAGTATCCTCACGGGCCTGAACGACCCGGACGGCTCCGGCCGCAACGCCCTGGGCCAGTCCATGGCCGCCAAGGCCAAGAGCATCATTCAGACCATGAACGGCCGTTATGGCGAGAACTATGTCTTCGCCGGGGCGGATCATTTGCAGGTCCCCTTCACCTGGGAGCCCAAGGAAAACGAGGGCTACATTGCGGAGCCGGACCCCAAGAACCCCGATCACGCGGCGGCGTTTCAGTATAAGATCGCCCCGAATTCGCCGGAGGCGTTGGCGGGTGAGCTGTTCACCAATGACCCGGCCAAGGCGGACCAAGTGGCGCAAGTGAACCCCAAGTACGATGAGGCGTTTACAAATGATGTTCTGAATGGCGTCAACACGGACCCGGACGCGAAAAACGACCCGAGATTCGGCCAATACCTCAAGCCCGATGGCACCGGGACCAACGATGTGGTTGGAGCCGACGGAGCCAATATTATTCCGCTGGAGAATGAGGATTACGATCCGAACAGTTCCTTCAAGTATCTGAAAGCCGACGGAACCGGCACCAACTTGGAATCCGAGGCTCATTCCATTCTCCACTACCGGGGCGTGCCCGTGGACTCCATGGACGAGACCGACCAGAAGAAGATGGAATACTTCATGAAGGGCGAGACGAAGTACCTGGACCTGGGCCTGGGCTTCAAGGAGCAGAACGGCGAGGCCGTTTCCTCCAGCGTTTTTGACGCCGCCTTACAGGGCATTTACTACCTGGGCGGCACTGGCACGGAGAAGGTCATGGTGGACATGAAGAACTCGGACCCTCCCAGGCAGGTTGAAATGGAGCTGCCCAATAACATCGTCTCCATCATGAGCCGTATGAGCGAGATTCTTCTGAACTGCCGGGCGGAGGACGGCAAGTGGGCCAGCGAAAGCGAGGAATCGGAGTTCTTTGCCCTGGCCCAGCGGTTTGAGGATCAGGCCAGCCTTGTGAAGCAGCGCTGGGACGAGATGGACACGGAAAGCGGCTTCCTCCGGGACAACAGCGAATTGCTTACCGATACGGCGGATTCCCTTTCCCAGCAGTTCATGGCGCTGGAAGACGCGGACCCGGCAGCGGCCATTACCGAGTATATGTTTGCCCGCTATTGCTATGACGCCGCCCTGAAGGTGGGCAACAGCGTTCTCTCCCAGAGTCTGATGGATTATATGAACTTATAATATATTTTTCAGAAGAAAGGAGTGGGCGATGAATGGAACAACTGCTTGAAATCACCAGGGTGCCTATCGAGATTGAAATGCGGACGTCCCGGGCACAATTGCAATATACCCGAGGCACCGCTGAGGTGGAGATCTCCCGGGACAAGGGAGGACTGAGCATCAAGAGCAGGCCCATCCAGCTGAATATGGATACGTTTGAGATGCGTCAGTCCATCGTCCCCACTGCGGCCCGCAGCATTGAGCAGAGTGCCGAGAAGGGCCAGCAGGCCGCCTACAGCGCCACCGCGGCCCGCGCGCAGGAAGGAGAGCTGTACTTGAAGGCCAAGTTTGGCGAAGACGTGCAGTCCCAGATTGCCAAGACCGCCATCAGCAAGGAGATGTTCAGCCAGCCCGGTATGACCTTTATTCCCACGGAGGGACCGGATATCGACTGGGATCCCGGCGAGATGAACATCCGCTATGAGATGGATAAATTGAATTTTGACTGGCGGGTAAACAAGACGAAGTTTGAGTTTATCCCCGGCGATATTGAAATTTCCGTGAAGCAAAAGCCGGAGGTTATCATCAAGTATATCGGCGGGCCGCTGTATGTGCCCCCCTCGGCCGATCCAAATTATGAGCCGGTGGACGTGAAAGCATGACAGAGATGTTGAGACTCCCGAGCAAGTATTTCGGGGAGATTGAGTATGAGAGCAAGGATGTGATTCACTTTGCCTCGGGCCTCTTTGGTTTTGAGGAGGAGCAGGAATTCCTGCTGATGCCCTTTGACGGCAGCGGCGGAGGGATGCTTTGCCTCCAGAGCGTGAAAACGCCGGCTCTGGCCTTTGTGGTGCTGGACCCCTTTACGCTGAAGCCGGATTACGACCCGGTTCTGGAGACGGGGGAGCTGCGCCAGCTGGGCGTGAGCGAAGTGGGGGACCTGGGCTTTTATGTGCTTTGCGCCGTGAAGAACCCGGTGTCCGCCAGTACGGTGAATCTCAAGTGCCCCCTGGTCATTCATCCCGAGACCCGCCAAGCCCGGCAGATCATTATGGAACGGTATGAGATGCGGCATCCCCTGGCCGAGTTCAGCCGCGGGGAGGAGGCCGCCCCTTGCTGATTTTGCAGCGCAAGCCCGGCGAGTCCCTGGTGATTGGAGAGGATATTTCCGTCTCCGTTGTTTCCATCGAGGGAGGCCGGGTCCGCCTGGCCATTTCCGCGCCGCCGGAGGTGTCCATCCTCCGCAGCGAGTTGTTAGACGCCAAGGCGGCGAACCGAGATTCCGCCGTCGAAGAGGCGGCCCCGGCGGAGCTGTTGGGGCTGCTGGGCGGAATACCCTCAGACCAAAAGAAAGGAGCGAAGAAGCATGATGAATGACATCGCAATGGCTGCTATGGAGATGAGCTCCGCGCGGGTGTCGGCTCAGTATGCCATATCCTTGCAGAAGAAAACCATGACGGATATGGAGCAGCAGGCGCTGGGCGAGCTGGAGATGCTGCCCCCCACCCCTGGTATGGGCGAGTTTATCGATACCTACGCATAAGGGGACCATTGGGCAGATATGATTAACGGCGGTATGACGCGCTGCGTCGTGCCGCCGTTTCCGCTTGTTAAAAAGCGCGGAGGGAAAGAGACCGGAAAGGAAAAGAGCTACGAGAGAAACCCATCAGGGGTTTCTCTCGTTTTCAATCCGAAGTTTTTCGGGCTTCGGAGAAGACCTGAAAAACTTGCACGGGCTGACGAAAATACGTTTTCGACAGCCCGTAACGGCGGTATGACGCGCTGCGTCGTGCCGCCGTTTTGCCTGTGATGCAAACAGGGCCGGAGCTATGCCGCTCCGGCCCTGCCATCGTTTTCGGGAGTTTCCTGGATCTCAAAAAGCAAAAGCTTTTGAGAGATTGGTCAGTGATAGTGCCGGACCACAGCGGTGACTCGCCCGAGAATTCGGGCATAGGTACCATCAATGGGGGAATAGTCGTCGTTCTCCGGCATTAGCCAGATCTGGCCTCCGCGGAGGGAGAGCCGCTTCACCGTGGCCTCATCCTCCAGCAGGGCGACGACAATTTCGCCGTGACGGGCGGTGGGCTGGCTGTGCACGACCACCAAGTCTCCGGGGAGAATACCGGCGTTGAGCATGGACTCGCCCCGGACACGCAGGGCGAAGTATTCCCCCTCCCGTCCTCCGGTGTCGAAGGGGAGGTAGTCCTCGATACACTCCTCGGCCAGAATGGGGCTTCCGGCGGCCACGCTGCCCAGAACGGGCACTTGATTTTTAAGGGGAGGGGTATCCGTCAGGGCAATGGCCCGGCCCTTTCCGGCGCCCTTGACGATGACGCCCGCCTCTTCCAGGTGCTTGAGGTGAAAGTGAACCGTGGAGGGAGATTTCAGTCCCACCGCGTCGCCGATCTCCCGTACAGAGGGCGGGTAGCCCTGGGCCTGGATGCAGGAGACGATGTAGTCGTAGACTCTCTGCTGCATGTGGGTTAGCTTCGCCATAAAGGGACCTCCTGAGCGTCACTCCGGTGCGAAAACGCACACAGTTCCGAATGATAAAATTGATCACATCAAGTATATCACAGATAATTGCGAAAAGCAAACATTTGTTCCTAAAATTTTTCCGAAAAAATTGGGTAAATTGGAACCCGGATAAAAGAAAACGCCACTCAGGGCAAACCTGAGAGGCGTTTTAGAGCAGATGCTCAGCCCAGAATCAGCAGAACCAGGGTCAGGATTAGAAAGAGCGCACCAATCCATTTGGTGGCCCGGGCCAGCTTGGCATCCATAGTCTTGGCCTTATTCTTCGCCAGGAAGGAGTCGGCCACGCCGCCGATGGCGCCAGAGAGGCCCGCGCTCTTGCCGGACTGGAAGAGAACGATCAGAATGACGCCCAGACCCAGGAGAAGTTGTAAAATGGTGATAATCAGCTTCAACAAAATGTTCAACCTCCAAATTTCATCACGCCAAGCGTGAAAAGTGTTTGACAGCTTTTGATTTTACCACAAGCTTTTCCCGTTTTCAAGTGCTATTCGAGAAAATTCAGCGGGGAATTTCGCTTTGTGGAGGGAAATCAGTCCGATTTCCCTTCCACTTCCGCCAGAACCTCCGCCAGCGTCAGGCCCTCGGCGGTCCAGTCTGCCTCCTGCACGGGGATGAGGGGAACCGAGATGTAGAGATTGTTGCCCGAGGAATAGGCCCCGGTAGTGACGCCGACCACGTGGCCGTAGACGTTCATCAGTACGCCGCCGCTGCTGCCGTGGGAGATGTCGGCGGTGTTGATGACGCAGGGGAGAAGGAAGCCCTGGGCCTGATGGTTCACGGCGCTGATGACGCCGTCGCTGATGGCCAGGGTGATGCCCAGGGGCACGCCCATGGTGTAAACTTGGTCGCCGGGGCGAAGATCCGGGTCCTTCGCCAGCTCCAGATAGGAGAAGAAGGGGACCTCCGTTTTTCCGTCCTTGGTGGTTTTGGAGATCCGGAGCAGGGCCAAATCCGCCTCCACGTCGTAAAACACCACGCGCTCCACAACGAAGGTCTCGCCGGTGACCAGAGTGGCGGTGGCATGGATGGAATCCTCGATGGTGTGGAAATTGGTGACGGCCAAGCCATCCTCGGAGACAAAGAAGCCGCTGCCGCCGTTGTCGGACTGACCGCGCTCAAAGTGCTTGTCCGTACGATAGGTGTCCAGGCGAAAGACGGCGGCCATGTGCCGGTCGGCCACCTGCCGGGCGGTGAGCTCTGCGGGGAAGAAGCCCTGAATGTCCGCCTGAGTACAAAGACCTTTTTCCACCAGCCGCTGGGCGAGGGGAACCCCTTCGGCGTTCGGGAAGGGCAGGGCGTCCCGAACCAGCTCACAGAGGTCTCCCAGAGTCAAGGTCTCCTCATAGTCCCGGGTGGTCAGACCCGCCCGCCGGGCGAAGAGAGCGGCGCTGCTGTCGTCAAAGCCCTCGTAGCCCAGCTGCCGCAGAAGGGACGCGCAGAACTCGCCGGTGGGTACCGGCTCCTGCTGGCCGGTGGTGACGGTAACCCAACCCTTGGAGATGGCGTACTCCTGAGAGGAGACGTCCCGGGTGGCGGGGGTGACGCCGTAAAGCCGGACCAGAAGCTCCGTAGACCGAACCCGGGTGACGGGGGTCTTGAGGGCTTCGGCGGAGGGAACGCTGTCCAAAAGGTGGAGGGCAGTCAGAGTTCTGGCGGCCTGGCCGGCCTCTCCCTCCAGAGCGGCGGCGGCAGGAAGGGCGGACAGAAGCAGCGTTAGGGTGAAGAGCAGGGATAGGAATCGTTTTTTCATGGAAAAGCCTCCGTAAGAAATGTTTCTCTGAAATTGTACCGATGGGCAGGGACTCTGCCAGGATGTGTCTGTTAACCGATGGAAACAGCTTTTTCTATTTTAACACGGGAAAAGCAGCTTTGCAAGTGCTGAGGCAAAGAGAAACGCGTTTAGAGCAGCACCCAAAAATCATGAGAAGAGTTCAGCGGTCCAGGAATCGCAGGGCCGCGTTGCCGTTCTCGACGGGCGTCAGCCCGTCTGCGTCCTCTGCCTTGCCCTGCCCTCGCTTCCTTTGTTCTCTTTATTTCCGGGAACTGCTCCAGAAGGAACGCCCGGTCAAGGAAGGCGCTGTCCATCCGTCGCGCCCCGGCGGCGGAAGCTCCCTTGAGAGAATCCGGGCCGGGTGGGAGCCCCGGCGCATACTGGACAGCCGGGAGAATGTCTGCTATAATAAAAATTGGGAAACCTTTCCCCGGAGGGGGAACGACAAATCTGAATATAAAGGAGACCGCTGAAATGGAACTGAAGGAAATCCTTGGAAAGTGCGACCACACCCTATTGGCGCAGGGCGCCACCTGGGAGGAAATCAAGGCCATCTGCGACGACGGCATCCGGTACGGCTGCGCCAGCGTGTGCATCCCCGCCAGCTACGTGAAGCAGGCGGCAGAGTATGTGGCGGGACAGCTGGCCATCTGCACCGTCATCGGCTTTCCCAACGGCTATGACACCACCGCCGCCAAATGCTTCATGGCCACGGACGCTGTGGACAACGGCGCGGAGGAAGTGGACATGGTCATCAACATCGGCTGGGTGAAGGACCGGAAGTGGGACGAGCTCCTGGCAGAGATCCGGGCCATCAAGGCGGCCTGCAAGGGCAAGCTGCTGAAGGTCATCATTGAGTGCTGTCTCCTCACCGACGAGGAGAAGGTAAAGATGTGCGAAATCGTCACCGCCTCCGGGGCGGACTATATCAAGACCTCCACCGGCTTCGGCGGCGGCGGGGCCACCCGGGAGGATGTGGCGCTGTTCGCCAAGCACGTGGGCCCGGATGTGAAGATCAAGGCCGCCGGAGGCATCGCGGATTTGAAGGACGCCGAGGACTTTATCAATCTGGGCGCCTCGCGCCTGGGCACCAGCCGGGTGGTCAAGGCCGTGAAGGCCCTGGAGGGCTGAGCATGGGGACGCCCCACAACGAGGCGGCCCGGGGGGACTTCGCGCCCACGGTCCTCATGCCCGGGGATCCCCTCCGGGCCCGGTTCATTGCCGAGACCTTTCTGGAGGACGCCCGGCTGGTGAACAACGTCCGGGGAGTCCAGGGCTGGACGGGGACCTATCAGGGGGTTCCTGTGTCCACCATGGCCTCCGGTATGGGCATCCCCAGCATGGGCATCTATTCCCACGAGCTTTTTCACGTTTACGGCGTGGAGAACATCATCCGGGTGGGAACCACCGGGGCCCTTTCGGCGAATTTGAAGCTCCGGGATCTGGTCATCGCCCAGGGGGCCTGTACGGATTCCAATTTTGCCCATCATCTGGGCCTGCCGGGGACCTTTGCCCCCATCGCGGACTTCACGCTGCTGGAGACCGCCGTGGCCGCGGCCAGAGAGCGGGGGATGGAGCCCCCGGTGGGAAACATTCTCAGCTCCGACGTCTTCTATTTTAAAAAGGGCGGCGGCCTGGAGTGGGCGGACCTGGGGGTCCTGGCCATCGACATGGAGACGGCGGGCCTTTACGCCACCGCCGCCGAGGCGGGGAAGCGGGCTTTGACCATCTGCACCGTCACGGACAATCTGGTGACCGGCGAGGCGCTGCCTCCGGCGGAGCGCCAGTCCTCCTTGAACGAGATGATGGAGGTGGCCCTGGAGACCGCCCTTCGCATGGCGAGGCGGTGAGAGAGGGCCCGGGCTCCGGCGTTTTTCCCAAAAGGAAAACATTTCGTGAATTCAGTTGAAATCCTGGAAAGGAATTGGTATAATGGGCTTGGCCCATGAAGGCCAAACCTCTGTTTTCAGAGGAACAAATGGAAGGAAGGTTGATTCCAAATGAAGAAGTTTTTTGCATTTCTGCTGACTTTGGCCATGGTGCTCTCCCTGGCCGCCTGCGGCGGCAAGGACTCCGGCAATGCCGGAGACGCAAGCAACGCCGACGGTGACAACCAGCAGCAGGAGCCCGCCAACACCTCTGACGGCGAGGGCGATGAGGGCGGCGAGACCGGCGACATCCGGGTTGCCATGATCACCGACTATGGCGACATCACCGACCAGTCCTTTAACCAGACCACCTATGAGGCCAGCAAGGCCTGGTGCGAGGCCAACAGCGTGGAGTTCACCTACTACAAGCCCGCCGGAGACTCCACCGCCGAGCGCGTGGCCATGGTGGAGAAGGCCGCCGACGAGGACTATAATGTCATCGTCATGCCCGGTTTTGCCTTCGGCGAGACCATCACCCAGGTGGCCGACGTCTATCCCGAAATCAGCTTCATCGCCCTGGACGTCAGCGAGGGCGACGTGGGCGGCACCGTTCCCAGCAACGTCTACTGCGCCGTCTACAAGGAAGAGCTCTGCGGCTACATGGCCGGCGTTGCCGCTGTGAAGCTGGGCTACACCCACCTGGGCTACCTGGGCGGCATGGCCGTTCCCGCCGTGCAGCGCTTCGGCTACGGCTTCATCCAGGGTGTGGACGCCGCTGCCGGTGAGCTGGGCCTGAGCGACGTGGTTGTGGAATATGTCTACGGCAACCAGTTCTTCGGCGATCCCGACATCACCGCTTACGCGGACAACTGGTATCAGAACCTGGGCGTCCAGGCGGTCTTCGCCTGCGGCGGCGGCATCTGCACCTCCGCCGGTGAGGCGGCCGCCAAGGTCCCCGGCACCAAGGTCATCGGCGTGGACGTGGACCAGAGCTTCACTCTGGACGCCGCTTATGGCGAGGGCGTGACCCTGACCTCCGCCATGAAGGGTCTGGCCGCCACCGTCAGCCACATGCTGGACGAAGTGGCCGCCGGCAACTTTGCCAACTACGGCGGTAAGGCCGAGGCCCTGGGCTTGGTCTCCGGCGACGATCCCTCCGCCAACTATGTCCTCCTGCCCATGGACACCACCCAGTGGGGCGACGGCTTCACCCAGGACGACTACAAGGCCCTGGTGAAGGACATGTTCGACGGCAAGATCACCGTCTCCGACGACATCTCCGCCCTGCCCGCGACCTCCAACATCAAGGTCAACGATCTGGGCAACATCAAGTAAAAACACCCTCAGGCATCGTGAGGACGGGAGTTTCCCGTCCTCACTTTTTTGCTTGCCGGAGGCTTGTAGAGGGAAAAGGTCAACTTTGTGAGAATTTGCAAAAAATGCTTTGAAATACGCGGGAGGATATGGTACAATGTACATGAACCTTATCCTGCGAGAGGGGTTCATGGAAACAGAGAAGGAGGAGGTTGTGAAATTGGAACAGAGTTACGCCATTGAGATGCTGAACATCACCAAGCGGTTCCCCGGCATCGTGGCCAACGACAATATCACGTTACAGCTGAAAAAGGGTGAGATCCATGCCCTGCTGGGCGAAAACGGCGCTGGAAAATCCACGCTGATGAGCGTGCTCTTCGGTCTGTACCAGCCGGAGGAGGGCGTCATCAAAAAGGACGGCCAGGTGGTGTCCATCAAGGACCCCAACGACGCCAACGATCTGGGTATCGGCATGGTGCACCAGCACTTTAAGCTGGTGGAGTGCTTCACGGTGCTGGACAACATCATTATGGGCGTGGAGCCCTGCAGCCATGGCTTCCTTCAAAAGGGGGCGGCCCGGGAGAAGGTCAAGGCCCTCTCTGAGAAGTACGGCCTTCACGTGGACCCCGACGCCCTGGTGGAGGACATCACCGTGGGCATGCAGCAGCGCACCGAGATTTTGAAGATGCTGTACCGGGAGAATGAGATCCTGATTTTCGACGAGCCCACCGCCGTTTTGACCCCCCAGGAGATTGACGAGCTGATGCAGATCATGAAGAACCTCTCCGCCGAGGGGAAGAGCATCCTCTTCATCTCCCACAAGCTCAACGAGATTATGTCCGTGGCCAATCGCTGCTCCGTCCTCCGGAAGGGCAAGTACATCGGCACCGTGGACATCGCCTCCAGCTCCCAGGAGGAGCTGAGCCGGATGATGGTGGGCCGGGACGTGAACTTCGTGGTGGAAAAGGCCCCGCCCAAGCCCGGTGAGGTGGTTCTGGACGTGAAGGGCATGACCGTGGCCTCGAAGCGGCACAAGAACAACGCCGTGAAAAACGTGAGCTTCCAGGTCCGCCGGGGAGAGATTGTCTGCGTGGCGGGCATTGACGGCAACGGACAGACCGAGCTGGTCTACGGCCTCACCGGCCTGGAGCCGCTGAAGGAGGGGACGCTGACCCTGAACGGCCAGGACATCACCAAGACCCCCATCCGGAAGCGGAACACCTCCGGCATGAGCCACATTCCGGAGGACCGGCACAAGCACGGCCTGGTGCTGGACTATACCCTGGAGGACAACATGGTGCTCCAGCGCTATTTCGAGAGCCACTTTGTCACCCCCGCCGGCTTTTTGAAGCGCAAGGCCATCCGGGAGTACGCCGTGGGCCTCATCGGGCAGTACGACGTCCGCTCTGGCCAGGGCCCCGTTACCAAAGCCCGGAGCATGTCCGGCGGCAACCAGCAAAAGGCCATCATCGCCCGGGAGATCGACAAGGCCCCGGAGCTGCTGATTGCCGTGCAGCCCACCCGGGGTCTGGACGTGGGCGCCATTGAGTACATACACAAGCAGATCGTGGCCCAGCGGGACGCCGGAAAGGGCGTTCTGCTGGTGAGCCTGGAGCTGGACGAGGTCATGAACGTCTCTGACCGGATTCTGGTCATGTACGAGGGAGAGATCGTGGGCGAGTTTGACCCCAAGGAGGTCACGGTGGAAGAGCTGGGCCTCTACATGGCCGGCGCGAAGAAGAAGGGGGCGTAAGACATGAGAAGAGAAAAAACCTCCCTGTTACGGAATGACGCATTTCAGACGCTGCTGGCGTCGCTGCTGTGCATCGTGCTGGGTTTGCTGGTGGGCTACATCGTTCTGCTTCTCATCAACCCGGTGGGGGCCAACGCGGCCATTGCCGCCATTGTGGAAAACTTCATGACCTATTCCAAGTCCACGGCCCAGCTGCGCTACTTTGGAAGCACCCTGGTGAAGACCGCGCCGCTGCTGATGTGCAGCTTGTCTGTGCTCTTCGCCTATAAGGTCGGCCTGTTCAACATCGGCGCGGCGGGACAGTATGTCGTCGGCACCGGCGCGGCTCTGTACTGCGCCCTGGGGCCGAAGCTGCCCTGGTTCCTGTGCCTCCTGGCCGCCATTCTGGCCGGGGCCGCCCTGGGGGCCATCTCCGGAGTTCTGAAGGCCTATTGCAACGTCAACGAGGTCATCTCCTGCATCATGCTGAACTGGATCAGCCTCTACTGCGTGAATATGCTCTTGACCAACGTGAAAGAGGAGACCAGCCCCTATACCTACACCCTGGCCAGCACCAACGAGGGGGCCATTCTGCCCTCCCTGGGCCTGGGGGAGCTATTCAGCAAGAATCAGTACGTGGGTCTGGCTATTCCTCTGGCCATTGTGACGGCGATTCTGGTCTGGGGCCTGCTGGAGAAAACCAAGCTGGGCTATGAGCTGAAAGCCACGGGCTGCAACAAGTTCGCCGCCAAGTATTGCGGCATGCGGGAGCGGAAGAACCTGATTCTCACCATGGCCATTGCCGGCGGCCTTGCCGGCATGGGCGCGGCTATGCTGTTCCTCTCGGGGTTTGAGCAGTGGCAGTGCACCCAGTCCGCCGTCCCCGCCATGGGCTTCAACGGCATTGCCGCCGCCTTCCTGGGAGGGCTGAGCCCCATCGGAGCCATCTTCTCCTCCTACTTCATTCAGCATATCACCAACGGCGGCGCGTATGTGGATAAGACCATGTATTCCTCCCAGATTTCCGATCTGATTTCCGCCATGATTATCTATCTCTGCGCCTTCGTCTTCTTCTGCAAGATTGCGATGAACCGCTGGCTGGACCGCCGGGACGAGAAGAGAAAGGCCACTGGGAAAGGGGGCGACGGGAAATGATCTTACTTTTGCAATACACCCTGATTTTCGCGTCGGTGCTGCTGCTGGTGGCCCTGGGCGGCTGCTTCTCCGAGCACTCCGGCGTCATCAACATCGGCCTGGAGGGCATTATGGTCATGGGTGCCCTGGGCGGCGCGCTGATGATGAAGTTCCTCCCGGAGAGTACCCCCGCCATTGGGATGATCCTGCTGGTGGTGCTGGCCGCCACGCTGTTTGGCTTGGTGTACTCCCTGCTGCTGGCGGTGGCCGCCATCAACTTTAAGGCGGACCAGACCCTGGTGGGTACGGCCATGAACCTCCTGGGTACGGCGGCGGCCACGGTCTTTGTCAAGGCCATGAACACCGCCGAGAGCGTGGATAACGTCTCCTCCACCATCCAGTATATCAACGCGAAAAAGGCCTTTCTTGTGAACCTGGGCGGCTTTGAGTTCAACTGGTTCATGCTGCTGGCGCTCCTGGCCCTGGTGGGGTCCTATGTCTCCTTGTATAAGACCCGGTTTGGCCTCCGCCTCATGGCCTGCGGCGAGCATCCCCAGGCGGCGGACAGCGTGGGCATCAACGTCTATAAGATGCGTTACGCCGGTGTGCTGATTTCCGGCGTGCTGGGCGGCCTGGGCGGCATCGTGTACATCACCGCCGGCGTCAGCGAGTGGAAATTCGAAAACGGCGTGGCGGGCTTTGGCTTCCTGGCGCTGGCCGTCATGATCTTTGGCCAGTGGAAGCCCACCCGCATCGCTCTGGCGGCGCTGCTCTTTGGCTTCTGCCGGGCTCTGGGCAATGTGTATTCCGGTTTCGACTTCCTGAAGGCCCTGAATCTCCCCGCGGCCATGTATAACATGCTGCCGTACATCATCTCCCTGGTGGTGCTGGCGTTCACGTCCAAGAAGTCCCGGGCGCCCAAGGCGGAGGGGATTCCCTACGACAAGGGGCAGAGATAAGTACAAATTGTTATATTCTATCGAAAAAATACGAAATGGAGCGGCCTCCGGCGTTGCCGGGGGCCGCTCATTTGCTGAAAGGAGGGAGGACTTCCGAAAAAAGCTCCGCCCGGCTGGAGGATTTCCTTCTCTTCCAGCCGGGCGTTCTGTTCCGGGGGTGAGGTTCGGAACCGGTCTTGCGATGCCATGTTCCGACCAGCGAGCGCTCAAAACAAATAAAGGCTCACCGCCGCCGCCAGCCCCGCCGCCAGCAGCCCTTGGAGAACTTTCCCCACCACGCAGTTCCAGAGCCCCAGGCCGCTGCCCTCCAGTACGGCGGCGGTCTGACAAAGAATGGACACCCCGCCCCAGCCCGCGCAGGCGGAGGCCAGGATAAAGCTCAGCCGGTCTCCCGCCAGCAGCGGCGTCAGGGAAAAGAGTTCCATAAAGCCCACCAGCCCTGGCCCCAGAATTCCCCCGAGGTTCGCCAAGGGGCTGGCCAGCACATAGAAAAAGATCACGAAGCCGCAGACGGAAACCATGTTCCCACAGGCGCTCCGAATTCCCTCCACAAAGGCGGCGGAGAGGGTGCTTTCCTGACAAGGGGAAAGCCTTGGTACTTCCCTGTGCCCAATACTTTCCCGCCTCCCCCGGAAGAAACACCCCGTCAGCAGCGCCGACAGTACATGTACCAGCCAGAGGAAGACTCCCGTTCGCGGGTTTCCAAAGACACCGCCGCCCAGGACGCTGATGAGAAACACGGGGTTGGAGTTGTTGCAAAAGCCCAGGAGCCGTTCCGCCTCCCCGGCGGTGAGAAGGCCCTTTTTGTGGAGCTCCGCCGCCGTCCGGGCCCCAATGGGATACCCCCCAACCAGCCCCAACAGCAGGGCGGACCCGGCGGATCCAGGGAGACGGTAGAGGCTCATCAGCCCCGCCAGGCGGGGAGAGACCCACTGGCCGAAGCCCATGGACACCAGCATTGTGGAAGCCGCCATAAAGGGAAACAGGGCGGGGATCACAGACCTTCCGCAGAGGGCCAGCCCCTCCCCGGCGGCAGCCCGGACCTGGGCGGCGTCCGCCAGGAACCAGACCAGAAGGGCGCAGAGGGCCAGACATGCACCGGCACGGATTTTCATAGACATCACCGGAAAATATGTATGCGGAAAACAGGAGAGATATGCCGGAAAACCGCCGGGGAGAAGCTTGTTTGCGGGGACAAGCAGAATTTGAGGCGTCCCCGCATATAAGTTTCCCGAGGTGAGAGCTATGGAACGTAATCGGCGAGACCGGGACGGCGGCGTTCTGACGGCAGTGGCGGAGCTGTTCGACCTTCCGGCGGACATCGTCGCGGGCCTGCCCCGGCTGGAGATGGTCGGAGGCCGACAGCTGTATCTGGAGCACCATACGGGCCTTCTGGCCTACACGGAAAGGCAAATCGACGCCAACACCGCCGCCGGGGTCCTCCGGATCCGAGGGGAGCGGCTGACGCTGCTGGCCATGACGGCGGGGGAGCTGCGCATCGGCGGGAGAATCGATTCTCTGGAGTGGGTGAGGGCAGAGCCATGCTGAACGAGGTGATTAACCGACTCCGGGGCCAGGTGCGCATCCGGGCGGAATGTGCCTTTCCCGAGCGGGTGCTGAATCTCTGCGGGGCCCAGGATTTGTCCTTTTGGGACCTGAAATGGGAGTCGCCCACGGCGTTTACCTGTCGCCTGTCCCGGCGGGATTGGCGCATCCTCCGGCAGGTGGGGAGGAACCTGGACTGTACGTTCTCAGTGCTGGGGCTGGAGGGGGCGCCCTATTTTCTCCTCCGCTTCCGCCACCGGCAGGCCCTGGTAATCGGGCTGGTGGGCTGTTCCCTGGCGCTGTTTCTGGGGTCCTTTTTCATATGGGACTTCCAGGTGGAGGGAAACGTAAACGTCCCCACGGAGCGCATCCTCCGGGCTCTGGAGATGAACGGCGTGGGCCTGGGGACCTTTGGATTGTCCCTGGATGGGGAGGACATCCGGAACCACGTGCTGCTGGATGTGCCGGAGCTGAGCTGGATTGCCGTCAATGTCTCCGGCTGCCGGGCCAACGTCCAGGTCCGGGAGCGGCTGCCCCCCGCCGTCCTGGTGGACCGCCGGGAGCCCTCCAATCTGGTGGCCCGGAGGGCGGGGCTGGTGTTGAAGGTCCAAACCATTGGAGGAGTGGCCTGCGTGGTCCCCGGCAGCGCCGTGACGAAGGGTCAGATTCTGGTCTCCGGCGTGGAGGACACCGATACCGTAGGGGCCCGGATTCTGGCGGGCATGGGGAAGGTGACCGCCCGGACCTGGTACGACCTGACGGTCTCCATGCCCTTAACGGCCATGGAGAAGCGCTATACCGGCCGGGAGAAGACAGGGATCTCCCTGATATTTGGGACCCGGCGTATAAAATTCTTCTCAAACAGTAGCATTGAAGGGGCCGAATATGATAAAATAAGCAAACGGCATCCCTGGACCCTGCTGGGCGTGCCCCTTCCCATTACCCTGGTGACGGAGACCTGGCGCTTTTACGAGTCCGTTCCCACGCCCCAGGTTGCCGCCCAGACCGAGAAAACCGCCGAGGCCATCTTGAAGGCCCAGCTTCTCCAGATGGTGGAGCCCTACGGCGAGGTGTGCTCCACGCTGTGCTCCTCCCGGCAGAGGGGGGATACGCTTTTGGTGACGCTGTCGGCGGAGTGCCGGGAGGAGATTGGGGAATCGGTGCCGATTTACACGGAAGAACCGGATGACTGACATCCGGGAACGATACGGGAGTGAGAACTTTGGAACAGAGAATCAGCATTGAGCGCCTGGAACAGGCCATCAACATTTTTGGGTCCTTCGACGAGAACATCCGGCTGCTGGAGCAGGAGTTCTCCGTCTCCGTGGTCAACCGGGACGGAGAGCTCCGGGTGGAGGGGGAAGCGGAAAACGTGACCCTGGCCTGCAAGGCCATTCAGGCCCTGCTGACGCTCTCCAGCCGGGGAGAGCCCATCGGGGAACAGAACGTCCGCTATGTGATCAACATGGTCCGGGCGGGAAAGGAGGAGAAAATCGCCGAGCTCACCGGCGACGTCCTCTGCATCTCCGCCAAGGGGCGGCCCATCAAGCCCAAGACCATCGGCCAGAAGGATTACATTGCCTCGGTGCTGAAAAACACCGTGACCATCGGCGTGGGCCCGGCGGGCACGGGAAAGACCTATCTGGCCGTGGCGGCCGCCGTCATGGCCTTCCGGGACAAGCAGGTCAACCGCATCATCCTCACCCGCCCCGCGGTGGAGGCCGGGGAGCGCTTGGGCTTCCTGCCCGGAGACCTCCAGAGTAAGGTGGACCCTTACCTCCGGCCTCTGTACGACGCTCTTTTTGACATGCTGGGGGCGGAGACCTACCAAAAGTACCTGGAGCGGGGCAGCATTGAGGTGGCCCCCTTGGCCTATATGCGGGGCCGGACGCTGGACGACAGCTTCATCATCCTGGACGAGGCCCAAAACACCAGCCGGGAGCAGATGAAAATGTTCCTCACCCGGCTGGGCTTCGGGTCCAAGATCGTCATCACCGGCGACGCCACCCAGATTGACCTCCCCGACGGCAAAACCTCCGGCCTCAAGGAGGCCATGCGGGTCCTCCGGAACGTGGAGGGCATCGGCATCTGCCAGCTGACCAATGCCGATGTGGTTCGCCACGTCATGGTCCAGCGGATTGTACAAGCCTATGAGGACTATGAGAAGCGGGGAGAGCGGAAGGACAAGGGAAGGCGGAAATGAGCTGGGACGTCTACCTTCTGAAAACCGAGACCAATCGGGAAGCCGACCTGAGCGAGATCACGGAAGTGGCTCCCATGCCCTGCTGGCGGGAGCTGAAGCAAATCCTGCGTTGCCGCTTTCCGGACCTCATCAGCGGCTATGCCCATCTGGATGAGGGCATCCATTTTCCCGTGCTCAGTTCCCCGGATTACGCGCTGGAATTCAACCTTGCCGTGGAAAGCGAGGACGAGCCCCTGACCGGTATCCTGTTCAACCGTCCCGGCTTCGGGTCCCGCTGGGCCTATCCGCTGAAATTTCTCTGCGAATTGCTGGACGCCCGGATCATCGACTGCGGCGGCGGGGACTTCTGGGACTGGGAGAACCTGCCGGACTGGATTGCCAGTGGGCTTTGAGGAAGGAGCGAGCATGAAACGACATTATATTCCCGTCACCGCCGCTGTCCCCGGGGTGGGCGACAGCCAAAAGGCCTTTATCCGCAAGGTCATCCGTACGGCCCTGTCAGCCCAGGGGGTGGATTTTCCCTGTGAAGTGGACGTGCTTGTCACCAACGACGAGGAGATACACGCCCTGAACCGGGAAGCGCGGCAGGTGGACCGCGCCACAGACGTGTTGAGTTTTCCAGCCTTTGACCTCCAGCCAGGGGAGCTGCCGGGACCGGAGGACGCGGACCCGGGCACAGGATTGGTCCCCTTGGGGGACATGATGATCTCCATGGAGCACGTGGCGGCCCAGGCGAAGGAGTACGGTCATTCCAACCGCCGGGAGCTGGCGTACCTGACCGTACATTCCGTTCTGCATCTGCTGGGCTATGACCATCTGGACGAGGGGCCCATGAAGCGGCAGATGCGGGAGCGGGAGGAGGCTATTCTGGGGGAGTTAGGGATTGCGCGGTAGCGAGCCCCGGAGGAAAACCGAAAGCATTTGTCCCGTCTAAAAGCAAAAAAACTACAAAAGAGAATCACCAGTCGATAGACTGTGTTATGAGGTGGGTATGAAAGTATCGATCAGCGAAAAGTTACGGGAACTGCGGAAAGAGGAATGTGAGACGCAGGTGCAGGTTGCCTTGGACACTGGCATTTTGGAGCAGCAGTACCAAAAGTACGAGCGCGGCGCGAGTTTGCCGGGGCTGGAAATTGCCTGGAGGCTGGCAGATCATTTTGGGGTGAGCCTCGATTATCTGGTAGGGCGGTCAGAGGAGCGGTAAAAAAATCCTTGACAACAGAAGAGCAGACGTGGAGAACGAAATCCAAGCCGATTCGATTACCAGGCCAGCGACAGCGGAAAGAGGAATACGCCAAGTCGAAAACCACCAGCCCCCGTTGCACCACGCCGCGGGGAAGTCATTCCTGTCTCCCGCCAGTCATTCAGGCGCGCCCCCGTATCGCAACCCCCGTACTTCTTTTTCTCTTTTGGACCGTGCACGGCCCGTTTTCTCGTTTTCTTCTGGAAGAAAAAGAGAAAATGGGGGGTGCAAAGCACCAGCCATCTTCATGGCTGAAATCCCCCCCTGCCCGCAAGGGCGACCACCAGCCTCCCCTCGAGGGACCTATAACCGAATTCCCCCTTTTGGCATAAGCTAAATCGAGGTGATTCAACATGCTGTTACTGCAAGACGGCGTCCTGGCCTTCCTCTCGGCGGTAGGCCTAACCACCATCGTCTGGGTCATAGCCGGCGCACTGGTCCACCTGGGCGGCCGCCCGGCCATCCCAGGCCTTTTGCTGGTCCTCCCCCTGCGGGGCCAGGCCCTGGCCATGGAGGCCGACGTACGGGAGCTCCGCCGGGTCCAGGGGAGCCTCCCTGGGGCAAAGATCATCCTGGCGGACTGCGGCCTGACCCCGGACGCCCAGGCCCTGGCCCGGTATCTGGCGGAGCGGGAGAAAAACGCCGCCCTGGTTCCCGCGGGAGAGCTTCGGGCGGAGATCTGACAAACATTGGAACGAACGAGCAAAAAAGAGAGGAACCCTATGGAAGAGCTGATCTGCCGGGAAGGCACCGTACATAGCCTGATTTTTCAAAATGCCGAAAACGGCTACACGGTCCTCCGCCTCCTCACCGAGGAGGGGGAGGCCGTTACGGTGGTGGGATGCGTTCCCTGCGTGGCTCCCGGCGAGCACTTGACCGTCACCGGCGTCTGGGAGCAGCATCCCCAGCATGGGGAGCAGCTCCGGGCCGTGGAGCTGGAGCGGAGTCTGCCGGAGGACGAGGAGGAGATTTTCAGCTACCTGTCCTCCGGCATCTGCAAGGGCGTGGGCCCCGCCACCGCCCGAAACATCGTGGACCGCTTCGGCGTGGAGACCCTGGATATCCTGGAGACCGCTCCGGAGCGGCTGACCACCGTTAAAGGCATCACCGCCCGGAAGGCCCAGGAGATTGCCGAGGGCTTCCGGCGGCACATGGGCCTGCGGCGGCTGATGGCCTTTTTGGCCCGGTACGAGCTGCCGCCGGTGCTGGCCATGGGCCTGCGGCAGCGCTATGGAGACGCGGCCCTGGAAAAGCTCCGGGAGAATCCCTACCTCCTCTCCGCCGACGACTGCGGCGTGGACTTCTCCGTGGCCGACGAAATCGCCATGAGCATGGGCTTTGAGTCCGACAGCAGCCAGCGCCTCCAGGCGGCGGTGACCTTCGAGCTCAGTCATAACGAGAACAACGGCCACGTGTTCCTTCCACGGGGGAAGCTTATCGCCGCCACCAGCCAGCTCTTGCAGTGCGAAGAGGACAAGCCGGAGCTGGCCCTGGACAGCCTGGTGGACCGGGGACTGGTGGTGCAGGAGCGGGTGGCCAACGTGGACGCCTGTTACCTCCGGCGGCTGTGGGAGGCGGAGGTCTCGGTCCAGAAGCGTCTGGAGGCCCTGCTGGCGGCGGAGCCGGACCAAAGCGCCGGAGCCGCCCGCACCGTGGAGGAGCTGGAGAGCAGCCAGGGGCTGACCTACGCCCCCCGGCAGCGGCAGGCGGTGGAGCTGGCGGCGCGAACGAACGTCTTGATTCTCACCGGCGGCCCCGGCACTGGAAAGACCACCACCGTCCGGGGCATCGTGGCGCTGTTCCGGAAGATGGGCCTGGACATTGTGCTGGCGGCCCCCACAGGCCGGGCGGCCAAGCGCATGAGCGAGCTCACCGGCATGGAAGCCCAGACGGTCCACCGCCTTCTGGGGATGAGCTGGAGCGAGAGCACCCGGCAGGTGACCTATACCAAGACGGAGAAGGAGCCCCTGGAGGCCGGCGCGGTCATCGTGGACGAGATGTCCATGGTGGACCTGTCCCTGTTTTCGGCGCTGCTCCGGGCTCTGCGTCCGGGCACCCGGCTGGTGCTGGTGGGGGACGCGGACCAGCTGCCCTCGGTAGGGGCGGGAAATGTGTTCTCGGACTTGATTCGAAGCGGACGGGTGGAGACGGTGTTTCTCCGGGAGGTTTTCCGCCAGGCGGAGGAGTCGGCTATTATTCGCAACGCCCACGCTGTAAACATGGGAGAAGCTCCGAATTTGGCGAACAACCAGGGGGACTTCTTCTTTCTCTGCCGCCGGGACCCGGAGCGGACGGTGACCACTCTGGTGGAGCTGTGCAAGACCCGCTTGCCGGAGAAGATGGGAATACCGGCGGATCAGATTCAGGTGCTGACGCCCACCCGAAAGGGGCCGGCGGGGACGATTTATCTGAACCGCTGTCTCCAGGAGGCTCTGAACCCCAAGGAGCCGGGGAAGCGGGAGCTTCTCTGGGGGGACCGGCTGTTCCGGGAGGGCGACCGGATAATGCAGACCCGAAACGACTACGACGCGGTCTGGGAGAAAGAGGACGGCACGGTTGGCACGGGCGTGTTCAACGGGGATGTAGGGAAGATTTTGCGGATTGACGACTCCGGCGAGTGGCTGGAGCTGGACTTTGACGGCCGCCGGGCCGTTTACGGCGTGGAGCAGCTGAACGAGGTGGATTTGGCCTATGCCATGACGATACACAAGGCCCAGGGCAGCGAGTACCGGGCGGTGGTGCTGAGCGTGATGCCGGCGGCGCCGTCGCTGATGGTACGGGGGGTGCTCTATACGGCCCTGACCCGGGCCAGAGAGCTGTTGATTACCGTCGGGGACGACGCGGCGATTCGGGCGATGGCGGCGAATGACCGCCGGCAGAAGCGGTATTCCGGGCTCCGGTGGAGGATGGTGAAGGGGGGGCCCCTGCCAGGGGAGGGGGCTTGAACTCGCCCTTGCGGGCGGGGAGATTTCAGCCATGAAGATGGCTGGTGCTTTGCACCCCCCATTTTCTCTTTTTCTTCCAGTAGAAAAAGAGAAAACGGGCCGTGCACGGTCCAAAAGAGAAAAAGAAGTACGGGGGTTACGATACGGGGGCGCGCCTGAATGACTGGCGGGAGACAGGAATGACTTCTCACGCGGCGTAGTCATACGGGGGCTGGTGGTTTTCGACTTGGCGTATTCCTCTTTCCGCTGTCGCTGGCCTGGTGGGAGAATCGGCTTGGATTCCTTTTTCCTCATCTGCTTTTCCATCGATAGAATACTCTGAATGGAATAAATGAACCCAGGTGGGTCCTTTTGAGAGGTTGTTATGGAGGAACAGAAGATCAAACAAGATATTTGCCTTGGGGAGAATGTTCGAATGATCCGCAAACAACATGGGCTGAAACAGACGGAGTCAGTGAGCCTACTCCGATGGGAGAGCGTTTTTATGACCAGGGAGGTCTTGGTGAAAATCGAGCGCGGGGGACAGCATATTCAGGCGTCTCAACTGAGGACGATCAAAAATGCCTTGGGCACAAGCTATGAGGAATTGCTGGAATGGAGCGAGCCGTGAAGCTTCTGAACGTCCTTCTGGATCTCCTTTTTCCACCGAAGTGCCCGTTTTGCCGGAAGGTTCAGGATGTTCCGGGCATTTGTCCGGCCTGTTTGAAGGATTTGCCCTGGACGGACGAAGCCCGCGGCCTTCGGGAGCTGGAGCCTGGTTTGCGCTGCGCCGCGCCTCTTTGGTATGAGGGGGCTGTCCGGACCGGCATCCGGAATTTCAAGTTCCACAACGGCGTCAGCGCTGCCGCACCCTTGGGACAGCTCATTGCGCAGGTCGCGGCGGAGCGCTTTTCCGGTGAATTCGACACAGTGACCTGGGTCCCGGTCAGCGCCAGGCGTTTGAAGAAACGGGGATATGACCAATCCCGCCTTTTGGCGGAGAGTGCCTGCAAGCTCTGGGGCGTGGAACCGGAGTGCCTTTTGCGCAAGGTTCGGGACAACCCCGCCCAGTCCAGTCTCAAAGACGCCGCCGCCCGCTGGCGGAACACCCGCCGGGTTTACCGTCCCGCCGGGAACGCCGAGGGAAAGCGGGTGCTCCTGATCGACGATGTCTGTTCCACCGGCTCCACGCTCTGCGCTTGTGCCAACACCCTTCGGGCGGCGGGGGCGGCGGAGGTGGTTTGCGCCGCCGCGGCTTTTCCCGCCCCGGAGAAAACGGAGAAATCGCGGGAGAAAAAGCGAAAGAATAGGCTTGCATTTTGGGGAAGCTGACAGTATAATATACTCTATAACTTTATGACTTTACGGGCGGTTTCCCGCCCATAAGAAACGGACAAAAGATAAATGGAGGAATTGCCCATGGCGAAAGATATCGGTATCGATCTTGGTACCGCTTCGGTTTTGGTATTCGTAAGGGGAAAGGGCATCGTGCTGAACGAGCCCTCTGTGGTTGCGCTGGATAAAAACACCGGCAAGCTTTTGAAGGTTGGCTCTGAGGCCCAGGCTATGCTGGGCCGTACGCCGGGCAACATCATCGCCATCCGTCCCCTGCGGGAGGGCGTCATCTCGGACTACGACATGACGGAGCGGATGCTCCGGGAGTTCATTCACAAAGTGGCCGGGGTTTCCGTGTTCAAGCCCCGGGTCATCATCTGCGTTCCCTCCGGCATCACGGAGGTGGAAGAGCGCGCTGTCATCGACGCGGGTATTCAGGCCGGCGCCCGGAAGGTTTACCTGATTGAGGAGCCCGTGGCCGCCGCCATTGGCGCGGGCATTGACATTGCCAAGCCCGACGGGCATATGGTGGTGGACATCGGCGGCGGCACGGCGGACATCGCTGTCATCTCTCTGGGCGGCGTGGTGGAGTCTGCGTCCATCAAGATTGCCGGCGACCAGCTCAACGAGGCGGTGGTGAAGTATATGCGCCGCAAACACAATCTGCTGGTGGGCGAGCGCACCGCCGAGGAGATGAAGAAGCAGATTGGCTGTGTCTTCCCCAAGGATGAGGAGGAGGTCATGGACGTAAAGGGCCGCTGCCTGCTGACGGGCCTTCCCAAGGTGGTGTCCGTCAGTTCTACGGAGATGATGGATGCTTTCGAGGAGCCGGTAGAGCGAATCATGGAGGCCATTCACTCCGTGCTGGAGCGGACGCCGCCGGAGCTGGTGGCGGACATCTCCACCAACGGCATCGTTATGACCGGCGGCGGAAGTCTGGTGTCCGGCTTTGACAAGCTGGTCACGGCCCGGACGGGCATCCATACCCTCATCGCGGAGGACGCGATTTCCTGCGTGGCTTTGGGTACCGGCAAAAGTCTGGAGACCCTGAACAACATGCAGGATGGCACGATGAACCTCAGCAGAAGAAAACAGATGAGCTAAAGCAAAAACCGCCGGACGGCCTGTCCGGCGGTTTTCCTGCGAAAGGGAAACCCATTGGCAGATGATACCCTGTAGGGGCGGACATATTGTCCGCCCCTACACCGTGGTGTTCCAAATGAAATGGTGCGCGGACATTCCCTTACGTCCCCCTGGGTTGACGTTCTGCCCAGCCCGCCTTATAATGGGAAAATCGAAATTTCTGCGGCAGGGAGACACACCATGGACCAAATCGAACGCATTACCCACATGGAAAACATTCTGAACGAAGCCAAAGAGGCATTGTCCGCTCTGGAGAAGGCCTTGGACCGTTACGACGCCGTGCGGGAGGGGCTGGCGGAGCTGGAGGCCTACTACAGCGGCAGGTTATGGATGCAGGATTTTGAGGACGACAGAGCGGGAAAAATTCCCAGAGACCTGAGACGGGGCGTGTTATCTGAGGACGCGGTCTACAATCTGCTGACGGACCAATTTTACTTATTGGAGCGAATCCAAGAACTGGGGGAGGATTAATCCTTCCCCAGTTTTTTCAAGGTCTCCAGGGCCTCGCCAAGCTCCTTGGCGGTGGCCGAAGGATGAGCCCGCAGAATACGGAGAGAGCGATGGTAAGCCTTAGCGGAGCGGCTCCGGAGGGAGGCCTCCCGCTCCCGGACCCGCCGGATGGCCGATTCCAGTTCCTCCCGGCGCTGTGCCAGGGTCTCGGGAGTCAGGCCAGCATGTTCTTCCAGGCGGTCCCGGCAGGTTTCCAAAGCGCCGGAGATATTGGATAGAATTTCCAGCTTCGCCCCGGTGAGGCGGCGGAGGGATGCTTCCACCCGCTCCGCCCGGGCCTGCCGGTGTTCCGCCAGCTGCTCTTCCACCCGCTGCTGGAGCAGCGCTTTTTCCAGCTCCGTCCGCTCCCGGAAGCGCCGCAGGTCGTCTCCGGCAAAGGCGGCGTAAACCTCCGCCCGTTTGGCAAGACGGCGGAGCTCCTCGTTTTCCTCCATGGCCCGAACCAGGATGTCCCGCAAATCCAAGGCCGCCTGGACAGAACGAACGGCGTCCACGGTAAAGACGGCGGTGAGGGCGAAGGCCAGGGGATCCACGCACAGGGCGGGAACCCGGGCCAGCAGACGGGCGACGGGAGGATGAACAAACCGCACCAACAGGATGGAGAAGAATCCCCAGGCGACGGAGCTGCTCAGGCAGATGTGACCGTTCAGGTTGAACTTCTGGTTGGAATAATCCCAATAGCGGACCTTGAAAATCCGCTCCATTACGTCGCCGGTGACATACTCCAGCGCCGTGGCGGCCAGGAGGCCGAAGAGATAGACCAGTCGGAGATCGTTCGCCACGGGGATGGTGGCCAGAAGAATGATGATGGCTCCGGAGCCGTAAATGGGCAACAGGGGACCATGGAGGAAGCCCCGGTTTACCCAGTGCCGCTGGCAGAGGGAGACGTAGCAGGACTCCCAGACCCAGCCGCAGAAGCAGTAAAAGAAAAACAGCAGGACCCATTGGCCTGTGGTGTAGATATGCATAGACGAGACCCTTCTTTCCAGTGGGAAATCGTTTCAGGCGGGGGGATAGGCCTGATCGAAGAGAGCCAGGAGCTCCCGAATGATTTGGTTGGAGACCAGGAAGCCCTGGGGCGTCAGGCTCCAGGCCCCCTCCCGGCGGAGGGCGTAGCCCGCGGCTTCGCAGCGCTCCAGGAAAGGGATAAAGGGGGAGAAGTCCAGGCCGAACATCCCTTCGAAGTGGGCTGGGTGCACCCCCCTGGCCAGGCGCGGCCGCAGCATCAGATACTCCCTTTGCCGCTCCCGCTGGGAGAGCGGCTGGTTTTCTGAATAGGCAGGGGAGCCCGTCAGATAGGCGTCCAGGTCCCGGGACCAGGCGAAGCGGCGGCCCTGGAAATCCGAGTGGGCCCCGGGGCCCAGGCCCAGGTATTCCTCCTGGGTCCAGTATTTCAGGTTGTGCCGGGATTCCCGGCCGGGCTTGGCGAAGTTGGAAATCTCGTATTGGCGGTATCCCTGGGCCTCCAGAAAGTCCACGGTTTCCAGATACATGTCCGCCTGGGCGTCACCATCGGGCAGACTGTCCCGGCGGGCATAGAGGGGGGTGCCGGGCTCCGCCTTAAGACTATAGCAGGAGAGGTGCTCCGGGCTCAGCTCCACAGCGGCGGCAAGGTTTTTTTGCCAGCGGGGGAGGTCCTGGCCCGGCAGGCCGTAGATCAGGTCCAGGGAGAGATTGTCAAAACCGGCCCTGCGGGCGGCCTCCACGGCGGCGCGGACTTGGGTCACGGTATGAATCCGGCCGATGGCCCGCAGCTCTTCATCATCGGCGGACTGCATCCCCAGGGAAATCCGGTTGAACCCCGCCAGATGGAGGACAGAGAGGGCTTCCGGGTTCTGGGCGGAATCAGGGTTGGCCTCCAGGGTGATTTCCGCGCCATAGGAGACGTGGAAGGCGGCCCGGATGCCCCGCAGCAGGCGGCCAAGCCGGTCCGGCCCCAGATAGCTGGGGGTGCCGCCACCGAAGTAGACGCTGGCCACGTCATAGTCCGCGGCCTCCTGAGAGAACCGGGCCAGCTGCCCCTCCAGGGCGGCGAGATAGGCGTCCATGTCTTCCTCCCGGCGGGGGAGGGAGTAAAAATCGCAGTAGACGCACTTTTGCTTGCAGAAGGGAACGTGGACATAAATGCCAAGATTTTTCCTCCGCATCATTCCGCGCACTCCCGAACGTACTCCACGGGCACGTCCATGCGCGCCGCCGTCTCCTCCGGCGTCAAGCCGGAACCCAGGAAGCGGCGGCAGACCGCCCGCATATTCTCTCCCACCTCGATGATGTGCCGGTCGGGGTCATAGAACCGCACCACCCGCTGGCCCCAGGGGTGCTCCTTCACTGGGTGGACGTATTGGATTTCCAGGGACTCCAAGCGCCGGACGAAGCCGTCGAACCGATCCTCCTCAAAATAGAGCTCGGCGTCGTTGCCGCCGAAGGCCACCCGGTCCGTCTCCAGAAAGCCGGTCCAGGTTTCCAGGGTCTGCAAGCACAGCCCGCCGGTCAGCGTCTTGTTGGCCCCGAAGTCCAGAACCACCTGGAGCCCCAGAACGGTCTCATAAAAAGTCAGAGACCGCTCCATATCGGCGACGGCCAGCAGCGTGTTTTTCAATTTCATATTCAAACTCTCCGAATCGTTGGTTTCGTCTTTCCCAGGTTCCTCCCGGCGGCGGGAATATTTCCGCCCCTGGGGGCAACACTATGGAAAATCCCGAAGGAAAAGAGGAAGTTTTCCATGGACATGACCCCCCAGGAATACCAGGCTTATGTGAAGCAAAAGGCGAAGAAATCTCCCATTTTTAAGGACGTGGCGCTGGCCTTTGTTATCGGCGGAGCCATTTGCGTGCTGGGCCAGCTGATTCAAAACGGCTGGGGCGCCGCGGGCCTGAATAAGGAGGAGGCGGGCACCGCCACCTCCTGCACGCTGGTTTTTCTCTCCGCTCTGCTGACGGGACTGAATCTTTACAGCAAGCTGGCCCGCCACGGCGGCGCGGGGACACTGGTGCCCATCACCGGCTTTGCCAACGCCGTGGTTTCCCCGGCCATCGACTTTAAGAGCGAGGGATTCATCACCGGCATGGCGGCCAAGATGTTCACCGTGGCCGGGCCGGTGATCGTCTTTGGCACGGTGGCCAGCGTATTTTACGGCATTGCGCTGAAGCTCTTCAAATTCTGAGTGCCTGCTTGCGCCAGCGACGGGAGGCCCCGCGGACATGGTTTCCGCGGAGCCTCCCGTTTGGCGCGCCGGGGAGCGGCGGAGGGATTCACAGAGAAGAACCCCGCTGCTTCCGCTGGGCGGCAAAGATGTTTTGGGTGATTTTCCCCTGGTCGGTCTCCGTGAGCTCCAGGAAGCGGCAGCCGTATTCGCAGCGGTCCTCGCCCCGATCGATGATCCGGAGCACCTGGCAGAGCATGACGGAGGTGTCCCGGTCCTCCAGGAGGCGCACGGTGAGCAGGAACTTGTCGTCCTCCTGATAGGGAAACTCCGAGGCGATGCAGGCCCCGCCGACGCTGATGTTCACCAGCTTGCAGGGCCGTTCCCCAGCCCGGGAGCCGGTGAAAATCGTGGCGGTGGCGTCCACGTTCATATCCAGACGGAAGAAAGCCCGGTCGTTTCCCAGCCGGGCAACGGACAGCTGGGTCACGTTCCAGATGTGCTGGGGGCCGGGGGTGATGAAGCCCTCCATGTAGACCGCCTTCCGGGCCCGGTCGTGATAGCCCCGGATGCGCACGGGAACGGGCACCATGTTCTCCGGATTATCCAGATTCTCCGGATTTTCCGGGACCTCGCCCTCCACTTCGGAGTATTGATGCAGCTCTGCCGTCGTTCCCCGGGGGTACATCAGCTTGGCTACAAAGAGCAGCCGCCCGTCAACGGTGGTAACCTCCACCCGCATGTGGGAATAGACGGCCAGATCCATGGGGTCCTGGGCCGGTTTTGTCTCCTGGGGGAGCTCTTTTTTCGGGTGTCCTTTGAAAAAATCCAATAAGCCCACAACAATCGTCTCCTGTTTCGCAAATTCATAAACCGATTATAGCCCAAGGCTCCTGGAATGGCAAGAGGCAGTTTGAGAGCGCCGGATTTCAGGGATGGACCCTCCCATACAACTTGGCAAAAAAGCACGGACTGAAAGAGACCGGAAAGGAAAAGAGCTACGAGAGAAACCCATCAGGGGTTTCTCTCGTTTTCAATCAGAAGTTTTTCCGGGCTTCGAAGAAGACTGGAAAAACTTGCTCCGCCAGACGAAAAGTGTTTCGTCTGGCGGAGAGCTGCGAGAGAAGCCCATCTGAGATTTCTCTCATTTTTAATCAGAAGCTTTATACCGAACTTTTTCAATGTTCCGAAAAGCCTGAATGGGAGAGTGTATCCTCCTTTTTTGTCAGGCAAACAGCTGGTTAAAACGCTCCACAGCGTCCCCGGCGGCGTTGCCTACGGCCAGCATGATGAAGTTTCCGTTGCTGGCAATGTGGGACTTGGTCTTCCAGCCCTCAATGGTTTCGGGATACCAGGCTCCGCCGGGGTTGGCGTCGTCTCCCACTTGATAGTCGATGCGGGCCTGGAAAATATCCTTTACCTTCTGAACGTCCTCAGTATTCTCCACTTCCACCAGGGCGATCTCCCCCACGGCGGCGGAGATGGCAGCGATGTAGACGTCGCACTGCTTTGTGGAGATTTCCGACAGGCCGGGATAATAATTGTCTAACAGCTCCGCCAGCGTCTCATCCTCCAGGCTCATCAGCTCCGGCCACGTGGCCTCCTCCCGGAGGGTCTGGTAAAACGCGCCAAGGTCCACACCCTGCTGGGAGCCGCTTCCCTCGGGAGCTTCGGGAGTGCCGGCCTCGGGGGGATTTCCCTCCGGCGCGGACGCCTCGGGAGAATCGACCTCGGGGGCATCGGTCTCGGGAGCCTCTTCCTCCGGCGCGCCATCGCCGGGGGGTGTGGCCTCGGGGGCCTCCACTTCGGGGGCATCGGTGTCGGGGGTGTTTCCAGAGGACGCGCTACCCTGATTGCCGCAGGCGGCCAAGGACAAGGCGAGAAGCAGCGTCAGCGCCAGGGCAAGAAATTTCTGTTTCATCTAATCGTCTCCTTAATAATGTCGTTCATTGGTTTGTTGGAATTGCGTTCGATTATTAGACGGAGAGGGGGGCAAAAAAGTTCCCGCCTGGAGAAAAATTTCTCTAGGCGGGAAAACGACAACAAATTACAAATGAATACGCCTATTTTTTCGCTTCGAAGGACTTTTTCAAAGACGTTTCCCTGGCATAAGATATCCGGTCAAGGCGATTTAAAACGTGTGCAAAGCGCTCTCTCAAGGTTCATCCTGTAACTGGAAGGCCGTCTGGACGAAAGCGTCCACCTCCTCCACCGTGTCAAAACAGGCGATGGCCACCTGGTTGCCCATGGTGCCCGCCAGGGCTTCGGGCATTCGGGTGAAGAGCCGGGCGTGGCCGCCGCAGCGGGCTTCCAGCTGGGAAAGAGAGAGGGCATAGGGCTGGGTGTCCCTCCGGCCCGCGTAGACGCAGTAGCTGTGAGGCCCGTCGTATGTGTGGCGCAGCTCGTCAAAGGCCACCATGTCCGCCCAGATCTGGTAGACGTCCACGCTCTGTCCGAAGTTCAGCATGTCCGGGGTAAAGCCTCCGGCGGGACGCATGTTGACCTCCAGACCCACGATGTCCCCCACCTGGCCCAGACCCGGTTTGCCGGCCGTCAGGCGGAAGAATTCCAGGTGGAAAAAGCGGCTGGAGGCCCGAAAGGCCCGCAAGGTGGCCCGTCCGGCGGCTTCCACGTCGGCGGGGATTTCTCTGTCAACGTAGTAGTAAGTGGGCACGCCCGCATTGACCATGTCCATAATGGAGTTCCGGGTGATATGGCTGGCGGCGAAGAGGACCTCCCCCCGGGAGTTGCAGACGCCGTCATAGGTGGTGACGGAGCCGGTAATGTATTCCTCCATGAGATAGGGCACCTTTGGCGGGTCCCGGAAGAAGGCAGTCATGTCACCGTCATTCTGGAGCCGCCAGGTGGCGATGGCGCCCACGCCGCTGTCGGGCTTGACGATGACGGGGTAGCCCACCTGCCGGGCGAAGGCCAGCCCCGGCTCCAGATCCGTGACGGGGACGCAGCGGGCGCAGGGGATACCGGCCCGATGGTAAAAGGACTTCATGGCCAGCTTGCTTTTGTATTTTTCGATTTCGTGGGCCTTGAGGCCGGTGGTGATATTGAAGTCTGTCCGGAGTCGGGCGTCCAGCTCCAGCCAGTATTCGTTATTGCTCTCCACCCAGTCGATCTTGCCGTACCGGCCAGTGAAGTAGCCCAGAGCCCGGAGGACCTGATCGTAGTTTTCCAGGCAGTCCACCCGGTAGTATTCGGCCAGGGCCGTTTTCAGGTCTGGGTGCAGGGCGTCGTAGGGCGCGTCGCCCACGCCCAGGACGTTGACGCCGTTTTCTTGCAGACGGACGCAGAACCAGCGATAGGCCTCGGGGAAGTTTGGGGAGATGAAAACGAAGTTCATAAGGGTTCCTCCTTTGGTGCCGGAGCGGTTTAACGATTTAAATTCTAGCGCTGAACGCTCAAAAATGCAAGGAGGAAAGTTTTTCCCCTTGCAGGGGAAGGGGGCTGGTGCTCGCTCTTGCGGGCGGGGGAGATTTCAGCCATGATGATGGCTAGTTCATTGCACCCCCCATTTTCTCTTTTTCTTGCCAGAAGAAAAAGAGAAAACGGGCCGTGCACGGTCCAAAAGAGAAAAAGAAGTACGGGGGTTGCGATACGGGGGCGCGCCTGAATGACTGGATGAAGACAGGAATGACTTCTCGCGCGGCGTAGTTAGACGGGGGTTGGTGCTTGTCGACTTGGCGTATTCCTCTTTCCGCTGTCGCTGGCCTGGTCATCGAATCGGCTTGGATTCCTTTTCTCTTCGATTTTCCGATGAAAAGAGTCCAGAAGAATTTCTTCTGGACTCTTCTTCCGTAAAAACTTATTGCTTATCCGGGAAATTTTGCTGTTAGGCTGCCTTGCTGCAAAATGTGGCCCTCGGCCGCTTTTAAAAATTCACGCTTTCGGACATTGGCACTCAGACCCAGCACGCAATCCAATGCGTAAACCGTCAGCCGGTAGCGGTGTCGGGTAAATGGCGGCGGCTTTGGACCTGCGTAGCGGTGCAGACCGTAAGCCACGCCTTGGGCCGCGCCGCACTCCAGGCGCTCATGCTTGGGCAGACCGCCGGGAATGACCTTCCTGGCAGGGAAATTCCACATCACCCAATGAGTAAATCCCTTGATGGGGTGAGACAGGTCTTCCAGTGTGACCGCCAGGGTTTTTGCCTTGGGCGACAAGTTCTCCAGCACGATTTCCGGCGAAAGGTCCTTTCCCCGGCCGGTATTGTCTGTGGGAAACGTTCCTCCCTCCTCCAGACCGGGGCAGTGAAAACGCAAAATTTCAATTTCTTCCAACATGGTCTCAGTTTTTCTCCTTCGGCAAAATCAGGTTTAACAGCACGGCCATCAGGGTAGCAATGACCACCGGCGACTTGCCAAATATCATGGTGAAGCCGTCGGGGAACTGGGCCAGGGCTCCGCTGGCCTGGGACACGCCCACGCCTAAGGCGGCGGAGAGCCCCACAATGGTGGTATTCCGGGCCGTCAGACTCTGGGAGGCGATGAGCTTCATGCCCGTCATGGCGATGGTGGAAAAGACTGTAATGGTAGCTCCGCCCAGAACGCACTGGGGAATGGTTGTCAGCACCGCCGCGAATTTCGGGGACAGTCCGGCCAGCAGCAAGAAGCCGCCGGTCATGGCAAACACCACCCGGTTCACCACCTTATTGGTGGTGACAATGCCCACGTTCTGGGAATAGGTTGCCGTGGGCAGGCCACCGAAGAGGGCGGTGAGGATGTTGCTGAATCCATAGGAGATGATGCCGCCCTGGAGCTCCTGATCCGTGGGATCCCGGTCCAGGCCGCCCACGGTGGTGGCGGTGAAATCGCCGATGGCCTGAATGGAGTTGATGGCGAACAAAAGCCCAATGGCCACGCAGGAGGGCAGATCGAAGGAGACGCCGAAGTGCATCACCCGGGGCAGGGAAAACCAGGAGGCGGAGCCCACCTCGGCAAAGGACACCATGCCGAAGAACATGGAGAGCACATAGCCGCAGAGCATGCCAATGAGAATGGAGGCCAGCTTGCAAATGCCTTTTCCGTGGTTGTTCAGCAGCATGACAATGGTCAGCGTCAGCGCCGCCACCAGCCAGTTCTGCCAGGAGCCGTAGACCAGGGCCTCGGTCTGGCCCTTGGTTTCCACCACCAGCTCGTATGTATTGGCGGTTCCGCCGGCCATGTAGTTAATGGCCGTGGGATAGAGGGAGAGGCCGATGGTGAACACCACCGTGCCCGTGATGACTGGCGGGAAAAGAAGGCGGATCTTCTTCACGAACACACCCACCAGAATGGCCACGATTCCGCCCACGATCATTGCCCCGGCAATGGCCCCCACGCCGCCTCCCGTGGAGGCGATGGTCTGCATGCTGGGCACGTAGGCAAAGCTGACGCCCATGATGACCGGCAGACCGGAGCCGAAGTATTTGCTCACGGGATACAGCTGGATGAGGGTACACACGGCGGACATAACCAGGGAGGCCTGAATCAGCAGCACCCGGTCCGTCTGGCTGAGGCCGATGGCCCCGGCGATGATAATGGGAGGCGTGACGCAGCCCACTATCATGGCGACAAGATGCTGGAGGGACAGTGAGACGGCAGAGCCCAGAGGGGGAATACCTCGAATCTGGAACAGCGTCTGCTGGCCGGTGGGGCTTCTCATGGTGGGTGTTCTCCTTCCTGTTTCGTTCTTCTTTAATTAGGGACAATGGACCTTCGGAAAGGTCCACCTTTTCCAGTTTACAGGAGGGCGGACGGGATGTCAAGGACAAAACTGTACTGCGGCTGCCCCGGCGCACCCCGTGCCGGAGGGCCGTACGGGGGCGGGCCTCCAGGTCCGCCCCTTCTCCGCGGCATACGTGTTCGTGAAGGAACGCTCCGGAGGCGTACAAGAAGCGCCTTTCTTCCGGAGGGGGTGCTGCCGCAGTTGGGGCGGCCACGGGGACTCTCTTATCGGAGTTCATTCGAGGGCTTGGTCAGCCGGCGGGCTTCTCCCCGGTGGGCGGGTCATTCTTTTCCGTCCGCCGGAAGGGGATTCCGGCGGAACTCGCCGTCCACCAGGAATCGAACCTCCTCCACCGCCTCCAGGGAGCGCAGGGAGTCCTCCAGAGCCTGAAAGGCTATCCGGACGGCGTCTTCCTCCAGACCTTCCAGCAGAGCGGAGGAGAAATTCAAATAGCAGATGTTCTCCTCCAGCCAGACGGAGCGTACCTGAAAGCCCTCCGGCAGCGGGGAGAGGAAATCCCGCCCCTCGGGCTTTCCCTCCAAGGCCCTGGCCACTGCGGAAACCTGGGTATCGCCCTCGTAGAGGTCCAGGGTTTTCGCCTCCGGAACCAGATCCCCCTGGGGACTGAGGTAATAAAGAAGCACGTCTACGGTGCTGATGACATCCTCCTCCGGGTAGAGGAGAATCTCCCGGATGTTCAGCACCTGCCGCTCCCGATAGGCCAGCTCCCGGCCTCGGACGGTGATCTGCACCGCGGAAATCTCGGGCACCTGGGAGAGCGTCATGGCAATGGCGCTGTCCGCCAGTGTCAGTGCCACGCCGGAGAGCGTTCCGTAAGCCGCTGACAAATCCACCGTGGCCAGTCCCCCGGTGAGCTTCAAGGAGAGCAGGGAAGTCCCCGTGGGGAGGGGGTTTTTCAGTGTCTCGTCAGAGGGGCCCTTCAGCAGCTCGTTGACCAGCGCCTCCGCCAGGCGGCGGGGGGTGTCGGTCTCCCCGTTGTATAAGTACACGGACTCCGTGCGAAAGGGCGCGTCCCCGGCGGAATAGGTCAGGTCCGCCTCCTGAAAATAGAGCGCGTAGGCGGTCCGGGCGGGCTCCTCTCTCTGGCAGCCCGTCAGAATCAGCAGGGGGAGAAGCAGGCACAACCACGTTCTCACGCCTCCTCCCTCCTCTCCAAGGCGGGCCACCGGACGGTAAACACCGCGCCGCCGCTGGGCCGGTTGGCGGCCTCCACCACGCCGCCCCGGCGTTTCACCGTGTCGCTGACGATGGAGAGGCCCAACCCCGTGCCTCCGGCGGCCCGGGACCGGGCCTTGTCCACCCGGTAGAACCGCTCGAAAATCCGGGGCAGGTCCGCTTCGGGAATCCCCGCGCCGTTGTCCGCCACGGTGAGGACCACCAGGTCTCCCACCCGCTCCAGGGAGACCTGGACGGAACCGCCGATGGCGGAGTATTTGACGGCGTTGTCCACCAGGTTGTAGATGACCTGATGGGTCTCGTCCCGGGTTCCCAGGACCACACATTCCCCGGCCGCGGAGTAGGTCAGGTCCACGCCCTTCTCCTGGGCCACCAGATTCATCATGCGCATCACCTGTTCCAGCACCGGCAGGATGTCCACCGCCGCCGGGGGGTCCAGGACCCCGCTGTCCAGCCGGGTCAGGCGGAGGAGGTCCTCCGTGATCCGGGAGAGGCGCTCCGCCTCCCGGCCGATGTCCGTGACGAACTCCTTGGTGGTCTCCGGGTCGATGTTCTCCGTCTGCAAGATGGAGTCCGAGAGGAGCCGGATGGCGGCCAGGGGGGTCTTGAGCTCGTGGGACGCGTCGGAGACGAAGCGGCGGCGGGCGGTCTCCGTGGTCTGGAGCCGGTCCGTCAGGCTGTTGAACTCATAGCCGATCTGGGCGATCTCGTCCCGGCCCCGGATGTCCGCCCGGTGGCTGTAGGCTCCCTCCCGCACCTGTCGGATGGCGGTGAGGAGCAGACCGATCTTGTGGGTCAGGGCCTTGGAGAGGATCAGGCTCAGCACCAGCACCAGTCCCCCCGCCACGGCGGAGAGGCGGAGCAGGGTCTCCTGGAGGCCGGAGAGCAGGGCGGCCTGCTCCGTGTCGTATTCATAGGCGTACACCGCGCCGATGATCTGGCTTTGGTACATCACCGGCGAAGAGGCCCGGCTGCGAAAGGCTCCCCGCAGATAAGTACAGCTGAAAGCGTCGTACCCCTGCAAGGCCCGGACGATCTCCGTGAACAGGGCCAGGTTGCCCACGGCGGAGCCGGTTTCCCGGGTGTCGTAGAGAACCCGGCCGGCGCTGTTGGTGACCAGAATACGGCTCAGGCCCGTCTCCTGGACCACGGCCATGGCGTCCGCCACGTTTTCTTCCGTCAGGGGGGACAGGCCCGTGAGGGCGTTTACCATGACGGAGACGCTGCTTTGGAGGTTGGTGGCCTTGGAGCGGAAGACCAGGTCCTCGGACACCAGAAGGGGATAGGTGTTCAACAGCAGCAGCACCGCCAAAATGACGGCGATGTAGCTCACGCCGAAGCGAAATTGCAGGCTGCCCCAATACGGGCGTTCATTCCTTGAAATAGTACCCCACCCCCCACTTGGTCATGATGTGGTCCGGCTCCGCCGGGTTCTCCTCCAGCTTTTCCCGGAGGCGGCGGATGTGGACGTCCACGGTCCGGTAGTCCCCGGCGTAGCTATAGCCCCAGACCACGTTCATCAGATTTTCCCGGCTGTAGACCCGCCGGGGGTTGCGCATCAGAAGCTCCACCAGGTCGTATTCCTTGGCCGTGAGGTCCACGGGCTGGTCCCCCCGGGCGGCGCTGCGCTCCTCGGTATTCAAGGTGATGCCCCCCGCCGTCAGGATGCTGCCCCGGTTCCGCTGGACTCCGGCGGCCCGGCGGAGAAGGGCCCGGACCCGGGCCTTCAGCTCCAGAATGTTAAAGGGTTTGGTGAGGTAATCGTCCGCGCCGCACTCAAAGCCCATGAGCTTGTCCGCGTCCTCGCTCTTGGCGGTCAGCATGATGACGGGCACGTTGGAAAATTCCCGAATACGCATACAGGCCTCCAGCCCGTCCACCTCCGGCATCATCAGGTCCAGAATGATGAGGTCCAGCTTCCCCTCCCGGGCCAGCTCCACGGCGGCGGCCCCGTCATAGGCGCACTCCACCTCATATCCCTCGTTCTCCAGGTTGAATTTAATTCCCTTTACCAGGGTCCGTTCGTCGTCCACTACCAAAATCTTCATTCCGTTTCCTCCACTGTCAAAAGCCCCTCCAGGGCCATCAGCTTTGCTTCGCCGATGCCGGAGACCTCCGTCAATTCCTCCAGGGCGCCAAAAGGCCCGTTGGCCGCCCGGTAGTCCACAATCCGCCCGGCCAAGGTCTCGCCGATGCCCGGCAGGGCGGTCAGTTCCTCCGCCGTGGCGGTGTTGAGATTCAGCGGCGACGGGTCCGGATGGACCGCCTCTATCGCTGCCTTCCGCTCCGTCTCCAAGGCCGCCGGGGCTTCCAGCATCCGCCGGTCCCGGAAAAACAGCCCCAGGAGCAGGCAGAGGAAGAGCGCCGTCAGGCCCAGCAGCACCCATTCCCCAAGGACGGTTTTTCTGTGCGTCTCCATGGTTGCGTTCCTCCGTTTTTTTTGCTATACTATAGGACACTATGTCGAAGGGGTTTGGAATTCCGGCAGTAACCAGACGGCGGGACCTTCCCCGTTCTGGAGCGGCCGCCGGCAAGAAACCCCAAGTCGTAGCGGCGGAAAAGGATGCGGCGTTTTGTCCTGTTTGAAACAGGCGCTGGGGAAGGAGCCCTTCCCGCGGCGCGATAGTCTCTCCGCCGGGGAGACCGCCTCAAGGCGGTGTTTTGGCGTCTTCAAGACCGGCCCCCAGGCGCGAACGGGAGCCGGGTATAAACTTAGTATAACACATATTTGGGGGGATGGACATGAAAACAAAGCGCTTTTTCTCGATTTTTTTCCTGGCCCTTCTGCTGGTGGGGCAGCTGACCGTCCCCGCCGGGGCGGTGAAGGTGTCGGACCCGGCGGTTCAGGCCAAGGCGGCCCTGCTGGTGGACCAAAAGACCGGCGCGGTCATCTATAGCCTCAACGAGCGGGACGAGCTCTACCCCGCCAGCCTTACCAAGATCATGACCTGCCTGCTGGTGCTGGAGGCCGTGGACGAGGGACGGCTGAAGCTGAGCCAGGAGATTACCGCCACCCCCACGGCCCTGGAGGGCCTGGCGGAGGACGGCAGCACCGCCGACATTGAGGCGGGGGAGATTCTCACCGTGGAGGAGCTCCTTTACTGCCTGATGGTAGTCTCCGCCAACGAGGCCGGGGCCATCCTGGCGGAGAAGGTCTCCGGCTCCGTGGACGGTTTTGTGGACCGGATGAACGTCAAGGCCCAGGAGCTGGGCTGTGAGAACACCCATTTTATGAACCCCCATGGCTACCACGACTCCCAGCACTATACCTCCGCCTGGGACCTTTACCTCATTACCAAGGCGGCCCTGGAGTACCCGATGTTCATGACCGTCTGTGATGCCAGCGCCCATACCGTTCCCGCCACCAACATGTCGAGTGAGCGGCAGCTGAACAACACCAACTTTCTCATCCGAAGCGGCCGGGACTATTATAACGCCGACGTCCACGGCGTCAAAACCGGTTCCCACTCCCAGGCGGGGAACTGCCTGGTCACCACCGCCCAGCACGCCAGCATGGACCTTCTCTGCGTCATCCTGGGGGCGGAACGGGTCCAGCATGAGGACGGCACCTGGTGGACGTACAGCTTTGGGGAGACCAACCGGCTGTATGACTGGGCGTTCGACAGCTTTTCCTATCAGACCATCCTGAAAGAAGACGACGTGGCCGGAGAGGCCCCGGTTTCCCTCTCCTCCACGGACCACGTGACCCTCCGCCCGGCCAAGGCCGTGGAGCTGCTGCTGCCCAAGGGGGTGAATCCGGAGGAGCTGGAAAAGAACATCGCCCTGAAATCCGACCCTGTGGAAGCGCCGATTGCCGAGGGAGACGTGTTGGGCACCCTGACCATCCGCCTGGACGGCGAGGACTACGCCGCTGTGGATCTGTTGGCCTTCACAGATGTAGAGGCCTCCCGGCTGCGGATTTTCTGGCGGGACGTGAAGGAGTTCTGTTCCACCACCACCGCGAAAATCCTTATGGGCGTTGTTCTGGTTCTGGTCGTTCTGTTCGCCGGATGGAGGTTGTTGTTCAGCCGCCGCCGTTACCGCTATGGGCGAAGCGTCGGCGGAGGAACCCGGAGACGGAGCTACCGCGGAGGGAGAAAGCGGCGTTAAGCCATCACCGAAAAAACAGGAGACTGCTATTTCGCAGTCTCCTGTTTCTTTGCCCCGTTTTCAGAGGATTACAGATAAGTTACCAGTTCCTCCAAGGGCTTGCGGTCCGTGTGGAGGCGGGCGGGATGGGCGCCCTCGGCGGGGTAGCCCAGAGGAAGCATGGCAATGGGGAAGGTTCCCGCCATCTCAGGAAAAGCAGCCAGCAGCTTGTCGGGCTCAAACATGCCGACGTAAGTAGTGCCCAATCCCAGATCGGCGGCCTGGAGCATCATCTGGGTAACGGCAATGGCGGCGTCGATTTCCCCGTGGTCCTTGCCGTCGGTCTCCCGTTTCCAGGAGGAGGTTCCGTCGTAGGCCACCACCAAAATCACCGGGGGGTGGAAATGAGCGGCGGTGCAGCCGTCGGCCTTCTCCAGGGCCTGGGGGGTCTGGAGGACAAAGATGCGTTGGGGCTGATTGTTGTGGGCGGTAGGAGCGTTGCGCCCGGCCTCCAAGATTAAGTTCAGCTTTTCCTGCTCCACGGGCTGGGTGCTGAATTTACGAAGGGAGTAACGGGCGGCGGACAGGGCTTTGAAATCCATAAGAAGTCGCCTCTTTCTTGATTTGGTTTGAGATGGAATAGATAGACAATAGCATAACGTGTTGGAAAATGCAAGTGAAAGAGGGATTGGTCAAACGGGGGACGGGTTATTGGGGCATAGCGGTTACGGGAGCCAGGCCGCCGGGCACCCGCAAGGGGTACGTCGCCGTAAGCGGCAAAGCCGCCAACGGCGGACGAAGGGCGGCGGCCCCTACAGGGTGTTCTATCGATAGAAGAGCCGATGAAGAAAAAAGGAATCCAGGCCGATTCGATTACCAGGCCAGCGACAGCGGAAAGAGGAATACGCCAAGTCGAAAACCACCAGCCCCCGTTTAACTACGCCGCGTGAGAAATCATTCCTGTCTCCCGCCAGTCATTCAGGCGCGCCCCCGCGTCGTTCCCCCGTACTTCTTTTTCTCTTTTGGACCGTGCACGGCCCGTTTTCTCTTTTTCTTCTGGAAGAAAAAGAGAAAATGGGGGGTGCAAAGGACCAGCCATCTTCATGGCTGTAATCCTCCCCGCCCGTAAGGGCGAGAACCAGCCCCTCACCAAGGAAAAAATATCCCTCCCCCTATTGACAACGATCCTTGTCAGTGCTATTCTAAAATTGACAAGGAAAATTGTCAATCTGACAATCTATCTTGTCAAAAGAAAGGAGGCTCCTATGCCTTTGTATAACCGGCTGAAAGAACACCGGGCCCGCTTGGGCGTAAACCAGCAGGAGCTGGGCCGCCTGGCCGGCGTCTCCCGGCAAACCATCAGCCAGATTGAACGGGGAGACTACTCCCCCTCCGTAACGCTGGCGTTAAAACTGGCGAAGCTCTGCGGCGTGCAGGTGGAAGACATTTTTACCTATCAGGAGGACGAACATCATGAATAAAAAACCGACAAGCGAAAATCGAAAGGCCCTTCCCAAATTTGCCTTGACCACGCTGGGCTCCCTCTTGGCCGGGGGCGCGCTGGGCTTCGTCATCGGCCTCACCAAGGTCTTCGGACTGAACGTCTCCGCCCTGGCCGCCGCACTCAGCGCCGCCCTGGAAGCCGCCACCCCTTGGGGAATCCCCGTTACCTCCGTGCTGACCCTGGGGACTTGCTTCTTTCTCTACCGCTTCGCCGCGAAAAAGTTCGCCGCCTGGGACGGCGGGGATGAGGACGAGACCTCGGAGTCTATCGACGCCGCCCTGAGCTGGGTCTTACTTCTCAGCGCTTTGCAGCTGTTGTTCAACCTGTTTTTCCTGTCTGCTTTTTGCATCTATTGGATGGAAAAAAGCATCGGGGCCCTGGCCGTGGTGGGGGTGTTCCTGCTCTCCTGCGGCTTCGTGATGTTCACCCAGCAGAAAACCATTGACCTGGAGCGGAAGATGAACCCGGAGAAGCACGGCAGCGTCTACGACTCGAAGTTCCAGAAGAAGTGGCTGGAAAGCTGCGACGAGTCGGAGCGCCGCCAGATCGGCGAGGCCAGCCGCCGGGCCTACATGGTTACCAGCCGCCTGTGCCTGGGGCTGTGGCTGGCGCTGATCATCCTGAGCATGATGTTGAAGATCAGCGTTCTTCCCACCGTGGTTCTCCTTGTGGTCTGGGGGACTATGCAGGTGACCTACACCCTGGAGTGTATCCGCCTGGGCAAGCACTCGGAATCCCTATGATGAGAAAGCAATTTTTCCCCATACAGACGCCGGCCTCTGGGAGCAATTGTACAGAGGACGGACGGTTTGTCATCCAGGAGCGGAAGCTGGAAGCATGAAAAAGGCAGCCGGAGAGCGTGGATGCTCCCCGGCTGCCTTTTTCTCAGGGTTCTTCCTCCGGCAGACCCGCCGCCGGAACCCGGTCAAAGGTGAATTCTCCGCTGGTCTTCCGTCCATGAACCAGGATGGTATAGTCTCCCGTTTCGGTAATCTCCAGGGACTGGTCCCCATTCAAAGGAACGCCCTCCAGAACGGTCTCTCCGTCCTCGCCGCTGATCTCCACCTCCAGCCAACCGGTGTAGGTGTCGATCCGGCCCTCCAGCACATCGCCCTTATTCAGCTGGAGGGTGTGGGAGTCGAAGCCGTTGAAGAAATCGTAATCCATGCGGTAGCTGGTTTCGTCCGCGTAGCGGGAGCAGTTGTAGGCGTTGAAAAAGTCCCCGTTTTCATAGGCCCAGGCGGCGGCGTAGAAAACCATCCCCGCCCCTACCAGAAGGAAGCAGAGGAGCATCCCCAGCCAGTCGTAGTGGATCTTCCCGCCGCCCCGGGCGGAGAGCAGCGTCTCCACCCCCAGGGTCACCAAAATCAGCGGCGACGCCTTCAGCAGCCACCCCAGCTCCAGCCTGGGCCAAAACAGGGAGACCAGCATGGCGCTCCCCGCCGCCACCAGGACAACGCCCAGGGTAAAGGTTCCCACCCGGCGCCGGGCCGCCTGCTCATTGGCCGTCATGGCCGGCCTCCTTGGACTCCGACTCTTCCTTCTCGAACTTCTCCACGTTGAACGCGGACTTCCATTCCAGCGTCACCGGAACAGGATTCTCCGCCTCCGGTACCTCCGGGGCCTGGGGCTCCGGCTCCTGATGGAATTGTTCCTCCGCCTTGGTCCAGGGGGTGGCCTTCCTCTTCGGAGGAGCCGCGGGCTCCTTCTTGGGCGGCGTATAGCTGGGACCGTCGGAAAAGCCGCTGCCTTTCTGTGCTTTGGGGCCCCTGATGAACCAGAGACCCAGAGCGATGATGAGCAGCGTTCCCAGAATCCGGGGGGCGTCCCATACCAGCAGATGGTAGAGCCATTCGAAGATGGGAAAATAATCGGCCAGGGAACTCAGCAGGTTCCGGGCGGTTATCATATAGAGATTGTACAGCCCCACCGACACCAGCAGCCAGCCAATGAGGCTTCCCCGGCGGTTGAGAATCTGGGTCAGCTTCTGGGAGTCCATCTCGGACAGGCCGAACATGAATTCGTCTTCCGGGGCCAGGCCCTCCCGCAGCTGGCGGCGGAGATTGAAGCTGTCAAAAAAGGAATACACCCACAGGGGCAGGATGAGCAGCATCAAGGCCCCCAGCTCCAGGAACACGACGATGAAAACCAGCACGAAAAAGATAATCGTTTGGGAGATGCCCCGCTTCATGTACCCCTGGCACATCTGTCCGCAGCCGGGGACGGCGGCAAAGCATAAATGAAAGAATCCGCGAATCAGCCTCATGAGTGGTATCCTCCTTCTAAAAAGCGGCGGGAACTGAACCCGTCAAAAAAATTTGAAAAGCCCGACGCGGCCCCCCGCAGGGAATCGCTGAACTCGCCGGTCAGCCCCGTCAGCTGCCGGGAGATGCTGGGCCGGTCCTCCGGCAGGACCGGATGGTGAAACTCCACGCCTGTGCCGCCCCAAAGCACCGTCAGGGCCAGGGTGACGGCGGCCGCGGCGGTGGCGTACCGGCTGACCGCCAGCCGGAGGGTCCGGCTCCATATCCGGGCCCAGAGGGCCTTTTTGCAGGGGTGCTCCGGGATCAACAGGGCTCCGCCCTCCAGAGCCAGGGTGTAACGGTGCAAGCATTCGTCGCAGAAAGCCAGATGCTCCGCGATCTCCAGCCGTTCCAGCTCCTCGAAGACGTCTTCGTTCCGAGCCAGGGCTGCCAGGGCCTCATCCCTCAAATGCCCGTCCTCACAGAATACCATGCTTTCCACTCCTTTCCAATGCCTCCCGCAGCAGCCGTTTGCCGCGGGTGAGCTGTGTATAAACGGTTTTCACCGGCCGGCCCAGGGCCAGGGCGGCCTCCTCCGGTGATTGCTCCTCCAGCAGACACAGGCGGCACACCTGCCGGTAGGGCTCTTTCAGATTCCCGATGGCCGCCCGGACTTCCGCCGCGCCGCTCTTCCAAAGGGCCACCTCCTCGGCGGGCGGGGCCAGTCCTCGGGCCAGCTCCTGGTCTCCGGGAAGGACCGTACGGCGGTTCCAGGCGCTCTGAAGATGGTCCTTGGCCTTGTTGGCGGCGATGCGGCCCAGCCATTGCCGCTCGTAACCTTGGGGGATGCCCTCCCGGTGAATGTAGGCGGAGAGGAAGGTGTCCTGGGTCAGGTCCTCCGCGGCGGAGGCGTCCCGGACCAGCTGGAAGCAGATGGTGTACACCAGCCGCTCGTATTGCAGCACGAGGCCGGAGAACTGTTCGTTTGTCATGGATGCCACGCCGCTTCATCACCCCCTCCGCAAAGCCGCGCCGGAGCGCGCTGCCGGTGTTTTTGCCGTCCGACACAGATAGTACGATCCTCCGGATGGAAATTCTTCAAAAAATTTTTTTCCCAGCCGGAGGGAAACTGCTCCCGCCGGGAGAATGGGATCTATTCACAATTGAATAACTATTATGCATATCTGAATAATATGGCCGGGATATCCCGTTTTTTTGCGCGGATTACACAGAACGCTTCGGCGTCTATTGACGGTTTACACAAAGGCCATGGGACAGATTTCCAAGCCCGGCGAAAAAGAGCTATTCAATTATGAATACATCGAAAGAGCTCCGTTGAAATACCTGTACGAAATGCCAAAAACCCATCCACATTTTTGGCATTCCAAACAGAAAACTGGCCTCTTCGGAAGAAACTGCGGCTTGAAAACTTGGCACGCTGTTTGCTATAATAAACGTCGGAAAAAACGGGGCCCGCCCCGAAAAAATGAAGGAGGATACCATTATGTATCAGACCATCCGCTATGAGAAGAACGGTGACATCGGTATTGTTACCATCAATCGCCCCGAGGCGCTGAACGCGCTGAACTCCACGGTGATTTCCGAGCTGGAGCAGGTGATTTCCGAGGTGGAGAAGGACGCAGATCTCCGGGCTTTCATCCTCACAGGCGAGGGCCGCTCCTTCGTGGCCGGAGCGGACATTGGCGAGCAGAAGCCCATGGACGTGGCTCAGGGCCGCAAGTGGGGCCAGCGGGGCAGCGCGCTCTTCCGCCGGATTGAGAAGCTGGAGATTCCCACCATCGCTGCGGTGAACGGCTTTGCCCTGGGCGGTGGCTGCGAGATCGCCATGAGCTGCGACATCATCCTGGCCGCCGGCCCCAACGCCGAGGGCAAGGGCGGCGCCAAGTTCGGCCAGCCGGAAGTGGGCCTGGGCATCACCCCCGGCTTCTCCGGCACCCAGCGCCTGCCCCGCCGGGTGGGCATCGCCAAGGCCAAGGAGCTGATCTTCTCCGGCAAGGTCATCAGCGCCGACGAGGCCAAGGCCATCGGCCTGGTCAACGAGGTCTATGCCCCCGAGGCCCTGATGGATTCCGCCATCGCCATGGCCAAGTCCTTCACCGCCAACGCCCCCATCGCGGTCAAGTATTCCAAGGCCTGCATCGACCGGGGCATGCAGATGGACATTGACGACGGCATCGCCCTGGAGAACGAGCTGTTTGCCATGTGCTTTGCCACCGAGGACCAGAAAGAGGGCATGGGCGCGTTCCTGGAGAAGCGCAAGGAGAAGCATTTCCAGAATAAATAAAAGGGACTCTCCCGTACCAGGCGCCCGCAGGGGGCGGACCTGCGTGTCCGCCCTCTTCCCGCGCAGAAAAGGCCTCCAGAAATGGACGCAGAGAACCAGGCGCGGCGGTGGCGGAAGAAGAGCGGACAACATCGGTCCGCCCCAATATTAGGAGTCCGATTCAAGTCCATTCTATCACAGGAAAAGGAGTTCGGATAGCATGAAAAAAGTTCGCGTGATCACCGCGGAAGAAGCGGCGTTAATGGTCAAGGACGGCGACACCGTCTCCACCGGCGGTTTTGTCAGCTGCGCCTGCCCCGAGGCGTTGACCAAGGCTCTGGAGCAGCGGTTTGTGGAGACCGGGCATCCCCGGGATCTGACCCTCTTCTTCGCCGCGGGCCAGGGTCACCGGGACGGCACCGGCGGCGACCACTTCGGTCATGAGGGAATGTGCAAACGGGTCGTGGGCGGTCACTGGGACCGGGCGGCCAAGCTGGGCGAGCTGGCTCTGGCCAACAAGCTTGAGGCCTATAACCTTCCCCAGGGCGTTATCACCCACATGTACCGGGATATCGCCGCCCACAACATCGGCACCATCACCCACGTGGGTCTCTACACCTTCGCCGACCCCCGGAACGGCGGCGGCAAGCTCAACGACGTCACCAAGGAAGACCTGGTGAAGCTGGTGAACATTGAGGGGGAGGAGCGGTTGCTCTATAAGCCCATTCCCATCAACGTCTGCCTGATCCGGGGCAGCTATGCCGACGAGTACGGCAACTGCACCGTCCATCGGGAGATCGGCCCCCTGGACGTGACGGCTCAGTGCCAGGCCACCAAGAATTCCGGCGGCATTGTCATTGTCCAGGTGGAGAAAATTGTCCAGGGCGGAAGCCTGGATCCCCGCCTGGTGAAGATCCCCGGCATTTACGTGGACGCCATTGTGGTGGGTTCCCTGGAGGACAACAACCAGTGCCTGGGTATGCCCTATGACGGGGCCCTCAGCGGCGAGTTCCGCATCCCCGTGGACGCCATCCCCCCCATTCCCCTGGACGCCAAGAAGATTCTGGCCCGCCGGGCTGCCATGGAGCTGCCCCAGGACGCCATCGTGAACCTGGGCACCGGCGCGCCGGAGAAGATCGCCAACGTGGCCGCCGAGGAGGGCATCTCCAATAAGATGACCCTGACGGTGGAGGCCGGAAGCATCGCGGGCGTGCCCTACGGCGGCACCCAGTTCGGCGGCGCGGCCAACTCCATGGCCATCCTGGACCACAACGTCCAGTTTGACTTCTACCATGGCGGCGGCCTGGACGTGGCGTTCCTGGGGCTGGCCGAAACGGCCCCCAACGGCGACCTGAACGTCTCCAAGTTCGGCACCCGTCTGGCGGGCGCGGGCGGCTTCATCGACATCACCCAGAACGCCAAAAAGGTGGTCTACTGCGGCACCTTCACCGCCAAGGGCCTGAAGACCGAGTGCCGGGACGGCAAGCTGGTCATCACCCAGGAGGGCGCGAAGAAAAAGTTCGTCAACCAGGTGGAGCACATCACCTTCTCCGGCGTCTACGCCAATAAGGTCCACCAGCCCGTGCTCTACGTCACGGAGCGGGCCGTCTTCGAGCTTCGTCCCGAGGGTGTGACCCTCATTGAGATCGCCCCGGGCATCGACCTCCAGACCCAGGTTCTGGATCAGATGGAGTTCATGCCCAAGATTGCCGAGGACCTGAAGCTCATGGACGAGCGGATTTTCCGCGATGAGCTGATGGGCTTGGCAAACGATTGATAAAGTTTGGCTCAAGCCTTTTCAAAGGCTTGCGGGGTCCAGGGGCAGGGCCCCTGGCGGGGTTGAGGGGCGGAGCCCCCGCTCCCGCGCGTTGAGGCGAAGCCTCAACAGCGGCCCCAGACCCTAATAAAATCAGGAGGAAACAAAAATGGCCTTAATGACCGCTCAAGAGTACATCGAGAGCCTGCGCAAGCTCAAGACCCGGGTTTATATGTTCGGCGAGGAGATTGAAAACTGGGTGGACCACCCCATGATCCGCCCCTCCATCAACTGCGTCGCCATGACCTACGCCCTGGCCCAGGATCCCCAGTACGCGGACCTCATGACCGTGAAGTCCAGCCTGACGGGCCACACCGTCAACCGCTTCACCCACCTCCACCAGTCCACCGAGGACCTCATCAACAAGGTGAAGATGCAGCGTTTGCTTGGCCAGAAGACCGCCAGCTGCTTCCAGCGCTGCGTGGGCATGGACGCCTTCAACGCCGTCTTCTCCTCCACTTATGAGATCGACGAGAAATACGGCACCCACTACCACGAGAACTTCAAGAATTTCATCACCATGGTCCAGGACAACGACCTCACCGTGGACGGCGCCATGACGGACCCCAAGGGCGACCGTTCCAAGGCTCCCAGCGCTCAGGCGGACCCGGACATGTACGTCCACGTGGTGGAGCGCCGGGAGGACGGCATCGTGGTCTGCGGCGCGAAGTGCCACCAGACCGGCTCCATCAACAGCCATTGGCATATCTTCATGCCCACCATCTCCATGGGTGAGGCGGACAAGGACTGGGCCGTCAGCTTCGCCTGCCCCACCGACGCCGAGGGCATGTACATGATCTACGGCCGGCAGTCCTGCGACACCCGGAAGCTGGAGGAAGGCGCGTCCATCGACGTGGGCAACGCCAAGTTCGGCGGCCAGGAGGCCCTGGTGGTCCTGGACCACGTGTTCATCCCCAACGAGTACATTTTCCTCAACGGCGAGTATGAGTTCGCCGGCATGATCGTGGAGCGCTTCGCGGGCTATCACCGCCAGAGCTACGGCGGCTGCAAGGTCGGCGTGGGCGACGTGGTCATCGGCGCCACGGCTCTTGCCGCCGAGTACAACGGTGTGGAGAAGGCCTCCGCCGTGAAGGATAAGCTGATTGAAATGACCCACCTGAACGAGACCCTCTACTGCTGCGGCATCGCCTGCTCCAGCCAGGGCTTCAAAACCAAGGCGGGCAACTACCAGATCGACCTCTTGCTGGCCAACGTCTGCAAGCAGAACGTCACCCGGTTCCCCTACGAGATCGTCCGCCTGGCGGAGGACGTGGCCGGTGGCCTGATGGTCACCATGCCCTCTCAGAAGGACTTCGAGTCCGACACCGTGGTGGGCCGGAACGGTGAGACCATCGGCGATATCTGCAACAAGTTCTTCGCCGCCCGGGAGGGCGTCTCCACCGAGGACCGCCAGCGGGTCATGCGCTTCCTGGAGAATATGTGCCTGGGCGCGGCCGCCGTTGGCTACCGCACGGAGTCCATGCACGGCGCGGGCTCTCCCCAGGCCCAGCGTATCATGATTGCACGCCAGGGCAACATCCAGGGCAAGAAGCAGCTGGCCAAGGACATCGCAGGTATTCAGTAAGCCCTTCTGCATCACCCGGAACAGGCTCCGGGTTTCCCGGGGCCTGTCCATATAAACCTCTGTCAATCCAAATTTTATATAAGGAGAGAACATCACATGGATTTCAATCTGAGCCGTGAGCACCAGCTGATCCGGAAGATGATGGCCGAGTTCACCGAGAACGAAGTGAAGCCCATCGCTGCCGAGACCGACCTGAACAGCGAGTATCCCCGGGAGAACATCGAGAAGCTGTTCGACCTGGGCGTCATGGGCATGTGCGTACCCAAGGAGTACGGCGGCACCGGCGCGGACCCTCTGGCTTCCGCCATCTGCATTGAGGAGCTGAGCAAGCAGTGCGCCTCCACCGGCGACATCGTGGCTACCCACAACGGCCTGTGCTGCGACCCCATCCTCACCCACGGCACCGAGGAGCAGAAGAAGAAGTACCTCCCCATGCTGACCACCGGCCATAAGGTGGGCGCGTTTGCCCTCACCGAGCCCAACGCCGGTTCCGACGCCTCCAAGGGCCAGACCGAGGCCAAGCTGGAGGGCGACCACTATGTGATGAATGGCTCCAAGATCTTCATCACCAACGGCTATGTCGCCGACGTCTTCGTGGTCTTCGCCATGACCGACAAGAGCAAGGGCACCAAGGGCATCTCCGCCTTCATCGTGGAGAGCAGCTTCCCCGGCTTCAGCGTTGGCAAGCACGAGGTGAAGATGGGCCTCCACGGCTCCCCCACCGCCGAGATCGTGTTCACCGACTGCATCGTTCCCAAGGAGAACATGCTGGGCCGCGAGGGCCGGGGCTTCCCCATCGCCATGCAGACCCTGGACGGCGGCCGGATCGGCATTGCCGCTCAGGCCCTGGGCATCGCCGAGGGCGCTTTGAACGAGGCCAAGGAGTACACCAAGGGCCGCGTCCAGTTCGGCAAGCCCATCAGCAAGTTCCAGAACACCCAGTTCACCTTCGCGGACATGGAGCTGGGCTGCGAGGCGGGCCGTCTGCTGACCTATCAGGCCGCCGTCCTCAAGGGACAGGGCGTCCGTTACACCAAGGAAGCCGCCATGGCCAAGCTCTTCTGCTCTGAGCACGCCATGAAGACCACCACCAAGGCCCTGCAAATGTTCGGCGGCTATGGCTATACCAAGGACTATCCCATGGAGCGCATGATGCGGGACGCCAAGATTACCGAGATTTACGAGGGCACGTCCGAGGTCCAGCGCATCGTCATCTCCGCCAACATGGGACTGTAAGAGGAGGAAACGACTATGAAAATTATTGTTTGCGTCAAGCAAGTGCCTGATACCTCCGGCAAGGTGGCTGTCAATCCCGACGGCACCCTGAACCGGGCTTCCATGCAGACCATTACCAACCCCGACGACATGAACGCCGTTGAGGCCGCTCTGAAACTGAAGGATGAGACCGGCTGCAAGGTGATTGTGGTCACCATGGGCCCCCCTCCCGCGGCCTCCATGCTCCGGGAGCTGATGGCCATGGGCGCGGACGAGGGCGTTTTGGTTTCCGCCCGGGAGTTCGGCGGTTCCGATACTTATGCCACCTCTCAGATTCTCGCCGCCGCCATTGACACCATCGGCGTGGAGAAGGACGACATCGTCATGTGCGGCCGGCAGGCCATCGACGGCGACACCGCCCAGGTGGGACCCCAGATGGCGGAGAAGCTGGGGCTGCCCCAGGTGACCTACGCCGCCGACATCCACAAGGACGGGGAGAACATCACCGTCAAGCGGATGCTGGAGGATGGCTATATGACCATCAAGGTGCAGACTCCCTGCCTGCTGACTTGCATCAAGGAGCTGAACAATCCTCGTTACATGTCCATCGGCGGCATCTATGCCACTTACAACAAGCCTCTGGAGACCTTCGACTATGAGAAGTTGAAGGATCACCGCCTGATCAACGTGGATACCATCGGCCTGAAGGGCTCTCCCACCAACATCTTCAAGAGCTTCACCCCGCCCCAGAAGGGCGCCGGCATGATGCTGGAAGGCGACGGCAAGGAGACCTGCGAGAAGCTGGCTTCCATCCTGGTCAACAAACATATCATCTGAGAAGGGAGTACATAGAACATGTCTAATTTTAATAGCGCGGATATCGCTGCCTTCAAGGACGTTTGGGTGTTCTGCGAGCAGCGCGAGGGCAAGCTGATGCCCACCGATTTCGAGCTGATTTCCAAGGGCCGCGACCTGGCCAACGAGCTGGGCGTGAACCTGTGCGGCCTGCTTCTTGGGGGCGAGGGGATCGAGGCCACGGCGAAGGAGCTGGGCGGCTACGGCGCGGACAAGGTCTATGTCTGCGAGAGCCCCATGCTGTCCGTATACAACACCGACGCATACGCGAAGGTGATCTGCGACGTGATTGAGGAGCTGAAGCCGGAGGCGTTCCTGATCGGCGCGACGAACATTGGCCGTGACCTGGCGCCCCGCTGCGCGGCCCGGCTGCACACCGGATTGTGCGCGGACTGCACCCACCTGGACATCGACGTGGCCAACTACATCCAGTTCCTGCGGGAGGCTTCCACCCTGGACGTGGACGGCCAGAAGTGGGACATGGAGGACCGGAACCTGAAGATGACCCGTCCGGCCTTCGGCGGCCACCTGATGGCCACCATCATCTGCCCCCGTTTCCGTCCCTGCATGGCGACGGTGCGCCCGGGCGTTATGAAGAAGAATCCCTTCAACCAGGCCAAGGCCGACGCCTGCGTCATTGAGAA
>CAJTFN010000009.1:176993-216307 GCA_910575815.1 Oscillospiraceae bacterium
TCTGATTGGCGCGGACTTCATCGTGTCTGTTGGCCGTGGCATCAGCAAGGATGTCGAGGGCGGCATCAAGCTGGCGGAAGAGCTGGCGGCGGAGCTGGGCGGCGTAGTCGGAGGAAGCCGTGCCACCATCGACAGCGGCTGGCTGAGCGCGGACCACCAGGTTGGCCAGACGGGCAAGACGGTGCACCCGAAGGTGTACGTGGCGCTGGGCATCTCCGGCGCGATTCAGCACAAGGCCGGCATGCAGGATTCCGAGTGCATCATCGCGGTGAACAAGAACGACACCGCGCCGATCTTCGAGATTGCGGACTACGGCATCTGCGGCGACCTGTTCAAGGTCACCCCGCTGCTGACCGAGGCCATCCGGGCCGCCAAGGCTGCGAAGTAAGTTCCTTTTTTCGAGAAAAAGGAACCAAAAAAGCTTTGGCGCGCTCTGGCAGTCTGGAGACGGACCGGGCTGGAGCGGCGACGGAGCTTTCAAGAAAAAAAGACCGAGGGGTGGGAGCCCTTCGGCTTTTTTTCTGTCGACAAAGAGGCGGCTGTGGAGGAGGGGCAAATAGAACGGCGTGAAGGCGGCGTTTCTGTCTGCTGGAGAATTTACAGGTGACAAGTTGAAAATTCTCTGTTATACTAATCACAACACTCTTACGCGCCGCCAATCACCATAATATGGAATATTAAGGAGCGAAGCTATGAATATTGTCTGTCTTGATATGGAGGGTGTCCTCGTCCCTGAAATCTGGATCGCCTTTGCTGAGGCCAGCGGAATTCCGGAACTGCGCCGCACCACCCGGGACGAGCCCGATTACAACAAGCTGATGAACTTCCGCCTGGGGATTTTGAAGGAGCACGGCTTGGGCCTTAAGGAAATTCAGGACACCATTGCCAAGATTGATCCCCTCCCTGGAGCCAAAGCTTTCCTGGATGAGCTCCGGGCCACCACCCAGGTTCTCATCCTCAGCGACACCTTTGAGCAGTTCGCCAAGCCGCTGATGGAGAAATTGGCTTGGCCCACCATCTTCTGCAACACCCTGGAGGTGGCTCCCGGCGGCGAAATCACCGGTTTCCGGATGCGCTGCCAGCAGTCCAAGCTCACCACCGTGAAAGCCCTCCAGTCCATTGGCTACGAGACCATCGCCGCCGGAGACAGCTTCAACGACCTGGCCATGATTCAGGCCAGCAAGGCGGGCTTCCTCTTCAAGAGCACCGAACAGATCAAGAAGGACTATCCGAATCTCCCTGCCTATGAGGAGTTCGGAGATTTGCTGCGCGCCATCAAGGCGGCCCTGTAAGACCGGGTATGGGTTTGGAGTTTTTCTGGAAGGGCCTGTGGGAGATCTTCAAGGCGCCCCTGCTGGTCCTGGCCGCTCCGGCCTTGCCTTTATTCCTGATTTGCCTGGGGACCATTCTGGGGATGGTCCTCCGGGAGTTCCGAAAAAACAAGTAGGAAGGGAGACGCGACATGAATACGAAGTTTGAAAAGCTGGGATTCTATCCCGCCAACATCCTCCTGCCCAAGGAGGGCACGGATATGACGAAATGGGCGGTGGTGGCCTGCGACCAGTTCACCTCCCAGCCCGAGTATTGGCAGGCGGTGGAGGAGACCGTGAAAGACGCGCCCTCTGCGCTGCGGCTCATCCTCCCCGAGGCGGGATTAAACGCCCCGGACGTGGAGGAGCGCATTGCCGCCGTCAACGCCGCCATGGGAGATTACCTGAACGGCGGCCTCTTCCGGACCCTGGAGGACAGCCTCCTCTATATCGAGCGCATCCAGTCCGACGGGAAAATCCGTCACGGCCTGATCGGCATGGTGGATCTGGAGCAGTACGATTTCACCCCTGGCTCCGGGGCCCTCATCCGGGCCACGGAGGGTACGGTCCTCTCCCGTATCCCCCCCCGGGTCAAGGTCCGGAAGGATGCCCCCATTGAACTGCCCCATGTCATGCTGCTGATCGACGATCCCAATAAGACCGTGATCGAGCCTTTGACCCGGGCCTCCGGCGAGATGGAGAAGCTGTACGACTTCAAGCTCCAGCAGGGCGGCGGACGGATTACCGGCTGGCGGCTCACTGCCGCCCAGGTGGACGCCGTGGCGGACGCCCTGACCGGGCTCTGTTCTCCGGAGGAGCAGGCCTGGAAATACGGTGTGAAGGACGCGCCGCCCCTGCTGTTTGCCGTGGGCGACGGGAACCACTCCCTGGCCACGGCCAAGCAGTGCTATGAGGACCTGAAAAAGGTCACGCCGGAGAGCGAGTGGGCCGATCTTCCCGCCCGGTACGCCCTGGTGGAGGTGGTGAACAACCACGACGATGCCCTCCAGTTCGAGCCCATTCACCGCGTGGTCTTCGGCGTGAAGCCGGAGGCGGTTCTGGAGGCCTTTAAGGCATACTATCCCGGCGCCTACGAGGGCCGGGGCGAGGGGCATGTGATCGCCTATACCCACGCTGGCGGCACGGGCTTCCTCACGGTGCCCCAGCCCCGGGTTCAACTGGCGGTGGGAACCCTCCAGGCCTTTTTGGACGGCTATGTGAAAGAGCACGGCGGTGAAGTGGACTACATCCATGGAAACGAGGTCACGGACCAGCTGGGCCGCCGGCCGGAGAGCATTGGCTTCAAGCTTCCCGCCATGGGAAAGCAGCAGCTTTTCAAAACCGTCATGGCCGACGGCGTGCTGCCCCGGAAGACCTTCTCCATGGGCCACGCCGAAGACAAGCGGTACTATGTGGAGGCCCGGAAAATTCGATAGTCCTCTCCATGGGGAAAAGCCCCCTTGAAAAAGGGGGCTGAGAGAGACCGGCGTTCTTCCGGGGGCACGTTTTGAAGTACCCCCGGAAGAAGCCCTTCTTTAAGGACCGGCCGGAAAGAAATGACACGGGAGCAGGCCTCCCGATTTTTCAACTCTGGACGTCTTCGTCCTCTTCCAGATTTTCCAAGGCCACCCGGACCGCCTCGATGACAAAAGCGGAAAAGGTGCAGTTTTTTCCCTGAATGGCGGCTTCCACCGCTTCGATCAGGTCATCAGGAAAACGGATGGACTTATTGGTAGAAGTTGGGAGCTTTGGAATTTTAAATTTACGCATTTCACACCCCGTGTAACGCAAACTGCTCGATATTTGTATTACGTAGGGTATTGCAATTTTGCCAAAAATGATGCATTATATATCATAAGGCAATCTATAACGCACAGAAAGGAGCGCACGACCATGAGAGACTTGCCGGATTACTACACGACGCTTTCCAACGCCATCGCCAACGCGATGAAGGCGCTGGACCGGGGCGACCCACTCAGCGCCAAAATGTTGTTAAAGCAGGGGCGTTTCCAGGCGGAAGAGCAGTATCTTGCGGCAACTGGAGGGAAGCTTCTGTCCGAGGAAGACGGGGAGTAGTGGCCGTTGGGGCCGCTTGGCCTGAGACTGAAGGCCTATGGAATAAGCGAAAGGCGGGGCTTAGGCCCCGCCTTTTGGCGTTTTGGGTTTACAGATTTTTCAGCACGCCGCTCTCCTCGTTGAACGCGTCGATCAGGGCGTCCAGGTCCTTGGCCTGGGCGTGGACGGCGTCCCAGGTACCCTCCGTGTCGTACCAAAGGGCGTTGAGCTCGTGCATGTCCTTGCCCTGCTGCTCGACCCAGGTGTAGTATTTCAGGTTGTGAACCCGCTTGCGGTCCGCGTAGGTCAGCTCCATCATGCTGTCCGTCTTGAGACCCAGGATGTGGAGATTGTGATCCAGCCGGGCCTCTTCCGGAGTGTACGCGCCGAACTGGTCGTTCAGCTCCTGAATCCGGCTTCCGTACATGACGGCGGAGTCCGTGAGGACGGTGCCCACCACGTCCCGGTCTGTGAATTCGTAATACTTGGCCATCTTGATGCAGCAGAGGAGATTGGCGATGCCGGAGATGCCCAGCCACGCCAGCCGGTCCACCAGCACGGGGTCCAGCTTCAGGGTGTGGAGCAGGTAATCCCGGCCCTCGGGGGTGTTGAAGAGGCGAAGGAGGCGCTGGGAGTCCTCGTCGTCAATGGCAATGGCCAGATCGGTGTTCCGGACGTTGTGGATCCAGGGGATGTGCTTGTCGCCGATGCCCTCGATCCGGTGGCCGCCAAAGCCGTTGTTTAAGATGGTGGGGCACTGGAGGGCCTCGCCCACGCCCAGCTTCAGGTGGGGATAGCGCTCCTTCAGCAGGTCGCCGGCGCTCATGGTTCCGGCGGAGCCGGAGGTGAAGCAGGCTCCGGCAAAGCGCTCTCCGGGACGCTTCACGGCCTCGAACACGTCCGCCAGGGCGGTGCCGGTGACGTTGTAGTGCCACAGGGGGTTCCCCATCTCCTCAAACTGATTGAAGATCATGTACTGGGGATCCAGCTTGAGCTCGTTGGTCTTGTCAAAAATCTCCTTGACGTTGGACTCACAGCCGGGGGTGGCGATAACCTCCGCGCCAATCTCGTGGAGCCAGTCGAACCGCTCCTGGCTCATCTCCGCCGGAAGAATCGCCACGCCCTGGGCGCCCAGGAGCTTGGAGTTGAAGGCGCCGCCCCGGCAGTAGTTACCGGTGGAGGGCCAGACGGCTTTGTGAATGTCCACGTCAAACTGACCCGTCACCAGCCGGGGAGCCAGGCAGCCGAAGGAAGCGCCCACCTTGTGGCAGCCTGTGGGAAACCACTTGCCTACCATGGCGATGACGCGGCAGGGAACGCCGGTGAGCTCCGGGGGCAGCTCAATGTAGTTGGGCACGGCCTGGAAGAGGCCGCCGGATTCCTTGGCCTCGTTCTTCCAGGTGATGCGGAAGAGGTTCAGGGGATTCACGTCCCAGAGGCCCACGTCCTTCAGCTTGTCCCGGACCTTGCCGGGGATGGTTTCCGGGTGCTGCATTTGGGCAATGGTGGGGATGAGGATTTGGTTCTCCCGGGCCTTTTTCAGGTTGTGCTCCAGGCCCTGCTTGTTGATGGTGAGATCGATCATGTCAACTGCCCTCCTGTTTGTTCATATCAATATAGGAATACAAGGTGTACTTGGAGATGCCGAAGTATTTGGCGACCTTGTCGCCGGACTTGGTGATGAGGAACGCGCCGTTCTGGCTGAGGAACTGAATGGCCTTGACCTTGTCGTCCTTGTTCATGACGGCGGCGGGCTTGCCCACCAGGGCCACAGATTGCTGGATCAGTTCGTCCAGAAGGTCGTTGACGTTGGTGATTCGCTCCGGCTCGGCGGAGACTTCTTCTCCCGTGGAGACCAGATCGTGGAGGGCCTCCTCCATGAGAATCAGGCGGGAGATGTCGTAATTGATGGCCAGAATGGCGGAGACCCGGCCCTTCCGGTCCCGAATGTAGACAGTGGAGGACTTTAAGATCTTGCCGTCCGGGGTCCGGGTCAGGTAGCAGAGGTGGTCTTGAGGCGCGGGGTCGTTGGTCCGCAGCTGTTCCATGACCACGTTGGACGCCCCGTCTCCCACTTTCCGGCCGGAGACGTGGCCGTTGGCGATGAAGACGATGGAGCGGTCCGGGTCCCGACTGAGATCGTGGATGGCGACCTCGCAATTGCTCCCAAACTGGGCGGCGATCCCGGCGGCCACCTGACGCAGCAATTCTAGTTTGCTGTTTTCCGTGAATGATACCCCCTTTTCTCTGGATTTTTTATGAAAAGACACTGACTTGTGCTGTTATCATACCACGGAATTTCGGAGAAATCAACAGCTGTTCAAAAAAATTTTTTGGTTTTCAAAAAATTTATTTGACATTTGGGAAACTTGTGCTATGATGGACTTGTAAGAGAACGGCAGCGAACGGCGAGGCTGCCAAAAATATGAACAATGGAGGTCGTCAACATGGATTTCGAGAAGATCAAGTCTGCGGCGGAGGGGTATAAGGCGGAGATGTCCCGGTTCCTGCGGGACATGATTTCCTTCCCCAGCGAGAGCTGCGAGGAAAAAGAGGTCGTGATGTGCATCAAGTCCGAGATGGAGAAGCTGGGCTTCGACAAGGTGGAGATCGACGGCCTGGGCAACGTCATCGGCTGGATGGGCCAGGGCGAGAAGATCATTGCCATCGATTCCCACATCGACACCGTGGGCGTTGGCAATGTGGACAACTGGGAGGCCGACCCTTATAAGGGCTATGAGACTGAGGAGATCATCTATGGCCGGGGCGGCAGCGACCAGGAGGGCGGCATGGCCTCCGCCGTGTACGGAACCAAAATCATGAAGGACCTGGGCCTCATTCCCGAGGGTTATCAGATCATGGTAGTGGGCTCCGTTCAGGAGGAGGACTGCGACGGCATGTGCTGGCAGTACATCGTCAACAAGTATTTCAACGGTCCCGAGGACGCCCGGAGCAAGATTGAGTTTGTCATCTCCACCGAGCCCACCGACGGCGGCATCTATCGTGGCCACCGGGGCCGGATGGAAATCCGGGTGGATGTGAAGGGCGTCAGCTGCCACGGCTCCGCTCCCCATCGGGGCGACAACGCCATTTACAAGATGGCCGACATTCTCCAGGACGTCCGGGCCCTCAACGAGAACGGAGACGGCCCCTCCAACACCGTCAAGGGCCTGGTGAAGATGCTGAATCCGGAGTTCAACCCCGCCCATTACGAGGACGCCCAGTTCCTGGGCCGGGGCACCTGCACCACCTCTCAGATTTTCTACACCTCCCCCAGCCGCTGCGCCGTGGCGGACAGCTGTTCCATCTCCATCGACCGCCGCATGACCGCCGGCGAGACCTGGGACTCCTGCCTCCAGGAGATCCGGGATCTGCCCAGCGTGAAGAAGTACGGCGACGATGTAAAGGTCAGCATGTACATGTACGACCGTCCCGCCTGGACCGGCACGGTATATGAAACCGAGTGCTTCTTCCCCACCTGGATCAACAAGGCCAGCGCCGCCCACGTCCAGGCTCTGGTGGACGCCCACCACGCCCTCTGGGGCGACGAGCGCATCGGCTATGCCGACGCCGACCAGAGCAAGGACGCCATGCATCTGCGGACGGGCCGTCCTTTGACGGACAAGTGGACCTTCTCCACCAACTGTGTCTCCATCCAGGGCCGGTACGGCATCCCCTGCGTGGGCTTTGGCCCCGGCGCGGAAAGCCAGGCCCATGCCCCCAACGAGATCACCTGGAAGCAGGATCTGGTGACCTGCGCCGCCCTGTACGCCGCGGTTCCCGGCCTCTATAAGCCCGAGAACAAGACCGCCGACGTGACGGAGTTCCGCCAGAGCCTCACCAATAACGACATTAAATAATGTCCCAGAGCGATGCGATATGACTCTTGATGAACGCTTTATGGGAGAGGCCGTTCGCCTCGCCCGGCTGGCGGCAGAGCACGGCAACGAACCCTTCGGGGCGGTGCTGGTAAAGGACGGGGAGATCGTCTATACCAACGAAAACCAGATTCACACCCATCGCGACCCCGCCTTCCACGCGGAGGCCGGGCTGCTCCGGCGCTTTTGCCACGAGACGGGAATCACGGACCTGAGAGAGTACACCCTCTACAGCAGCTGTGAGCCCTGCTTCATGTGCAGCGGGGCCATGGTCTGGGTCCGGCTGGGGCGGCTGGTCTACGCGGCCAGCGCCCGGGACCTGGAGGCCATTTTCGGAGGCGAGGGCTGTGATTGCAGCGACATGGTCTTCTCCCACTCCGGTCATAAGCCCCAGGTTACCGCCGGGGTTCTGCGGGAAGAGAGCCTGTCCATATTGCGAACCTATTTTGGAAATCAAATGGAATTGTAAAGGAGAATATATCATGTCTAAGACCATCGAGCTGGCGCAGCACCTGGAAAAGCTGCACATCAACAACATGTACAAGTCCGACTTCTACTGGACCTGGGACAAGACCGATGAGGAGCTGGATGCCATCTTCACCGTGGCCGACGCCCTCCGGGATCTCCGGGAGCGGAACAAGTCCACCCGCATTTTTGACTCCGGCCTGGGCATCTCCATCTTCCGGGACAACTCCACCCGGACCCGCTTCTCCTTCGCCTCCGCCTGCAACCTGCTGGGCCTGAACGTTCAGGACCTGGACGAGAAGAAGAGCCAGATCGCCCACGGCGAGACCGTCCGGGAGACCGCCAACATGGTTTCCTTCATGGCCGACGTCATCGGCATCCGGGACGATATGTTCATCGGCGAGGGCCACAAGTATCAGAAGACCTTCATGGACGCCGTGAAGGAGGGCTACCGGGACGGCATCCTGGAGCAGCAGCCCACCCTGGTGAACCTCCAGTGCGACGTGGACCATCCCACGCAGTGCATGGCTGACATGCTCCACATCATCCACCAGTTCGGCGGCGTGGAGAACCTGAAGGGCAAGAAAATCGCCATGACCTGGGCCTACTCTCCCTCCTACGGCAAGCCCCTCTCCGTGCCCCAGGGCGTCATCGGCCTGATGACCCGTTTCGGCATGGACGTGGTCCTGGCCCATCCCGAGGGCTATGACGTGATGCCCGAGGTGGAGGAGATTGCCAGGAAGAACGCCGCCGCCACAGGCGGAAGCTATAAGAAGGTCGCCACTATGGAAGAGGCCTTCCAGGACGCGGACATCGTGTATCCCAAGAGCTGGGCGCCCTTCGCCGCCATGGAGGAGCGGACCAAGCTCTATCAGGCGGGCGACCAGGCGGGCATCGACGCTCTGGAGAAGAAGCTCCTGGAGCAGAACGCCCAGCACAAGAACTGGACCTGCTCCGAGGAGATGATGAAACGCACCAAGAATGGCAGCGCCCTGTATCTCCACTGCCTCCCCGCCGACATCACCGGCCTGAGCTGCCTCGAGGGCGAGGTGGACAACTCCGTGTTTGACCGTTACCTGGTGCCCCTGTACAAGGAGGCCAGCTACAAGCCCTATGTCATCGCCGCCATGATTATGATGAGCAAGGTGAAGGACCCCGTGTCCGCCCTGATGGCTCTGGACGCCGGCAATAAGCGGAAGCTGTTTTAAAACTGAAGGGGGGACGCCGTCCCCCCTTTCGATTCCCCCTCGCCGGTGACCGCGGCCACTGGCCCTGGGATTTCGGAGGGGGAGAATAATCCGTTTCAATGCGTCCATACTGTTTGGTATCCATTTTGATTGTGAAAGAGGTAAATCGCCATGCCGGAACGTATTGTCATCGCCTTGGGCGGCAATGCCCTGGGCAACAACCTCCCTGAGCAGATGATCGCCGTGAAGCAGACCGCCAAGGCCATCGCCGATCTGATCGAGAAGGGCCACCAGGTGGTCATCGCCCACGGCAATGGCCCCCAGGTGGGCATGATCCAGAACGCCATGACGGAGTTGACCCGTTCGGATCCTGAAAAGTATATCCCCTGCCCCCTCTCTGTCTGCGTGGCCATGAGCCAGGGCTACATTGGCTATGACCTGCAAAACGGACTCCGGGAGGAGCTGCTGGACCGGGGCATCAACAAGGGCGTGGCCACGGTACTGACCCAGGTGGAGGTGGACCCTGAGGACCCCGCCTTCCAGAACCCCACCAAGCCCATCGGTGCCTTCATGAGCAAGGAGGAGGCCGACGCCCTGGTGAAGGAGCGCGACTACAAGGTCGTGGAGGACGCCGGGCGGGGTTACCGCCGGGTAGTGGCCTCGCCCAAGCCGGTGTCCATCGTGGAGATTCAGTCCATTCAGGACATGGTGGAAGCTGGATTGGTGGTTGTGGCCTGCGGCGGCGGCGGCATCCCGGTGTTTCAGACCGAGGGCCATCACCTGAAGGGCGCGGCGGCAGTCATCGATAAGGACTTCGCCAGCGAGAAAATGGCCGAGCAGCTGGACGCCGATACCCTCATCATCCTGACGGCGGTGGAGAAGGTCGCCATCAACTTCAACAAGCCGGACCAGAAGTGGCTGGACAGCATGACCCCCGACGAGGCCCGGAAATATATGGCGGAGGGTCAGTTCGCCCCCGGCAGCATGCTGCCGAAGGTGGAAGCGGCGGTGAAGTTTGCCGAGTCCCGCCCGGGCCGCCGGGCGTTGATTACCCTGCTGGAAAAAGCGGGGGCCGGCGTGGCCGGAGAGACCGGCACCACCATTTCCCTGTGAGACCAGCGCAAGAAAAGGACTGCCCTCGGGCAGTCCTTTTCTTTGGGAGGGCGTTAGCCCAGGAACATCTGCACCCAGAAATGGCCATAGCCGGAGTTGGCCTTTACGTAGCCGATGCCGATGGAGGTGAAGTCTCCGCTGAGGATGTTGGCCCGATGGCCGTCGGAGTTCATCCAGGAGTTCATGACGGAGGCGGGAGAGTTCTGTCCGGCGGCGATGTTCTCGCCCAGGGCGCGGTAGGAGATGCCCGCCTCCTGAATGGCGGTGAAGCAGCTGCTGCCGTTGGGCCGGGTGTGGGAGAAGGACTTCACAATCTCGTCCGCCCGGAGCTGAGCCACGTCGCAAAGGGCGTCGTTCAGGGACAGGGGAGACTTACCGGCCTTGCTCCGCTCAGCGTTGACCAGCTCCAGCACGCCCTGGCGCATGGACTCCAGGTCCGTGCCGCTGGGGGCAGGAGTCTCGGCGGGAGGGTTGGTGGGAGTCTTGTCGGGAGTTTCCGGGGTTTCAACAGGAGTCTTATCCGGAGTCTTGTCGGGAGTTTCCGGGGTTTCAACAGGAGTCTTATCCGGAGTCTTGTCGGGAGTCTTCGGGGGCTCAACAGGAGTCTTATCCGGTGTTGTGGAGGGAGTCTCAGTGGACGTATACGTTTCCATGAGCTTGGACAACCGGTCGATGACCACGCAGGCCTGGGCCCGGTTCATAGTGTTGTTTCCGCCAAAGCTCCCGTCCGACTGCCCGGTGATGATTCCCAGAGCGTAGCACAGGGAAACAGCTTCCTGATAATTGTCGGGAATTTTGGACCAATCGCCGATTTTAGATTTCGCGGTATCCTTCCTCGGGTCGTTCTCGGCGTCGGTGTCGTAAAGCAGGACCTCAAACAGCATCTCCGCCATATCATACCGGTTGATGGGCTGGCTCATGACGGAGGCGGACAGACAGTCTTCCCGGAAGCTGGTTCCATAGAGAATGCCCATGTTAAGAGCATAGTCACGCAGGGTTAAGACGGCGGGAACAAACCAGCCTTTGGCTTTGTTTTCAGCGGTTTCGTTCTTCTTGAGCCGATCCGGGTAAAAGCCCCGGGCGATCATCACGCAGAACTGAGCCCGGGTAACCGGGGCGGTGGGCTTAAAGGTCCCGTCGGAATAGCCAGAGGTGATACCCTTCGCCACACAGTTTTTAATTGCGTCGGCGGCATAGTGGTTGCTCGGCACATCGGAGAAGCCGGTGGAGGTGGGCGTCGTGGGCTTGGGAGCGGGCTTCTCGGGCTCCGCGGGCTTCGCGCCCTGCTTGGGGCCGATGCGGACGTACTGAGCGGGCGTTTTGTCCGCCAGGCAGCAGCTATACGTAACGAAGCCGTTGACTGGGTCCTTCTTAATCGGCTGGACGGTCAGCGGTTCGCTGTCGCCCTCCTTCAGTCCGCCGGTTATGGTCAGGCCGTCTTCCAGCTTCAGGCTTGTAATCAGCCCGGAAAAAGTGCCAAGGTCCTTCCAAAAGTCATCCGGATTCGGATCGAAAAGAATGAGCTCCCCGGTTCCCTTGATCGTAATGTCGTTGACATGATCCGAGTCGCCGCCAATCAGCCGGAACAGCGTGTTCTTGCTTCCGGGGGCCAGGACAATGGTGGGAGAGGTGCCCAGCGAGAGGCTGATCCCGCTTACGCCGTTCAGGGTGGTGGTAGAATCCTCGCACGACAGGCCCTTGACGTCGGACACGCTAAGGGATTCGTCGCCATCTGGCCCGATAATGTAAATTTCGTGGATACTCGCCAGGGCGGACGGCGCCAGACTGAGACACAAGGCTAGGGTTAGGAACAGGGATACAAGTTTTTTCATGGTGGTTACTCCTTTCGTAATAGGGCCCGAGAAAAACCCCTTTATAATATAGTACCATAACGAGGCTCGTTAGTTTTATTAATTCGAAAAAATTTTTTCCATTCCTGCCGATTCCCTGGGTTGTCTGCCGGAAAGAGGTGCTGTCTAATGCCGGATTCTGGAAGAAATCCCGTCGATTATCACTAGAACAGGTGTGAAGAACACCTGGATTTTCGTGAAAACATCCGGAAAACAGGGGGAATTTTATTTTTTTGTTGCGCTTTAAAATCCGGACATGTATAATGAAAAAACAAGACAAGCGGAGGGCGGCCCAAAAGGGGTGGCCCGGCCGCCGGACAGCCGCCCCGAGGCGGCGGAGGAAGCGCTCTATGTGGATGATGCACGCTCTGAACAACATTCTTGGCCTGTACATTATTCTGGTTCTGGTACTGGTAGTTTGCCGCCGAAACAGAATAGTGCGTTTGGTCATGCGCGAACCGAGGATGTAAGACGTGATTTCCTCCGGAGGGCGGCGTAAACCGCCGGGCCCCGAAACCGGAACTCTTGCAAGTCCGTGATCCGACGAGGGACACGGACTTTTTTGTTTTTCCCACCGAAAGGAGCTGTTGAGCATGGAAATGACAGGCGCGCAAATTTTGATAGAGGGCTTGGCCCGGGAGGGGGTGGAGCGGGTCTTCGGCTACGCCGGAGCCACCATCTGTCCCATCGCCGACGCCCTGCGGGAAGACCCGAACATCGACTATACCCTGGTCCGCACGGAGCAGAACGCTGGGCACATGGCCTCGGGCTATGCCCGGGTGACAGGGAAGACGGGGGTGTGCATCGTCACCTCCGGCCCCGGCGCGACAAACCTGATTACCGGCGTGGCCACGGCCTATATGGACTCCATTCCCATGGTGGCCATCACCGGGCAGGTTCCCTCCAACCTCCTGGGACGGGACATCTTTCAAGAGGTGGACATCACCGGCGCGGTGACCCCCTTCACCAAGCATTGCTATCTGGTAAAGGACGCGGACCAGCTGCCCCAGGTGCTGCGGGAGGCCTTCCACATCGCCTCCACAGGCCGCCCGGGGCCGGTGCTCATCGACATTCCCGTGGACGTCCAGGAGCAGCTGGTGGCGGACGTGTCGTTTCCGGAGGAGGTCCGCATCCGGGGCTATAACCCCAGCGTCCGGGGCAACGAGAAGCAGATCGCCAACGTGGCCGGGGCCATAGGCCTTGCCCAGCGCCCGGTGATCTGCGCCGGCGGCGGCGTGTTTCTCTCCCACGCGGAGGAGGAGCTGCGGGCCTTTGCCGAGTCCACCGGCATCCCCGTGGTGACGACGATGATGGGCCTCTCCCTTCTGCCCACGGAACACCCGCTGAACATGGGCATGATCGGGGCCCACGGCAACCACACCGCCAACAAGGCCCTGGCCAAGTCGGATCTTCTGATTATGATCGGCACCCGTGTGGCGGACCGGGCCATCGTCTCCCCGGACGAGATTCAAAAGCGCATGGCCAATATTCACATCGACGTGGACCCCGCGGAAATCGGGAAGAATATGCAGTCCACCCTCCCTCTGGTGGGAAACGCCAAGGTCATCCTGGGCCAGCTTATGGAGCGGGGGGCCCGGGCGGACTGCGGCGAGTGGCGAGAAATGCTTCAGGACCTCCGGCGGACGAACCTGAGCCGGGGCTATCCCACGAAGGAGGGCTATGTCTTCCCCGGCCGGGTGCTGCGCCTTTTGGGGGAGCGCCTGGGGGAGAGCGCCGCCGTCTGCGTGGACGTGGGGCAGAATCAGATTTGGGCCTGCAAGCACCTGCGGCTCAACGGGGCCCGGTTTTTGACCAGCGGAGGCCTGGGGACCATGGGCTATGCCATTCCCTGCGCCGTGGGCGTTCAGACCGCCCAGCCGGGGCGGCAGGTGGTGGCCGTCTGCGGCGACGGGTCCTTCCAGATGTCCATGAACGAGCTGGCCGCCGTGACGGCCGGGGGATTGGATTTGAAGATTCTCCTGTTCCGCAACGGCGTCCTGGGCCTGGTGAATCAGATTCAAAGCAAAGAGCCCTATCACGGGCCCTTCGGCGTGCGGCTGGAGGGGGACCCGGACTTTGCTGCCATCGCCGGGGCCTACGGCATCCCCAGCCTGACGCTGCGGGACGAGGCCAGGGTGGAGGAGACCCTGGACCGCTTCCTGGCGGAGAAAGGGCCCTGCCTCCTCATCGCCGAGGTCAGCCCCGAGTGGCGCACGACGGATTGAGAGGAAGGAGAGTTTCATGAAACAGACGATTTCCATCCTGGTGGAGAACCGGGCCGGGGTGCTGAACCGGGTGGCCAGCCTCTTTTCCCGCCGGGCCTTCAACATCGATTCCCTGGCGGTGGGAGTGACGGACGATCCCTCCCTCTCCCGGATGACCATCATTGTGGACAACGGGAACAGCGTGGTGGAGCAGGTGGAAAAGCAGCTGAACAAGCTGGTGGAGGTCATCAAGGTCCGGACCCTGGACGAGGGGAACATGATTGGCCGGGAGCTGATGATTATCAAAGTCAGCGCCAACCGGAACAACCGGGAGCACATTATGACCATCTGCAACATCTGCGGCGCCAAGGCGGCGGACATCTCGCCTACCTCCATGACCCTGGAGATCTCCGACACGCCGGATCGGGTGGACGTGTTTGAGGACATGATGCGGCCCTTCAACATTCTGGAGGTGGCCCGGACCGGCGTCATTGCCCTGCAAAAGGGCGGCGGGAAGATTTGAGATTTTGGAAGAGGCTGTTGGAAAAGCAGCTGCATCAGATTACCGCCATCCGGCTGGCGGACGGCGAGGATGAAAAACGATAGGAGAATTTATGGATGGATAAAGCACAGAAAAAAGCACTGACGGAGGAGTGGAAGAACCGCCGCCCGGAGATGGGCGTCATCTCCCTCCGCTGTAAAGAGACCGGTGAGGCCTTCCTGGGAACCGCCAAGGACACCAAAGCGGCGTTCAACAGCGTCCGGGCCAAGCTCAACGGGGGCATCCACCCCAACAAGCGGCTGATGGAGCTGTGGAAGCAGCACGGTGAGGAGGGGTTCGAGCTCTCCGTGGCCGCCGTGCTGGAGTACGAGGACCCGCTGGAGGACCACACGGAAGAGCTGGAGACCCTGCGGGAGCTGTGCCTGACGGAGGACGAAAAGGCAGTCAAGCTTTGGAAATAAAGAGGCGGAGAAGAATTTGAGGAGGCGGTTTGCATGAGTTGCCTGGGAGGGTTCCGGGCGGTGACGGAACGGGAGGTCCAGCGGTTGCGGGCCGTGCCCCGGAAGGACCGGGGCGTGGACTATCTGGACTGTGAGATGGCGCAGGAGGAGTGCTATGACGTGGACAAGTCCTGGGACGCCATGCACCGGGCCCTGACCGGCGGGAAGCTGGAATACGGGGACGCCGGCGCGCCGGGATGCTGGGTTGTCCTGGGAGGCGAGGTCCTTCGGGGAGACCGGGAGGGGGAGGAGGACTACATCATCGTCGCCAAGTCCCCCGAACAGGTCCGGCGGGTGGACCAATTTCTCCAGGGCCTGACGGAGGCGGCGTTCCGGAAGCTCTATTTTGCCATAGACCCTGTGGCCTACGGCTTTGATCTCAGCGAGGACGACTTTGACTACACCTGGAGCAACCTGGCGGACTCCCGGCCCTTCTGGCACAGCGCGGCGGAGAAGGGACTCTGGGTTCTCTTCGACGTGGACCAGTGAGCGGGAGAGAAAAGGAGACTGCTTATGAAAATCAGAGCCACAGCGGCCATCATGGAGTGCCTGCTGGAGCAGGAGGTGGACACCGTCTTCGGCTATCCCGGCGGGACCATCCTTAACGTTTATGACGAGCTGTATCGATACAAGGACAGGATTCATCACGTTCTCACCGCTCATGAGCAGGGAGCGGCCCACGCGGCGGACGGCTATGCCCGGTCCACGGGAAAGGTGGGCGTGTGCTTCGCCACGTCGGGCCCCGGGGCCACGAACCTGACTACCGGCATTGCCACGGCTTATCTGGATTCCTCCCCGGTGGTCTTTATCACCTGCAACGTCACCGAGGCCACCCTGGGCAAGGACGCTTTCCAGGAGGTGGACATCACCGGCATCGCCATGCCCATTACCAAGGCCACCTTCCTGGTCCGGGACCCGTCCACAGTGCCCGCCGTCATGCGGCAGGCCTTTGCCGTGGCCGCCAGCGGGCGTCCGGGGCCGGTGCTCATCGACTTCCTGAAGGACGTGACCTTCCCCAATGTGGAGATCGACTACGAGTTCGTCCCCTGGCGGGAAAACCGGGGCTGCGCCGGCATGCGGGAGCTGAACCGGGACCATGAGCTGAAAAAACCCACCCCCAATCAGGAGGATGTGGACATCCTCCTGGACATGATCCAACAGGCCAAGCGGCCCTTTGTCATCTGCGGCGGCGGCGTGGTGCTGGGCCGGGCGGACAAGCAGTTCAAGACCTTTGCCGAGAAGCTGGACGCCCCGGTGGCCATCAGCCTCATGGGCGGCGGCGGCTTCTCCGGCAGCCATCCCCTGACGACCGGCATGATCGGCATGCACGGCTCCAAAGCCTCCAATACCGCCTGCAACGAGTGCGACCTTCTGATCGCCGTGGGCTGCCGCTTCTCCGACCGGGTGGCGCTCCATCCGGTCACCTTCGCCAAGCAGGCGAAAATTGTCCAGATCGATATCGACCGGGCGGAGATCGACAAGAACGTCCTGACGGACCACCACATCATCGGCTCCGCCCGGCGGGTGCTGGAGATGCTGAACGAAAAGCTGCCCCAGTACGACCACGGGGATTGGAAGGCCCGGATTCTGCCCCTCCGGGCTCCCTCCGTGGCGAAGGACAGCGACCATCTGACTCCCCAGCAGGTGCTGGAGACCATCCGCCTCCAGATGCCGGAGGACGCCATCGTCGCCACCGACGTGGGGCAGCACCAGATGTGGGCCATCAAGTACCTCCACTTCCAGTACCCCGGCCAGATACTCACCAGTGGCGGCTTCGGCACCATGGGCTTTGGCCTGGGGGCCGCCATCGGGGCTCAGACGGCTTTCCCGGAGAAGCGGGTTTTCCACATCACCGGGGACGGGTGCTTCCGCATGAACTGCCACGAGCTGGCCACGGTGGACCACTATGGGCTGCCCATTATCACCGTGGTCTTCAACAACGGCACTCTGGGCATGGTCCGCCAGTGGCAGAGCCTCATATACGGCGGGCGCTATTCCGAGACCACCCTGGACCGGGGACCGGATTTTGTGAAGCTGGCGGAGGCTTACGGCATCCGGGGATACCGGGTGGAGACCCCGGCGGACATGGAGGCCGCCCTTTCGGAGGTCCTGGCGGCGCGGAAGCCCGCGGTCATCGACTGCCGTCTGAACATCGATGAGATGGTCCGGCCCATGGTGGCCTCCGGGTCCGAGATCACGGATTTCCTGCTGAGTGAAGGAGAAGAGTCATGAGAAAGCAATGGGACACGGAAAAGAAGCTCTATACCCTCTGCATCCTCACCGAGGACATTCCCGGCATTCTGAGCCAGGTGGCGCGGCTCTTCTCCCGGAAGGGCTATAACATCGAGTCCATCGTCTCCGGGGCCACGGACCGGCCCCACACCGCCCGCATCTCCATTGAACTGCTGGCGGACGAGCTGGTGGTAAACCAGCTGGCCACCCAGTGCCGGAGGCTCCTGGGGGTCCAGGCGGTGAAGATCTTTGACGAGGAGACCTGCATCCGCCGGGAAATCGCCCTCATCAAGGTTCGGGCCAAGGACCGGGAGGTCCGGGACGAGATCATCCAGCTGGCCAACGTCTTCCGGGGCCATATTATCGACATCGACCGGGAGTCCCTGACGGTGTGGGTCTTTGGCTCCCAGAGCAAGAACCGGGCGCTGATTCAGATGCTGGAGGACTTTGAGATTCTGGAGATCGCGACGACGGGTACTATCGCCATCGAAAGAGGGCGTAGCACGATATATGACGAGAGCAAATTGAAGGAGGAGTACGAATATGGCAAGAATGTATTATGAGAAGGACTGCGACCTGGGAAAGCTGGACGGGAAGAAAATTGGCATCATCGGCTACGGCTCTCAGGGTCACGCCCACGCTTTGAACCTGAAGGAGTCCGGCTGCGACGTGTGCGTGGGCCTGCGGGAGGACTCCAAAAACTGGGCCAACGCCGAGAAGGCGGGCCTGAAGGTCCAGACCGTGGCGGATACCGCCAAGTGGGCCGATATCATCATGATTCTGGTAAACGACGAGGTTCAGGCGGAGGTCTATCAGCGGGAGATCGCCCCCAATCTGGAGGCGGGCAATATGCTGATGTTCGCCCACGGCTTCAACATCCACTTCAAGCAGATCGTGCCCCCCGCCGGGGTGGACGTCAGCATGATCGCCCCCAAGGGCCCGGGCCACACCGTCCGGTCCACCTATGTGGCGGGCAAGGGCGTGCCCTGCCTGGTGGCGGTGGAACAGGACGCCACGGGAAAGGCCCTGGATCTGGCCCTGGCCTATGCGGCGGGCATCGGCGGCGCCCGGGGCGGCGTCATGGAGACCACCTTCCAGGATGAGACGGAGACCGACCTCTTCGGCGAGCAGGCCGTTCTCTGCGGCGGCGTGGTGGAGCTGATGAAGCTGGGCTTCGAGACGCTGGTGGAGGCGGGCTATGCCCCGGAGAACGCCTACTTCGAGTGCATCCACGAGATGAAGCTCATCATTGACCTCATCAACAAGGGCGGCGTGGCCATGATGAACTACTCCATCTCCGACACCGCCGAGTACGGCGAGTACGTCTCCGGTCCCCGGATTCTCCCCTACGAGGAGACCAAGAAGAACATGAAGGCCGTGCTGACGGACATTCAGGACGGCGTCTTCGCCGGGAAGTGGATCGCCGAGAATAAGAATGGCCGGACCTTCTTCAACGCCAAGCGCCGCCAGCTGGCCCGGCACCCCATGGAGACCGTGGGCGCGGAGTTGCGGCGGAATATGCTCTGGGGTGACGACACGGACCCCGACACGGCGTCGAACTAAACCCGCCGGCGAAGCGGGCTGCGGGCGGAGAGGAGGCGCAAGGGAGCGCGGGGAAGGACGCCCGTCAGAGCGCCCGGAATGAGGCGGGCCCTGCTCCGGCCAGGGGCGGTGCCCCGCTCCCTGTTCTCGCGGAGAAGGGACCCGCCGCGCTCCCACTCCTCCCAAACCGCCGCCTCCCCGGAGACGGCGGTTTTTTTCAAAAGGAAAGGACTGACACGATGAATCGCATTCTCCCCCATCTGATCCTTTACAGCGACCTGGGCCCGGACAGCATCCTGACCCGCCTGACGGACATTGTTCGGGACTGCAAAAACGGCGGCGCGAAGGAACCGCTGCTCCAGCGCACCTATGCCCAGGTCAAGCGTATTCTGGACCTCTCCACGGTCTGCGGCTTTGACGAAAACCTCTGGCAGTGCTATCTGACCTGGGTTCTCATGACCAACGACAACTCCTTCACCCGAACCTGTGAGCGGACGGGAGCCACGGAGGGCGGCAGCGTGAACCATTTCGCGGAAAACGACTTTGCCGTCTTCCACCAGCTCTTCCACTATGACTTTTCCGAGCTGGAGCGGTATTTGCTTACGGACTGCTTCTCCGTTCTCTGCGACTACCACGCCATCCCCAAGCGGGAGCGGACCTATAACCGGGACGTCAGCGCCCAGGTCCGGGCGCTCCGGGCGTCCCTGGCGGAGGCGAGGGATGGCCACGAGATGTTCCTCCTGACGACGGACTATTACAAGCGGTACGGCTACGGCGTCTTCGCCATGAACCGGGCCTTCCGGGTCCGGCGGGAGGAGGCGGAGCTGGAATTTTTGCCCATCAGCAACGTGGACGGCGTGCGGCTGGAGGACCTCCTGGGCTATGAGGGCCAAAAGCGGGAGCTCCGCCGGAACACCGAGGCGTTTCTCGCCGGGAAGCACGCCAACAACGTCCTTCTCTATGGCGACGCGGGGACCGGAAAGTCCACCAGTGTCAAGGCCCTGATCAACGAATACTACGACCGGGGGCTCCGGATGATCGAAATTTATAAGCACCAGTTCGGGGAGCTCTCCCGTATTCTGGGGGCGATCAAGAACCGGAATTACCGCTTTGTCATCTTCATTGACGACCTCTCCTTCGAGGAGAACGAGGTGGAGTACAAATTCCTCAAGGCCGTCATTGAGGGCGGCGTGGAGACCAGGCCGGAAAACGTGCTGATCTACGCCACCTCCAACCGCCGCCACCTGATTCGGGAGACCTGGAACGACCGCACGGACGTTGAACACCACGGGGACATCCATCGCTCCGACACCATGGAGGAGAAGCTCTCTCTGGCCGCCCGGTTTGGCGTTACCATCAACTACAGCGCCCCCACGCCCAAGGAGTTCCAGGCCATCGTCCGGGCTCTGGCCCGGCGGCAGGGCATTGAGATGGACGAGCAGGAGCTGCTGGCCAGAGCGAACGCCTGGGAGATTCGCCACGGCGGATTCTCCGGCCGGACGGCCCAGCAGTTTGTCCATTACCTGGAGGGCCTGGAGGAATGAGAGTGTTGGTGAGCGCCTGCCTTCTGGGGGAGAACTGTAAGTACAGCGGGGGGAACAACTGGAATTCCGGCGTCGTGGAATGGCTCCGGGAGAAGGGCCACGAGGCCGTTCCCGTCTGCCCGGAGGTTCTGGGAGGCCTCCCGGTTCCCCGGACCCCGGCGGAGATTGTGGATGGCGTGGTGACGGCAAAGGATGGCCGGAACGTGGATCAGGCGTTCCGCCGGGGCGCGGAGCTGGCCCTGGAAATTGCCCGGAGAGAGGGGGCGGAGCTGGCCGTTCTCCAGCCCCGGAGCCCCAGCTGCGGCGCGCGGCAGATTTACGACGGGACCTTCCGGGGGCGGAAAATCCCCGGCCAGGGGGTGTTTGCCAGTCTGCTGCTGGAAAATGGGATTCCGGTTTTGGAGCCGGAGGAGCTGCCCTGAAAATTCGGCCCGGGAAGTGCCCTATACAGAGATTTTATTTTGTAGGGGCCGGCCCCTTGTGAGAACCCATTCTTGTGCCGGCGGGCCGCCGAGGGCGGCGGCCCCTACACGAAGGTCCCCTTTTAAAATGCGCGATAGGGCACTCCAAATTCGGCCCCGGGGATTGCGGCGGAGGCGGCTTTGTGATACAATAACCGCGCATATTTCCTGCCGCGGCGGCGGAAGCTAATGAAAAAGGGGCGATGCACGATGAACGACAAGCAGTGGATTGCGACATACCGAAAGGAAATTGAGGAATTCTCCCGGAAAATTGAGGCGTTCCAGCAGGGGGAGATTGATAAGAAGAACTATAAGGGTGTCTCCGGCGGCATGGGAAGCTACGCTCAGCGGGACCAGACCCGGCACATGCTCCGCCTGCGGATGCCCGCCGGGCGGATGACCCTGGAGCGGCTGAAATTCCTGGCGGACACCGTGGAAAAATACCAGGTCCGGCGGCTGAAGCTCACCACCTGCGAGACGGTGCAGCTCCACGACCTTCCGGCGGAGCAGGTTCCCGTCATCATGGAGGCGGCCATTTCCTGCGGCATCTTCTGCCGGGGCGGCGGCGGGGACAATCCCCGGAATGTGATGTGCAGCCCGCTCTCCGGCGTGGAGAAAGGGGAGGCCTTCAATCCCTATCCCTACGCGGAGGCCGTGACGGACTATCTTCTCTCCATCTGCCGGGATATCCGCATGCCCCGAAAGCTGAAAATCGCCTTCTCCAACGGCGCGGACGACTCCGTTCACAGCGCCTTCCGGGACATGGGGTTCCGGGCCCAGGCGGACGGGACCTTTTCCCTCCGCATCGCCGGGGGACTGGGGGCCATGGGGCACCGCATGGGCGTGTTGGTAGACGAGGCTGTCCGGCCGGGAGAGGTGCTGTACTACGTCCGGGCCATGGTGGACACCTTCTGCCAGCATGGCAACTATGAGAACCGGGCCAAGGCCCGGACCCGCTTCATGCAGGACACCCTGGGCCCCGAGGGGCTCAAGGAGGCGTTCCTGAAGAACCTGGAGGCCCTGAAAGCTCAGGGCGGGCTGGAGCTGCCCCGGATGGAGGCCCTGGCCGACATCTGCGGGGGAGAGGGGACGCTGGACCATCCCCGGGCCATCCCCCAGAAGCAGCCGGGGCTGTACGCCGTGAAATACCACCCCATCGGCGGCGTGCTGCCGGCGGAGAAGCCCGCCCAGCTCTACGCGGTTTTGAAGGACCTGCCTGGGTCCGAGTGCCGGGTGGGCCCGGACGAGACCCTGTATCTCATCAACCTTCCCGCCGCCGTGGCGGAAAAGGTCCTGGCTGTCACCGAGGACGGCGCCAAGACGGCCTTTGAGCACAGCGTGGCCTGCATCGGGGCCACGGTCTGCCAGCAGGGCATCCGGGATAGTCAAGGCCTTCTCCAGGCCGCCGTGGCGGCGGTCCGGGAGGCGGGAATTCCCGACGGGGCCTTGCCGAAAATCTGTGTCTCGGGCTGCCCCTCCAGCTGCGCCGCCCATCAGGCGGGGGCCATCGGCTTTCAGGGAGGCGTCCGTCTGGAGGACAAGAAGCCCCAGCCCGCCTTCCGGATGTTCCTGGGAGGCAGCGACGCTCTGGACGCCGCCCGCTTCGGCGAGGCGGGAGCGGTGATTCTGGAGAAGGACATCCCGGCTCTGCTGGTGGAGCTGGGGCAAGCCGTGGCGGACGCGGGCCAGACCTGGGCACAATGGTCCGAGAGCCACCGGGAGGACCTGAACGCCATTGTGGCGAAGTATGCTTGAGATACGACATTTGACAAGAGAGGAGGCGGGCCCGGGGTCCGCCTCCTTTGTGCCTTGCGGGGGCGGGCCTTGTGTCCCCCCTGTCCGGCAGAGACTGGAAAGAGCGGGCCGGAACAGGGCCCCTACAGTGAAAACGGAGAGATTTGCCATGAAACGCCTTTGCCTGTTGCTTGCGCTCCTGTTGCTGCTGAGTGCCTGTGGGGAGAAGCCGCCAAAAGAGAACCCGCCCCCCGCCTCCGGCGGGACGATTGCCTTTACAGACGACCTGGGGCAGGCGCTTGAGATGGAGCCGCCCCGCCGGGTGGCGGCCATGATCGGCAGCTTTGCCGACATCTGGTGCCTGGCCGGAGGCCGGGACACTCTGGTTGCCGCCGCCGGGGACGCCTGGACCTCCTTCGACCTGGGCCTGAGGGAGGACACGGCGGACCTGGGAGCGGTGAAGGAGCCGAATTTGGAGATTCTGTTGGCGGCGGAGCCGGATTTGATTCTGGCCAGCGTCAACACCGCCGCGAACCTGGAATTGAAAGACACCTTTGCCCAGGCGGGGATTCCCGCCGCCTATTTCGAGGTGGACTGCTTCGAGGATTATCTTCGGATGCTGGAGATCTGCGCCCGCCTCACGGGACAGCCGGAGCGGTATGAGACTCATGGGGAGCGCGTTCGGGTCCAAGTGGACGCCGCCCGGCAGCGGCAGGACGGTTCCGCTCCCAAGGTCCTTTACGTCCGGGCCAGCGGCAGCAGCTGCAAGGCCAAGGGCAGCGAGGGCAGCGTTCTGGGGGAGATGCTGGCAGACCTGGGTTGCGTCAACATCGCCGACGGCGGCGGCCTGTTGGAGAATCTGAGCCTGGAGGGCATCCTGGCCGGGGACCCGGATTATATCTTTGCCGTCCTTCAGGGGGCGGACGCGGCGGCGGCCCAGGCGTCCCTGGACGGGGCCCTGCTCTCCAACCCCGCCTGGAGCGGCCTCCGGGCGGTGAGGGAGGGCCGGTTTATCACCCTGGACCACCGGCTCTACAACCTGAAACCCAACGCCCGCTGGGGGGAAGCCTATGAAAAACTCGCGGACATTCTCTATCCCAACTAAATATGTTCTCCCGGCGCTGGGGGCCCTGGCGGTCCTGGCCGCCCTTCTGAGCCTGTGCCTGGGAGCGGTGCCCCTGGCGCCGGGGGAGGTCCTGGCCGCCCTGACCGGACGGGGCGGCGGCCCGGCGGCCCAGATTGTCCTCTACGCCCGGCTGCCCCGCACCTGCGGCTGCCTTTTGGCGGGAGCGGCGCTGGCGGTTTCGGGAGCGGTGATTCAGGGAGTGCTGGGCAATCCCCTGGCCGCGCCCAATGTCATCGGCGTCAATGCCGGAGCGGGGCTGTGCACGGCCCTCTGCGCCGCCCTTTGGCCCGCCTGGACGGCGGCGGTTCCGTTTGCCGCGTTCCTGGGGGCCCTGGGAGGCGTGCTGCTGGTGCTGTCCATCGGGGCTCGGACCGGCGCGTCGAGAATGACCCTGGTATTGGCGGGCGTGGCGGTCAGCGGTATGTTCAGCGCGGGCATCGACGCCGTGCTGACGTTCTTCCCCGACGCCTTGAACGGCTACACCGATTTCCGGGTGGGCGGTGTCGCCAATCTTGCCATGGGCCGGGTGGCCCCGGCGTTTTGGGTGGCGCTGGCGGCGTTTTTGCTGGTGCTGTCCCTGGCGGGGGAGCTGGATGTGCTGCTTTTGGGAGAGGAGACCGCCCGGAGCCTGGGCCTTCCGGCCCGGCGGCTGCGGCTGTTGCTGCTGGCGCTGGCGGCGGCGCTGGCGGGGGCGGCGGTGAGCTTTGCGGGGCTGCTGGGCTTCGTGGGCCTCATCGCCCCTCATATGGCCCGCCGGCTGGCCGGAGAGGACTGTTCCGCCCGGCTGCTCTGGGCGGCGGCGCTGGGGGGCGCGGCGCTGCTGACCTTGTGCGACCTTTTGGCCCGGACGTTGTTCGCCCCCTATGAGCTGCCGGTGGGAGTGGTGCTGTCCCTGCTGGGAGGGCCCTTTTTCCTCTGGCTGCTGCTGCGCCAGAGACGGGGAAGGGGGGCTGGCCGTGCTTGAGCTGAAGCATGTCTCCGTGGGCTATTCGGGCCATGTGGTGCTGGAGGATGTGTCCCTGGCTCTCCGGCCCGGACGGGTGCTGGTTCTGCTGGGGCCCAACGGCTGCGGGAAGAGCACGCTGCTGCGGGCCATGGCCGGTCTTCTTCCCCCCTTGGGCGGGGAGATTTTGCTGGACGGAAAGCGGGAGCGCCATTCCCGGGAAGCCGCCCGGAGGCTGGCCTATCTGCCCCAGTCCCGGGCGGTGCCCAGTATCACGGCCCGGCGGATGGTGCTCCACGGGCGCTTTCCCTATCTGTCCTATCCCCGGCGGTACCGGAGGGAGGATTACGAGGCCGTGGACCGGGCGCTGAGGCTGGCGGACGCCCTGGAGCTGGCGGACCGGCCCCTGCCGGAGCTCTCCGGGGGACAGAGGCAGAAGGTCTACCTGGCCATGGCGCTGGCCCAGGAGACGGAGACCATTCTCATGGACGAGCCCACGACCTATCTGGACATCCGGCGCCAGCTGGAGACTCTGCGGCTGGTTCGCCGTCTGGCGGAGGAGGGCCGGGCCGTGGCCCTGGTGCTCCACGATCTCTGCCTGGCCCTGACCACGGCGGACGATGTGGCCGTGCTGGGGGAGGGGAAGCTGCTGGCCCTGAACGGGCCCGAGGAAATTTACCGGAGCCGGGTTCTGGACCGGATGATGGGGGTCCGCCTGGACCGGGCCGCCGGGCCGGGAGGATGGCGCTATTTCTGCGAACTGCCGGAGGAGGGCTGAGGCATGGGATACTTTCCGTTTTTCATGGACCTGGAGGGCTGGGAGGGCCTCGTCGCAGGCGGGGGGACGGTGGCTTTGCGAAAGATTGAAAAGCTTCTGCCCTACGGTCCCCGGCTCACCGTGGCCGCGCCGGAGCTGCTGCCGGAGATCGAGAACACACCGGGTCTGACGCTGGTCCACCGGGTCTTTGCGCCCTCTATGCTGGAGGGAAAGCGCTTCGTGATCGCCGCCACGGACGATCCGGAGGCGAACCGGGAGATTGCCGTCCTCTGCCGGGAGCGTGGCGTCCTGGTGAACGCGGTGGACGACAAGGAACAGTGTACCTTCCTGTTTCCCGCCCTGCTCAAGCGGGGGGAATTGACCCTGGGGGTCTCCACCGCCGGAGCCAGCCCCAGCGCCGCCGCCTGGGTGAGGCGGCGGGCCGCCGAGGCGGTTCCCGAGAACTTCGGGGAGCTGCTGGACGGGCTGGCCGCCCTGCGCCCCACGGTCCGGCAGCGGGTGCCGGAGGCCCGCCGGGCGGATGTGTTCGCCCGGTTGCTCGCTGTGGGATTGGAGGAGGGCTTCCCCTTGCCGGAGGATGTCCTGACGGCCATCCTGGAGGACGGGGACAAGGTGGGCAAGGTGTACCTGGTGGGCGCGGGCTGCGGCGCGGCGGACCTTATCACCCTTCGGGGCCACCGGCTGCTGGAGCGCTGCGGCGCGGTGGTGTACGACGATCTGCTGGACCCGGCGCTGCTGGACGCCGCGCCGGAGGAAGCGGAGAGAATCTACGTGGGCAAGCGCCTGGGCCGCCATTCCATGGCCCAGGAGGACATCAACGCCCTGCTGGTGGCCAAGGCCCGGGAGGGCAGGATGGTGGTCCGCCTGAAAGGGGGAGACCCCTTCGTCTTTGGCCGGGGCGGGGAAGAGGCGCTGGCCCTTCAGGCCGCCGGGATTCCCTGGGAGTATGTCCCCGGCGTTACCTCCGCCGTGGCCGTGCCGGGAGAGGCGGGAATTCCGGTCACCCATCGGGGCGTGAGCCGGAGCTTCCATGCAATTACCGCCCACACGGCGGATTCGCCGGACGGATTGCCGCCCCGTCTGGAGGAGCTGGCCGGGCTGGAGGGGACCCTGGTGTTTCTCATGGGCCTGTCCCGTCTGGAGGAGCTGGCCCGTCGCCTCGTCGAGGCCGGGATGATGCCAGAGACCCCAGCCGCCGTGATTTCCGGAAAAAACGCCCCCCGGCCGATGACGGTTCGGGGGACGGTGGAGGACATTGCGGAAAGAGCTCGAGAGGCGGGGGTTCAGGCTCCGGCGGTTATTTTGGTGGGAGGCTCAGCGGAGCTGCGGATTGGAGGATAGTGGGCCGCGGGCCGCCGGAGGCGGTTGGGAGGCTAGGCGCCGCCATAGTGATAACGTGCTCTCTGGGTCACCAGGAACAGGATGGTGATAAAGAGGGTCAGCAATTCCGCCGCGGTCACGGCCAGCCAGATGCCGTCCAGCTCCAGGAAGAGGGGAAGGACGAAGATGGCCGCCGTTTGAAAGAGCAGCGTGCGGAGGAAGGCGATGGCGGCGGAGATGACGCCGTTTCCCAGGGCGGTGAAAAAAGCGGAGCCGAAAATGTTGAAGCCCATGGCCAGGAAGGAAAGGGCGTACAGCCGGAAGCCCCGGGTGGTGAGAAGCAGCAGCTCCGCGTCATAGCCCACAAAAATCCGGGACAGAGGTCTCGCCAGGGCCACGGCTGCGGCGGTGAGGCCGGCGCAGGAGAGGAGCATCAGCAAGAGGCTCTTGCGGAGGAGACTTTGGAGCTCCGCGTGATTTCCCGCGCCGTAGTGGTAGCTGATGACGGGGCCCGCGCCGATGGAGTAGCCCATGAAGACGCCAATGAAGATGAAGTTCACGTACATGATGACCCCGAAGGCCGCCACACCGTCCTCTCCGATGAGGCGCATGAGCTGAAAGTTATAGAGAATACTCACCAGGGACGTGGACAGATTGCTCATCATCTCCGAGGAGCCGTTGGAGCAGGTCTGGGCCAGAATCCGGCCCTCGAACCGGGTTTGGGTCAGGCGGAGGGGCGTTTGGTTGGGCAGAAGGAAGAACACCAGAGGCACCACGCCTCCCACCAGGGAGCTGGCCACCGTGGCGATGGCCGCCCCGGCCACGCCCCAGGGCAGAACCCCCACCAGCAGCCAGTCCCCGGCCATATTGGTAAGGCCCGCCGCCACCGTGAGGCCCAGGCCCATCTTGGGGCGCTCCGCCGCCACCAGGAAGCTCTGAAACATATTCTGCAAAATAAAGGGCACCAGGGCCAGGGACAGGATGCGCCCGTATTGGACGGCCAGGGGCAGCAGTTCCCCCGTGGCTCCCAGGGCGGCGCAGAGGGGTTCTATGATGAGAAGTCCGACCACCGTCAGAACCAGACCGGCGATGGCGCCGGTGAGGACAATGAGGGAGAAATAGCGCCTGGCCCGGGGAAGGTCTCCCCCTCCCATGGCTCTGGCTACCACGGCGCTGCCGCCGGTGCCCAGCATGAAGCCCACCGTGGCGAAAATCATCAGGGCGGGCATGATGAGGTTCACCGCCGCGAAGGCGGTCTTCCCCGCGTAGTTGGAGACGAAGACGCCGTCCACCACGCCGTAGATGGACGTGAAGATCATCATGACGATGGTGGGGAAGGTGAAGCGAAGGAGCTTCGGGTAAGTGAAATGCTCGGATAAATGGATATGCATAGGGATTTCCTTTCTCTTTGTATCAGGGGCCGCCGGAGTTTCCGGCGGTTTTATGGTTTGGAAAGGGAGGCCGCCGCCTTTCGGAAGAGGGAGAGCCATTTCTGGGACAGACGGATCATATCCCGCAGCTCCTCCTCGGTCAGCCCCCCGGCAGCGGCCCGCTCGGCCGCCATGATGGGAAGGACTTTTTCACGGACCAGCTCCTGGCCCTGAGCTGTGAGGAAGAGGGAGACCTCCCGGCCCTCTCTGGGACGGAGGGAGAGAAAGCCGTCCCGCTCCAGCTTCCGAACGGAGGAGTGGACGGTCTGCTTGCTGATAGAGACTTGACGGCAGATGTCCTTCTGCGTGCAGCCGTCCCCTTGTTCCACCAGGCACCACAGTACCCAGAGGGCGCTGTCCGACAGGCCCAGGGCCTGGGCCAGGGTGTGGTAGAATTCATCAATTTGGTGGTCGGCCTGGAGGTATTCCTGAAACAGCGTGTAATGATCCATATGCGGGCTCCTTATTATGGTATGAAATCGGACTTGCTGAGGACAAATGGTAGTATAGTCTGATTTCATACCAAGGTCAACCGTGAATCTGCACAAGGATACTGGGGAACCCCCTGTAGGATATGTAGAAAGGGGCCCGGAATCCGGGCCCCTGGTTACTTTGTGGTGGAGATGCAGAGGGCGTGGCAGATGGAGGGGATCGACTCCCCTTGAAAACTGGAGGTCGGGGAGAGCAGGGCTCCGGTGGGGGCGAAGACGATCTTCTTCCACTTCCCCTGCCGCAGGCCGGAGAGGAGATAGCCGTTGAACACCGAGGCGGAGCAGCCGCAGCCGGAGCCTCCGGCGTGCATGTCCTGTTTCTCCCGGTCGTAGAGCAGGAGGCCGCAGTCCTGGAAATGCTCTCCCATGTCGATGCCGTCCCGGGAGAAGAAGTCCCGGACGATGGCATGACCCAGTTCCCCCAGGTCCCCGGTGACCACCAGGTCGTAGTCCTGGGGCTTGGTATTTGTGTCCTGGAAAAAGGCGGAAAGGGTGTCGTAGGCCGCCGGGGCCATGGCGGCCCCCATGTTGTTGGCGTCCGCGATGCCCTTGTCCACGATTTTTCCGCAGGTGACGTGGGTGATATAGGGCCCCTCTCCCTGGGAGGCCAGGATGGTGCACCCGGCGGCGGTGGCAGTCCACTGGGCGGTGGGGGTCCGCTGGTTGCCGTAGGGCACGGGCATCCGGTATTGGCGCTCCGCCGTGCAGAAGTGGGAGGAGGTCATGGCGGCGGCCTTTTCCGCGAAGCCGCCATCAATGGCCATGGCCGCCAGGGAGAGGGATTCCCCCATGGTGGAGCAGGCTCCGTAGAGCCCGTAGAAGGGCACGCCGAATTCCCGCAGGCCGAAGGAGGAGCCGATGCACTGGTTCAACAGGTCCCCGGCGAAAATATAATCCAGGTCTCCGGGCTTGAGCTTAATCTGGTCCAGGGCCCGCTGGAGGACCCGCTTTTGCATCATGGATTCCGCCTTCTCCCAGGTCTTTTCCCCGAAGAAGGAATCCTGTTCCAGTTCGTCGAAGTGCTCCCGAAGGGGACCTTCACCTTCCAGCTTGCCGCCGATGTTGGCGTAGGAGATCACGGAGGGGGGATGCTCCAGGGCGACGGTACGGCGTCCGATCCGTTTGTTGTTCATGGCGCGCCTCCTTGTGGCAGTGGTGTTCACCGGAGCGCCGGCCCGCTTGAAAAGCACGATTTGCGTTCCGCCCTGGCGAGGGCGGTTTGCCGGAGCTTCGCGCTGTGAGCAGGCGGTGACGGTGAAGTGGGGAAAGAGGCCGCTTCCGGGGCCTCCCGCGGCGGGGGCGCCGCGGACCTCCGGAAAATTCTCCGGAAGCATTGCCAGGATAGTTTGCGCGCCGGACGGAATTTTATGCGGGGAAAGGAGGCAAAAAGTGCCCTGTTTGTCCCGAGCTCTTGCGGAGAAGGGGCGGGTTTGTTATAGTAAAATACGACAAATCCCTCTGGGGAAAATGAGGTTAAAGGAGAGAGCGCAATGAACTATGAGATTAAAGGCGAGCCCATGCCTGTTGTCATTTGCAACCTGAACGCCGGGGAGAGCATGATTACGGAGAAGGGTTCCATGGTGTGGATGAGCCCCAACATGGAGATGCAGACCTCCGCCGGGGGCAGCATCGGCAAGGCCTTTGGCCGGATGTTCTCCGGGGAATCCATGTTTCAAAACATTTACACGGCCAAGGGCGGCCCGGGTATGATCGCCTTTGCGTCCAGCTTCCCCGGCACCATTCGCGCTGTGGAAATCGGGCCGGGCAAGTCCATTGTGGCGCAGAAGTCCGCGTTCCTGGCGTCGGAGCAGGGGGTGGAGCTGTCCGTATTCTTCCAGAAGAAGATGGGAGCGGGCTTCTTCGGCGGCGAGGGCTTCATTATGCAGAAGCTCTCCGGCCGGGGGATCGCCTTTTTGGAAATTGACGGCTCCGCCGTGGAGTACGACCTGGCTCCGGGTCAGCAGCTGATTGTGGACACCGGAAATCTGGCCATGATGGACGAGACCTGCTCCATCGACATCCAGTCCGTCAAGGGGGTGAAAAACGTCCTCTTCGGTGGGGAGGGGATGTTTAACACTGTGGTCACAGGGCCGGGCCATGTGGTGCTTCAGACCATGCCGCTGAGCGCCTTTGCCGGGTCCATCGCCTCGGTGCTGCCCAGCAAGAGCTGAGGGATAGGAAAATTGGCTCTTACATATCCTGTCTAGGGTGTGCTGTTGGGTGCGGCCCAAAAATTGAGGAATAGCTCTGCCATGCAAAAGCGGGTCCCCGGAGAGGTGCGTCTCTCCAGGGACCCGCTTTTTTTGTGCGTGCAGCCTCTGGGGCGGACACACAGGTCCGCTCCAGAGGCGTAATTTTTAAACCGGGCGTTCCCGTTCATTTAAGCGCTTTCTGCGCAGAGCTTTGCCCCGCCCAGGGCCACGGCGAAGACAAACCAGAAGATGCACATGACCCGGGGATAGTTCCAGAGGTAATCCGCCAGGCCGCAGACCATGGCCCCGCAGAGGGCGGCGCAGGCGGCGCAGGTGATGGTCCTGGCGGCTCCGTCGGCGCAGTGGCGGACGGTGTGGGCCGCCCGCTTGATGCCCCAGAGGAGGGAGCCCACGAAGCCCACGAAGCCAAGAATTCCCATTTCCGCCCAGACCTGAAGGTAGATGTTGTGGGCGTGGACGAAGGGGGTTCGGGCATGGTAGAAGTTCAGCAGCTTCACATAGCGCTGTACGGCGGCGGTGCCCAGCCCCGCGCCGGAGAGAGGACGCCGGGTAATGACCTCCAGGCCGGCCTTGAAGAGGGGGAAGCGGCTGTTGGTGGATGAATCGGAGCTGTCAAAAATTGTGAGAATACGATTCCATATGCTGGCGGGCAGGAAGGGAATCGCCAGAAGGCACAGCGCGAAGAAAACGGGCATCAGCTTGGGCTTCCACAGGAAAATCAGCACTACCATGACGCAGGCCATGCCGATCCAGGCGGAACGGCAGTAGGTCATGCCCAGGGCGGCCGTTCCCAGAACCAGGGCCACGGCGGCGGCCAGCCTGGAGAGGAGATGCTTGGAACAAAGGAGCAGGGCCAGAGTCAGGGGCAGCAGGAGAAGCAGTACCTCGGCGAAGGTGTTGGGATTGTCGAAGAAGGAGAGAACCCGGCTGGGCATGTCGGCGTTCAGGTCCATGTCCACGTAGGACTCGTTGACCTCCAGACCGGAGAGGCGCTGGTAGATGGCATACAGCGAGGAGAGGGCCACGCAGCCGGAGGCTCCCGCCGCCAAGCGTTTCAGCTCTTCTGCGGAGCGCAGGGCGCTGACCGTCACCAGGACGCAGAGGGCGGCGGAGACATGGTAGATCAAAAAGCGGACGGAGGCGTTCCGGGTCAGGGAGAAGACCACCCCCAGCACCACGGCGCCGAACATCAGCGTGGGATAAAACCCCACGCGCTCCACGTCCAAATGCCGGTCCCCCCGGCCCATGGCTCCGACCAGGAGGAGAAGCAGCAGGAGGAGGAAGGCCATCAGGGTGTAGGCGTTGTTCCACCGCTCATAGGGGATGATCCACAGCAGCAGAATCAGCCAGCCCTCGGCGACGGCGGTTTCATCCCCCAAACGGAAGGCCAGCCGGGCAAAAAAGCTGCCCTCAAAGGTTCCCTCCAGGGCCAGGTAGAACTTCCGCAGGAGTCCCCCCGGCAGGTTCACCAGCCAGGACAGAAGACGGCAGACCCCGCTGTCCGGCCAGGACCGGGCCACGGCGCCCTCCCGGCAAAGGGGCTGGAGGATGGCGCTTTCGTCAATCTGGCGGCTGCACCAGGCGCCGCCCCGGACGGCCAGCCGGTGGAGCCCGCTGTCCTCATAGGTGGCCAGAAGAAGGGCCAGGAGATGGCAGAGATAGCTTTCTTTTAAAAGAGTCATGTTGTTCCCCATTTCATATGTGGCACTGAGAGTTGTGTCCGGCGCTTCAAATCCGGTTTTTGAGGCGGTAGAGCTGGGTCAGAGTGAAAAAGTGCTTCCCCCGCACCAGATTTGCCACCATCTGCTTGTTGGGGCTCAGGCCCACGGGCTTCAAGGTCCGGATGGCGTGCTGCATTTCCGGCTGGCGGCAGAAGTCCCGAACGGCCTTTTGCCGCTGACGGATGGTCTTTGGGTTGTCCCTGGCGTACTCATTGCCCACGGCGATGAGCAGCCCCGCCCAGTTGGTGCTCTCCCGCCACTGGGGACGGGCGGCCTCCAGGCCGAAGCGCTCCACCAGGGCCTCTTTGCGCTCCATGAAGCGGCGGAAGACCTGGGGGAAGTTTTGCATATAGTGATGGGTGGCGGAGGCGTCATGGAGAAAGTAGCGGTAAAGGGGCTGATCCGTCACCGCCAGGGAGCGGGCGCTGCAAAAATACTCCAGCACGAAGAGCTCGTCCTCCAAATAGGGCCCGTCGAAGGCGAGATGGGCCTTGCGGATGACGTCCGCCGAGAAGAGGTAGCAGACGCTGAACCCGTTGAACACCGGCTGGGTCAGCCGGTCCCCGGTCAGGGGGAGGACAAGCTTCTCCCGGATTTTCTCCTGGTCAAGGATGCCTGGGGGGAGCTGGCTTTGGACGGTGTGCTTGCCGTCGGGCCAGAGGTAGGTGAGGCCGCAGGCGGCGGTGTCCGTTCCGGACTGCGCCCGGAGGTTCCACAGGGTTTCCAGGGCCTGGAACTCATAGCAGTCGTCGGAATCCAAAAAGGTGATATAGTCCCCCTTGGCCTCCTGGAGACCCAGATTCCGGGCGGCGCTGACGCCCTGGTTTTTCTTCCGGTGGAAGACCCGGACCCGGGGGTCCTTGGCGGCGAATTGGTCGCAAAGGGCAGGGGAACCGTCGGTGCAGCCGTCGTCCACCAGGAGGAGCTCCCAGTCGGAAAAGGTTTGGCGGGCCATGCTGTCCAGACAGCGGTGCAGGAACTTCTCCGCCTGATAGACGGGAACGATGACGGAAATCGAGGGCATAAGAAACCTCCCCAGGCCGGAGCGCGTCCCATGGGGCGGGTCCGGCGGCGTTCATCCGCGGCGGCGGATAAAGGAAGGGACCCTCCCGCAGGAAGGTCCCCGGCCTGTATGCCGGCTGGCGGAATATGTAATCATTGTACTCCATTTTTTTCATTAGGTCAACGACTTTTCCACAGCCAAAAGAGTCCGCGCGGCGAAGCCCCGGAAGCTTGAGACTTCCCCACGGGAGTCTCATTGCTCGGAAAACGGCTCGTCCTTGGCGGACTCTTCCAGGAAGAGCTCTTCCGCCTGCCGTTGGGCTTCCAGAAGAGTTTCCCGCAGCTGGGCCAGGGATTTCTCGGTGTCGGTGACAATGTTGAATAACAACAGATATTCCTTGGAGATTACGGTCATGGCAGCTCTTCCTTTCTTTACAAAACACAAAATGTAGCTTGCTTCCAGGAGTATCATACACAATATTCGGTAAATAACTTGTCTGAATTTGTCGAGAGCTCCCGGAAAATGAAAAAATACGGCTACGATAGACAGACCGCCCCTCCGGCGTCCGCTCCCGCCCCGTTCCGGCGGAAACAGAGGCGGCTTTTGCGGGATGGCCGTGGTCCGGCGCACAAGAATCGCCGGATATTGGCAGACAAAGGAAACATTTTTTCTTCTCAAAAAGCCGGAAATCTTGACGGGAAGGAAAGGGATAGAGTATGCTTAAGGCGGCGAAAGCGCGTTGTTTCCAGAAAGACGCAAGGCGCGGAAACGGCGCTGCGCGGGCAGAACAGGAGGGGACTTTATGCCGGATTATGAAAACCGAACCAGACAGGGGCTGGACGCCGCGCTGCGGGCGCTGCTGCGGGACAGGCCCCTGGACCAGCTCCGGGTCCGGGAGCTGACAGAGCACTGCGGGCTCCGGCGGCAGTCGTTCTATTACCATTTCAAGGATGTTTACGATTTGTTCGCCTGGTCCGTCCAGCGGGAGCGGGCGCTGCTTCTGGAGCGCTGTGAGGAGTGCCTCACCTGGCAGCAGGCTCTGCTGGACCTGATGGACCGGGCGGCCAGGGAGCGGGCGTTTTACAGGGCGGTGCTGGACCGGGAGGGCCCGGAGGGCTTGCGGGGGATGATTCCTCTGGACCGGACGCTGGAGGCGGTGCGGCGTTATTACCGGGACCGGGCCGGCATGCTGCCGGACCCCGAGACCGAGGAGCGGGAGCGCCGGCGGGACGGGACCGTGCTGCTGGCGCTTCTGGAGAGCTGGATTCGCGGCGGGCTGGCGCTGACGGCGGAGGAGCTGGTGAACGCCTTGGAACAGACGGTGGCGCGGAGCACGGCGGGAACGGTGTGGCAGACGCTGCGGGAGCGGGGAGAGTGGAACTGGACGGCGGAAGGGCCTTTTTAAAACCGCAAGACCGCGGTGCCGCCATGGAAGCGCCGGGACTTGCCCGGGAAGGGCGGGGGAGTCCCGGAAGGGGGGGAAGGGGCCGCCTTCCCCAATCCGATGCTTCCGGGAAGGGCCGGAGGGTGTAAAGGCGGATGCCTTCCAGAAGCGGAGAGAGCTGAAAAATGAGGACGGGGTTTCCCGTCCTCATTTTTTATAGACCGGTATGTCGAATTTTGTCGAAACCACTGGAGATTGCCGGGCGATGGGACGTGTGCGCTTCGCTTCCGGCAGGGAGAGAAGACCCGGAGTGCCGACATGATTTGACAATTGTTACAACTGTGTCCAAATTTAGACGTTTTTTGCAAGATTGTCCCTTTGGCGAAAGGACGCGCCTATTTATAATCAAACAGTAACAGGAGTGATGTTGTGAAAAAAGTCTGTTATACCGTTGTACTGCAAAGTCAGTTGGGGCCCCGGGCGGGAGAGCTGCTGCTTCAGGAGAGCGCCGGGGCCATCTCCGGGGAGCTGTGCCTTCTGAGCCGCCGGAACCGTTTTTCCGGCAGCGTGCTGCAAAACGGAAAATACTTGATTTCAGGCGCTTTACGCTCCCGGGTGGACAAGGAACCCTATGACGCCATTTTCACCGTCCGTCAAGGGCGGCTCTATGGCGGATTGGTGACCCGCCACGGTTGCTGGGATCTCACCGGCGTGGAGGCGGCGGAGACGTCCCGGGAGGCGGAGCAGCCCGCTGCCGCGGGAACTTGAGAACTTCGGGAGGCCCTGTGCCGGCCTGAGAGAAATTGGCGGATTTTTCCAAAAGTCCGCCTTATTTGCTATACGTTCATAACGTAAGCCGGGAGAGGGGGAGACGGTCCATGGGCAAAGAAGAAAAGGGGAACCGCCTGGACAGGGTGGCCATGCGCCGTCTCCTGGAGAGGGAGCAGACGGGACCGGAAGCGCTGGTCCTCCGTCTCGCCTGGCTGGAGGGGCTGACGCGGGAGGAGATTGCCGGGCTGCAATGGGACCAGGTGTCCTTTTTGGACGACCGGCTGGAGCTGCCGGACCGGACGGTTCCCCTGGAGCCGGAGGTGCGGACGCTTCTTTGGCGGCTCCGGGAGGCCCGGGAGGCTTGGGAGGAGGAAGAGAGGGACCCCCATGTGCTCCTCTCCGCCCGGGGACGGCAGCCCATGCGACTGGAGTCGGTGTCCCGGTTGGCCCGGCTGGCGTTGGACCGGGGCGGGCTCTCCGGAGTGCGTCTGCTGGATTTGCGCTATGATTGGATACTCCGGTGCCTGGAACAGATGGACTGGCCGGAGGCCGCCCGGATAAGCGGGGTGGAGGTGGCGACGCTGCGCATCCGCTTCGCGGGCAGCGTAACGGCCCGGAAGACGGCCAGCAAAGCGCCTGGGGCTCAGGTGGACGAGTTCAAGCTCTGGAAGGTTCTTCAAACAGAGCGGGACACGGTGGCGGGCCTCGCCATGTGGCTGGCGTGGCAGCTGGGATTGCAGGGGCAGGAGATGATTGCCCTCACCTGGGACCAGGTGGACCTTGAGCGAGGGGTTCTGCTGCTGCCGGACCGGGAGGTGACCCTCACCAGCGCCATACGCCGGCTTCTGGAGGGAGAACGAAAGCGCCGGAGCCCAGGGGAGGATACGCATGTGCTGTTGACGGAGCAATCCCGAAAGCCGCTGGACTTACCCCGGCTTTCCCGGCTCACCCGCGCCGCGCTGATTCGGGGCGGGCTGGAGCAGACCTCCCTTCGGGACCTGCGGAAGGACGACGGCAGGGAACTGGAGGACCAGCTGGTTCTCCAGCTGGTCCTGGAGAAGAACTCTGTCTCTCGAAAAGATGTTTCAGACCTTCTGGGCTTCTCCAAAACCGCCACCTATACCCGGCTTCGCCGCCTGACGGAGCAGAAGCGTCTGGTGCGGGTGGGCGGAAAATATTACCTTCCCGGCACGGTGGTTCCGCCGGAGCAGCACCGGGAGACCATTGTGGAGTACCTGTCCCAGGCGGGCTTCGCCTATCGCCAGGATGTGGTGAATCTTCTGCGGATACAACCCAAGCAGTGCAGCTTGGTCCTCCGGCATATGGTGGCGGAGGGTGTTTTGGTTCAGGTGGGGCAGCGGTATTTTCTCCCCCAGCGGGAAAAACGCAAGGTTGAATAAAACAGAAAGAGGAAACGGCAGGCGTTCGGGACCTGGGGCATGGCACTTCGCCAAAGGGAGGTCCTGGTTTTGGATGCCTGCCGTTCTTGTTGGCGTTGTGGAAAAAGCAGGGTGTCGAAAATGGGAAAATTTGGCCTGTGTTACGCTCTTCCGGCAAATGGCCCCAACCAAATGGATGGCAATTTTCAGTTCGGTTAAAAGGCCGGAAAAAGCCTTGTCACGCAGTTTTTTTCCTGTTAGATTGCAGTTGCGGACGGCGGAAGAAGCGGCGAGGAGCCAATTCCAGGCTTGATGTGGGATCGGCTAGCCCCGACACGAATCCTGGAGGGGGCTTGCGAGGCGCGGAGGCCGAACGGACCGCAAATATTTGAAGGAGGAATATTCGCATGAAGAAATTCCTGTCCCTGGTTCTTGCGATGATTATGACCATGTCTTTGGTCACGATCAGCGCGGGAGCCACCGAGTACAAGGATCTCACCGACAAGGATGAGATCAAGTACGAGGAAGCAGTTGCCGTTCTGAACCGGATCGGTGTCATCACCGGTTACCCGGACGGCAGCTTCCAGCCCGAGACGGAGCTGACCCGTGGCGCGGCTGCCAAGATCATCGTCTCTCTGATGATCGGCCCCGACGCTGCTGCGGCTCTGCCCAACACCAGCAGCCCCTATCCCGACGTTCCCGCCGGCCACACCTTCGCGGGCGTCATCGGCTTCTGCAAGACCAAGGGCTACATCAGCGGCTACGGCGATGGCAACTTCAAGCCCGCCGGCACCCTGACCGGCTATGCATTCGCGAAGATGCTGCTGGGCGCCCTGGGTTACAGCAGCGACATCGAGCGCTTCACTGGCTCCGGCTGGACGATGAACGTTGCCAACATCGGTAACGTGGCCGGCCTGTTCGACCGGATCAGCTTCGATGGCGCGGCGGCTGTCACCCGTGACGAGGCCTGCCAGCTGGCTCTGAACACCCTGAAGGCCACCATGGTGACCTACGGCGGTACCTCCCTGGTGAATGGTTCCACTGGTTCCTACACCATCCAGGGCACTCAGGCCACTCCCCGCACCAGCAACAACCGCGACATCAACGCCAACATCGGCCGTAAGGACTGGTACGGCGGCAACAACCAGGGTTCCGACTACCTGACTCTCGAGTTCGGTGAGGAGCACTTCAAGGACCTGCGTCTGGAGCACGATCGTTATGATCCCGCTCACGACGACTTTGGCCGTCCCTCCAACGAGTGGAGCTACAAGAAGGTCACCATCGGCACCTTCCCCCTGCCCGCCGACTTCACCTTCACCACTCAGGTTGCCCACATTGAAGATACCGACGGCACCAAGGAGAAGGCCCTGGGCCTGCGCAACTATGACTTGGTTGCTGACGGCGGTTACTCCATCTGGAACGGCTGGGGCAACAACAATGCCAACAACCGTCCCACCATCCTTGATGACTACACCACCACTCTGTGGCAGAACGGCGAGGAGATCGAGGACTTCTTCAACGACAAGAAGGTTGCCAACATCGCTGACTTCACCGATAACGGCACTCTCGTCGAGGTCTATGTCTCCTACGTTGACGCTGACTGGATCACCGACGTTGTCGTTGTCCAGACTCAGATGATGGAAGTCGACAAGGTCGGCTCCGACTATGTCTCCCTGGCTACCATTAAGCCCGATGCGCAGGGCCATCCCAGCGAGACCGTTGCGGACGGCAAGACTGCCAACATCGGCTTCAACCTGTCCCCCATTCACGTTGCCATCGCCCAGGTGAAGGATACCAACGAGGATTGCTACGACATCCTTAAGGATCTGAAGTCCGGCGACAAGGTTGCGGTCGTTCCCGTGACCACTGACAACGGCAAGACCTGGGAGGCCGCTGAGGTTTACGTTCCCGAGACCGTTACCGGCTCTCTGACCCGTGTGGATACCTATGGTATCGGCAAGGATACTGATGACAAGCGCGGTGCGATCGAGATCACCGTTGGCGGTACTTCTTACAAGATCGCTGACTGGAACAAGGACATGTGGGGCATCAACGCTGCCGATATCAAGTCCACCCGCAAGGATGTCACCCTTCTCATGGACAAGTATGGCAATGCCATGCTGATCAACGACAAGGGCGCCACCAGCAACTTCATGGTTATCGGCAACTACTACCAGG
>CAJTFN010000010.1 GCA_910575815.1 Oscillospiraceae bacterium
TGTGTAGAGCGGGTAGTAGTGCTTTCGCAAATTGATAATAGCCATACCGCCCTCACTTCCCCTGGGGGTGGTCTGCGTAGTAACGGCGGAGATTGCACAGACCACGGCGGATGGACAGACACACGTTGCTGTTGTGGACGCACTCGCGGTCTGCGATCTGCTGCTGGGTCAGCCCGCCCTGGTAGTAGGCGCGGATGCGCCGGGCCTGGGTGGGGGTGGTGTAGGCAAGGGCCTCCCGTAAAGTAGCTACCAGCCGGTCACGCTCGGCCCGTTCCTCCGCCAGCATGACAAGCTGCTCCGGGGACGGGCTGTGTTCCAGGGCATAGTTTTCCGTCCAGTCGTAAGCGTCCAGTGAGTAATAGGCCCGGTGATACCGCTTGCGGCGCTCATGGTTCCGCATTTCCCGGACGGACTGGCACAGCACGTCAAAGACTTCCTCGCTGACCTCCACCAGCTTGTCCTGCTCATAGTAGGGGTAATGGAGCCGCAAATTGATAACTTTCATTTTGACCTCCTAAATGACAGGAGGGACAAGCAGCCGAAACTGCTTGTCCCTCCCGGTGATGGAGCTAACGCCCCTCACCTTATAGCCCACTTAGGGGGTCGTTCGTATGGGCCTATTTCCAGAATTTCTGAAAAGTTTTCCTGACAGCGTTGATGGAAGTCTGTACCGAACCTTTGGTGCAGCTGCACATCTCGGCAATCTCCGCATAGCTGAAATCATACAGCGCATAGAGCAAGAACCGCTCCCGCTGGGTGTCGGTGCAGAGCGCCAGCACCGCCAGAATTTCATCCAGCGTTTCCCGCTGGCAGACCAATTCTTCCGGGGTGGCGCAATAGGGCAAGCGGCCCTCGGTAGCGATTATGTACTCGTCACACTCGCGCCCATCCCAATACCGTTGACGCTCCCGGTAGAGTTTCCGATTGTTCCGCTTGGCCTGTTCCAGATAGTCAGCAACCTCGGCGCTGACCTCAACGGACATGAACCGCCCGTTGATTTTGATGGTAATTTCCATCGTCCTTTCCTCCGTTCAGATTTTTGGGGTCTGAACGGAGAGGGCGGGGAGCGGCAGCGGGGCCGGTGTCGCTGGCCTGGGATTACAAAAACACCCGGACGGCACAAGGCCATTCGGGTGCAGCTAACAACATTATGAGCCGTCAGAAAGTGACGATTTTCGCAAGCCTGGGTGGAGTGCGCCGCTGCGGGGGTCAGGCTTTTTTTGATAAGTGCCTATCTACCTTTAATTGCATGGCGGCATCCTCCTATGTACCGCCAGTGGGTATGAAAATGACGGCTTTCGATTTCTCAAAAACCGTCATTTCAGAGCGTGACAAATTATGCTGTACGACGGCTTTTTTTCTTTTGCCGTCGTGCGGCAACCATACCAGGGTATTCAATACAGGGTCAATTTACAGTATGCTTACAATATGAGCGAATCGTCAGGAATAAAAACAGGGGTATTTCTATAACACAAGCCCCAATCATGGCATAGGGCGTCCAGATAGACAATCCGCCAACATTCAAAAACTGGAAGTCAGTAATTGCGTAGAGGATACTCGCCTGAATACTTGTACCGCTGGCGGGGAGGATACTGCACAGCCATGTGGACAATGCACCTGGAACGGTCATACAGATCACCACTGGCGCGATGCAGAATACCAGCGATGCAGCAAGGGACGATACTGTGCTTTTGCACTTTGAGGAAAGAAACAAGGTAAAGCTGACCGAGGCCAGGACAGAGAGCAGACCAGCAACCGCAAAAAGGACTTGCAGTTGGCCTATGTCCATTTCTGCCAAAGTCACGATGGAATACACCATCTGAATAGAGGTTTTGATACATTCCCAACCAAACAGGCTATTAGTCACCACAATAAATGTAACAGCGCAGACGATAAATGCCAGCCCGCTAATCAAAAGAACGGCAAGCAATTTTGCGACACCCAGGTTTATTCTTCCGTATTTGGTACAGCGCAGAATATCATCTGCACCAGACTGATAATCGGCAGAAAACACCGGCGCAGCAATTACCACGCAGAACAGCAGCACCAGAAAGCCCATGATGTTCTGATAGTCCATGACAGCGGAACTCATACCGGGATAAACTTCAAAAGGCTTCTCGATTTGACGGTACATTTCCACCGCTTTGTGCTGGGCCGCTTGGCTGTCCGGCTGCTCCATCGCCATAAGAGAGACAATCCGGGCCTCGCAGACGGAATAGTAGTCATCGATCTGTGCCGGGTCAATCTCCATGATGGTGGGGGCCATGCCGGTGTCCGGGTCTGCAAACGCCTCCTTGACGCCGTGAAGCAGCGGGGCGATGGGCAGAATTTCTCGCTCATAGACACCCTCCGGTAAGTCGTAAGACTCTGCTACCCCATAGGATGTGAGACAGGCTTGATAGATCTCCACGGCTTCCCGCACTCGCTCCGGGGTAACGATACCAGAGGCATCCGTCTGTCGTTCTTTTTCGTAAGCGATAGACGCAAGCCCGGTCAAACTGATCTCATTCCCAGCCTCGTCTGTGTAATTGCTGTAACAATAGGTGGTGGGGAGATACGCCAGCAGAGCAGAGAATAGCAGGGACAGCACCAACAAAATCCAGGTGAGTTTTGATTTCAGCATCCGCTTCAATTCCAACCGCAAAATTCTCATTTAACGATACCCCCTATCACTTTCCCCGCTGCTCTGCGGGAACATATATAAATACAAGTCCTCCAAACGGGGAGCAACGGTAACAGAATTGGAGTTGCAGGGACGTTCTGCCAGATAGCGGATAGAAACGCTGCCATCATTTTCATTCCGCAAGCTGATAATCTGGAGCCTGTTTTCGTATTCCGGCACAGCGTCCGCCGAAATTGTGCAGCCCCACACCTTACCCTCCACCAGCTTGACTAATTCCTCCGTTGTCCCGGTTGCCAGCAGTTTGCCGTCTTTTATCATCGCATGGCAGGTGGCGATATACTCCACATCGGGAACAATGTGAGTAGAGATCAGCACAATGCGATCATGGGCAAACTCGGAAAGCAGATTGCGGAAACGCACCCGTTCGCCGGGGTCGAGGCCCCCGGTAGGTTCATCCAAAATCAAAACCTCCGGGTCATTCAGCAACGCTTGGGCAATTCCGACCCGGCGCTTCATGCCGCCGGAGAGCTTGGAAATTTTCTTGTTGCAGACATCCAGCAGCGAAACCCGTTCCAGCAATTCGTATATTCTCCGCCAGCCCTGCCGCTTTGGAAGTCCTTTCAATGCGGCGACGTATGCCAGGTAATCTTTGACCGTGAACTCCTGATGAAAACCGAACTCTTGGGGCAGATAGCCGAACACGTCACGATACTGCTCCCCCAGCGTTTGAATAGGGACGCCATCGTATATCACTTGGCCGGAGGTCGGCTGCATAATTCCGGCAATCATCCGCATGAGGGTGGTCTTGCCCGCGCCGTTGGCCCCCAGAAGGCCCCACACGCCCGGCGTCAACTCTAAGCGGATGTTGTTGACGGCTTTTTTGTCCTTGAACCGTTTGGAAACATGGTCGATCAGCAATTCCATGTAAAAACTCCTTTCCTGTTTATAAAATGAAAGGCACTCTTGCCTTGGCACGGTCATTGTACCAAAAACAAAAGCGCCTTTTCCTTGCTTGCTCACACGGTATTCAACTGTTTTCCTACGGACTTTCTTACGATTTTCCTACGGGATGGCTTCGTCCGCTTCTGGGGGAACGCTTCTTCCGAAGTAGCTTTGAAGCTGCAAAGAAAACCAGATACCCCAATATGCCGCCTAACGTGTTCAGCATCAGATCGTCAATGTCCGCTGATCTGCCGGTGAAGTATTGCGTAAATTCAATTGTAAATGAGAGTAATGCCAGAGTAAGTGCGGTTTTCCAAAGGTTACGCATTTTCTGAAAGGCAATCGGAAGCAAAAATCCCAGCGGAATGAACATAACGACATTAGCGGCGGTTTGGGCGATTTTCTTCGGTTCTGGCATACCCCATGTTTCTTGAAAAACACGGAATGGAACGAGGTTCAGCGAACGGTCTGCCGCAGATGTTTTAGACGCACCGACGATAACCGTTGCCGCAAGGACAATAAGGACACAAGCCCCAAACAGGAAATAGGCAAACTGTTTTGCTGGCGGTACTCGCTTTCGGAGCAAAAAGCAGATTGGCAAATAGAGAACGGCCATGCAAGCAAGCCCAATGGCGCTAATGATACAATAGCTCAGGATTTCCCTTATCATAAACATTGTTATTCCTCCTAAAAAAGAGCATCAGCGGCTTTGGTCGTATCATACCAAAACCGCCGATGCTCTTTTTGCGTTTTCCCTACGAATTTTCTAACGATTTTCCTACAAAGCAGGAAGCATCACTGTAAAGGTCGTTAAGCCGTTCTCACTTGACGCCGTAACTGTTCCTTTGTGGAGCGTGACAATCTGCTTTGCAATCGCAAGGCCCAGGCCCGCCCCGGTTGTTCCGCGCCCTGCGTCAAGTCTGTAAAACTGCTCAAATATCCGCTCTAATTTTTCCCCTGGAATTGTTTCACCATGATTAGAAAATTTCAGTATCAAGCTGTCTTTACTGCTCTCGGCCTTAATGGTGATCTCCGTTCCGTCGTAACTGTAAACAACTGCGTTCCGCAGAAGATTATCAAATACTCTCTGCATTTTGTCGGCGTCACATTTCAGCATTATATCGTCCGCAGCCACAAGGCGGCAGATCAGGCCCTTTTTCTCGAAAATAGGCTGAAATTCATATACAAGCTGTTCCAGCAAGCGTGTCAGATTGATTTCGCAGTATTGCAGCGTAATGGTGGACAAATTATATTTTGCGATTTCCAAAAATTCGTTTATCAAGTCCTCCAATCGTTCCGCCTTGGCGAGAGAAATCGAGAGATACTTTTCCCGCAGCTCTTCGGAAATCTGTTTTTCATCCCGCAGCAGGTTCAGATAGCTGATAGAGGAAGCCAGCGGCGTTTTCAAATCGTGGGCCAGATACATGACAAGATCATTCTTTTTCTGCTCGGCTATCAGCATATCACTTTTCTGCCGGTCAAGCGTATGTTTCACAATATTCATTTTCCGCTCAATGGAAATCAGTTCCGGGGACAGCGAAATTTCCCCTGTGGTATCTTGGAGCATGGCATCCATTCCCTTGCTGATTTCCTCAAAGTATCTTGTAAACCAATGCAAAAAAATGTAGAGCAAGCCAATGAATATAAACAGAATGGACAGCAGAATGATCGTGTCCATGTGACTGCGGAATACCCGGCTATACAGTTCAAGCGCCCTGTCATAGTCCATACCCCCAATGTTTTGCAGGAGAGACATCATCAGGTTTGCAAAATTACCGCGTAGCAGAAACGAATATGTGATATAGATGATGGCGGCAGCAATCCCCAGCATAGCAATAATGCGGAGAAGAATTTTCACGCGGAATTGGTGAAAATCGTTATTTCGTTTATTTTTCAATAGTATAACCTACTCCCCATACCGTTTTGATAAATTTTGGATTTCTGGCTGGCTCGTCCAGCTTCTCCCGCAGACGTCCGATGTGTGCCATGACCGTATTGTTATTCTGCAAGAATTTCTCACCCCATACCGCCTCGAAAAGTTCTTCGGAGGAAACGACACTCCCTTGGTGTTCACAGAGATACCAGAGAACAGAAAACTCAATGGGGGTCAACTGCAATTCCTTTCCGAATAGAAAACACTTGTGGTTATCTTTATTGATGATAAGCCCACGAATATCATATTCATGCGCCGGTTCTTCCTGTTTTGAGATTAAATTGTTGTATTGCATATATCTCCGAAGCTGTGTCTTTACTCTAGCGACGACCTCCAAGGGGTTAAACGGCTTTGTGATGTAATCGTCAGCTCCGATTGTCAGGCCCATAATCTTGTCTCCGTCAGCCACCTTTGCCGTAAGCATGATGATGGGATAATAGGACTTCTCCCTGATTTTTTTGCAGATTTGAAAACCGTCTGCGTCAGGGAGCATAACGTCCAATATTGCCAAGTCTAAATCCGTATGTGCGATACAGTCCAGGGCCTCTGCACCGGTGTAGAATTTATGGACAGTATAGCCGTCGTTGGTAAGGTAAAGCTCTATAACATCGGCCAGTTCCTTTTCATCATCTACCACTAAAATGTTGATGCTCATTTTGTTCTCCTTGTTCCCTATACCGCAATTTGAAACTCTGTTGCGTAAAAAGGCCAAATAACTCCACAACTATTATATCAGGACTATGGGTGACTGTCCTCTGTTTTCTCTACAAACTTTCTTAAGATTTTCCTACGAAGAACAGGATAATACAATTTAGCAGGAGGACATTTGTATTTGCCCTCCTGCTAAAATTAAACACTAATATCTACTGATAAATCAATTCTGCAAAAATGATTTCCTCGACCTGGGCTTTACAGCAGTTCATCAGCCCCACCCAACGCATGGGGTCACAGGCTTTCAATTTCTCGGTGGCCCCGGCCTCCTTTGCCATTCCCGGCATCATGCTGTCCAACAGGCTATTGGCGGCATCCTCGGTTTCCAGCAGATGGGCGTACAGCTTGCCGTCCATCACCAGCTCGGCCCAAACGATGGGGCGATGCTCTTTCAGATGCCGCAGACGCAGCAGGCTATACTTGCCCAAACTGCGGTCAGGCGGCGGCTCTATCGTCAGGTCGGGGAGGTAGTAATCGCCCACCTTCACATAGTCCAGTTCGATTTTCATACCGGCACTCTCCTTTCTCTCAAAGCGTGGGACGGGTCTGGACAGTGGCCCTCTGCGGCTCCTGGCGGGGTAGACTGGCGGCGGTGGTGAAGATACCACGCTCCATGTCCTCGGCCCGTAAAGCGGCCCTCTTTGCGTCCATGACGGGCTTGCGCTTGATGCTATACCGCCGGTCATACTCCTGTTGCTTGCCGCTGGCCTTGCGGCGAAGATACGCCTGATGCAGCTTGTCCCGCCGTTCCTCCCGCCTGCGAAACGCCTCCTGTTCCTCCAAGGTCAATTCCGCTTCCCGGAAAGATGGCGGTATATATCTGCCCACAAAATTGAAGTAGATTTCAACCGTCTGCGTGGTGTCCTGGCATCCTTTGCGGTCACGCTCATGGACAAGGATTTTATCGACAAATTCATTGAGCATGGTGTTTGTCATGGTGTCAAAGCCCTGGTATTTATCAATCAGAGCGATAAACTTTTCCGCCGATTTCTTGCCCTGGTCGTAACTGCCGACGGCCTTTTCCAACTCCGCGATTTCAGCGGCAAGTGCCTCCTGCTCCTTGGCGTACTGTGCGTCCAGCGCGGCATACCGGGCATCCGGCAGACGGCCCAAAGCGTTGTCCTCATAAATTTTACAGACTAACCGTTCCAGTTCTCCGGCTCGTTTCTGTGCCGCTGCCAGCCGCCGCCGCTTTTTCCTGATGTCGCTGTCCTGCTGGCTGGCCTGTGCCTCCTGCACTTCCCGGATGAACGCCGCCCGGTCGGACTTAGCATAATCGCTGATGGCTTGGAGCATATCAGATACCAGGGACAAGACTATCTTTTCCGCAATACGATGCTGGGTAGGACAGCGAGTGCCAACGGGGACTTTGCTGTATCGGGAGCAAGTGTACTGCGGGGTACGCTTGCCGTTGTAGGTGCGGTGAACATACATCTTGCCGCCGCAATCGGCACAGTAGATCAGCCCGGTCAGCGGTGCGGCCTCCCCAAAACCGTCCGCATAGCGTTTGGCGTTTCCTCGTATGCGCTGCACACTGTCGAAGGTTTCCTGGTCGATGATGGCCTCATGGGTATTCTCGAAAATTGTCCACTCACTTTCATCAACATAGTGGCTTTTCTTGTCCTTGAAGTGCTTACGGGTCTTGAAATTGACGGTATGGCCCAGGTATTCCCGCCGTTTAAGGATATTGACAACAGTGGAGGTAGACCATTGGCAGGGGTCTTTAATATCCCTGGTCTTGTGCAAGCCCTCACCATGCCGCGCCATGTGGACGGCGGGCATCTCGATTTTATCAGCGGTCAAGCGGCTTGCAATTTGAAAAGGCCCATAGCCCTCCAATGTCATAGCGTAGATACGCCGTACCACGTCAGCGGCCTCGCCGTCCACAATCCAGTTTTCCCGCTTTTCGTCCCATAGGTAGCCATAGGGGACAAAGCCGGTCAGGTGCTTGCCACTCATGCCCTTGGCCTTGAATACCGACTTGATTTTGCGGCTCGTGTCACGGGCGTAAAACTCGTACTTGATATTCAAGAATGGGGTCATGTCATTGTCCCCTTTGTCTGTGTCCACATTGTCATTAATGGCAATCAGCCGCACTCCCCTTTGGCGAAGAATTTCCATTACCTGACCGACTTTCAGATAGTCACGTCCGAGACGACTCGTGTCCTTGACGATGATTGCCTCCACGCCGCCGTCCTCGACTTCCTCCATCATCGCCATGAAGCCGGGCCGGTCAAAGCGAGTGCCGGAAACGCCGTCATCAGTGAAATGCTTGAAGCGGAGATACCCATTCCGGCGGGCGAAGTCCTCCAACATGATTGACGGACTCCACAAGCCCTTTCATTTCCGCATCGTCCCGCACCCCAAAGGGATGGTCTTTGAACGGGAACAGCTCCGAAAGTTTGAGATATACAATCTCTTCCTTTTCAGCGCGGGTCGCGTCACGGGGCTGGGGCGGCGGCTCCGGCGCAGGCTGGGGAGCGGCAGGGGCTTCTTCCCTGCCCTTTACCGTGGCGGCCTTGGCCCCCTTGCTTTGGGACATTTTGTCTCAAGGTGGGGACGGGGGCTTGTCCGTGGCCGCCTTATCAGCCTTGGCTGGGCGGCCACGGCGGGCTCCCGTCCCTCCCGGTTCGCCGGGCCCCGCCTTTTCTTCCTTGGGCTTGCGGCCCCGCCTGCCCTTGGACTTATCCGGCTCGGGAGCTTTTTCTTTGAGGGCCTTGTCCTTTTTGGCGGGCCCCTTTTCCTCGACAGCCTTTTTCTCCGGGGCCGGGGTGGGCGGCTGTTCCGGTTCGGGCGGCTCGTTCTTTTCCACCTCCGCACGTTCCGCCGCCCGCCGCTCCGCCATCAGCTTTTCAATCTGGTCAGCGGAGACATTCACCGCGCCGGGGGCCCCAGCCGGGGCATCATGGGCGGGTGGTTCGCCGCCAGTCTGCTCGGGGGCGTTCTCCGGGGCCGGGGGCTCCGGGGTGGGAGCGTCCTGGGCAGGAGCACCCGCCGGGCCGGCATCAAACAAGCTGGGCTGGGGATTTTCCTCCGGGCTCACGTTTAATTTTTCGTCTGCCATTCGTTACCTCCTTTTTTAATTTCGTGAATGTTGCACAAATCTTGCGCTAAAAATTTGTTACTATTTTTTCGCCTCCCTCCCGGCTATCCACGCAAAAAAGCCGCCCGTTTTTTCATGCCGGACGGCTTTCTGCGTAATGTGATAGCTCAAATAATATTTTTTTGTGGTTGCTGGCTCCGAAAAGCCTTGATATTACAGTGTTCCTATTAAAACTCATTCATATGCTTGCTATGATAGCGGTTTCCCATCCTTTTTTCCTAAAAGTACCTCAAAAAAGTTCTGATTTCAAAGTCGCAATCCAAGCTTCAATCGTTTCAGCTAAGACAAACTGCTGACGCAAAACCGCTATACCGATTTCAGGAACCTCCGGCGCATTTTCTTTTTCCCGAAGGTTTTCTTCCAGATAGCTTTTCAAATCCTGCACATTTTTTTCAATACTGGCAACGCAGGATTTTTGCATTTCCAAAGGAACGCTGTCCAAATTTACAATCACAGCATTGAAATCTAAAAACATTCGGATAGGCTGGGCGGAGAGTTCTCCCATCAGCCGCTCAAATTCCTGCTCACCGTTGGCCGTCAGCGAGTAGACTGCTTTTTCCGGCATATTGGTTTCCCGCACAGGGACGCTTTGGAGCAGGCCCTTTTCCTCTAACTGAATGACCTTTTTATAGATAGATGGTGTACTGATTTTTACCCATTTTGAAATATTGCGGTATTCTACCAGCTTTTGAATGTCGTAGGCACTCAACGGCTGCTTTTTAAGCATCCCAAGGACAATCAAATCTATTGTTGCCATGAAGATTTCCCCTTTCGCACTTGACAAGTACTATAAATTATAGTAGTATGTGTTGACTGGCAGCTACTATAAAGTATAGTACTTCGCATTACACTGGCTGTCAAGAGAAAGGAGCAATTTATGGACGGAAACAAAAAAATGGCGCTTCTGGGGAGTGCGCCAATTCCCAAAGCTCTCCTGGCGCTGGGCATCCCAACGATGATTGGTATGCTCATTAACGCCCTTTACAATCTGGTAGATACCTATTTTGTAGGCGGGCTGGGAACCGACCAGATGGGCGCGGTCACGGTTGCCTTTCCCCTGGGACAGATTGTTGTTGGCCTGGGCCTGCTGTTCGGAAACGGCGCTGCCGCTTATCTGTCCAGGCTGCTGGGCCGGGGCGACAAGGACACGGCGAACAAGGTAGCGAGTACAGCCATATATTGCGGAATTTCGATTGGGGCGGTTGTGATTCTGTTCTCCGTTATCTTTCTGGAACCGATTTTGAAACAAGCTGGCGCAATCGAAAGCGTGATGCCCTATGCAATCACCTATACCCGCATCTATATCGTGTTCTCCATTTTCAATGTGTTCAATGTCACCATGAACAACATTGTTTCCAGTGAGGGAGCGGCGAAAACAGCTATGTGTGCGCTAATGGCTGGCGCGGTGCTGAACGTGATATTAGACCCTGTTTTCATCTACGCACTGAACCTCGGCGTAGCTGGCGCGGCGATTGCGACAGCGATTTCTCAAATCGTTTCCACATTGGTGTATCTGTGCTACATACTCCGGAAAAAGAGCGTGTTCAGTTTCAGCGTTAAGGAGTGTTGCTTTGCAAAAGAAATTATGTCCGAAATTCTGAAAATCGGTATTCCCACGCTGATTTTTCAACTCCTGACCAGTCTTTCCATTGGCATGATAAACAGCGCGGCCAAAGAATACGGTGGCTCCGCCCTGGCCGCTATGGGGCCGGTCACAAAAATCATGTCCATGGGGACATTGATCGTTTTTGGTTTTCTGAAAGGCTTTCAGCCTATCGCCGGATTTAGCTATGGGGCGAAAAAGTTTGGCCGGCTGCGGGAGGCTATCAAAACTGCTATCCTTTGGTCTACCGCCTTTTGTGTGATTTTTGGTGTTATTGCCGCTGTATTCTCTACGCAGATTGTATCCCTGTTTACAAAGGAAGACGCAGAGATGGTTCGTGTCGGTTCGATTGCTCTACGGGCAAATGGACTTTCTTTTGTCCTTTTTGGTTTTTACACAGTCTATTCCTTCCTGTTCCTTGTGATGGGAAAAGCCACAGAGGGCTGCATCCTCGGCGCTTGCCGTCAGGGAATTTGTTTTGTCCCTGCTATTCTGATACTTCCAGCGGTTTGGGGATTAAGCGGCGTTCTCTACGCGCAGCCGATAGCAGATATTATTTCAGCGATTGTCACTGTAGTTATGGCGGTTCGTCTGCACAGGGGACTGCGGATAGCAGAAACCCATATTCCCGCTCCACCCCAGGAGCATTGATGAAATAAGATGGTGCGAATGAACGCAACACGAAAATGTTCTCACTGGATATGCTGTCCTGCCTGTGGCGGAAAGACCCGAATAAAAGTATACGAAGATACGGTGCTTGAAAGGTTTCCGCTGTATTGCCCCAAGTGTAAGCAGGAAGTGTTAATCAGTGTCCAACAACTGAATACATCCATCATAGAGCCAGACGCACAGACGCAGAGCCGGTAACGTTACGGGAACTTCCCCTATAGTTATCGGCTTTGCCTTTGAAAAGTCGTGGCTAAGTCAAATAAGGAGCAACGGCTTTTAAGAAATCAAAAGCCGTCGCTCCTTTTGCGCTGTGGCGGTACATAGGAGCAGCCGCCATGAAACACAAAGCCATTCTACACAACCTAGCAGTCCATGATTTATCAAAAAAAGCCTGTTCCCCGCCTGGGGGAACTGCGGCCACGAAGTTATACTATACGATGTAGGTATAGCAAACTATACAGTGCAAACCGCCCGGTGGGTCTATGACCTGCCGGGCGGTTTTTGTCGTTCCTTGCGGCCCGGAAAATTTTCTTCACTTTTTTCTCTGCGGAAAGCGGTTTTGCGCACAAAACCTGTGCCGTTGAACGCTCTGTTAGCGGAAAGGGAAAGTACCACTCACCATCCCCCAGCGAAAGGGGGTGAGAAGATGGAACCCAACCCCCGCGACTACGGCGAACGGTGCAGGTTTGACGCCTTTTGCAAGACCGTATTGAAGCATGAGGCTATCGACTACATCCGGGAAATGAAGCGGCGGGCCAGCCGGGAAACGTCCCTGGAGCGGCTGCCGCAAGCGGCGATGGACAAGCTGTGTTCGGCTGATGACTACCCCAGCGATAGCTATGTGTTTTCGTACTGCGGGTACAACCTGCCGATCAGAAGCCATCAGGTGGCCGACGCCTTTGCCGGTCTGCCGGAGCAGGAGCAAAGCATTTTGATTTTGCGCCTGGTGCTGAATTTGACAGACAGCGAGATCGGCGAGGCCCTGGGCCTGTCCCGGAGTGCCGTCCAGCGGCGCAGAACAAAATCGCTGAATGTCCTGCGGACGAAGCTGACAGCAAGGAAAGGAGGTTAGCGCCATGAAGCGCCGGAACTATAAGGGCCGTGAACTGCTGCCGCTGGCGGTGAGCGACGCGGCCCAGGCCGGGGACGCCGATGCTGTGGAGCAGGTCTTGCGGTACTACGAGGGCTACATAAACAAGCTCTGCACCCGGACGGTCTACGACGAAAGCGGCTGTCCCCATACCTGCTTGGATGAGTACATGAAAAGCCGTCTGGAAAACAAACTGATCCGCGCCATTCTCGGCGCGAACTGATAACCGGCCCCGGCGGGAGGAACAGCTTACCCTTTCCATGTTCCTCCCGCCTGTGGGTCTTGCCTTGCGTTTTGGAAAGGGGAAATGCCTTTGATGAAAGAACAACCTGAAATCAGAACTGAAACCTGTCAAATCGAATTGCCGCAGGCTATCATAGAAACTTTTGCTCGTTTTCTTGTCCCGGAGATACGGAAATACTATGACAGCGAACAGGGCCAGCGGGAGTTTGCGGAGTGGGAGGAAACACAGGGCATAACCGAATAAGCACAAAACAGCGGAGGCCAAGGCTTTTATACCTTGACCTCCGCTGTTCGTTTTGACATCAGAGCCACACCATCACAGAGAAGCGGCCTTTGAAATAATAGGTGTTTCTCTAATATTCATCTGCTTATATTGATAAAAAAGGCATTAACTCTCCGGTACGGCTTCAATTTGAATTGATGTTCCATTCTCATTTATACGGGTATTTCGCTTTTCAACAAATCCGCAATACCAGGCAAAAATAATTGCAATTAATATTAGCAAAAAAACAAGGTTTACAATCCATAAAGGTTTAAGATTGTTTTCGGCATTCTTATTTACTAATTGGCCGATATAGTAGAATAATCCATATAATAAATTAACAAGGACTAATCCAATTATAACGACAGCCAAGACGATTCTATAAATGCTGGATATATGAAGGTTTTGCAGTACTGATGTGGAGAAAGCAATTCCTCCCGTAAAAGCCAGTACAACTGCTGCAAATATTCCTAAAATTGCAATATATTCTCTTTGCGCATTACCAAGACGTTCTTCCACAATTTTTGTCCGTTCATTAAACGTATCTCCAATTTCAGAAATCTGAGCTCGGATATTAGCCAAATTTGACTCTTGTGACAATCTCCAATCCGCAGCATCCGAATATCCCATCCGAGCAATATCTAGACTTACATGATCATAAAGTTTATTAATACTATCACTAATATCAATAACATTTCCCGCTTGATCGGTATTTATTGCCTGGTAACCCTTACGTATTTCCGAAAGATTTTGCCCTAATACATCTATACTGCCCGGCTTGTCACCTTGCTTTACTGTAGTTAATACAGAAAAAATATCGGAATAAAAATGCCGAAAAGATTGTTCTCCTACGGATGGATGATATAATGCCTCTAAGCGCCTATATATTCTTGAACGATCAAATTTCTCTTTCAGTATTTCTTGTGATTCAGATAATTCAAAAAGTATATTCCGGAATTCATTGCGTTGCCTTTCTTCGCTTGCCAAGTCCATTTTATCCCTCCGTTTTTATAAGACTACGAGGGATAATGTTGTGATTTCCCAAACCATTTTGGTATATTTGATCCCATGCTCCATTTTTCCTGTGTGTATCAGCTACCAAATCCCATGGATTTAGGGATTTTTTTGTATCAACAACATGATCAATTGCTTGCAAATCAAGGGAATCAATGCCTCCAACCTCAAAAGTGCTTGTAATAGGCATTGCTCCAAATCCACAGAACTTGTAATATACTACTGGAACAACGGGCCCAAACTGCCATGCCTCAATATCATCAGAAAAGGCAACAAAATCTCTTTGCAAAAAATCTTTTTGAACATAATATAGGATTTTTTGCAACTGTAAATTGCTGATGGCACAGCCATCAACTATACATTTTGTAACTATATATTTTGACAAATCAATTGCCTTATACAATGTAAGCCCTCCCTCCATGACAGAACTATATTATTTTTCATAGTTATAATACACCATGTACTCTTCAAAATCAATGGTTTTTATTGAAGTCAGCGTTATTTCCGTAACGATACTACCTCTATATGAATTTCTAAGTTTAAGCATACCCTTTATATTATAGTTAAAATGTAGAAATAGTTGCACTACTATGCGCAACTATCGTAAATCTGACACCCATTTGTCTATATGAATGTAAAATGCCATGACAGCGAGCAGGGCCAACGGGAGTTTACGGAGTGGCAGGATGCCCAGGGCAAAACGAAGTAAACCGATAAAACAGCGGAGGCCAAGGCTTTTATACCTTGACCTCCGCTGTTCGTTTTGACATCAGAGCCACACCATCACGGCAAAGCCGCCTTTGAAATAATAGGTGTTCGTCCAATGTCCAGTTGGTGGAGGTGGCGGGAGTTGAACCCGCGTCCGAAAGCACTTTAACGGGACTTTCTCCGGGCGCAGACGATTATTGCGGAGGTCTTACTCCTCCCGTTCCCCTTGAAGACGGCAAACCGTCACGCCGGCATCTCAGGTGAGCTTCATCATGTGTGGCACGGGCAAAGCTTACCGTACGCACATTTACCGCTAAACGACGCCCTTCCCGGCTCGCGGTCCTTCCGGGTCGGACGGCTGCCTTTAATTAGGCAGCAACAGCAACAGTGTTGTTGTTATTTAATTTATAATTTGCCCGTTTTATGGCGGTCAGGCGCCGCCGCCCGCTGGTCCCGCCTCCATACCCCCGTCGAAACCCTTACACCCCCCCGTCGGCGGGGCGAAATCCGCTCCGTTCCGTTCCCGCCGCCAGCCAAAGGCTGCCGGCGAGAACTGCACTCCGCTCCTTTGCCCCGCCTCTTCAAGGGGGAGCAGGCTCCCCCTTGAGCAACCCCCTCCCCCTGCGAGGGGACGGGAGACGTTGGACGGGGGATTGGGGGCGGAAGGTGCTGCGCAGGGATGAATCCTTGAGTGATGGCTGGTGGACTCAATTACTTAGTATAGCACAGGTTTGAGTAGGCGTGTGTTACGATTTTGTGACATTTGAAGGAGAGGCGGACGTTCCGCTGTCTTCGACAGGCGAAACGTCCAGTTTGGATGCTCCCTTATAGTGTGCTCAGGTTTTTACGAATTTAACCAAGAGCTGGGAGGGGGCTACCTTTGCCAGGAGACGGTAGAATTTATAGAAGAGCTTAGGGGTATAGATGGTGCGGCCCGCTTTCGCGGCCCGGAGTGCGCCTCCGGCGACTTTCACCTGGTCGCAGTAGGGCAGAAATTCAAAGGTGCTGGAGTGACCTGTGATGCCCGCCAGGCTTAGAAACTCCGTTGCCATGGGACCGGGGCAGACGGCGGTGACGCTGACCTTGCGGCGGCGGAGTTCCTCCGCGAGGCCTACAGTGAAATGAGAGACGTAGGCTTTGGTGGAGGAGTAGACGGTCATACGGGGATTTGGGCAGAAGGAGGCGATGGAAGAGACGTTCAGGATATGGGACCCCTCGGGCATATAGGGCAGGACGATGTTGGTCACGGCGGTCAGGGCTCGGACGTTCAGGTCCACCATCCGGGTTTGAGAGGCGGTTTCCATCTCGCCCACCCGGCCCAGGTAGCCGCAGCCCGCGCAGTTTACCAGCAGGGACACCTCCGGCTTTTCCGCGGCCAAACGGTCTTTCAAAGTCACGAAGCTCATTGGGTCGCAGAGGTCCAGGGCCAGGCAGGCGGTATGCCGTCCCGGCAGGCTGATGGCCAGGCTCTCCAGCCGGTCGGCCCGGCGGGAGATGAGCCAATAACATTCGATGTCAGGGAAAATGTCCTCGATCTGGCGGGCCAGCTCCCGGCCCAGACCGGAGGACGCGCCGGTGATGATGGCGGTTTTCATGGCTTCCTCCTTTGCGTTATCCAACCCTCGCTGCCGCCGCAGAAACGGACTCTGCGGCCGGAGCTAGTGAGGTGCGAAGGTTTTTATGGTAGGGGTGCCCTTTGGGGGATGCAGAGCTTGATGCGCAGAGCTACCGGGGGTTTTGCCGTTAGGAGAGGGTCTCCGGCTCAGGGTAGTCCACACCCTTGGTGTCCACCCGGATGGACTGGATGACCACGGGCTTCTTGGGCTTGTCGTCCATCATGCTCCGGGGGACCCTGGAAATGGCGATGGCGTCGTCTGCGCCTTCAAGGATCTGCCCAAAGGCGGCGTAGTCCCCGTCCAGGTGCTCCGCGGGGGCCACCATGACAAAGAACTGACTCCCCGCGGAATCCGGAATCATGGTCCGGGCCATGGACAGCACGCCGGTGGTGTGCTTCAGGTCGTTCTGGGTGAAGCCGTTGGAGGCAAATTCGCCCTTGATCTCATAGCCGGGGCCGCCCATGCCGTTGCTGTCCGGGCAGCCGCCCTGGATCATGAAGCCGGGAATGACCCGGTGGAAGGTCAGGCCGTCGTAAAAGCCTTTGTTGGCCAGGGCGATGAAGTTGTTTACGGTGTTTGGAGCCTTTTCCGGGTAGAGCTCGGCGGTCATCTTCTTGCCGTCCTCCATTAAAATTGTGGCGATGGGATTGTTCATAGCGTTTGGTTCCTTTCCTATTTCAGAATTCGAATATTATGATCCGTCAGGAAGTTCAGAAACTGGGAGCCGCCAGGGTCCCGGGTGCTGAACTTTAGCAGGGGCTTTTCTTGTTTGCCGCAGAGGATGTAGCACTCGTCGGAGCGGTCATAGCGGAGGCTGCCGATATCCGATAAGGGGATTTCCCGGATGGGAAAAAGGCCCTTATCCAGCCAGATGTGTCCGTACTCCACGGACAGGCGGGGTGGGAAGAGCTCCCCCTGCGCCACCGCCAGGACCCAAGGCCCGGCGATGAGGCCGCAGGACAGGACCACCATGACCCACAGCTTCATGTCCTCATAAGGGCCTCCGCAGAGGACGATAACGGGGAAGCCCACGAAGAACACCGCCATGCCCAAGGCCAGCCCCGCGGCGATCCAGACGCCGACGGGCTTGCTTCGCCGGAGCTGGAGATGGATATCCCGGGCTTCCCGGGAGATGTATTGGCTGAAATCCGTGTGGCGGACTTCCTCCTCCGGCTCGGACTCCTTCGCCTCCAGCTCCGCCGCGTACTCAGAGACCGCCTCCCACAGGACCTCTCCCAGGGGAGACGCTTTGGGCGCTTCCGCCGGAGGGGCGGGGACCAGGGGGCCCTTTGGAGGAACCTCGCTGAGGCGGCGGAAGGGCACGCCCCGGCTTCGCAGATACTTGGCGAAGAGCTCCCCGTTTTTACCGGACAGGCAGAAGACGGCCAGCGCCTGTCCCTGGGCGTTGTATGGGACGCAGTGGCCCACGCCGGGGGCTTGGATGACTCCCGCCACATCCCGGGCGGAAAAGGTCCACCCCTTCCGGAAGGGAGGCTCCACCCGGATGGATTCTCCCTGGACGTGGAGGATGGCGCTGCCCGACCCCACGTCAAAGGAGGCGGGGACCTCCGGGCCAAAGGGCGGGCTGATGTGCCAGTGGCCGGAAAGCCTTCCCCGGCCATACCGGGCGGCGATGCGCCGGGGGTCCCGATACCAGACCGGATCCACATAGCGCAGGAAGCGCTCCTGAAAGAACCGGCGGGACAAAAAGACCGCTAAGCTGCCCAGAAGGCCCGCGTCCAGCCAGACCGGCAGGGCATCGGGTTCCGCGGCCAAAAGCAGGGCCCCGAAGGCGCAGCCCCAGGCGGCGGCATAGGCGAACCGCCTCTGCCGCAGGCCCCGGAGGCAGCAGTAGCCCAAATAGGCGGCGGGGCAGGGGAGAAAGAGCCCCAGAACCGCCAGGGACGTTTCCAACCCTTGGTCCCGCAAAAACGCAAGCAGTCCGGTCCACAGCCACGACGCCAAATACGCGCCCGAGGCCGCCCCGGCAAAGCCCCGAAGGGCGGCGAACCACGTCCGGAGGCTTCTCACCGGACCTTCATAGCCCGGTCGATCTCCCGCTTGGCGTCCCGCTGGGCGGCGGAGGCCCGCTTGTCGTAGTTTTTCTTACCCTTGCAGAGCCCCACCTCCAGCTTGACCCGGGAGTCCTTGAAGTACACGGACAGAGGGACCAGCGTGTAGCCATCCTGCTTCACCAGGGCGTGGAGCTTGCGAATTTCCCGCTTGTGCATCAGCAGGCGGCGGGGGCGGACGGGGTCCTTGTTGAAGATGTTTCCCTTCTCATAGGGGGAGATGTGCATCCCGAGGACGAAGAGCTCTCCATCTTTTACGGAACAGTAGGAGTCCTTCAAATTCAGCGTTCCGGCCCGGACGGATTTGACCTCCGTGCCCGCCAGCTCAATGCCGGCCTCGTATTTTTCCTCCACGTAGTAATCGTGGTGGGCTTTTCGGTTCTGGGCGGCGATTTTCACGCCTTTTTTTTCCATTGCGGTCACCTCCTGGGGGCAATCATACCCATTTTTACCAAGGCTTAGTATACCATGATTTTCTCCTCCGGGCAAGGGGCAGTTCCGGGGGAAAAGAGGAATCTGAAGCCGCGGGAGGGGGAATTCGGCTCCGGGCCTCCCCCCAAAAACAAGCGGCCCCGGTTTTCACCGGGGCCGCCAAAGGGGTTCGGGAATGGATGCGCGGAGCTTACGCCGCGGGAATCACCAGGACTTGACCGATCTGAATGTCGGAGGGGTTCTTGATGATGGCGGCATTGGCGTTGTAAATCACGCCCCACTTGACGCCGGTACCGTAGGCCTTCTGGGAGATGCTCCAGAGGCAATCGCCGGCCTTGACGGTATAAGTGCCCTCGGGCGCGGGGGCGGGAACCGGCTCGGGAACCGGCTCAGGAACGGGGGCAGTCTCCGGCGCGGGCTCGGGAACCGGCTCCGGGACCGGCTCGGGGACGGTCTCCGGAACCGTCTCCGGCGCGGGGGTGGTCTCCTCCTTCTCTTCCAGAGCGGGGAGCACACCGGCTTCCCGCAGGGCGGGGCCGTTCAGGGAGGCGATGTTGGGGGTGCGGCCGTCTTCGCTGGTGGGGATTTCGATTTCGCCCGCCCGGACCTTCTCATAAATCAGGTCCTTCTGGGGATCGTTCAGGTCTGCGCCTACGATTTTCCAGTTGTTGTCCACCTCGGGCATCAGGGGCCCGTCCAGGGCTTCCACGTATTCGGTAATCATATCCCGGACCGCGCCGCCCTCGTACACCACGTCCGCCTCGTTGATGAGGCCCGCGGAGACGAGGCCGCCGTAACGGTAGTTGTTCAGGGCCAGAATCATGGTGTCGGTGTCCTTCATGGGCTGGCCCTTGTAGATGACGTTCTGAATGCGGGAGCCCACGGGCTTGGAGATGTCGATCTCATAGTCCAGGCCGGCGAACATGTCGTAATTGTACAGGCGGATGTTGGGGTTGAAGCTGATGGTCACGTCGCCGGGCTGATACTGGTTGAAGAAGCTGCCCGCTTTTTCCTCCATAATGGCCTTCATCTGCTTGCCGGTGACCTTCACGCCGTAAAGGGTGTTGTCGTACTTGTAGATTTTCACGCTGTCCCGATGGAGGAAGGGACCCTCCTGGAGGTTGCTGGTGGAGTCAAACAGAGCCGCCAGGGACACGTCGGCCCCGGCCCGCTCCATCTGCACCTTGTTCACAAGATCGGTCACCGCGTCGTCCTCCAGAACGGCGGTGGGGATGCCGGGGAGCACTTCCAGGTTTTCGATAAAGGTCTTGCCGACGGTGCCCACCTGCCGGGAAGCCAGCTCCAGGCTCTTCGTATGGAGATCCTTGACCTGGGCCAGGAAATCCGGGTCCGGGGTGACTTCGGCGCAGTCGAGAAGCTCGCCCTCGGCCTTGTCCACGACCCAGCCGTCGCCGTCGGCCTTCAGGGTCAGGGTGACCTTGCTGACGAATTCGCCGTTGCTGCCGGGCTCCAGGACGGGGATGCCGCCGATGGTCTCGTTGACCTTGGCGTGGGCGTGGCCGATGAACAGGGCGTCCATCCGGTCGCCGTACTTCTCGGCCACTTCCCGCATGCCCGCGACGCCGTATTCGCCGTCCAGGCCATAGTGGACGGAGCCGATGATGACGTCGGCCTTGCCCTCCAGCTCGTCGAGAATCTTGCCGATTTCCTCATCGGGGTTGGTGATCTTCATGTTGTTGTAGTGGCTGGGGTCGGACTTCTCCCACTGGGGAATATGGGGCGCGTCCACGCCGAAGACCGCCACCTTCACGCCGTCCACCTCGAAGATTTCGTAGGCGTCGATCCAGCGGGACCCGTCGGCCTTGTAGAAGTTGCCGCCCAGGACAACGCCCTGGAACTCCTCAATCTCCCGGGTGGTGTACTTGAAGTCGAAGTTGAACTCGTGGTTGCCCAGGGTCCAGGCGTCGTACTCCAGGTAGTTCATGGCCTCGATCATGGGGTGAGGCGTTTCGTCCAGGAAGGACTGGATGTAGTTGGCCTGGGTGGTGTCGCCAGTGTCCAGCAGGAGCAGGTCCGGGTCCTCCGCCCGCTCCGCCTGAATGATGGCGGCGGCGTGGGCCATGCTGGTGTTGGTCTCCTTGTTGGAGGCGTAGTCAAAGGGATTGACCATGCCGTGCAGGTCGCTGGTCTGAAGGATGGTGATGGTTTTGCCCGCCTCTTCCTCCGCCGCCATGGCGGGGATGGACAGGCCGGCCAGCATCGCCAGGGCCAGCACCAGCGCAAGGAGCTGTTTGCGCGCGGTTCTTTGCATGTAATGACCTCCCATTTTTTTATTCCTCTCCCAAATAGAAATGAGGGATTTCATTATACGACACTTTCTGGCAATTTGCAATAGAAGGTCGGAAAAATTTTACAATCCTTTTGGAGAAATGACACAAAGAAATGGGAAGCACTGGTCTGAGGGGCCCGCTTCCATGGGGAAGAGCCTTCGGCGGGGCTCCGGAGGTGGGGGGCGATTTTGCCAAAAATGACGATTGACTTTATCCCTTTAAAGCTATATAGTACAAAAGCGTTAAAGCCATACGAGTCTTTCAGAGAGGGGCGTTTTTCCATGCGTCAGCTGCTTTCCTCCGCCCAGGGCGCTTATTACCGCTTTACCAAGGTCCGCTGCGCGGGCCGTTTTGAGCGTGGAAAAAAGGCGTCCGGCTGAACAGAGACCGTTTTGTGTTGGGAAGCGGCCCTGTCTTCGGACAGGGCCGCTTTTTATAAATTGCCGGCGGAGTTGGAAAGCATGCGTTTCAAGTTTGCCGGCGGCTGTTTCAGGGGGACGTCCCCACACATGAACGTAAGGAGATTGGTAAACATGAAGAAGAAACTGCTTGCACTGATTCTCACCGGGGCGCTGGCCCTGAGCCTTGCCGCCTGCGGCGGCGAACAGGTCTACAACGTGGGCATTTGCCAGCTGACGCCTCACCCGGCTCTGGACGCCGCCACCGAGGGCTTTCAGGACGCCCTGATCGAGGCCTTCGGCGAGGACGGCGTGCGCTTCGACCTCCAGAACGCCGCGGGGGACAGCAACACCTGCACCACCATTGTCAACGGCTTCGTCTCCGGAGGGGTGGACCTGATTATGGCCAACGCCACCGACGCCCTCCAGGCCGCCGCTTCCGGCACCGCCGACATCCCCATTCTGGGCACCTCCATCACGGAATACGGCGTGGCCCTGGGGCTGGACAACTTCACCGGCACCGTGGGCACCAATATCTCCGGCACCTCCGACCTGGCGCCCCTGGACCAGCAGGCCGCCATGGTGAAGGCGTGGTTCCCCGACGCCCAGACCGTGGGGCTGGTGTACTGCTCTGCTGAGAAGAACAGCCAGTATCAGGTGGACGAGGTCCAGAAATACCTGGAGGACATGGGCGTCGCCTGCACCCAGTATCCCTTCTCCGACACCAACGACATGGCCTCCGTGGTCCAGAACGCCGCCGATTCCAGCGACGTCCTCTATATTCCCACGGACAACACCTGCGCCACCAGCGCCGGCATCATCGACAACATCTGCCGTCCCATGGGGAAGCCCATCATCGTGGGCGAGGAGGGAATCTGCGCGGGCTGCGGCGTGGCGACGCTGTCCATCAGCTACTATGACATCGGCTACAAGACCGGCGAGATGGCCGCGGCGGTTCTCACCGACAAGGCCAACATCGCCGAGATGCCCATTGAGTACGCGCCCCAGTTCACCAAGAAGTACAACGAGGCCATCTGCGCCGACCTGGGATTGACGGTTCCCGAGGGCTACGAGGCCGTCGCTGTAGAGTAATCCCCCTCTGGGGGATGAGGGGGAAAAGCATCCCCTTGCCGTCCGGCCAAAGCCCGGAGAAGCCGCTCCACCCGGCTTCCCGGGGTCTGGGAGAGGGATCCCTCTGGGGAGGGGGCCCGCCTCTGAGTTTCAAGAAAGGTCATAGGAGTATTATGCTGAGTTTCATCAACGCCTTGCCCGGGGCCGTGTCCCAGGGGCTCATTTGGGGCATCATGGCCATCGGGGTTTACATCACCTATAAAGTTCTGGACATCGCGGATTTGACAGTAGATGGTTCCTTCTGCACCGGGGCCGCCGTGTTCGTTATGCTTTTTACCACGGGGACCGGCCTCTGGCCGGCCATGCTGGCGGCGGTGGGCGCGGGCATGGCGGCGGGACTGGTTACGGGGCTGCTGCACACCTTCTGCGGCATCCCCGCCATTCTGGCGGGCATTTTGACCCAGCTGGGCCTGTGGTCCGTGAACCTGGCCATCATGGGGATGAAGTCCACGGTGGCCATCAACGTCACCACCAGCGATATGCTGGACAAGCTGCTGGTGTCCCTCCGCTTTGTCCAGGATGTGGCCAAGGGGACCCGGCCTTTTTACCGGCACCCGATCTTGGTAGTGGGCCTTTTTTCCCTGGCTCTCATTGGGGTGCTGTACTGGTTCTTCGGCACGGAGCTGGGCTGCTCCCTCCGGGCCACGGGGTCCAACCAGAGCATGGCCCGGGCCCAGGGCATCAACACGGACTTCATTAAGGTGCTGGGCCTGATGGTCTCCAACGGCCTGGTGGCCCTCTCCGGGGCGCTGCTGGCTCAGTTTAACAGCGCCAGCGAGATCAACATGGGCCGGGGCGCCATCGTCATCGGTCTGGCCGCCGTCATCATCGGTCAGGTGCTGTTCGGAAGGATTTTCCGCAATTTCGCATTGAAAATGCTGGCGGTGTCCATTGGGGCCATCCTCTATTATATTGTCATCCAGGCGGTGCTGGCCATGGGCCTTAACGCCAACTATTTGAAGCTGCTGTCCGCCGCGGTGGTGGCCCTCTTCCTCTCGGTTCCCTATTGGAAGGGGAAGTACGTGCACGGGCCCTTGAAAACCGGGTGGGCCGCCAAAACCGGAGGAGTCCAAAAGGCCGGAGGTGCCCAACATGCTTGAGATCAGGGAAATCTGGAAGACCTTCAACCCCGGCACGGTGAACGAGAAGCAGGCGCTCCGGGGCGTGAGCCTGACGCTGAGGGACGGGGATTTCTGCACCGTCATCGGTGGCAACGGCGCGGGGAAGAGCACCATGCTGAACGCCGTGGCGGGGACCTGGACCGTGGACGGGGGGAGCATCTCCATCGGCGGCGTGGACGTGACCCATCTGCCGGAGTACAAGCGGGCGCCCTACATCGGCCGGGTCTTTCAGGACCCGATGCTGGGCACCGCGCCCACCATGCAGATTCTGGAGAATCTGGCGCTGGCCGCCCGCCGGGGACAGCGCCGGGGGCTGCGCTGGGGCGTGACCCGGGAAGAGAAGGGGACGTACCAGGAGATGCTGAAAAAGCTGGACCTGGGCCTGGAGGACCGGCTGACCAGCAAGGTGGGCCTCCTCTCCGGCGGCCAGCGCCAGGCGCTGACGCTTCTGATGGCCTCCTTGAAAAAGCCGAAGCTCCTGCTCCTGGACGAGCACACCGCCGCCCTGGACCCCAAGACGGCGGCCAAGGTCCTGGAACTGTCGGACCGCATCGTAGCGGAAAGCGGCCTTACCACCATGATGGTTACCCACAACATGAAGGACGCCATTCAGCACGGAAACCGGCTGATCATGATGTACGACGGCAGGATCGTCATCGACGTCTCCGGCGAGGAGAAAAAGAAGCTGACGGTATCCCAGCTGCTGGAGCTGTTCAACAAAGTCAGCGGCTCCGACGAGGCGGACGACAAGCTCCTGCTTTCATAGAGCGGACGGGGAAGGAGATTCGGAGATGGGAGATCCCTTTTGGGGGGGCGGCTCCCCGGGGACCAATATCTCCGGTCTCTCCCCGGCGACTGCTTTGTGCAGTTTGACGGTTGACATTTGAAGAGACCCTGCGTATAATACGAAGAAGTCAAGGAAAACCTGTGAGCAAGAGGAGTATCCGGTTTTGGCTGTCTTCCAGAGAGCCGCGAGGGGTGGAATCGCGGCAGAGAGCGTTCCGGTGAATGGACTTGCGAGGGCGGAGCGAACGGCGAAATGTCCAGTAGCGGCCGACGGGGACCGCACCCGTTATCAGGGCGGCGCGTATGGAAGTACGTGAGACGAGCGGGCGCTTTGGCGTCAACTTGGGTGGTACCGCAGGATGGAAGTCTTGTCCCAAAAGAGGGACAGGACTTTTTTATTTTCACTCCCCCGGAAAGAGGGTATTGATCATGGCACTGTATTCGAAACGATGGCGGCCCTGGCTTGGCCGCGTTCCCTCCGCCCGGCGGCGGAGTATTGGAAATGGATGATGATTTATGATGAAGGAGATTTTTACAATGAAACGCACAAACATGATTTTGAGCCTGCTTCTGGCCCTGACCCTGACGCTTTCCCTGACCGCCTGCGGCGGCTCCTCTCCGGAGCAGCCCGGGAAAGACGGCGAGCCCGGGAAAAAGTACCTCATCGGCATCTCCCAGTACGGCGAGCACGGTTCTCTGGACAACTGCCGGACCGGGTTCCTCCAAGGGCTGGAAGAGGCCGGGCTGAAAGAGGACGTGGATTTTGAGGTACACTACCAAAACGCCGGATTTGATGACAACATCGCCACGCAGATCGGCGCGACCTTCTCCGCTGAGAACGTGGATATGATGGTGGCGATCGCCACACCTTCCGCCACGGCCTGCTTTGCCGCCGCCGAGGACAAGGACATCCCCGTCGTCTTCACCGCCATCACGGACCCTATGGGGGCGAAACTGGATTCCGGCAACATTACCGGCACCTCCGATGTGCTGCCGGTGGAGGGCCAGCTCAAGCTGATTCGGGACCTTCAGCCCCATGCCAAGACCATCGGCATTATCTACACCACCAGCGAGGCCAACTCCGTTTACTCCGTGGGCGTCTATGAGGAGCTGGCCGCCCCGGCGGGCTTCACCATTGAGACTGTGGGCGTCACCGCCCAGTCGGAGGTCACACAGGCTGCGGATACCCTGCTCTCCCGGGGCGTGGACTGCATCTCCAACCTGACGGACAACACCGTGGTGGGCGTGCTCCCCGCCATTTTGGAGAAGACCAACGAGGCGGGCGTCCCGGTGTACGGCTCCGAGGTGGAGCAGATGAGGCTGGGCTGCGTGGCCGGCGCGGGTTTGGACTATGTGAAACTGGGGATTCAGACCGGCCAGATGGCCGCCAAGGTTCTCCGGGGAGAGGCCAGGTGCCAGGATTTGCCCTATGAGGTCATCGAGAACTACGACCTCTATTTGAATCCCGAGGCCTTGAACGCCATGGGCCTGGCAGTACCGGAGGATGTGGCCGCTGTGGCGGTTGACGTGACGAAATAAGCAAGGCCGTCGAACTACGCGGAACGGGGAGCGGCCATCCGCCCCCGGCTTCCCGCAAGGGCGGCTTAGAACAGGATGACAGAAAAGGGGAAAGACGATGAAATTGGTAACTTGCCGGTATGAGGACCGGGAACGGGTAGGCGTAATCACAGAGACGGCCCAGGCGGAGTCTGGCCAAGAGGTGGTATTCCTGCCCTATCCGGACATGAATTCCCTGATTGAGACCGCTGCGGCGGACGAAAAAGCCTGGGAGCAGCTGGAGAGCGTCGTCCATTTGAAGGGTGTTCCCCTGGCGGACGTGAAGCTCCTGGCCCCCATTCCCCGGCCCCGGCAGGACGTGATCTGCCTGGGCATGAACTACCGGGCCCACGAGGAGGAGGCCGCCAAGTACGACGCCGGTGCCTTCACCAAGGAGCGGCCCGTGGCCGTGTACTTCTCCAAGCGGGTCAGCCGGGCCGGGGACCCCGAGGGGGAGATTCCCCGGTATGAGGGCCTGGTGGAGCGCCTGGACTATGAGGTGGAGCTGGCCGTCATCATCGGAAAGACCGCCAAAAACGTGAGGGCGGAGGAGGCTGGGGACTACGTTTTCGGCTATACCATTTTGAACGATATCTCCGCCCGGGACCTTCAGACCGGCCATAAGCAGTGGTACTTCGGCAAGGGCCTGGACGGCTTTACGCCCATGGGCCCCTGCATCGTCACCAAGGATAAAACCTCGCCCGAGGCGGCGTTTCCCCCGGCGCTGGAAATCTCCTGCAGGGTCAACGGCGAGGAGCGCCAGCGCTCCAACACCTCCCTGCTGATTCACAGCATTCCCAGGATCCTGGAGGAGCTGACCGCCGGCATGACCCTGCTGCCGGGGACCATCATCGCCACGGGCACTCCCGCCGGAGTGGGCATGGGCTTCGATCCGCCGAGGTTCCTGAAAGCCGGAGACGTGGTGGAGTGCACGATTGAGCACATTGGGACGCTGCGCAGCACCGTGGTCTGAGGCGGTTCCTGATTTGTGAGGAGGTTTCTATGCTGGATTTGCTGGTCAGCACGTTGACGCAGGGATTGATTTACGCGCTGATTTCCTTCGGCGTCTATATTACCTATTCGATTTTGGATTTCCCGGACCTGGGCGTGGACGGAACCTTTCCCCTGGGCGCCGCCGTGACGGCGGTGCTGCTGGTAAAGGGCGTGAATCCCTGGCTGACGCTGCCCGCCGCCATGGCCGTGGGAGCATTGGCGGGCCTCTTTACCGGCGTGGTCCACGTGAAGCTGGGGGTCCGGAATCTGCTGGCGGGCATCATCACCATGACCGCCCTTTTCTCCGTAAACCTGCAGATTGCCGGGTCCAACCTGACGGTAGACCGGGGGACGGACACGATCTTCACCTCCGCTCCGGTGACGGCCCTGCTGGGGGACATGAGCCTGATGGGACGGAAGCTGGTGGTCTCCCTTTTCCTGACCCTGGCGGTGAAGCTGGTGCTGGACGCCTATTTCCGCACGAAATCCGGGTTGCTGCTCCGGGCCGTGGGGGACAACGCGGGGCTTGTGACCTCCCTGGCGCAGGACCGGGGCGCGGTGAAGCTCCTGGGGCTGGTGATTTCCAATGCCCTGGTGGCCTTGGGGGGTTGCGTGGTGGTCCACGAGCAGCGTAGCTTCTCCGCCACCATGGGCACCGGCCAGCTGGTCTACGGCCTGGCCGCGGTAATCATCGGCGTCTCCCTGATGAACTTTTACGCCGCCTCTCCCCTGGCCCGGGGATTGGTGGAACGGAAGGGACTGCGGCTTCTGGCCCTTCCCGCCGGGACGACCTCCGTGATTTTGGGCAGTATCCTCTACAAGCTCTGCGTTCAGGCGGCGCTGAGCGCCGGACTGCCTGCGAATATGATGAAACTGGTGACGGCAGCGTTGTTCCTGTTGGTGCTGGTGCTGTCCGGCCGGAAGGGGGAGGCGATCATCCATGCTTGAGCTGCGGAATGTGACGAAGGTCTACAACGCCGGAACAGTGTCCGAGCAACGGCTGTTCCAGGACTTTTCCCTGACGGTGGAGGAGGGCCAGTTCGTGGCCATCGTAGGGGGAAACGGCAGCGGGAAGACCTCTCTGCTGAACATCATCTGCGGGTCCATCCCCATTGAGGCGGGAGATGTGCTGGTGAAGGGCGAGAGTATTCTGAAATGGAAGGACTACCAGCGCTACGCCACCATGGGACGGGTGTATCAGGACCCCTCGGCGGGAACTTGCCCCAATCTGACCATGCTGGAGAATCTCTCCCTGGCGGACAACAAGGGCAAGCCCTTCAACCTCCGCCGGGGGGTGGACCGGAGGCGGACGGATTACTATCGGGAGCAGCTCCGGGCCCTGGGCCTGGGGCTGGAGGACAAGTTGAACGTGAAAATGGGCTCCCTCTCCGGAGGCCAGCGTCAGGCGGTGGCTCTGCTGATGGCCACCATGACGCCCTTGCGTTTCCTGATTCTGGATGAGCACACGGCGGCCCTGGACCCCAAAACGGCGGAGGTCATCATGGCGCTGACGGACAAGGTGGTCCGGGAAAAGCGGCTCACCGCGGTGATGGTGACCCATAACCTCCGCTATGCCGTGGAGTACGGGGACCGGATTTTGATGATGAACCAAGGCCGCGTGGCCCTGGACCGGGCCGGAGAGGAAAAGCGGACCATCTCCATGGAGGACATCCTGACGATGTTTAATAAAATCTCCATTGAGTGCGGGAATTGATCTTTTGGGATCTTTATAAAAGTGGCTTTAATTTGGGCGGCGCGTCAGCGCCGCCCGGTTTTTTTTCGGTGGGAACAAATCCCTGCGTCTCCAAAAGCTGTTCCTTGCCCCGGCGGGGGGAGGTGGGGTACAATGAGGGGAAGAATGTTAGTTCGATTCGATTTATAAAGTATTTCAAAAAGGAGCGAATGGAATTATGCAGAGAACGCGCCGCCTGACGCTGCTGCTTCTGGCAATCATCCTGACCCTTTCCCTGGCGGCGGCGCCCCGAGCCGCCGCTGCCGGAGCCGGGGATATCGTAGTGGGCTATTACGCCTCCTGGGCCGCCCGGCAGGGCTACACGCCGGACAAGCTCCCGGCGGAGCAATTCACCCAGATCAACTATGCCTTCGCCAAAATTGAGAATGGGCGCTTAGCCCTGGAGGACCCGGAGGGGGACCGGAAGGTCCTGGGGGAGCTGACGGCCCTGCGGAAGCAGAACCCGGAATTGAAAATCGTGCTCTCTGTGGGGGGCTGGGACGAGTCCACCTGGTTTTCCGACGTGGCCTCCTCCTCCGCCCAGCGGGAGACCTTCGCCCGGAGCTGCCTGGACCTGATCCGGGCCCATGACCTGGACGGCGTGGATTTGGACTGGGAGTATCCCGTCTCCGGCGGCACGGCGGGCGTGATTCACCGCCCCCAGGACCGGGAGAATTTCACGCTCCTGCTCCGGGCCATCCGCAAGACCCTGGACCGCCAGAGCCGGAAGGACGGACGGCCCTACGTTCTGAGCATTGCCGGGGCGGCGGGGAACGGCTACCTCAATTCCATCGAGCCCCGGGCGGTGGCGGAGACGGTGGACCATATTTTTCTCATGGCCTATGATTTCCACGGCCCCTGGGATTCCCAGGCGAACTTCAACGCGCCCCTCCGCCCTGTCTCCGGTGGCCCAAGCCGCTATCAGGGCAGTGTGGAGGGCGGCGTGAACGCCTGGGTGAGCCGGGGAGTTCCGGCGGAGAAGCTGGTGTTGGGGATGCCGTTATATGGTTACATATACCAGGGCGTCAGCCGGGCCCAGGACGGGCTATACAGCGGGTTTGACAGCGCCCGTTCCGTGGCCTGGGACAAGGTGAAGGGCGAGTATCTGGAGCGCCCGGGTTACCGCCAGCTGCGCCACCGGGAGGCGGAGGTTCCCTACCTCTCCGGAAATGGCTGCTTTCTCTCCTACGACGACGAAGCCTCAATTGCCGCCAAGGCGGAGCTGGCCCGGGACTGCGGCCTGGGCGGCGTGGGCTTTTGGGAGCTCTCCCAGGACCGGGAGGGGGACCTGATTCAAAGCGCCTGCTCCGCCTGGCGGGGCGGCGGCTTTTCGGACGTGCCCGCCGGGGCGTGGTACGCCGGGGCGGTGGAGGCCGTCTGCGAGGCTGGGCTGATGCAGGGCACCGGCGCCGGAACCTTTGCCCCCGGCGCGGCAGTGACCCGGGGCCAGATCGCCGCGATTCTCTACCGCCTGGCGGGGTCTCCCGGGATTTACGGTTCCTCCTTCTCCGACGTGAGGACCGGGGCCTACTATGCCAAGGCCGTGGCCTGGGCGGCGCGGCGTGGCGTGGTGGAGGGCTTTCCCGATGGGACCTTCCGCCCGGATCAGCCGGTGAGCCGCCAGCAGCTGGCGGCGGTTCTCTGGCGGTACGCCAAGCTGGAGCGGGCGGACAGCGGTAAGCGGGCCGGACTGGAGGATTACCGGGACGCCGGAGAGGTCGGCGCCTACGCCGGGGAGGCTCTGAGCTGGGCCCTGGCCGAGGGTGTTCTCCAGGGGACGAAGGAGGGAAACCTGCTGCCCCAGGGCCAGGCCGCCCGGGGACAGACGGCGGTACTGCTGGAGCGGTTTCAAAAGCTGCTGGAAAGTGCTTGAACCGCTGGAAAGGTTGGCCCTTGGCGGAAAGACCGAAAAGAGAAGACCGGCGGTCCGGCCGGTCTGAATCACGACGGAAGGAACCCTTGAAAGGGGTTCCTTTCGTTTTGCCGGTTTCAGGATTTATACTCCTTTTTGAAGGGAAGTGTGGCGGGTCACTTGCCTCTTTCCCCGGGAACTGCTATACTGTTCCCATTGACAGAAAGGATGATGGATATGAAACGTTGGCTGAGCGGCCTGCTGGCTGCTTTGACCCTGTTTTCCCTCACCGGCTGCGGCGCTCTTGTGGCGGATTTGGCGGGGGCCGTTCTATACGAAGAGGGCCCCCAGCTGGAAGCACCCGTCGATCTTCCGGATGAGACAGACTCGGAAGACTCTTCCGATCTTCCGGATGAGACAGACCCGGAAGACCCCGCCGGACTCCCGGACGAAACGGACCCCGAAGACCCCGTTGTCCCAGAGGCGGAAGACGGGGAATTCCCCGATGGCCTGGTTAGCGGCGAAAGCAGATCGGACATTCCGGAGCAGGCGGAGGCCGCTGTTCTTCCGGAGGACGGCGTCTACACCACCAAAGAGGATGTGGCCCTCTATATTTACACCTATGGCCGCCTTCCGGACAACTTCATCACCAAGAAAGAGGCCCAGAACCTGGGCTGGCCCGGCGGAGACTTGGAGCCCTATGCCCCGGGCAAGTGCATTGGCGGGAGCCGGTTCGGGAACTATGAGGGACTTCTCCCCGAGGCCGAGGGCCGGAGCTACACGGAGTGTGACATCGACACCCTGGGAGCCAAAAGCCGCGGGGCCAAGCGAATCGTCTTCTCCAACGACGGATTGATCTACTACACAGAGGACCACTACGAGTCCTTCCAGCTGCTGTATGGAGACGAGGGCAATGGCTGAGATTGTGCTGGACGGCCGGACTCTGGAAACCATGGAAGAGGTCCATGAGCGCTTTGCCCCGGTTTTCCCTGCGTATTATGGCCGGAACCTGGACGCCCTGTTCGACTGCCTGACGGATTGCCCGGAGGCGCTGACCGTCCGCCTCCTTCACCGGGACCTTCTGGAGGACCACCTTGGCCGCCGGGGACAGGGACTGACCCGGCTCCTTCGCCGGGCGGCGGCGGAGAACCCGCGCCTGACGCTGCTGGAAGAGGATTGACCGGGAACCGGGCAAGAGAAAAGCGGCAAAATTACCACTTTTCAGGAGCCGCTTTCTGTGCTATACTATAAGGCGTTTTTATGGAACACAGACAGACATCCCCGGAATTCCCGGGAAGACATTTTTAGGACTCCCAATGATCCGGCGGGCCCCGCCCCCGGTAGATTGCCGAAAGGACGCTTCTTCGTATGAACAAACAATATGCGCTTCCCCTGACGGCGGTGCTGGGCGGCGCGGCCGCCTGGGTGCTGCGGCTGCTGCAAAACAACACAGGCTTCGAGACGGATACCGGCCTTCCGATTCCCGGAAATCCGGCGGAATTGGCGCTGGCGGTACTGCTAATCGGCCTGGGAGCCGCTCTGGCGGCCGGGTGTCTTCTGCTTCCGAAGGAGGAGGACCCGGGCCCCGCGTTGCCCCGGGACTTTGACACGGCCAACACGGGATTGCTCACTGTGCCCATGTGCGGTGTGTTTCTGATGGCCCTCAGCGGCCTGGCGGACCTGGCGGAGGGGCTCCGGCTTTTGCCCGCCGGGCTCATCTCCTCCCGCCATGCCATCTACGGCATCCTTCTGGATGGCGGACTGGGCTACTCCCCCAAGGGACAGCTGCTGATGGGGGGACTGACGCTGCTGTCCTCGGTGGGCCTCTTCCTGGTTTTGGCGGGGTGCCGCCGCCGGGAGGGGGGAGAGGCGGTCCACCCGCTTCCCGCCGTGGTGACCTTGGCTCCGGTAGGGGCGCTGGTGGTGCGGCTGGTGCTGACCTATCGCATCGATTCCGTGAATCCCTCGCTGACCATGTACTACGTGGAGCTGTTGGGTCTGGTGTTTATGACCCTGGGCTTTTACCGCCTGAGTTCCTTCGCCTTCCAGACGGGAAGGACCCGGTGCTTTGCCTTTTACACCGGGGCGGCGGTGGTACTGAACCTGGCCGCCCTGGCGGACGGCAGCGCCTATCTCTCCTCCGTGCTGCTGAGCGTTGGCGGCGGGGTGACCCTGCTGGGCTTCCTGCTGCTGCGCATTGCCAGGGACATTGAGGCGGAGCAGGACGACGGGACCATCGTTGGCCCGATGGGATGAAGCGGAGTGACCGCAAAAGAACAAACGGCTGACGGTTTTCCGTCAGCCGCTTTTCTCATTTCTTCGGTTCTTCCACAAGGCGGACGTCCAGCTTTTGATAGGGGATCTCCACCCCCGCCTGGGCGAACTCCCGCCGGAGATTCTCCGCCAGGGCAAACTGGGTGGTCCAGAAGTCCTCCGCCGAGGACCAGCAGTAGACGGTGAATTCAATGCCGCTCTCCCCGAAGGCGGTGAGGTACACCGAAGGGGCCGGGTCGGATAAAATGTGCTCCGTGGCCTCCACCGCCCGAATACAGGCGCTCTTTACCGTCTCCGTAGGCGCGTTGTAGGCCGCGCTCATCTTCCAGACGATCCGCCGGCGCCCCAGCACCGTGTAGTTGACGACCTTGGAGGCCGCCAGTTCCTTGTTGGGCAGCAAAGCCGTCAGGCCATCGGGGGTGGTTAGCTTCGTGTGGTTCAGGCTGATTTCCTCCACCGTGCCGGAGACCCCGCCGGACTCGATGAAGTCCCCAATGGTAAAGGGATGGGAGGACAGAATCACCAGTCCCCCGGCAACGTTGCCCAGCACATCCTCCGCCGCCAGGGTGACCCCCAGGGAACCCACGGACAACAGCGCCACCAGGGAGGTCATGTTGATTCCCAGAGTCCCCGCCGTGAACACCACGGTCAGCGTGTACAGCAACAGCTTGACCAGCATGAGAATATAGCGCTGAATACGCTCTTCCAGCTTTGTGCGGCGGAGGAGGCGGCGGGTCAGCTTCAGCAGCAGCCGGACCGCCAGCAGACAGGCCAGCAGCGCCAGGGCGGCGGCCAGAATGTTTTCCAGGGCCAGCTTCCCGGCGAAGCGCTCCAGAGCGCCGTTCAGGTCGAACACAGGCGGGGCCTCCTTATAGAATGATTTTTATAAATAGAATAAGAAAAGGTTTTCCCTTAGTCGATCACCCGGACCCGGATGACGTTGGGCAGGCCCTTCAAATCCGTGATGACGGCGGGCTCGACCCTGGCCCCCAGGTCTACCAGGGTATAGGCGTAGTCGCCCTTACTCTTGTTGCTCAGGTTTTCCACGTTCACGCTGTCCCGGCTCAGCAGGGCGGTGATGCTGGCCAGCATGGCGGGGACGTTTTTGTGAATGACGCACAGACGCTGGATGCCGCTACGCTCCAGGTAAACATCCGGCAGATTGACGGAGTTCTTGATGTTTCCGTTCTCCAGATAGTCCCGCAGCTCCCCGGCGGCCATGACGGCGCAGTTCTGCTCGCTCTCCGGCGTGGAGGCCCCCAGATGGGGCATGGCGATGACGTGGGGATTCGTCACCAGCTGATTGGTGGGAAAATCGGTGACATAGGCCGTCACCTTCCCGGCATCCAGAGCTGCCAGCAGGGCTTCGTCGTCCACAATGCCCCCCCGGGCCAGGTTGATGAGGCGTACCCCGGGCTTCATGGAGGCCAGGGCCTCGGCGCCGATCATGTGGCGGGTTTTCTCATTGTAGTGAATGTGGGCGGTGATGTAGTCCGCCTTTTTATACAGCTCGAGGACGTCCCGGACCACGTGGACGTGCCGGTCCAGCCGGAGGGCGGCGTCCACGGAGAGGAAGGGATCGTAGCCGTAAACATCCATGCCCAGATCCAGGGCCACGTTGGCGACCAAAGAGCCGATGGCCCCCAGGCCGATGACGCCCAGGGATTTCCGGTAGAGCTCCGGGCCCACGAAAGCGGCCTTGCCCTTCTCCACCACGGCCTCCAGGTCCGCCCCGGCCTCGGCCTGCCGCCGGACCCAGCGCACCGCGCCGGTGACGTCCCGGGAGGAGATGAGCATGCCGCAGAGGACCAGCTCTTTCACGGCGTTGGCGTTGGCCCCGGGAGTGGAGAAGACGGCAATGCCAGCCTGAGAGCATCGGTCCAGGGGGAGGTTGTTCACCCCTACGCCGGCCCGGGCGATGGCCAGGAGCTGGTCGGGGAATTTGTAGTCCAGCAGATTGGCGGAGCGCACCAGAATGCCCTCCTCGTCCCGGACGTCTTCACCGGTCTCATAGATGGCGGGGTCCAGCTGGGCCAGACCCTCGGGAGCGATTTTATTGAAAATTCGAATACGATGCATAATTGACCTCCAGAAACAGACGGAGGGCGGGGGACCGTCTCTCCGCCGCGTGTTTTTCTATAGTATAATCCACTTTGCTTCCGGGAACAAGGTGCATTTCCACAGTATTTAGGCAAATTGTTGTTTTTGCCATGGAATTTTTGGAGAAAAGCTGCTATCATAGCGGCCATAAAACAACGGCTCGCCGGACGCCAAGCCCTCCGGCGGAAAGGAGAAGCGTATGCCTATTTTTGCCATCAAGCCCCTGGCCCAGGATTTTCCCCTGTCCGATCCCGGGGAGGATTACCGCTCCGCACGCCGGGTGGAGCAGTTCCGGTTCAGCGGCCAAGCCATATATTTCCCCGCCTTTCCCGGCACGAAGTATCTCTCCTTTCAGGCCCTGACCAAGGCCCTGAGCCGGAACACCAGTCTGTCTCTCACGGGCTGCTGCGGCAAGGCTCTGCCCATGACCCGGCTGCGGCTGTACTATGGCCAGGAGTTCTATCAGGACTTCCTCTTTGAAAAGCTGGACAGTGCGAACCAGGTGCTGGACGCCATTGCCGCCGCCCGGCCGGACCTGCCCCTGGAGCGGGAAACCCGGGGGCACAGCGCCGTCTGACGCCGCCGCGCATAACACCTTTCCCCAGGGGAAAACTTTTCCGCGCAACGGCCTTTGGCTGGAGGGCGCGGGAGAAAGGGGCGGAGGGCTTCCGCCTGAAAAAAACGCGTTCTCCGGCGGACAGGGTCCAAGGGGAGAGAAACGCCGCCAGGGAAGGTCTCCCCGGCGGTTTTTTGCCCTTTTTGCGGGAATTTGCAAAATTCCTCTTGACCTTCCCCCCGCTGGAAGGTATATCATGAGAACGAAAAACGAGGTGAGAGGCATGAAAATTAACGAGGTGGAGGCCCTGGTGGGCATCACCCGGAAGAACATCCGCTTCTACGAGTCCGAGGGGCTGCTGACGCCCCGGAGGAACAGCGAGAACGGCTATCGGGACTATGGCGAGGGCGAGGTGCGGACCCTGCTGCAAATCAAGCTGATGCGAAAGCTGGGCGTTTCCCTGGAGGAGATCCGCCGGATGCAGAGCGGGGCCCACACCGTGGGGGACGGCATGCGCCGCCATCTGGTGACCCTGGAGCGGGACCGGGACAATCTGGAACAGGCCATCCGCCTTTGCGATGGCCTGACGAACCGGCAGGAGCGCCTGGAGGATCTGGACGCTGCCGGTATTCTGACGGAGATGGAAACCATGGAACAGAGCGGAACCACCTTCCAGAACAAGCAGAAAAAGGACCTTCGGATTCGCTATGTGGCCCCGGTGGCCATCACAACGGTGATGGTTCTGCTGATGGGCGGCGTGATCGGATTGGTGCTGTGGATCATCGCGCTGGGCGTGGAGGACGCTCCGCCGGTGCTGATGCTGCTGATCCTGGCCCTGGCGCCCCTGGTCATCATCGGCGGCGTGGTGCTGGCTCTGGTCCAGAGAATACGGGAAATTGGGAGAGGAGAGATTGACGATGCGAAAAACTACTAAAAAGAAGATTGCTCCCATTGTGATTGCCACGGTGGTGGTGCTGTATGTGGGGCCGCTGGTTTTGATGCTTCTGGCGTCCATGGGCAGCCTCTTCGGGGAGGACGGACCGGCCTCGGCGCTGTTTGCCCTGGCTTTTTTGATGGCTTACCTGCTCCTGGGCGGCGCGGTGGTGATTGGAGTCCTCAAGGCTCTGGTTCAGCGGCTGCATGAGATCGACGGCGGCGAGGAAGAGGAGGCCAGCCGGTACTGAAAAACCTGTGCTTCCAGCAAATCCAGGCTCTGAGACTGTCCTGAGACGAAAAAACGGCGGAACGCCGTTTCAGACGTTCCGCCGAGATACGCGACGCCGGACGGGCGGGTTACCAGTGCCCCTCCTCGGAGCGGCTGTGCTCCCGCCGGTTCCCCAGCTGCATGTTAAAGAGAATCTTCGTCAGGGCATTGATCTCCTCTTTTTTCAGCTGGGCGAAGAGAATGCCGTACCGGAACTCCTTGGGGCCGCACTCAATGACCCGGATGACCTCGCCCACGAAGTCCATGGCGACATAGTCCTCCAGCTTCACCTTCAGGCGAAGCACTTCGCCCTCCCCGTGAAGGTACTCCGACTGGAGGCAGCAGCCCCCGGTGCTGATGTCCACCAGGGTGCAGGCCTCGGGCCGCTCGAAGCGCTCGTCGTTCATGTAGAAAATGGAGATGGGCGCGTTCACCGACAGGCGGAAGGTGTCCCGGTGATTGTCGTGGACCTCCGGCTCCAGGTCCTTGAGCTGCATCAGCGTCCGGCTGGACTCCACCACGGTGGCCCGGAGGTAAAACTGCATCATTTTGTTGTCGCAGCCCCGGACGTACACCGTGCTGTCCGGTGGGCAAACCTTGAAGGACAGCCCGCCCGGGAGACGGCCCATGGTCAGCTCTCCCGTTGAATGGGAGGTGATGAGGCCGGTGTTCAGCACCCGCCCGCTTTTCTCCACGACCTCGACGGGCATTTCATTGCAGATCTCGGGGAAGCCCGAATCCTCCTCCTCCGCCGGCTGAACCGGAGTGGTATCCAGTTCCAGGTATTCCTGATCGCGGGACAAAAAAGAAAAAAGACCCATACCGCACCACCTATATCAAAATTAAAATCTTATAAGGTTATATGACCGGAAACGGCTTTGTGATTACCGCTTCTTGGACATTATATCATAAATAGGCTCCCGCCGCAAGTCTTTCCCGCGATCCGGCGGGGACCAAAAGCTGGAACCTGTAAAAAAGGAGGAAACACGTACGATGATTTCGAAGGAATCCCAGAAGCGCCGCCGGAGACGGCAGGCCGTGACAGCCGTGGTGCTGTTCGCGCTGATTCAGTTGGCCTGCGCCGCCTTCTTTGCCGCGCTGTGCTTTATTCCGGACCTGCCTGGGTGGGCCGCCGGTCTCTTCGCCGCCCTGGCCGGGGGGTGTGGAGTGCTGGTAATCCCCGCTCTGGTTGTGTTAAAAGAACGTTTTGTAGAAATTGAAGGAGGAGAATTTGATGCTGCTGCTGAATATTGATCATGTGCCCGGAAAAGAGATCGAGGCCCTTGGAATCGTGAAGGGAACGGTGGTCCAGTCCAAGAACTTCGGAAAGGACTTTATGGCCGGAATGAAAACCCTGGTGGGAGGCGAAATCGCGGGCTACACCGAAATGCTGACCGAGGCCCGGCAGATTGCCACCAAGCGCATGGTGGACGAGGCCGACGCCCTGGGGGCCGACGCCGTCGTGAACATCCGCTACGGCTCTTCTTCCGTGATGCAGGGCGCCGCCGAGGTGGTGGCCTATGGCACGGCGGTAAAGCTTCTGTAATGCGGGTCACGTTTCTGGAACACAGCGGCTTTTTGGTGGAGACGGGCTTCGCCGCGCTGCTGTTTGACTGGTGGAAGGGAGAGCTCCCGGCGCTGCCGCCGGGGGTTCCCCTGTACGTCTTTGCCAGCCATGTGCACCCGGACCACTTCGACCCGAAGATCTTCGCCCTGAACGACGGGAACCGGGACGTTTCTTTCCTCCTGGGCAAGGGCGTCTCCCTGGACCCCCGCCACCTCCAGCGATGGGGCGTTTCCCCGGAGACGGTGGAAAAGGCCCGGGTCCGTCAAGGCGGCCAGACCCTCTCCCTGCCCCAGGCGGAGATCGAGACCCTGTCCTCCAGCGACGAGGGCGTCGCCTTTTTGGTGACGCTGCCGGATGGCCGGACCGTCTTCCACGCCGGGGATCTGAACTGGTGGCACTGGGAGGGGGAGGACCGGGCCTGGAACCGGAACATGGAGGTCAATTTCAAGAAGTACACAGAGCCTCTCCGGGGCCGGAAAATCGACCTGGCCATGCTGCCCCTGGATCCCCGGCTGGGAGAGGCGGGCTTCTGGGGCCCGGCGTATTTCCTTGAAACGGCGGATATCCGGCACTTTTTACCCATGCACCAATGGGGAGACTTTGAGTTTAGCAGGAAATTTCTGGAAGAGAACCCGGCCTTTACAGAGCGGACGGTTCCGGTGGAACGGGCGGGACAGGTCTTCACCTTCTGACAAGGGAAAGCCCTGTCCGGCCAGGCGGCGAGGGACGAAGGGATTCCATAAGGAGGGTGGTTCATTGTGTATGCGGTAGGAGCTGCCGGCGTGCTTTTGCTCCTCGTGGGCGTTTTTCTCTTAACCCGGCAGGCGGACGGCCCGCTGCTCATCGTTGGCATCATCTGTATCCTGCTGGGCATCGTCCTTACCAGGATCAGCCGGGCGAACCGAAGAAGATAACTCCCCTCTCGAGCGGCCCGCGTTCCGCCGGGGAGGAAACGCCAGCGCCCCGCCGTCAAGGCGGGGCGCTTTCTCATTCGTCCTTCAGCAGATACTTGGGGCCGAAGCCGTGGGGCAGCAGTTCCCGGAGGGGCAGGGCCAGCTCCTCGCCCTTGGCGTTGAGGCTGATGACCTCCATGTCCGGGGCGAACTCGTACAGCACCTGCCGGCAGACGGCGCAGGGGACGCAGAAGTCCTCGCACCGGCCCGCCACCACGATGCGGACAAAGTCCTGGCGCCCTTCGCTGACGGCCTTGGCCACGGCCACCCGCTCGGCGCAGAGGGTGGGGGAGTAGGCGGCGTTCTCGATGTTGCAGCCGGTGAAGACCGTGCCGTCGGAGCACTCCAGGGCCGCGCCCACGGGGAAGTGGGAGTAGGGGATGTAGGCCCGGTCCAGCATGGCCACGGCGGCGGCTTTCAGTTCTTCTCTTGTCATGGCGTAGATTCCTCCTTGTCAGGTTTCGTCGAAGACGGCGCGCAGGACGGGAACCGTGTCCGTGTCTGCGGCGCCTTCGTTTATAAGCGCTGTATCATAATATAGCACAACCGTGCCATTTCCATTCCGCCTGTAGACGTCCCCGAAGAAGCCGGAGAGCGTCCCGTCCGGCTCCCCCAGGCGGCGAGAATCTCCCGCCGGGTTCGGCCTTCAAGAATCGCGGAAGCTTCCCCCTCGCAAATCTCCGGCGGCGGGGGAATCCCCGGCGCGGGCGGAGTCCGGAGGATGAGACCCAAGGCGATCCCCAGTGCCGCCAGAGCCGCGGCGCTGGGAATCCGGCTTTTCGCCAGCCAGGTCACTCCCAGCTCACCTCCCTTTGGGGCCGTACCGTCAGGTCGATGATGTCCTTGGCGTCGTAGAACTGTAAGTAGCGGTCCCGGGAGTGCCGCAGGGTGGTGCCATCGGGGTGGAGCCGGTCGCAGATCACGGCGCAGATGTCCTTTTTGATGAAGCTGAAGCTCTCCACCCCCACGGAGCAAAAGACCCGGAAGCCCTTGCTCTGCAAGTATTGGAAGGCGGGGCCCGTCAGGGTCCAGTCGTTGCCGTCGGGGCGCTCGCCGTGGGGATAGAAGAGGATGGTGGTTTCTCCCACCAGGCTGCCTACCTCATCCAGCCAGCGCTGCGTGTCCGCTTCAATGCGGGTCATGTTCCCATCCCCCAGGCGGATGTGGCCCCAGGTGTGGCTGCCGAAGGTCCAGCCGGTGCGGCGGAGTTCCTCGACGATGGGCTGGACGGCTTCCCGCTCTTTCTGGCGGGTGGCCTCCTTGGCGTCGTCCCAGGCCTTGGTGTCCGTCTGGGTGCGGTAGCCCAGGATGCCCTCGTAGCCCGTCAGGCTCAGACAACCCTTGGCCCCGAAGGGGGAGAAGTCCGGGTGCTCTTCCACGAATTTGTCCAGAATCGGGATGGCGTCCAAATCCCGGCTGACCACCTCGCTGCCCGCCGGGTCCAGGCCCCAGGAGGCGATTTTCAAGTCGTCCCCGATGATGAGCTTGTGGGCAAAGCCGTTTTCCAGCATGTAGGGATAGTAATTCGTGTCGTCGTAGCTGAGGACTAGGGGCTTTTTCCCCTCGGGAAGGTAGAGGGTGTTCCGGACCATCTTAGGCTGCCCGTCTTCTCCGGCGGTTTCGCTCCAGACGCTGTTGATGTCCACCAGCACATAACCCTTGTCGTACACGCTTTGAAGGATGCGGTTGTACTCGTCCACAGTGACCATGAAGTCGTCCAACCCGTTGGCCTGGGTATCGCCGTCAAAGGCCAGTTCCGGGTAGGCGATGACGGGGTGAAAGAAAAGGTGCTCCACCACGCCGTTCCAGGGGACGTAACCCTCCTGCTGGACGGTGGGGTCGCCGATCTCATAGGGCTCGGGAGCGGCGGGCGGCGCGGGTTCTTCCGGCGGGGCGGCTTCCTCCTCCGGCGGCTCCGGGGGAAGCTCTTCGGGAGGGGGCGGGGGCGCTGCGGCGGAGCAGGCGGAGAGAAGCAGGAGCAGGAGCCATAGGTTCAGTAAACGGCGCATATTGTAAGCGTCCTTTCTGTGAAAAATCTGGTGCTCCCAGTATAACAGATATTTCGACAAAAAGCTGTAACAAAATTGTGACAGTTTTTGCGGCGGACGGTCTTCGGGAAGCGTTCGATCTAAGAACACGGTTATGCGGGCGGAGGCACAGGGGTTCACCGGAATAGGCGCGCGGAGGCCTCCCCGGCGGAGAAGACCCTTGCAAAGTCGCCCGTTTTGTAGTATATTTGAAAACACTTCTCAATTTTCCTGAAAGAAGATGCCTATGAAACGACTGCTGCTGCTTCTCTGGGTCCTGCTGACCCTTCCCGCCTGTGCCGCCACCCCGCCGGAAGCGCCCTCGGACCGCCTACAGGTGGTCGCCGCTGTTTTTCCGGCCTATGACTTCGCCCGGGCCGCTGCCGCCGGGTACGCGGACGTGACGCTTCTGCTGCCCCCCGGGGCGGAGAGCCACTCCTACGAGCCCACCCCTGCGGACATCCTCCGGGTTCAGGAGTGCGACCTGTTTATCTACCTGGGCGGCGAGTCCGACGCTTGGGTGGACACCATCCTCACCGCCATCGAGCCCAGGGGGGAGACGCTGCGGATGGTGGACTGCGTGGACCTTCTGGAGGAGGAGACCGTGGAGGGGATGCAGGGCGGCCATGATCACGACCACGAGGAGGAGGACCACGGCCACCTGGGGGAAGTGGTGAGCATGGACGAGCACGTCTGGACCGCTCCGCGAAACGCCGCGGACATCACCCGGGCCATCGGCAGGAGGCTGGCGGAGCTGGATTCCGTCCACGCCGGGGACTACAGCGCCGCCGCCGCCAGTTACGCGGCGGAGCTGGAGGACCTGGACCGGGAGTTTGCCCGTTTCTTTGACGGCCGCCGGGACCGGACCATCGTCTTCGGGGACCGGTTTCCCCTTTTGTACTTCGCCGAGGCCTATCACCTGGATTATTACGCCGCCTTTCCCGGCTGCGGCGCGCAGACGGAGCCCTCGGCGGCAACGGTGGCCTTTTTGACGGAGAAGGTCCGGGAGGAAGGGCTGCCCGCCGTCTGGTATATCGAGTTTTCCAACCACCTGGTGGCGGACAGCATCGCCGAGGCCGCCGGAGCGGCGACGGCGCAGTTTCACACAGGCCACAGCGTTTCCAGGGCGGATCTGGAGGCGGGGGCCACCTATCTTTCTTTGATGCGCGCCAATTTGGAGATGCTTCGGAAGTATATGTGACGGAAGGTAAGCGATGGATAAAGCGGAGATAGAAAAGGTCCCTTTCAAGGAACGTGCCGGGATATTCTTCGGCAGTTTCTACAAAAGCACTCGGAGATTAACAGAGAGGAATTGTAATGAGAAGAACATTTTATATATTTATAATGGTTGCACTAGCAATTTCTTCGATAATATCCCTGGTCATAACGATTCTTGTGGCGCTTTTTTTGCCGTAGCGTTTGAGAGAATAACACAAGGAAATATCTCCGGTACTTCCAGTTTATCGGACAGTCATCCATCAACAGGGGATTGCTCGCTTTCGATATGTTGACGAATCATTTTGTCAAATAGCGTTGAGCAGTGCCAATCTGAAAAGGGAGCAGAAAAGGAGCGCGTGTATGGAACAACCCTTTGCCTTTTTGAATCTGGATTTCTTCACCCGGGCGTCTGTGTATCCCGGCAGTCTGGGGACCTTTCGCTATCGGTTCCAACGGAGCGGCTGGATCGGGGACGGCACGATACAAGCCTGGGTTTACGAGAATGTCAGCTTTGAGCTGGCACGGGACGTGGAGACGGAGTCGTTCCCCTGGACGGAGGAAGGCGTCTCCGCCCTGCGGGATTGGCTGACACGAAAGCTGGAAGAGCGGGGCTGGGAGCCCTATCGGATTCCCTATCCGCCCGCCGGGGCGGAACCGGGGGAATAGGGCCTGGTTTTAGGGAGGATGTGTTCTTCCGGACTTTCAGAAAGAGAAAAGGAGTGACACCATGTTTACCGGCTTTACCGACGAGACGGTGGATTTCATGTGGGGCATCCGCTTTAACAACGAGCGGACCTGGTTTGAAGCCCACAAGGAGACTTACCTGACCCAGTTCTATCGTCCCATGCAGGCCCTGGGCGGTGAAATATACGACTTTTTCCGGGAGAAACGCCCGGATTACGACCTGATTCATAAGGTGACCCGCATCTATCGGGACGCCCGCCGCCTCCATGGCCGGGGACCTTACAAGGAGAGCCTTTGGTTCTCCGTGGAGGAGCCCTCGGAGCAGTGGACGGCCAAGCCCACCTTCTGGTTTGAGCTGGCTCCGGAGTGGTGGAGCTATGGCGTGGGATACTACTGCCCAAAGGCGCTGACCATGGCGAAGTTCCGGGCCCGGCTGGACCGGGACCCCAAGCCCATGGAGGCCCTGGCCCGGGCGCTGAACCGGCAGACGGAGTTCGTCTTAGAGGCGGAGTGCTATAAGCGCCCCAAGGGTCCGGCCCCCTCGCCGCTGCTGGAGCCCTGGTATCAGGCAAAGTCCTTCAGCGTTTGCCACACGGAGAAGCTGACGGAGGAGCTGTTTTCCCGGGCCATTGTGGAGCGCCTGAAACAGGGCTATGAATTCCTGCTGCCCTTTTACGACTACTTTGTCACGCTGGACGGAGAACCGGACCCGACGCAGGGGAAGGAAAAATAGTGCGAAGCCCGCCTGAAAGGCGGGCTTCTTTTTGCGTGGGGACTTAGGTCAGGGAAGCCAGCTCCTCCGCCACTTGGGCTTCGCTGGCCCGCATGGCCTGGAGGGTTTTGTCCATCAGGGTCTCCAGCTCCCAGCCCAGGCGCTCCGCGCCGGTTTTGATGATGTCCCGGGAGCAGCCGGCGGCGAACTTTTTATCCTTGAACTTCTTCTTTAAAGAGGAGACCTCCATGTCGCTGACGGATTTGCTGGGCCGCATCCGGGCCGCTGCGCCAATTAGGCCGGTGAGCTCGTCGACGGCGAAGAGGACCTTTTCCATTTCGTGGGTGGGCTCCACGTCGGAGCAGATGCCGTAGCCATGGCTGCAAACGGCGTGGACCAGCTCCTCGCCGCAGCTGAGCTCCGCCAGCAGTTCCGGGGCCTTTTTGCAGTGCTCTTCGGGCCACTTCTCAAAGTCCACGTCGTGGAGCAGACCCACGGTGGCCCAAAAATCCGCGTCGCCGCCATGGCCCAGGTCCTGGGCGTACCAGCGCATGACGGCCTCCACCGTCAGAGCGTGCTGGAGATGGAAGGGCTCAGCGTTGTATTTCCGCAGCAGCTCCAGGGCTGCCGCGCGGTTGGGACAGGCGTTCATGGAAATTTCTCCTTTACGTGTAAATTGTGGATAGTATACGCCTTTTTTAGGCGGATTGCAAGGGGACGGGCCGCCGTTTTCGGATCGGCGCCGCGAAAAGGGGTTCACAGAATCATTCGTCCAAATGGATAAGGCGAGGGGCCGTTTTTCGGACAACTCCTCTTATTAAAAGGAATATCCCGTCAGGCCGCCGCCAGCTCCTGGAACACCCGCCCGGAGTAGACCGCCGTCATCGCGGCGGCCACCGCCGCACCCAGCAGTACCGCCCAGGCCGGGCAGCTTTCGAACAGCGCTCCGTAGACAGCCTGCCCCAGAGGAGCCGCGCAGTTGGACACCGCCATAATGAAGGCCATCACCTTTCCCAGCAGCTCCGGCGGCGTCTGCCCCTGGACGGCGGCGCTGAGCACCACCACCAGCATGGTGGACAGGACCATCACGGCAAAGCTCATAACCGTCACACCCCACCAGCCAAGACCGGGCGGAACTCCCGGCAGCAGGGCCGCGCCCATACCCGCCGACGTCAGGCTGGCGGCCAGCAAAACGAAGTTTCCACGGCGAAGGGGAAGCCGCTTTCCCAGAAAGGCCGTCAGCACGCCGCCGAACAGGCCGCCCAAGCCCAGGGCTCCCTGGGTCAGCCCCAAGCGGCTGTCGCTCATACCCAGCACCTGGACCACCGCCACGGGAATCCCCACGACCAAGGCGGCGGAAAGCACCAGATTAAAAAGGGCCAACACCAACATGACGGACAGGAACACCGGGCGCTCCCGGCGGACGAAGCGCCAACTCTCCCCCAGGTCCCGTCTTACGATGGACAGCACACTGCCTGCCGCCTCCCGGGGGTGATGGGGAATCCGGATAAACAGCTCCATTACGGCGGAGAGGAAAAAGCAGCCTATGCTGACCCAGAGAATGGGCCGGATGCCGAAGGCCCCGAAGAGCACGCCGCCGATTACCGGCCCCAGAAGACCGGACAGAGTGCCCACCATATTGATGACGGCATTGGCGCTGGTGAGCTGATCCGGCTCCGCCAGAAGGGGGATGCTGGCCTGGACCGACGGCTGGTAAGCTCCGGCGACGCCGTACAGCAGCATGAGGCAGGAGACCATCAGGGGAATCAGCGGGACCCGGTCCAGGAGCAGGGAGAAAGCCAAAATGAAGGCTGCCGTGGAAAGGTCCAGAAGGACCATGATATTTCGCTTGTTCACCCGGTCCGCCACCACGCCGCCGATGGGCGCGCACAGCACCGCCGGGATGAAGGCCGCCGCCCCCACCGCGCCGAAGAGAGCGGGAGACCCAGTCTGCCGCAGCAGGTACAGCGGAAGGGCAAAGCGCAGGATGGCGTTGCCGAAGAGGGAGATGATTTGCCCGATGACCACCAGGGTGAAATCCCGGCGAAACAGAGGGGTGTGATGTTTGCTCATAAAAACGCTCCTTTATGATGTAGAATGCGAAGTTATATACCGACCGTCGGTTTTTATATCTCCAAAAAGAAACTGCCCGCGCGCGGCAGTCTCCTTTCAGCCGGGGTCTTTTCCCTCCGCCTGCGGGCGGTGGCCCAGTCCGGAGTATTGCAACAGCATCTCGACGCTCTCCCGGTCAATCATCTCGGGAATGCCGAAGCGGAAGAACAGCTGGTTGAAGATGGCACACCGGGCCCGGAGCTCCTCTGGAGTGGTGGGCTGGATCGCGGGGTTGACCCAGCCGTCGGAGAGCAGCAGGATGGCTTCCGCCAGTTCCTTGGGGTGTTCCGTGCGGATGGAGCCGTCCGCCACACCCTGGCGGAGGATGGGCTCTATGTACTCCGGCACGACCTCCATAAAAAGGCTCTGCAATTCCGCCGCCAGAAACTTGGCGTTATCGATCAGATAGGGCATCATGGAGTACATTTTTATCTGCTTTTCCGGCTGCATGGAGGCCTTGAAGATGGCCCGCAGCTTCTCCAGGCCGTTGAGGGAGGGATCGTCCCGGATGACCGCCAGTGCCTCACCGTTCCGTCGTCCAATGCGGTCGCAGACGGAGTAGAAAATATCCTCCTTGGAGGTGAAGTGGTGGTAGATGGCCCCCTTGGAGAGACCGGTTTCCCGGATGATGTCCTGAAGGGAGGCCCGGTCATAGCCCTTCTCGATGAACAGCCGTTCCGCCGTGTCCAGGATTTTCCGCACGGTCTCTTCCGGGTATTTGTTACGCCCCATCCGGCATACCTCCAAAAACAGACCGGCGGTCTGTATTTATGAGAATAACACAGGTCCCCGCCTCTGTCAAGAGCAATCGGGCCGCCGTCACGCCAGCACCGTCAGCTTTCCGTCCTCCCCGAAGGCCACGGGGACGATCTCGTTTCGGGTTTTCTGGGCGATGTCGTCGATCCGCATTTTGGAGGGGTAATCGGCGATCAGGGACACCGCCACGCCCTGGCGCTTCGCCCGGCCGGTGCGTCCGATACGGTGGACGTAGTCCTGATTCTCGTCGGGGACGTCGCAGTTGAAGACGATGTCCACGTCGTCCACGTCGATGCCCCGGGCGGCCACGTCGGTGGAGACGAAGACCCGGAGCTTGCCCTCCCGGAAGAGGTTCATCACCTGCTCCCGCCGCCGCTGGGGGATGTCGCCGTGAATACACTCCGCGTGAATACCACGCATTTGGAGGAATTTACAGATGCGCTCCGTGGAGCCCTTGGTGTTGCAGAAGGCCATGCAGCGGTCAAAGCCCGTCTCCTCCAGGATTTTGGCGATGACGTCGGCCTTTTCGTTCTGGGCCACGTCCATGCGGAATTGCTTGATGTCCGGCTTGTTTTGCTCGTCCTCCCGGACGGTGACCTCGGCGGCGTCCCGCTGGTAGACCCAGGCGATATCCATGACCTCCCGGGAGATGGTGGCGGAAAAGAGCCCCAGGTTTTTCCGCCGGTTCATCTTGTCCAGCAGCCGGGTGACGTCGTGGATGAAGCCCATGTCCAGCATCCGGTCCGCCTCGTCCAGTACCACGGTCTGGGCGGAGTCCACCCGTACGGTCCGGCGCTTCATGTGGTCGCTGAGGCGGCCTGGGGTAGCGACGACGATTTGGGGCCGTTTTTTCAGGGCGTCGATCTGCTTGCCGATGGGTTGTCCACCGTAGAGGCAGACGCAGCGGACGCCGGGGCGAAAGGCGGCGATGTCCCGGAGCTCGTCGGTGATCTGGATGGCCAGCTCCCGGGTGGGGGCCAGGATGACGGCCTGAACGCGGTCATCCTCGGGGTCGATGTGTTCAATGATGGGGATACCGTAGGCGAAGGTTTTTCCGGTGCCGGTGGGCGCCTTGGCGATGACATCCTGCCAGTTCATCATGGGGGGAATGCAGCCGGCCTGAACGGGGGTGGAGCGTTCCAGCTCCCGGCGTTGGATGGCCCGCATAATCTCCGGGGAGAGGCCCAGGCTGTCAAACCGGACGCCTTCTGTATATTCCATAAAATATTTCCTCTTTTCAAGTATTGGCACGTATGATAAAATGGTGACAAACGTTCCAGAATATTATACAGGGAAAAATGCCGCTTGTAAAGCGGTCTGCCCCTGTAAGAGGCTATATTTTAAGGTTTTTAAAACTTTAACCAATTAAAATCTGCGGAAACCAACAAATTATACAAGGAATCGTGAAGAAATTGTAGTAAAATTGTGTGTTGTAAACCCAACAAAGCCATATTTTTATGATAAATTAATCTTGAAAGTCAGGCCAGTTTAGAAGTCAATAGGGGGTGTCGAACGTGGATGATATGGAGTATGTACGTATTCTGCGTGATTTGCGCGAGGACGCCGACAAGACACAGTCACAAATCGCCGAGGTGCTGGGAACATCTCAGACGATGTACGCGCGCTATGAACGGGGAGCGAACGAGCTGCCCATTCACCATCTGATCACATTGAGTAAGTATTACGGTGTCAGCACAGATTATTTATTGGGACTCAGCAAAGAACGATAGAACACGGACAGGGGGCACCTGTCCGTGTTTTTTTCCCTGGCCCAGGGGAGGGGGTTTTTCTCGCCCTTGCGGGCGGGGAGGATTTCAGCCATGAAGATGGCTGGTGCTTTGCACCCCCCATTTTCTCTTTTTCTTGCCAGAAGAAAAAGAGAAAACGGGCCGTGCACGGTCCAAAAGAGAAAAAGAAGTACGGGGGTTGCGATACGGGGGCGCGCCTGAATGACTGGATGAAGACAGGAATGACTTCTCACGCGGCGTAGTTAAACGGGGGCTGGTGGTTGTCGACTTGGCGTATTCCTCTTTCCGCTGTCGCTGGCCTGGTCATCGAATCGGCCTGGATTCCTTTTTCTTCATCGGCTTTTCTATCGATTGAACACCCGTAGGGGCCGCTGCCCTGCGTCCGCCGTTGGCGGCTTTGCCGCTTACGGCGGCGTACCCCTTGCGGGTGCTCGGCGGCCCGGTTCCCGCAACCGTCATGCTTCATCTGCGCTTCTATCGGTAGAACATCCTGTAGGGCGGACAATTTGTCCGCCGTCCCCCGCAACTGCCGTGCTCCCGATGGTCCCTTTATCCGCTCCCCTCTATGTATCTAAATTACCCACTGCACCAACAGCAAAAGCAAAAATCCTGGCAGCCCCAATATCCCAATCACCAGGGCGTTGAATACATTTACTCCCAGGGCGATTCCGGTCACTCCGGCGGTGAGATTCACCGCCCAGAGCGCCAGGAACCCCAAAAGGGTATTGACCAACAATTTTACCGCCAATTTCAGCGGGGCGCTGAACACCCGCAGCAGGGCTATGATGAAAAAACCCGCCAGCAGGGCTGCGATGATTTTCTGGTTCAGGTCCATACGGCGTCCCCCTCCAGCCGCAAAGCGGCGAAACTCTCTGGATTCCGCTCCTTGATGGCCCGGATTAAATAGTTACACCGGGCTTTCTCCGCCTTGATTTGATAGATACAGGATTCCACCAACTCTGGGTCCACCGCTTGGTCGAACTGCCGGTAGGCCAGGGACAGGTCCCCTTGGGCGCTTTGCAGCTCGGCCTTTAGGGTCAACAGCTCCTGGTCCAGCCTGTTTTTTTTAAAGAAAGTGGTTTTCATCATGTTGTTCCTCCTGTATAATATGGAAAGCCTATACATTGATTTCCAAGGCCGCGCAAGGGCTCCCGGGCGCGGTTCGCCGCGGGAAGCGCTTTGCTTATAGATTATGGAGAGTTTGGACAAATATGCCAATTTTCATACGGAGGTTCTCTCTATGCAGGAATATTTTATGCGGCAGGCACTGGCCTTGGCCCGGGAGGCCGCCGGAGCCGGAGAGGTGCCTGTGGGCTGCGTCATTGTCCGGGACGGCCTCGTGGTGGGCTGTGGGCGGAACCGCCGGGAGGAAAAGCAATCCGCCGCCTCCCACGCCGAGCTGGAGGCCATCGTCCAGGCCAACCGCGCCCTGGGGTCCTGGCGCCTGGATGATTGCGAGCTCTATGTCACCTTGGAGCCCTGTCCCATGTGCGCCGGGGCCATCCTCAACGCCCGGATCAGCCGGGTTTGGTTTGGCGCGCGGGACCGCGCGTTCGGAGCCTGCGGCGGTGTGACAAACCTTTTTATGGAAAACTTCCCACATTCTCCCGCCTTGGTGGGTGGAATCCTGGAGGAGGACTGCCGGGCCCTCCTCTCCGCCTTCTTTGAAGGCCTTCGAGAAAGGGTTGACATAACATCTTGTGGGCTGAAGACACCGGAATTACCATAAATTGTGTTTTAAAGTAAGATGGGCCGTTTGGACGCGGATTCATGGGAAAAAGACGAAAAAGCCGGGCGGAGGATTGAATTTTGTTCCCGCTTTAAAAAATCAGGATTCGGGGAAATGATTTAAGACTTTTGTAACAATTGGTGCTGGTTTACTTAACATCTTCCCTGTATCTTAAGAATTGCAAGAGACAAAACTTCTTTTCATCCAATCTTCCAAACAATAAGGAACAGGGCCGGCCGGGAGGCTGGCCCTGTTCCGATTTTCCGCGCCGCCATTACCGGCGCCGCTTGGCCTGGAGGCCCAGGGGCTTCCGGTGGAGCGCACAAATCCTGGGCAGATTTCATAAACTGTTCACCATTTTCTCCCATGCTTCCTGTATATTATAAATATAGCATTCCCGCCCAATCAGGATCCGGGTGGCCCTTCGTCTTTGTTCAGAAATGAGGTACTGCCGTGAACATTGCCTATCTGCTTATTCCCAAGCACAAAGTCGCTTTCCTTTACGACAACAACACGATGCGCCAGGGGCTGGAGAAGCTCCGGCACCATGGCCGCAGCGCCGTCCCCGTCATCAACCGCAAGGGACAATATGTGGGCACCGTCAGCGAGGGAGACTTCCTCTGGCGGCTCCTTCCCGACGAGGGTGCGCCCTGTCCCTGCTCCATGAAGGAGCTGGAGCGGCTCCACGTCCGGGATATCCTTCGAGAGAATCCCTCCGTGCGGATTACGGCCTCTCTCAACGAGCTCCTGGAGAACATCACCCGCCACAATTTCGTCCCGGTGGTCGACGATTTGAACAGCTTTATCGGCATCGTCACCCGGCAGGACATCATTCGTTGTTTGGCAGCGGAGAAGGAGAGTGCGCTGCATCTGCGCAAGATCGTCTGACTGTTTCGAGAATCTTCCGTCGGAAAGGCAGAGCATCACAAAAATCCGTGAGAAGAAATGGTTTCGTAGGACCACCCGTTAGGCGGGTGGTCCTCCTTTTTTCCGACGGGCGCGTTTCAAAGGACGGCGGTCTCTTGCGGCGCGTCTGCTGCGGAGACGGTTCGCCGGAGATTCTGCCTGGTTTTGGAATTCCAGGGCTTCAAAACCGGGTGAATGACTGAAAAAATTTCCCGGACCGGAGAAAAACGCCCCGAGGTTTGACCGGCTTCACGTTACGAGAGCCTCGAATTTCTGCACAATACCGGACCTGTTGTTAAGAAACGCATTTATGCACAATGCCATACATATCCGGCGGCGGAGTGAAATCTTTCACAAAAAAACCCTGCGATGCAAGAATATTCATGTGAGCTTGCAAAAATTATTTGCTATTGGGAAAACACACCTTGTAAAAAGGGGGATTTAATGGTATGATATCCGCATACTTGCAAGAGCTGTACGCGGCTCTGGCAAAACTCAAATCCGATGAAAAGAGGAAGAACGATGAAAAAGAAATTCTCTCTGCTGATGGCCGTCCTCATGCTGGCCATGCTCCTCGCCGGCTGCGGCGGCGATAAGCCCGCGGACTCCAACGCCGGCGGCGGCGATTCCGCCGATTCCTCCGCCCCCGCCGACTCCGGCGCTTCCGCTGTGGCCGAGGACACCAACACCGTGGCCGTGGGCGCCGTGGTCATCGCCCGGGACGACGTGCCCGAGGACGACATCTACGCCTTCACCTCCGCCATTTTCGAGAACATCGGCACCATCACCGAGCAGCACGCCAAGGGCGGCGAACTGGACCTGGCCTTTGCCTCCTCCGTCACCTCCGTGCCCTACCATCCCGGCGCGGCCAAGTATTTTAAGGAGAAGGGCATCGACGTGGCCTCCATCAAGGAGGGCGCGGGCTCCGGTGATTCCAAGTCCCTGACCTTCGGCACCGGCGGCGAGTCCGGCACCTATTACGCCTTCGGCGGCGTGCTTTCCAGCTATGTCTCCGGTAACACCGGCGTCTCCGTCACCGCCATTACCTCCGGCGGCTCCAAGGAGAACATCGAGAACCTGGCCGCCGGCGACGTGCAGCTGGGCTTCGTCCAGTCCGACGTCATGAGCTACGCCTATAATGGCGAGCGGCTCTTTGACGCCAAGGTGGAGAACTTCTCCGTGGTGGCTGCGCTGTATATGGAGCAGGTCCAGATTGTCACCACCAACCCGGACATCAAGTCCGTGGCGGATCTGGCTGGCAAGTCCGTCTCCATCGGCGACCGGGGCTCCGGCGTGTGGTTTAACGCCGTGGACGTGCTGAGCGCCTATGACATCGACCCCGATAGCGGCATCAACCCCGTGTACCTGGGCTTTGCCGACAGCACCGAGAACCTGAAGGACAAGAAGATCGACGCGGCCTTCGTCGTGGCTGGCGCGCCCACCACCTCCATCGTGGACCTGGCCACCAGCGGCCCCGTGTATCTGGTCAGCCTGGACGAGGAGCACACCAACGCCCTGCTGGAGGTCTCTCCCTACTACAGCGCCTATACCATCCCCGCCGGGACCTATTGATTCCCGCACCCTTCGCCATTCCCGGCAAGGGCCGCTTCACGCGGCCCTTGCCGCATTGAAAGGGCAGCCCTCCGCCGCCCCTTCAATACGGCAAGGGCCTGTTTTTTCTGTGTTTATTTTAGAACCCGGATTCAAGTCCCGGAACCGCCGGAGGGCGTTCCTGGGGAAGAGGGGTTTAGTAAGGAGTGCAACTATGAGCGAGAAAGACAAGAACATCCCGCCCGACGTAGAAGCCGGTACCGCGATGGACATGGAGGAGGTCATGCGAAAGTATGACCGGGAGTCCGCTACCCGCATCTGGGAGGGGAAGCCCAAGTTGGTTGTAGGCGTGGTTATGTCCCTGTTCTCCCTGTACTGTGTCTGGATGACCCTGTTTTGCACCTGGGACATGCCCATCCGGCTCAGCTCCTTCCTGGGGCTTATTATCGTTATGGGTTACCTCACCTATCCCGCCCGGAAGGACCACGTGAAGCCCAACGCCATGCCCTGGTATGACGTGGCGCTGATGGCCCTGGGCGCGGGGTCCTTCTTCTATTATTGCGTCAACTACAAGTCCCTGGTCATGGTCATCACCAGCGCCGGCAAGATCAATCCCACCAGCGACACCGCCATTCCCAACGCCTGGTTTTATCTGCTGATTGGCGTGGTGGCGATTCTGTGTCTGGCGGAGCTGTGCCGCCGCTGCGTGGGTCTGCCGATTCTGTGCGTGGTGGGCGTGTTGCTGATTTACACCTTTGCCAGCGGACAGAATCTGGCCCGGGTGGTCTACACCCTGTTCTATGGCACCTCCGGCGTCATGGCCACGCCCATTCAGGTCTGCGCCAAGTTCATCGCCGTGTTCATTATCTTTGGCGCGTTCCTGGAGCGGACGGGCATCTCCAATTTCTTCATTGATCTGGCCAACTCCCTGGCGGGCAGCACCTCCGGTGGTCCCGCCAAGGTGGCGGTCATTTCCTCCGCCCTCTGCGGCATGGTGTCCGGCTCCTCCGTGGGCAACACCGTCACCACCGGCTCGGTCACTATTCCCATGATGAAGCGCACGGGCTATCAAGGGGAGTTTGCCGGAGCCGTGGAGGCGGCGGCTTCCACCGGCGGGCAGATCATGCCCCCCATCATGGGCGCGGCGGCCTTCCTCATGGCGGAGTATATGGATACCACTTACGCCAATGTGGCGCTGAAGGCCATTCTCCCTGCCCTGCTGTACTTCACAGGCGTTTTCCTGGCGGTCCATCTGGAGGCCCGCCGCCTGGACCTGAAGGGAATTCCCAGAGACCAGCTGCCCAAGTTCAGCCTCCTGATTCGCAGCATTTACCTGCTCCTGCCCCTGGTGGTTCTGGTGTGGATGGTCTCCACCGGAGCGCGGACCCTCCAGTTCTCCGCCTCCATCGCCATTTTGCTGGCGATTCTGGTGAGCCTGCCCCGCCTCCTCGCGGAGAGCCGGGCCCAGCAGGGGGGAGGAACGGCCGTCCGCTTCGCCAAGGACACGGCCGCTATGATCGTCGGCTCCCTGGAGGCCGGCGGACGGAGCTGCATCACCGTGGCCGTGGCCTGCTCCATGGCGGGCATGGTGGCCGGGTGCATCACGGTGACGGGGCTTGCCTCTAAGCTCATCAACGGCGTGATCGGCATCAGCAGCCTGATTCCCGTTCCCGCGGTATCCCTGTTCATCGCCCTGTTTTTGACCATGCTGTGCTGCATCGTCCTGGGCATGGGCGTGCCTACCACGGCGAATTACTGCATCATGGCCTCCACCTGCGCCCCCATCCTGATTCAGCTGGGCATCGGCAAGATTCCCGCGCACTTCTTCGTGTTTTACTTCGGCATTGTGGCGGACATCACGCCTCCCGTGGCCCTGGCGGCCTACGCCGGCAGCGCCATCGCCAAGTCGGATCCCATGAAGACCGGCGTCAACGCCACCAAGCTGGCCATCGCCGCCTTCATTGTCCCCTATATCTTTGCGTACAGCCCGGCCATGCTCTTTGTGGACGTGACCAGCGTCTTCCAAGTGGTGCAGATCGTCATCAGCGCTCTGCTTGGCATCTTTGGTGTGGCCGCAGCGCTGAACGGTTTCCTCTTCCGGCCCATTCCCAAGTGGATGCGCCTTGCCCTGGTGGTAGCGGGCCTAGCCATGATGGTGCCGGGCTCCGCCACAGACGTGGTGGGGCTGGCGGCCCTGGCGGCTATGGTGTTCTATCAAAAGGCCATGGCCAGGAAGCACGCCGCCTGAGCCCGGGAAAGGCTTCCGCAGGACAAAACGAAAAGGCGGGCTGCAGCCCTTACGATGGCTGCAGCCCGCCTTCTTTGATTTTGATGGAATCGCTCCCGTACGACGCGGGGACACAAAGGGGTCAGCAATTCCGACGGTACGACGTACCTTCCTTGGTTTCGTATTTTGTGTAGCCGCGGAGATTAAGAATCTGATCAATGGTGGCCTTGTCACTTTCAGAAGTGAATGGGCTTCTTAATTTCTCCAGCAAAGCGGTGTCGCTCAAGGCGTCAAGCTCCGAGTAGCGCTCGTACTCCTGCTGGGCTAGGGTGCGGTAGCGGCTGTTGGCCTGCCGCTCCGCGGCGCTCTGACTGCCTTCCTCGAAGCCTTTTTTAAAACTGTCAAAAAATCCCATCTCAAATTTCCTCTGCCAGAATGTCAGGGCGCGGAATAGCCCCGGTCCGACAGGACCGACTGGATGGCCGCCCGGCGGTTTCGCTCCTCGACGCCAGATTTGTGCAGCAGGGCGTTGTATTCCCGCTTCAAATCGTTGTCGCTCATGGTCTCATACTCCATCTTGTAGGTCTGTACTTCCTGTGCCAAAGCCGCCATCTTCCCCAGACCGCTGCCCAGCGCGTCCATAAAACCCATAATCCGGTTCCCCTTTCTGATAATAATGTTGTGATATTAAGGCCGATAAATTGCGCCGCAGTTTGTGCATTTGTTGTTAAATACCGTGTTTTTGCCGCAGTTGGCACACCGCCTGCCCTGACCGCCCTTCCCGCCGTTGGGGGGAGCGATCATCTTGAAGCCGCACTTGGAGCACTCTCTTCCTGTAGGAGTCTGGAAAAAGGTCATCTTGCCGCATTGGGGACACATCATACCAGCCATTGAAATACCTTCCTCTCTTGCGTATTGTATGTGTGTATGTATGCTTTAATATAATATAAAATTTACAAAAAGTCAATAGACTTATCCTCTGGAAAGAAAACACTTTTCCCCCCACCGCCAGCGGCAAAAGTTTGGCGGAATTCCCTGATTTTCGCTCGGTTTGACAAAAAAATGTAAGAAATGGCAGGGACTTCCGGCGAATCGGGATTCCTGGCCCTGCCAATTTTGCACAAAGTTCCCTGAAACTTTTTGGCTCCTTCATACGTCTATGTTAAAAGAGGCCTTTTCAGGAAACTGTAACCGTTTTGTTGTTGTTTTCCAAGGCGAACTGTTCTAGCATAGGTGATACAGTTTTGATGCCGGGCCATCGTACCATAGTGGGAGAAAGAGGCTGCGAATTTTAATCGAACCGATGAAGGAGAAATGATAATGGCAGACGTTATGGATCGCGAAAAGCAAAGCGGGACGGCCGCCCCGGCGGCTCCCGCGGCTGAGACGCCTCAGCAGGAGGCCCCCGCTCCGGAGAAGAAGTCCCTCTGGAAAAAGTGGAAGGGCATGCCCCGGAAGAAGCGCCGGAAGATCGTCCGGTGGTTCATCTTCCTCCTGATCCTGGCCGCCGTGGGACTGGGCGTCCGCCAGTTCCTGTCCGGAAAGGACGGCGCGGATCAGACGGAGGTCCTCACCACCACGGTGGAGTATGGGTCCATCACCGCCACCGTGGACGGCAGCGGCCTCACCAAGGCCAAGGATAGCGAAACCATCACCATCGCCACCACCGGCACCGTCAGCGAGGTGTTTGTCAACGAGGGTGAAACCGTGGAACCCGGTACCCCCTTGTTCCTCATCGACTCCGACGCCGCCCGCACCGCCGTGGACAAGGCCCGGCAGGATGTGCTGGGCCGGGAGAAGCAGCTCAACGCCCTTTTGAAGGACGTGGCCGGGCTGAACCTGGCGGCGGGCTACTCCGGAAAGCTGATGGAGGTGGTGGACCTGAACCCCGGGGATACCATCAGCAAGGACCAGAAGGTGGCCGTGCTGGCGGACGACACCCGCCTCCGGCTCACGCAGTATTACAGCTACGCCTACGAGGGCATGATCCGCGTGGGACAGAGCATGGACGTCTCCGTTCCCACCCTGATGAGCGCCATCCCCGGCACGGTGGAGGCGGTCCATATGGTCAGCCGCATCACCCCCGAGGGAACCAAGCTCTTCTCCGCCGACATTCTGGTGGAGAACGAGGGCGCCCTTACCGCCGAAATGGCGGCCTCCGCCACGGTGACCACCGCCGAGGGAGAGACCATCTACCCCTATGAGCCCGGAAAGCTGGAGTATTACCGCACCGGCGATCTGAAATCCACGGTGAACGGAACCGTTCTCTCCAGCGACCTGGTGGACTATCTCCAGGTCAGCGCCGGACAGGTTTTGGTCCGGGTGGACGGCGAGGACAGCGAGGCGGAGATCTATTCCGCACGGCAGAGTCTGGAGGAGGCCCAGAAGACTCTGGAGACCGCCGAGAAGAACCTGGCCAATTGCAGTGCCGTGGCCACCATCGCGGGCAAGGTCATTGGACTGACCATGAAGCCCGGGGACGAAATCGCCGCCAACACCACCGTTGTCACCATCTCCGACACGTCCTCCCTCATCGTCAACGCCACGGTGGACGAGCGGAACGTCAGCGCCGTCCAGGTGGGTACGATGGTGGAGCTGGACCAGTGGGGAACCACCGCCATGGGAATCGTGGAGAGCGTCAGCCTCTCCAGCACCATCAACAATGGCGTGGCCACCTATCCCATGGTGATCTCTGTGGACAACGCAGAGGAGACCCTCCAGGTCAACAGTTACATCAACTACTCCCTCACCGCCAGCGAGAACGACAACTGCCTCGTCCTGCCCCTCCAGGCCGTCCGCACCGTCTCCACCGAGAGCGGCGAGAGCCTGACGGTGGTATACGTCAAGGGCGACCGGCCGGATAACGCGGTGGAGGGCGTGATGATCGACGAGATGATTCCCGAGGGCTATTGGCCCGTGCCTGTGGAGATCGGTATCTCCGATACTTATAATGTGGAGATCAAGTCCGGCGTGGAGGAGCATACGGAGGTCTTCACCCAGGTGCAGATGTCCTCCTCCTGGGGTTTCTGATATGGCGAACTTAGTAGAGTTGCGAGACGTTTTCAAGATCTACGGCGAGGGTCTTGAAAGCGAGGTCCGGGCCCTGGACGGGGTCAGCCTTACCATTCAGCGGGGGGAATTCGTGGCGGTAGTGGGCCAGTCCGGCTCCGGCAAGTCCACCATGATGAACGTCCTCGGCTGTCTGGATATCCCCACGAGAGGGGACTACCTTCTGGACGGCACCGACGTCCGGGAGCTGACGGACAAGGAGCTTAGCCGCATCCGCAACAAGGAGATTGGCTTCATCTTTCAGCAATACAACCTGATCCAGAGCCTGACGGTGCTGGAGAATGTGGAGCTGCCCCTGATTTACCAGGGGATCAACGCCGACGACCGCTATGATATGGCCATGGACGCCCTGGACCGGGTGGGCCTCTCCAAGCGGATCAAGCACAAGCCCACGGAGATGTCCGGCGGCCAGCAGCAGCGGGTGGCCATCGCCCGGGCCATTGCCACCAAGCCCCCCATCATCATGGCCGACGAGCCCACCGGCGCGCTGGATTCCCGGACGGGTCACGAGGTTCTGGAGTTTCTCCAGCAGCTGAACCGGGAGGGCACCACCGTCATCCTCATCACCCACGACAACGGCATCGCCGCCACGGCCCGCCGCTGTGTCCGATTGACGGACGGGAAGATCGTGGAGGACCGAGAACAGGAGGTGGACTGGTTTTGAACATCCGACAGGCAGTGAAAATGGCCTGGAAGTCCATCTGGGGCAAAAAGGGCCGGGCGGTTTTGACCATGCTGGGCATCATCATCGGCATTGCCTCCGTCATGACCATCGTCTCCGTCATCACGGGCTACGCCGGGAAGATGATGGAGCAGTTCGAGGCCATGGGTACCAACCGGATCCGGATCAACGTCTATAGCTACGTGTGGACCCAAGACGAAAACGGGGAGATGGTCCCCGCGGGAAAGGATTATTTCCCGGACGTCTATGACTATTGCAACGGCATGAAGGATCTGGTGGCCGGCGTAACGCCCCAGGCGAATTTCAGCGCCAACATGGTCTACGGCACCAAGTCCACCGCCAATATGGACTACCAGTGGGACGAGGCCGGCATGAACCTCATCAGCGCCCCGCCGGAGTTCTACTACGGCAGCGACCAGTATTCCGCGTGCAGCAACCTGACCATTGCCAAGGGCCGGGATTTGAGCTATCTGGACATTCAGAATTACAATCAGGTCGTCGTCCTGGGAGCCCAGGCCGCCAAGATTTTCTTCGGCTCAGCCAATCCCGTGGGGGAGACCGTGCAGCTGAACAACCAGAATTTCGAGGTGGTGGGCGTTTACGCCTCCCGCATCAAGGAGGGCAGCACCTCCATGAGCACCCTGGACAACTTCGTCCTGGTGCCCTACACCTGTAGACGGGTTCTGGGGGGGGACAACAGCGACAGCACCTTCATTGTCGTCGCCAAGGACCCCACCAAAATGGACGACATCGTCACCCAGCTGGACGGCTTCCTGAAGGGCCTCCTGCAGCGGGGCACCAGCGACTACAACGTTTGCCCTGAGAACCAGAATATGGACTATATGAATGAGGCCCTGGGCCTCATCGGCGGCGTCCTGGCCGGCGTGGCCGCCATCTCCCTGATGGTGGGCGGCATCGGCATCATGAACATCATGCTGGTGACGGTGACGGAGCGCACGAGGGAGATCGGCATCCGCCGGGCCATCGGCGCCCAGCGGAGCAGCATCGTCACCCAGTTCCTCATCGAGGCGGCCATGCTCTGCGGCATCGGCGGCATCATCGGCATCGGTATTGGCACCCTGGGCTGCTTCATCCTGGGGAACCTGCTCTTCCAGATGACCATTTACCCCTCCACCGCCGTGACGGCGGGAGCCTTCGGCCTCTCGGTGATGCTGGGCGTGGTCTTCGGCTGCTATCCGGCGGTGAAGGCTTCGAACCTCCAGCCCGTGGAAGCCCTTCGGGCTGAATAGCGGTGTCCGTTAGGAAGGGGGGAATTTCCCCATTCCGCTTCGAAGGCTTCGGATTCCTATTTATGACTGAACAGTGAGGAGAGAGACTATGAAACGAATTCTGTCCCTTCTGCTTTTGGCGGTTCTGACGGCGTCGCTGCTGGCCTTGCCGGCCCAGGCGGCGGCCCCGGCCAACCGCTTCCACGACCTGGGGGACAATTCCGCCGCCATGTCGGTGGAGTCCCTGAGGCTGCTGGGGGTGATGGACGGCTTCGCCGACGGGAGCTTCCGCCCCAACGCCCAGCTGACCCGGGCCCAGTTCTGCAAGATGGTGGTTTGTGCCCTGAACGCCGAGGATGAACTGGGGCTTTACCGCACCGTCACCATCTATCCGGATGTGAAGCCCTCCCATTGGGCGGCGGCTTACATCAACATGGCCGCCAAGGGGAAAAACGCCATCTCCGGGTATTCCGACGGGAAGTTCTACCCCGACCGCACCGTTACCCTGGGACAGGCGGCCACCATTCTCCTGCGGGTCCTGGGATACAAGGACGAGAACGTGGGAGGCGTCTGGCCGGACAGCTATTTGTCCTTTGCCGCCTCCATCGGCCTCACCGACGGGGTGGACACGGCCAACGGCAGCCTCCCCCTGAACCGCAGCGACGCGGCCACCCTCTTTAACAATCTCCTCCAGGCGGACGTCCAGGGGGAGAAGGGAAGCAGCGCCTTCCTCTCCTCCGCCGGACTGACCACCGTGCCCGACATGGTGCTGGTTTCCTCCAACGCCAAGGGCCCCGACGGCGAGGAGACGGCGATGCTCTTCGCCAACGGCGAGGTTTATCAGATGGCCGGGGACAAGGTCTCCAACGGCACGCTGAACGGCTATAAGGGCACCCTGGTGCTGGAGGGCAGCCGGGTTCGCACCTTCATTCCCGACGCCCGGGGCGTCAGCCGCAGCGTGGTGGCCTCCAAGATCGAGGAGTTCCAGATCATTGACCGCTCCGGCAGCAAGTACAGCGTTGCCACCGCGACCAAGGTCTATTACCAGGGCAAGGAGACCACCTGGGGCGAGGTCCGGGCGTGGCTGAATCCCGGCGCGTCGCTGACGCTGTATCTGGGTTCCGCCGGAAACGTGGAATATATCTTCGTCGGCGGCGGCGGAACGGCCAGCGAGGCCATCGTCGTCTATGAGAAGGGCTCCACCAAGGGCTTCGAGTCCCTGGCGGGGAACATGGGCGGCTATAAGATTTACAAGAACGGCTCCAAGGCCAACGCCAAGGATATGCGCCCCTATGATGTGGCCACGTACTCCAGCTCCACCAACACCATCCGGGTCTGCGACACCCGCCTGACGGGCTATTATGAGTCCTGCACCCCCAGCCCCACGGAGCCCACCTCCATCCGGGTTCTGGGCAACGACTTCCCCGTCCTGACCTCCGCCCGGGCCACCCTGGCGAAGTTCCGGCCCGGGGACCAGATCACCCTCTTGCTGACGGAGGACAATCAAGTCGCCGGCGCGGTGAAGCCCGGTACCAGCGGAGCCGGCGCCAACGCCATCGGCGTGGTGGAGTCCATCGCCGGCACCAGCGTCAAGGTTCAGCTCCTCTGTGGCATTACCATTGAGGGCACCGTGGACCTGGGGGCCATGGGGAACGAGAAGCTGGAGGAGATCCGCACGGAGGAACTCCAGAACATCGCCAACCGGATGGTCCGGGTCAGCTCCACCGGGAAGAACACCATCGGCCTGGTCCGCCTGGGCGGCGGCGTCTCCGGCGCACTGGATCTGGAGAAGCGGAAACTGGGCAGCAGCAACCTGGCGGAGACTGTCAGCGTGTACCGTTATACCTCCAAGGGTCTGGAGACCCTGAGCCTGAACGACCTGGGCGCGGGTCCCATCAGCGCCGGGGAGATCAGCTACGCCCACGTGAACTGGGCGGGTCAGGTGGATGTCATTGTCCTGGGCGGCGTGAACAACGGCGGCGTGTTCTATGGCCGGGTGTCCATTACCGTGGGCAGCCGGGAGGACAGCTACCGCATCTCCGTGGTCAGCCCCGATGGCACCAAGGGTCCCTATTACTCCAACTACGACATCACCCACGGCACCTACGTGGCGGCGGTGGAGTCCACCACAGGCCTGGGCTTTTCCAGCCTGAAGCCCCTGACGGTTATGAAGGATGTGCCCAATACCGCCTGGAGTGGCCGGAGCGCCGTGACCATTGACGGCCGGAGCTATTCCGTGCCCAGCAACGTCATGTGCTACAACAAGGACATCAGCAGCTGGGTGACGCTGGAGGAGGCTCACGCCTACACCGGTAAGTGTGACATGTACGCCAGCGACGACGGCGTCATCCGCGCCATTGAGATCGACACCCGCTTCCACGACTGATTCCCGCACCCCAAAGCGCCCGGACGAAGGTCCGGGCGCTTTTTCGCGGTCTGCCGCCTGGGAGAAAAAATTTGCTTTGCCCCCGGCGGCGTGCTATACTGATTTTCATAGTCCGTTAACGCCAGCGCGCGGAAATCAGGCCCCCGGGCCAGGAAAGGAAGGAAGCGGCATGAACGAAACGTTGAAGGTATTGAGGGAACGCCGGAGCATCCGGAGTTACAAGCCGGAGCAGCTCCGGGAGGAGGATCTCCAGCCCATTCTGGAGGCCGGGACCTGGGCGGCCACGGCCAAGAACCTGCAAAGTCCCGTCATGGTGGTGGTCCAGGACCCGGAGACCATCGCCCACATGTCCGCCCTGAACGCGGAGATCCTGGGCAAACCAGGGACGGACCCCTTCTTCGGCGCGCCCACGGTGGTGGTGGTCCTGGCGGACGGGGAGCTGGTCAACTGGCTTCAGGACGGCTCCCTGGTGATGGGGAACCTGATGACTGCCGCCGCGGCCACGGGAATCGGCTCCTGCTGGATTAACCGGGCCATGGAGCTCTTCGACCGCCCCGAGGGCAAGGCGCTGCTGCGCAAGTGGGGCCTTCCGGAGACCTATCGGGGCGTGGGCAACTGCATCCTGGGTTATCCCGACGGCGACGCCCCGGCTCCCAAGCCCCGGAAAGAGGGATGGATTGTCCGGCCGTAACCGGGGAGACCGCCGGCCCAACGTTCCGGAGAATCCGGCTTTTCCAAACCCGCTCAACCACAAAAGGAGGACTGCGCCATGAACGACGCCATCCGGCAAGTGACCCACGCCCAGAACATCCGCTATGACAAGGAGGCGGAGGCCCTGTACATCATCGACCAGAGCCTCTTGCCCAACGAGGAGCGGGAGCTCCGCCTGGAAACCCTGGAGGAGATGGTGGAGGCCATTCAAAAGCTCCGGGTCCGGGGGGCTCCGGCCATCGGCATCTGCGCGGCCTACTGTCTCTACGTCCTGGCCCGCGCCATCCCCGAGGAGGACCCCGCCGCGTTTCAGAAGCGTCTGCGGGAGGATTCCGCCCGGCTGAACGCCTCCCGTCCCACGGCGGTCAATCTGGCCTGGGCCCTGAGGGAGATGGAGGCCACCGCCGAAGCCCACAGAGGAGATTCCCGTCCTGTCCTTTTGGAGGCTCTGTACCAAAAGGCAGCGGCCATCCACCAGGACGACATCGCCAAGTGCGCCGCCATTTCGGAATACGGCCTGAGTCTTCTGAAGGAGGGCGACGGCGTTCTGACCCACTGCAACGCCGGTCCCCTGGCCACCTCCCGTTACGGCACGGCCCAGGGTCCCTTTTTCCTGGCGGCGGAGCGGGGAATGCATATCCGGGTATTTGCCGACGAGACCCGTCCCCTTCTCCAGGGAGCCCGGCTCACCAGCTATGAGCTTCACCGGGCCGGGGTAGACGTGACCCTGATCTGCGACAATATGGCCTCCATGGTCATGAAAAATGGCTGGGTTCAAGCCTGCTTCGTGGGCTGCGACCGGGTGGCGGCCAACGGTGACACCGCCAACAAGATCGGCACCAGCGGCGTGGCCATTCTGGCCAAGCACTATGGCATCCCCGTTTACGTCCTGGGCCCCACCAGCACCATCGATCTTCAATGCCCTGACGGCGCCCACATCCCCATTGAGCTCCGGGACCCGGAGGAGATAAAAACCCTTTGGTATGAAAAGCCCATGGCCCTCCCCGGCGTGAAGTGCTACAACCCCTCCTTCGACGTGACGGATCACGAGCTGATTTCCGGCATCGTCACAGAAAAGGGAATTTGCCGTCCGCCCTACACGGAGAGCTTGGCGAACCTGTTCAAATAACCGGGAATTGCGTCCGCGACGGGGCTTTCCGTAGCTCCATCCCAAGGGCGCGATTCCTCAGTCCGAAAAAAGGGGTGTTTCTGTGCTTCAAATCTACGGCACGTTGGGCCCGTCCTGCGGAGATGTGGAGACCCTGGCGCGACTGTTTCAGGCGGGTATGACCGGCATCCGGCTGAACCTTTCCCACGGGGGCTTGGCCGCGTCGGCGGAGGGGATCGACCATCTCCACGCCGCCGCCCGGCGGTGCGGCGTCACGCCTCGGCTGCTGATCGACATGCAGGGCCCGGAGCTTCGGGTGGGCGATTTGCCGGAGCCGGTTTCCCTGGAAACTGGGGCCATGGTGAGGCTGGGGGAGGCCATTCCCCTGCCGCGGGCGGTCCTGCCCCACTTGCTTCCGGGACAGGAGGTGCTGCTGGACGACGGCAAGCTCCTCCTTCGGGTCACGGAGCTTTTCTCAGGCGGTGCCTTGGCCCGGGTGGAGCGGGGAGGCGTTCTCCGGAGCCGGAAAAGCGCCGCCCTGCCGGGGGTAGACATTCACCTGCCCGCCATGACGGACAGCGACCTGGCCAATCTCCGGGCCGCCGGAGCGTACGGCGTCACCGGTGTCATGCAGCCCTTTGTCCGGAGCCGGGCGGACCTGGAGGAGGTCCGGGGGGTGCTGGACGCCGCCGGGGGACAGGCCATCCGCCTCTTTGCCAAGATCGAAAATCTGGACGGGGTGGAGAAGCTGGGGGAGCTGCTGCCCGCCGCCGGGGAGATCGTCATCGCCCGAGGGGACTTGGGCAATGCGGTTCCTCTCTGGAAGCTTCCCGCCCTGCAAAAGCGGATTGCCGCCGTCTGCCGGGAGGCGGGGAAGCCCTTTATGGTGGTGACGCAGATGCTGGCCTCGATGGAACAGAATCCCGTGCCCACCCGGGCGGAGGTCACGGATGTCTTCAACGCCGTTCTGGACGGCGCGTCCTCGGTGATGCTCACCGGGGAGACTGCCGCCGGGAATTATCCCGTAGAGGCCATGGAGTACCTGGTCCGAACCGTCCGGGAGGCGGAGGCGTATCTGCAAGCCCGATGAATCCAAAAGCTAAGCGCCCGGCTGACCGCCGGGCGCTTTTGCCGCTTATTTCTTATGTCAGATCACGTTTCCAAATCTTGACGCAGAGTCCTTGCAGTCCTCCAAGGACTCCAGCAGATCGTCTGTAACGACGTCATAACCGCCGCCGCTTCCGGTGCAGAAAAAGAGGTAATACCCCGAATTTCCCTCATACCGGCAGACGGCCAGATGACGGATCTCCCTGGGATCGCCTTCGATGGTTCCGTAATCTCCGCAGTCTGAGAATTCCAGCACGGAGGCCCCGTCCAAAACGTCCGGAAAGTCCATTCGCCTTCTCCTCCCGCTACAGTGGCCCGACTCCCGCCTTCCGGAGCCAGTCCTGCATCCTTTTCGCGGAAAAGCCGGTAAACCAAAGGGTTTTGCCTTTCCGGCCGTGTATGGTCACTTCGGTAAAAAATCCTCGTTTCCCAAGGGAGAACCCCCGGATTTCCGGCAATGTCAGCGAGAGCTCCACATGGTCCGAAAGAACACCCTTCGGTCCGTCACATACAGCGTCCCGGAATGGGAGTCGCAGGAGTGAACCCCGCCGGAGGACAGGATGGGAAGGCCATCATGCCCTTTCCAATCAGCGTTTCCCCGACCTCCAGACCCGTGTAGGTCAGGCCGGAGTATTCATAATAAGGCCGGACTGCCATGGACCCTCCTATACCAACTCATACAGCGGCTTTCGCCGGTCATAGGGCTGGGCCCGGTAAGTCACGGAGGAGATTTTCCGCCCCGATACCCCGTACTTCGGATGCGTCCCGAAGAGGTCGATGTACCGCTCCAAATCGTCTCGTTCCTTGGCCATTTCCTCCAGCAGCAGTGCCGCCGCCCGGGCGTCGTCAATGGCCCGGTGGCTGTTTACCGCCTGGTCCTCCAGCTGATAGGCGGCAATGGCGTGCTCCAGCTTGTGGGGGTAGTCCCGCCGGTCCCGGTATACCGTCAGCGCGTCCAGGAACCGGGGCTTTTTCAGTATCTCCGCCAGCCCCCAGGGCCGAAGGAGGTAGAAGAGGAAATTCAAATCAAACTGAGCGTTGTAGGCCACAAGCAGAGGCCGCTCCGCTCCCTCCAGCAAGGCGGCGAAGGCCCGGGCTGCCTCCTCGTCTCCCACGCCCTCGCTGGCCAAACGTTCATCAGTGATGCCAGTGAGCTGGACAATAAAGGGATCCAGCCGGCGGCCCTCCGGCAGGCGGATGAAGAGGTCCATTCCCCCGGTTTCCGTCCCGTTCTCCAGGGACACCGCGCCGATCTCTATGATGCGGTCCTTGCCATAGTCAACGCCGGTGGTCTCCGTGTCGAAGATCACAAGCCGGTCAAATTGTTCCCAGAGAGTCATGCCGCGTCCTCCTCCAACCAGCTTTCTCCAGTGGCGTAGTCGATGACCACGCCAGGCTGAACGTTGTAGGCGAAAACATTGAAACACACGCCGGCCCCGGCGTCCTCCACGGAGTAAGCCTCCATCTGTACCCCCCGGGCCACCAGCTCCGTCCCCACGAAGACTGGCGTCACCCGGTAGAGCACATGATTGTCTGTCCGCTGCACATAGTCCGCGATGTCGTTTTCAAAGGGAAGCATCCCTGTGACGTTCAGGTACCGGGTCCCGGTGATGAGATTTTTCTCGTTGGCGTTTTCCCCCGCCAGCTGGAAGCCGATGAGGTGGCAGCGGTTGTAGAGGTATTTTCCGTCCACACAGTCGTACTTGGCGGAGATCCAGCCGGTGGGCTTGACGTTCCCGATATCTCCCCGCTCCTCGGTGGGCATGAGCTCCGGACAGATGTTGGCGTAAGCTGGGCCGCAGCGGCCCAGATAGTCCAGGTCGCTGTAGTGCTCAAAGACCTCCAGAGTCATGTCCTCCCCGGTAAAGCCGGGCTGATTATCTTCCAGTTCCACATAGGCCACGCCCTGATAGGCGGGCAGATCCTCCAGGGAAATGGGTTCAGGCTGTAAGTACCAGCTTACCAGCGCCGAGGCAAGGCACAAAATCATCAGCGCCGCCAGCTGTTTTGGCGAGAGCTGTTGTTTCTTTTTGCTTCTCCGTTTGGCCATGACGACCTCCCTCCGGGGCGGCGACCGCCCCCTATGACGTTGAATTCGCAAATATTCGACAGACCAAATATACCATGTTCCGCCATCATTTTCAACCGATAATCCGCCCGTCTCCGGAAAAGCTGAGTTGTGACAAAATCCAACAACGGGAGGCGGGGCTTCGCATGGAACGGCCGTCCTCCTGAAATCCAAGGAGGCGGCTATGCTCCATCGTATTCGAAACCTGATCCTTTTAGCGCTCCCCTGCCTGTTCCTGGCGGGAATGCTTTATCTCCAGGGAAAGACGCTCCCCGCGTCTTCTCCGGCCATTATTCCGGCGTCGGCGGACAATTGGGGCCTCTCGTTTCCAAACGAAGGCCAGTCCCCGGTGGGCAACGCCAGCGCGGAGGCGCTGGCCCAGTATGACGCCTGGTTTCTGGGGAACACGGAGGAGAAGGTAATCTACCTGACCTTTGACTGCGGCTATGAAAACGGCTATACGGAAAAGATTCTGGACGCTCTGAAAAAGCACAATGCGCCCGCGGCGTTTTTCGTAGTGGGCAACATGATCGAAACGGCCCCGGAGATTATCCGCCGCATGGCGGAGGAGGGGCACATCGTGGGGAACCACACCTTCCATCACCCGGATATGTCGGCGATTTCCGATCAAGCGGCCTTCCAGAAGGAATTGGACAGTCTGGCGGCGCTGTACCAGGAGACCACCGGGAAGGAGCTGCCCCGGTTTTACCGGCCTCCCCAGGGGAAGTACAGCGAAGAGAACCTGAAACAGGCCCAGGCGCTGGGCTATCGGACCGTGTTCTGGAGCCTGGCCTACGTGGATTGGTATACGGATAACCAGCCGACGGCAGAGCAGGCCTACGGGAAACTTCTGCCCCGAATTCACGACGGGGCGATTGTGCTACTGCACTCCACGTCGAAGACGAACGCGGATATTTTGGATGAACTGTTGACCAAGTGGGAGGATATGGGGTACCATTTTGCGTCTCTGGAGGAACTGCCAGAAAAGTGACCTCCCTAAGAAGGGGCCGGTACTCGCCCTAACGGGCGGGGAGGATTTCAGCCATGAAGATGGCTGGTCCTTTGCACCCCCCATTTTCTCTTTTTCTTCCAGAAGAAAACGAGAAAACGGGCCGTGCACGGTCCAAAAGAGAAAAAGAAGTAGGGACGCGAAGGACGGGGGCGCGCCTGAATGACTGGCCGAAGCCAGGAATGACTTCCCCGCGGCGCAGTCAAACGGGAGCTGGTGGTTCTCGACTTGGCGTATTTCTCTTTCCGCTGTCGCTGGCCGGTAGTAGAATCGGTTTGGCTCGCACATCCAGGCCGATTCTACTACAGATGAGCGTCAGCGAAAAGAGCAGCTGGTCCGTTCGACAACGGACAAAACCCCCGCTCAATCTAGTGCCGCGTGGGAAGTCATTCCTGGCTTCAGCCAGTCATTCAGGCGCGCCCCCTCGTCCTTCGCGTTCCTACTTCTTTTTCTCTTTTGGACCGTGCACGGCCCGTTTTCTTTTTTTCTTCTGGAAGAAAAAGAGAAAATGGGGGGTGCAAAGGACCAGCCATCTTCATGGCTGAATCCTCCCCCGCCCATTAGGGCGAGTACCAGCCTCCCCCGCCAAGGGGAGATTTTAAATTACAACCGGAGCATTCGATAGAAAACAAGAGAAATCCGGAGAATATTATAGAATATCTGCAATGGATTGAAATAAATGTTGACATTGTAAAAAAGTAGTGGTATAACTAACCTTGCTCCTTATGGAGTTCTTACTTTGATTTGAGAAATCAAAAGAAAAATAGATCAATGGAGGAAAGACCATGTCCACTTTTATGGCGAATAAAGCCAACATTGAGCGCAAGTGGTACATTCTGGACGCCGCTGGCAAGCCCCTGGGCAAAACCGCTGTCCGGGCCGCCGACCTGCTCCGCGGCAAGAACAAAACCACCTACACCCCCCATGCCGACTGTGGCGACAATGTCATCATCATCAACGCCGGCAAGGCCGTCCTCACCGGCAAGAAGGGCGAGCAGAAGATTTACCGTACTCACTCCGGTTGGGTGGGCGGCCTCAAAGAGACCCCTTACCGCATCCTCATGCAGGAGAAGCCCGAAGTCGCCATGCGGGTGGCCGTCCGCGGCATGATGCCCCGGAACACCGTCGGCAAGGATTCCCTGAAGCGCCTGCATATCTACGCCGGCGCCGAGCACAAGCAGCAGGCTCAAAAGCCCGTCGCCCTGGATGCTGAATAAGGAGGAAGCGTAGTATGTATCAGTCTAAGAAGCCCTATCTGTACGGCACCGGCCGCCGGAAGTCCTCTGTCGCCCGCGTCCACCTGTTCCCCGGCGGAACCGGAAGCATCACCATCAATGGCCGTGACATTGACGATTATTTCGGCCTGGAGACCTTGAAGATGGTTGTCCGTCAGCCCCTGGAGGCCACCGGCAACACCGGCAAGATGGACATCGTGGCCACCGTCTCCGGCGGCGGCGTTACCGGCCAGGCCGGCGCTCTGCGCCACGGCATTGCCCGGGCCCTGCTGCTGGCCAGCGAGGACAATCGCCCCATCCTTAAGAAGGCCGGTTTCCTCACCCGCGATCCTCGCATGAAGGAGCGCAAGAAGTACGGCCTCAAGGCCGCCCGCCGCGCGCCTCAGTTCTCCAAGCGCTGATTCTCGCGGAGTTACAAGTCAATGCCCTTTTACAGCGGGGACCGTATGGTCCCCGCTGTTTTTGCCCTTAGCAAAAGCCCCGTTCCCCGTTCTCCTGGAGAAGGTGCTCGCAGAGCTCCCGCTGCTTGGTATCATAGAACTCCATGTATTTCAGGGCGTAAATGTCGCAGAGGATATACCGCTGGCGGCCCGCCTGATAGATGATAAAATAGTCGTTGCCCACCTCGTGGAGGATACCCTCCCAGACAGTGGTGCCCTGGGTGCCGATGAGCAGCGTGGCCGCCACGAAATTCCCCCGGTTGCGCAGAAGCATGGCCTTCAGAGAGCCCAGGAAGGCCTCGCCGGTGCTGGCCGGAGCTTCGATCACCTCGGAGGGCTGGTGATTTTGGAGGTCCAGATCACCCGTGCTCCCGGCGAACTCGTTGTGGGCAGGATGCCGGGCCGGAGAGGCGGGTACCGCCGGAACGGCCGGGACGGAAGGCACTGCGGGAGTGTTGGCCGCCGCAGCGGAAGAAGAGCCCGTCGGAACGGAAGAGCCCGTCGGAACGGAAGAGCCCGTCGGGACAGAAGAGCCGGTCGGGACAGAAGAGCCCGTCGGAACGGAAGAGCCCGTCAAGGCAGGAGAACCCATCGAAGCAGCCGAACCCGCCGGGGAAGCCGGATCTGCCTTTGGGGGGAAGGGAAAAGCGGGAGGAGCGTCTGGAGCCACGGAGGCGGGGGGGAAGGGAAAGCCTGAAGAAGATGGGGAGGGAACCGCCGGGTTTTGAATGTCGGCCAGAGTGGGAATACCGCTGATCTCAGAGGACCAATCCGTCATGGGACGGGTAGAATATCGCATATCGGGCATGATGACACCTCTCAAGTCTTGTAATAAGCGTCTGTCGGATTATAAAAACAGTGGTCGCCAATGCGGGTTTGCCAATAGCCCACGTTGGTGGGAAAGTAGCGGCGGCAGTCGGGACCGAAGGGGTTGAAAAACCACAGCGATTCCGCTACCTCGGGCAGACGGTTCCCCGCGATGGCCCAATCGGCAATGTCGTAGTGAACCTGCTCGGGCCGCATATTGAATATGTTCTGGGGATTGTACGCGCCGCCCTCCGTCTCGCTGGCGCAGACGAACTGATAGGGCTGAAAAATGATGTTGCGGATGCTGCCCTGGCCCACCCGGGCGTATTCGCCGCCCCGGGCGTGGACCCGGTTCATCACCACCCCGGCCACCGCTTTCATGCCGTTCTCCCCCTCGCCGCCCGCCTCACACTCGATCAGGCGGGCCAGCAGCTCCCGGTCGGAATATGCCATGGTTCATTCCTCCTTTGTCGCTGGCCCAGTATATGCGAAAACGGGACCGCTGGTGACAGCGGTCCCGTGGGGGAAGGGCGGGAAGCGTCATTTCCGAAGGATTCGCTCCATGGTCCGGCCCTTTGCCAATTCGTCGATCAACTTGTCCAGATACCGGATCTTTTGCATCAAGGGGTCCGGTATGTCCTCCACCCGGACGCCACAGACGGCGCCGGTGATTTGAGCGGCGTTCGGATGGAAACAGGGGGCCTCCCGGAAAAAGGTTCCGTAATCCACATCCGCCTCCAGCTGCTGGGAGAGGCTCTCCGGGTCGTAGCCCGTGAGCCAGTATATGATCTCGTCCACCTCTTCGCGGGTGCGGTGCTTCCGCTCCGCCTTTTGTACGAGAAGCGGATACACCTTTGAGAGCTTCATCGCGAAAACCTTGCTGTTATCCATAGACTACCTCGTTGTTTCTGAACGGCGGGCCGCCGGTGCTGTGTGTTAAACAAGACTTGAATAAAATAGGAAGAACGCCCCGGTGGGAGAGGGCCTGGCTTTTGCGGGCTCAAACCGTCAAAGCCGATGCCACATTCCAGGAGTTCCTCAAAAAAAGCCCCCTTTTCAGGGGGCTTGTCATCTAAAGGGACGGCTTGGGGAAATTTCCGGTCCGCCGGGAGCGAATGTGTCTTTGGGGCGTGTCAGCCCCGCTTCTGCTCCTGAATTGCCAGACGGAACATCTCCTCCGTCTGGACAATGGAGCGGTCCAGGGCGTACTGCTCCGCGTGCTGGGCATAGCGCCGGCCCATCTCTTCCCGCGCCTCGGGGTGCTCGAACCACCAGTCAATTTTCTCCGCCAGGGCGGCGGCGTCCCCGGCGGGGAACAGGCTCCGCTCATCCAGGGCAAACTGGGGCGTGGCAGACCGGGGCGAGTCGGCGATCACCGGGACCAGGCCGCAGGCGAAGGCCTCCATGCAGCTCATGGCCTCGATTTCCGCGTCAGAGGTGTGAACATACAGGTCCGCCATGTGGAGGATCTCCAGAAGTCGGCTGGGCTCGTAGAACTCCATGACAATGGGGTTCGGCAGTTTTTCCGCCTGGCGGCGGTACTTGCGCTCCAGGGGACCCTTGCCCGCCAGAATGACTTGAATCTCGTCCTTGTGGCGGCACTGGGCACAGGCGTCGATGAGCACGTCCTGCCGCTTCTCCCCGGCGTACCGGCCCACCATCAGCACGTTGAACCGGCCCCGCATCCAATCCTCCTGGGGGATGCGGCCGTAGGTGTATTGAGGGCTGATTCCGTTGGAGATGACGTGAAGCCGGGCGGTGTAGCCGTGGTCCCGGAGCTGGTTTGCGATCATGTTGCTGGGACAGTGGATGTGGGTGAAGCGATTGAAGAAGGTGTCCCGGAACTTGACGTAAACGAAGTCGTTCACCCGGCGGCTGTTTCCCATGTGGAGGGTAAAGGTGATGTTTTCGGGCTGGCAGTGGAAAGCCGCCGTATGGGGGATGCCCAGCCGCTCCACGTGTTTCAGGCCCATGATGGCCAGAGGGGAAGGCATCATAAAATGCACCACGTCGGCCCAGGCCGCCGCCTTTTCGAAGACATGCCGGTTGGGGATGGCCAGGCGCATGCCCTGACTGGAGATGAGGTGCTCCACGATGGGGAAGAACCGCATCTGACGGACGGCGTATTTATAGTCTGCCGGTTTGCCGGTGGCGATTACCCGGACCTCGTTGCCGTGCTCTTTCAGAGCGGTGGCGAAACGGCGGGCGCTGATGGTGGTGCCGTTGTTGGCGTCGTCAAACTGGTCAATGACCAATACGATCTTCATCGCTTGCGCCGATCCTCTCAGCGCTGGCTCAGCGCCTGCTCCAGACCACGGGCCAGTTGGTCCGGGCAGGAGGTGCCCTTGGTCTTGCAGTGGATGTCCTTCAGGCGGCGGATCACTTCCTCGGCGGGCATATCCTTGACCAGGGCGGCAATGCCCTGGAGGTTGCCGTGACAACCGCCGGTGACACGGAACTCTCGAATGATGTTCTGCTCGTCCAGGTCAACTTGCATCTCCATAGAGCAGACGCCTTGGGGTTTGAAAGTGTAGGTGTTCATAAGTAATGGCTCCTTTTCTCCGCCGGTCCGGCGGGGATGTTATAGTCAACAAACCTGCGGTGCGCCTGTGGCACGGCGCGGCGGCGGGGATGGCCCGCTGGTTTGTATGACTTCTTTGTTTGCCCAAAGAGGGGGGAATCCATTCCTTGGACTATATTTTTCTCAGCATAGCATAAATGAGGGGAAAAGGCAAGGAAAAATGAATGGGAATGGGGCCCTGCCAGGGGAGGGGCTGGTTCTCGCCCTTGCGGGCGGGGGAGGAAATCAGCCATGAAGATGGCTGGTGCTTTGCACCCCCCATTTTCTCGTTTTCTTGCCAGAAGAAAAAGAGAAAACGGGCCGTGCACGGTCCAAAAGAGAAAAAGAAGTACGGGGGTTACGATACGGGGGCGCGCCTGAATGACTGGCGGGAGACAGGAATGACTTCCCCGCGGCGTGGTGCAACGGGGGCTGGTGCTTGTCGATTTGGCGTATTTCTCTTTCCGCTGTCGCTGGCCTGGTGGGGGAATCGGCCTGGAGTCCTTTCTCCTGATTGGTTTAGATCCTGTTTGTAAAAGAACCTTGACAAACTGGCGGGGGTGTGCTAGGATATATGTAAAGGAACCTTTACCAAGAAGGCAGCTGCTCTTTAGGCTTTGGGTCCTTGCGATGCTTACGGAAAGGAGGAAAATATGAAAAACCGCGTGGAAGAACTGCGGAAGAGCCAGGGGCTGCGGCAAGAGGAATTCGCCAGGGCAATCCGGGTTTCCAGGCAAACCATCAGCTCCATTGAAAACGGACGATACAGCCCGTCTTTGGAACTCGCCTTTACCATTTCCGAATTCTTTGGACTCCCGATTGAGGAGATTTTTATTCGCGAAAGGAGCGATACGCTGTGAAAAAAAGAGATCTTTGGACCGGAATCATAATGATTGCCCTGGGCCTCGCCTGCCTGGCCGCCTCCTTTTTGAACACCCCGCTGGACAGCTTGCTTTGCGGCATGTTCGGAGCCTTAACCGCTCCCGGGATAGTGCTGGTTTACAAATATGCAAAGTACAACAGCCCTAAACACGCCGCCCAATACCGGGAACGCCTGGAACAAGAACAGATCGATCTCCGGGACGAGCGGAAGGAAATGCTGCGGAATAAATCCGGACGCCTTGCGTACTTACTTGGATTACTGGCTGGGGCGGCTTCGATGACCGTGTTCTCCGTTCTTGGAAAACTGGGTGCTATAAACGAGGACACAAGCCGTTTGCTGATCCTCTTTCTGACGGGATACTTGCTGTTCCAGCTCCTGGCCGGATGGGTGCTTTACCGGCTGCTGGAAAAGAAGTATTAGGTCTTGTTTTATCCTACGGCAGAGCTGTTTCCGGCTTAGGCAAGATGATCGCCTGAAGAGAAAATAGCGGGATTGGACACTCTCTTTGGGCGCTTTGGCATCCCTCGCGTGGCCTCTTGGGCCGCCGCTTCTCTCCGGAGCGGCGGCCCCCTTTTTATTCACAAAAACTTAACGCCTCAGAAAAAACAAAATGGTTGACAGCGGCATTAGCCTTGCCTATAATAAGTGACAGCTTGTCATAAAATGACAGGGTGTCATTTTTGCTGTGAGGGATTCATATGTGTACAGAGACCTTCCTCCGGCTGCCGGAGGAAAAGCGGCGTCGCTTTCTCGACGCCGCTTGGGAAGAGTTCTCCGGAGCACGGTTCACCGACGTATCCATTAATCAGATTGTCCGCCGGGCCGGCATCCCACGGGGGAGCTTTTACCAATATTTTACGGACAAGGAGGACCTCTTTGCCTATCTTCTGGAGGAGGTCCGGAATCACGTGAAGGAGGAGTACCGCCGCGTCCTCAAGGCCAACGGCGGGGACATCTTTCAGGCCCAGCTGGACTGCTTCGACCAGATGACCTCCCTGGAACAAGCCCTGGACCCCATGATGGAGCGATGCATGAACTTCGTCCGGAACAACCAGGGAGTGGATATCCAGAAGTTCCTTCCCACCCGGCCGGGACAGCGGCTGCTGGACGGGATCTGGGACCTGACGGACCTCTCCGGCCTCCGGGACCCCAGGCCGGAATATGGCCGGATTGTGTTTGGCCTTTTGATGGCCGCTCTGGGCAGCGCCTGTATGGACGCCATGCTCTGCCCTGAGGATCGGGCCCGTTTCCGGGAGGAGCTGGCGGCGAAGCTGGAGATTGTGAAGCACGGCAGCCTGTCCGTTACATAGATGCGGGGAGCCCGCGGGGCGCTCCTGGAAATTGCGTCAATTTTTTTGATTTCTCTTGACTTTCCCCCTGGTGGAAGGTGTAAAACAGTTCCGACGGCAGGGGAAACCCTCTGGCGGGGAGGCGTTCCGGCTCTGCGGGGACGCTGCCGGAAGGTCCGGCAAACTGCTTTTCCTGTGAGGGTGAACCCAATCCGGCGGGGAAGGGACAGGAACCGTTTCGACGGATTTTGACATTGCTTATAAATTAAGGAGGACCACATGAGCAAAAAATGGATTGCGCTGCTGCTGGCGGTGGTGCTGGCGCTGTCGCTGTGCGCCATACCCGCTCTGGCGCAAAACGAGGAGGCACCCGGGGAAACGGAGAAGACCGGGACTCCGGAAGCTGCCGCCGAAGAGACCGGCGGGGACGCCTCGGACGCGCCCCCCTCCGGCGAGGAGAAACCCATTGTGGTGCTGCCGGAGGAGTCCGGCGCGGGCACCGCGAAGGACAGCACCATGGACGACGAGCTGGTTTTCACCGGGGAGGACGATTTCCGTTACCTGGCCTTTGAGGACCTGCGGGACCGGGTGCTGGAGGGCAGCCTCACCGCCCGGATGCTGGAGGAGTCCATTGCCTCCATCGACGCCATGGACTACACTCAGATGTATGTGGACCTCTCCGGCCAGCTGAGCAGCCTGGAGTATACCCAGAATATGTATGCCCAGATCCCTGTGGCCTCCCCCATGGAGGGAGCCATGCAGGGCTACGTGATCTCCAGTCTGGCCAGCTCCTATGGAGCCATCACCAGCACCATGTCCGACCTGACCACCGGCAAGCTCCAACGGGATTCCGCCGCCGCCAAGCGGCAGCTGAAAAACGCTCAGGATCTCACCGTGGTTGGCGCGGAGTCCTTGTACTTCGCCATTTTGGAGCTGGAGCAGACCAAGGCCACCCTCCAGCGGAACCTGGAGGCGGTAAACCGGAGCTTGCAGGAAATGGAGCTCCGCTATGAGCTGGGGCAGATTTCCGCCCTGACCCTGGAGCAGGTGAAAAACGGCAAGGCCACCTTGCAGAGCAGCCTCAGCACCCTGGAGATGAACTTGCGGCGCTGCAAGCTCCAGATGCAGGCCATGGTGGGCGCCGGACTCAACGGTTCCCTGGTGCTGGGGCCTCTGCCCGCGCTGAGTCAGGGGCTCATAGACACCATGGATTACGAGCAGGATCTGGCGGACGCCAAGATGCTCAGCTATGATCTCTTCGCCGCCAAGAAGAAGCTGGACGAGGCCAGCGACACCTTTGACGACGCCAACGACGCCAACGCCCGGACGACCTACGGCTACCGCACGGCCCGGCACACCTATGAGTCGGCGAAGTACGAGTACCAGATGTCTGTCCAGAGCTTCGAGATGAACTTCCGCAGCACCTTTGACTCTGTGAAGGACTATCAGCAGGTGCTGAACTCCGCTTTGACCTCCCTGTCCTACCAGGAGAGCAGCTATGCCTCCATGGAGCTGAAATACCGGCAGGGAACCATTTCGCAAAACGCCCTTCTGGACGCGGAGGACGACCTGGACGAGGCCAAGGACGCCGTGGCCACCGCCCGGCGGAACCTCTTCACCGCGTTCCGTACCTACTACTGGGCTGTGAATTATGGCGTGATGAACGCCGGACAGACCGGAACATAAAGCGCCCGCGTTCCCCTTGGCGGGGAGAGCTTGCTTGCGCGAAGAGGAATTCGGCCGCCCCGGGGCGGCGGGCCCCTTCTTGACAGGACCAACGATTTGGAGGAAGTACATGATGAAGAAAAAAATCCTGGCGGCGGGACTTGCCGCCGTGCTGGCGCTGTCCCTGGCCGCCTGCGGCGGCGACTCCGGCGAGACGCCGGAGGAGGACGCCGCCCCCACCGGCATTGCCGTTCAGGTGGAGGAAATCGGAGCGGACACCATTTACACGGAGAACACCGTCTCCGGCCAGCTGGTGGCCGAGGACGAGGCCACCATCATGGTGGCCGCCAGCGCCAAGTGCACCGCCGTCTACGCCGAGGCGGGAGACGAGGTGAAAGCGGGAGACGTGCTGTGCACCCTGGATCTGGGAAGCACCTTGGCCTCTCACAATGCGGCCAGCATCAATTACCGCTCCTCGGTCCAAAGCTATAACGACCAGTCCGCCGTCTTCGCCAAGCAGATTGCCCTGCTGGAGAAGAGCGTTCAGGACTTGAAGGAGCTCTATGAGATCGGCGCGGCCTCCCAGATTGAGATTGATCAGGCGGAGCTGCAATTGCAGACCGCCGTGGCCCAGCGGAATTCCACCCTCTCCCAGCTGGAGGCGGGGATGCAGAACGCCCTGTCCAACGTGGAACAGCTGGACACCGTGCTGGAAAACGTGGACGCCCGGGGCAACGTCATCGCCCCCAGCAGCGGCACCCTGGTGACCATGAACGCCACCGAGGGCGGCTTCATCTCCAACACCATGCCCGTGGCCGTCATCGACGGCGTGGAGCAGATGAAGGCCGTGGTGCAGGTTTCCGAGGCCCTGGTGCCCAAGCTCTCCGCCGGCGACACCGCCAACGTCAGCGTCAGCGCCGCCAACCAGTCCTTCGAAGCGGTGATCCGCTCTGTGGAGCGGGCCGCCAACGTCCAGACCCGGCTCTACACCGTCACCCTCACGCTGCCCTCCGGAACCGACGGGCTGCTGGCGGGGATGTTCGCCGACGTCACCTTCCATACCGACGTATCCGAGAATACCATCGTGGTGCCCACCGAGGCCGTGCTGACCCGGGGGGAGACCCAGTATGTCTTCGTGGTGGAGGACGGCGCCGCCCGGTACGTGGAGGTCACCGCCGGTCTCACCGGCAACGGCGTGACGGAGATTCTCACCGGCCTCACCGCCGGACAGCAGCTGGTCACCGTGGGCCAGGCGTACCTCAACGATGGCGACCCGGTGCGGATTGTCTCCGGCACGGAAACCCCGGAGGTCCCGGAGGAGACGGAGGCCGATGCGCCTGAGGACGGCGAAGGCCAGGGGGAATAACAAACCATGAGTATTGCCAAAGCCAGTATCCAGCATAAGGTGGCCACCATTTTGGCCAGTATCCTGATCTGCGTCTTCGGATTGATGTTCGCCACCCAGCTTCAAATGGCCTTGATGCCGGAGATGGAGATGCCCATGGCCGTAGTGGCCTGCTACTACACCGGGGCCAGCCCCAGCGACATGGAGGAGCTGGTCACCCGGCCCCTGGAGGGAGCCATTATGTCCGTCCCCGGTGTGGACACGATTTCCTCCACGTCCTCCGACGGCGTCAGCCAGATTCAAATTACCTACGTGGACGGCACGGATCTGGACATCGCCGCCACGAAGCTCCGGGAGCAGTTCGGCATGGTCAGCCTCCCGGAGGACGCCATGGACCCCGTCATCATCAACATGAACCTCAGCGCCCTGATGCCCACGGCCATGATCGCCCTGGTGGGAGAGGACCTGAGCCAGCTCCAGACTCTGGCGGAGGACCTGGTGGTTCCCGCCCTGGAGCGCATCAACGGTGTGGCCCAGGTGACGGTGAACGGTGGCGTCAGCCAGCAAATTGCCGTGGAGCTGGATCCCACCCGGGCGGCGGGCTACGGCCTCTCCGCCTCCTACGTGTCCCAGTTCCTGGCGGGGCAGAACCTCATCTACCCCGGCGGCAGTCTGGAGAACGGGTCCAAGAAGTTCACCGTCTCCACCGACGCCAAGTTCCAGACCGTGGACGACGTGGCGAATATGATCCTCTCCCTTCCCACCGGCGGGGCCGTGCGCCTCTCGGAGGTGGCCAACGTGAAGCTGGAGAACAAGGATATGGATGCCATGGCGAAGTCCGGTGATGCTGCCTGTGTGGTGCTCCAGGTTTCCAAACAGTCCGCCGCCAACGAGGTCTACGTCTCCGAGCAGGTGGTAAAGCGCCTGGAGAATCTGAAAACCGAAAATCCCAGCCTCCGTTACTCCGCCCCCTATCTCGCCAGCGATTACATCAACCAGACCGTGGACGCCGCCTATCAGAACATTCTTCAGGGCGTGCTACTGGCGGCCGTTGTGGTGCTGCTGTTCCTCCGCCGGGGGGGAGCCACCCTGACCATCGCCGTGTCCATGCCCATCTGCATTTTGACGGTCTTCGTCCTTATGCGGGCCTTTAACCTGACGCTGAACATGATGTCCCTGGGAGGCATCGCCATGGGCGTGGGCATGATCGTGGACAACTCCATCGTGGTTCTGGAGAACATCTACCGTTTCTCCGCCGACGGGCACAGCCGGGCGGACGCCTGCATCGAGGGCACTCGGGAGGTTACCTCCTCCGTCGTGGCGTCCACGCTTACCACCGAGGCGGTCTTTGTCCCCCTGGCCCTCACCGGGGGCATGGCGGGGATGATGTTCAAGGATTTCTGCCTGACCATCGCCTCACTGATTTTTGCCTCCCTGGTCATCTCCCTGACCCTGGTGCCGCTGCTTTGCTATTTCACTCTGGACGAGGAGAAGGTCCGCCGCCGCCAGGAAAAACGGGCGGGAAAAGAGCCCGGCCTCCTGCGGCGCTTTGAGGAGCGGGCCGCCGCCCTTTACCTAAAAACCCTGAACTATTTTGTTCATCACCTCTTCCTGGGCATGGCGGCCTCCTTTGCCCTGGTGGTCCTTTTCAGCATTACCCTGGTGAATACCAAGATGGTTCTGATGCCCGACATGGACCAGGGAACCGTGAACCTCAGCATCAGTATGCCCATCGGGTCCCAGCTGAACGAGACCTCCGTCATTGCCGACCGGGTCACCGCCATCGCGGAGGCGGAAGTCCCGGAAATCGAGGAGATGTTCTACATCGCCTCCAACGAGTCCGTCACCATGATGATGGACATTGGCTCCAAGTCCCAGCGCCAGCGGAGCAGCAACGACATTGCCCAGGCCCTCCGGGCGGCCACCCGGGACATTGCCGGGTGTGAGATTACTGTCTCTACCTCCGATGCCAGTGCCATGATGGGCGGCGGGGGAGACATCGCCGTGAACATCGAGGGCGACGATTACGACACCCTGGAATTCCTGGCAAACGACCTGATTACTCAGATTGAGAAGCTGCCCGACGCGGTGAATGTCACCAGCTCCCTCTCCGACGAGGTCCCCCAGGTGAAGGTTACCGTGAACCGGGAGGCCGCCGCCCAGTACGGCCTCACCGCCGCCTCCATCGGCGCGGCGGTCCGGTCCGAGCTCACCGGTTCCACCGCCACCAAGGTCACCGTCAACAGCCGGGAGCTGGACGTGGTGGTCCGGGGCAGCGGCGCGGCGGCCAAGAGCCTGGACGCCCTGAAATCCATGGGTGTACCCTCCGCCATGGGCGGCACGGTGCCCCTGGGCTCCGTGGCCACGGTCGCCATCGAGCAGGCCCCCCAGACCATCGTCCGGTCCAACCAGACCCGGCAGGTGACCATCTCCGGCGACTCCGTCAGCGGCGACACCGCCACCATGACCATGGCCATCTGGGAGATTTTGAACAACTATACGTTCCCCCAGGGCTACGCCGTGGAGACCGACGGGTCCTATGAATCCATGATGGAGAGCTTCGGCGACCTGCTGATCGCCCTGGCGGCGGCGCTGCTGTTGGTGTACTTCGTGCTGGCGGTGCAGTTTGAAAGCTTCCTCATGCCCGTCATGGTCATGCTGATTTTGCCGGTGGCCTTCACCGGGTCCCTCTTCGGCCTGCCGCTGACGGGCCGGGACCTCTCCATGCTGTCTCTGGTGTCGATTATCATGCTGGCGGGCACGGTGGTCAACTCCTCCATCATTCTGGTGGAGTACATCAAGATCCGCCGGGCCCGGGGCGAGGACCGGGAGACTGCCATTCTCCACGCCTGCCCCCTGCGGGTGCGGCCCATTCTCATGACCACGCTGACCACCATTCTGGCCATGGTTCCCATGGCCATGGGCATCGGCGAGACCAACGAAATGATGAGCGACATGGGCATTACCATGATCGCCGGTATGGTCATCTCCACCATTGTGACCCTGGTGTTTACCCCGATATTCTACTCCGTCATCGACAACCTGAGCCATGTCTTCCGCCGGAAGAACAAGGGCGAAAAGCCGCCCCGGAAGCCTCTCTTCCGCCGGAAGGGAAAGGACGCTTCGGCGTTGGGCGAAGCAGAGCCTCTGGAGGCCAGCCAGGCTGAGGCCCCGGAAGCCGGGAAAGCGCCTGTGGAAGTTTGAACCCTGGAAACCCTCAGCGCCCCTGGCGTAAGCCAGGGGCGCCTTGCTTGGACGCGAACGCTGAAAAGCGCCTCTTCCGCGCGATATCAGCAAAATCGAGGGCAGATGGGGCTGTGCTTGGGGGCCGCGCCGCCGCGATATGCGGCTTACAGAAAAAATGACGGGACTCTTTCCGCCGTACCGGCAATCGTATAAAATTCCGCCGTCGGGAAACCCTACCGAAAAAGGGAGGGATTTTCAATGGAATATCTCAACGCGTTTCTCTGCGGCGGCATCCTCTGCGCCATTGGACAGATTCTGATTGACAAGACCCAGCTCACCCCCGCCAGAATTCTGACGGGCTACGTGGTGACCGGGGTGTTCCTCAGCGCGGTGGGACTCTATGAGCCCCTGGTCAACTGGGGCGGCGCTGGGGCGACGGTGCCCCTGACGGGCTTTGGCCACGCCTTGGCCAAGGGTGTGGAAAAGGCTGTGGCGGTGGACGGCTGGCTGGGAGTCTTCACCGGTGGCCTCACCGCCACAGCGGGGGGCATCGCGGCGGCGGTCCTCTTTGCCGCCGTGATGGCCGCGGTGTTCAAGCCCGACAGCAAGCGCTGAGCCCGGTCCCGAAGGACGGGAACGAAAAAGGAACCCCCGCCGGGGGTTCCTTTCGCCTTTTTCTGGGCCCGGGGTAAACGCCCGGCTGTGAATACGGCTTCTTACAGCCGGGAGACCACCGGAATCACCATGGGACTCCGTTTGGTGGTTTTGAACAGATAGCTGCTGACAGCGGATTTCACCACGCCGCGAAGCTCTCCGTCGTCCCGCCCGCGCTTGCGGGTGACGGATTCCGCCGCGTCCATGGCCACGCTTTGCAGCTCCTTCATCAAGTCGCCGGACTCCTTTACATAGATGAAGCCCCGCGTTACAATCTCCGGCGGGCTCAGCAGGCCGCCGTCGTGGGAGGAGATGGGCATGACGACCACCACCATGCCATCCTCGGCCAGGCGCTTGCGGTCCCGCATGACCACGGCGCCCACGTCGCCCACGCCAGAGCCGTCCACGTAGACCTCTCCGGCGGGAACCGCGCCCCCCAGTTTCAGGGTCTTGGCCGTGAGCTCCACAACGGTGCCGTTTTCGGCAATGGCGATGTGGTTCCGGTCCAGGCCCATCTGCTGGGCCACCTGGCTGTGGATTTGCAGCATCCGCTGCTCACCGTGGAGGGGGATGAAGAACCGGGGGCGGGTCAGGGCGTGGACGATCTTCAGCTCCTCCTGGCAGGCGTGGCCGGAGACATGGAGCATATCCGCTTTGTCATAGACCACGTGAACGCCCTTGCGGAAGAGCTCGTTGATGACCCGGCTCACCGTCACCTCGTTGCCCGGGATGGCGGAGGCGGAGATAATCACCTTGTCCCCGGGGCCCACCTCCACCTGCTTGTGGGTGGAAAAGGCCATGCGGTACAGGGCGCTCATCTCCTCGCCCTGAGAGCCGGTGGTGACGATGACCTGCTTGTTCTTCGGCAGGCTCTTGATCTTGTTGATGTCCACCAGCGTGTTCTTGGGCACCTTCATGTAGCCCAGCTCCGTGGACACCCGCATGATGTTCTCCATGGACCGGCCCGTGACGGCCACCTTCCGCCCGTGGGCGGCGGCGGCGGTAAGCACCTGCTGGATGCGGTGAACGTTGGAGGCGAAAGTGGTGACGATGATCCGCTCCTCACAGCCCTGGAATTGCCGGCTGAAGGTCTGGCCCACGGCCCGCTCGCTCATGGTGTAGCCAGGGCGCTCCACGTTGGTGGAGTCCGCGCAGAGGGCCAGCACGCCCGCCTTTCCCAGCTCTCCCAGCCGGGCCAGGTCGATGACCTCCCCGTCAATGGGGGTGGAGTCGATTTTGAAGTCGCCGGTGTGAACCACGGTGCCCATGTGGGTGTGGATGGCAAAGGCCACGGAGTCGGCGATGGAGTGATTCACGTGGATGAACTCCACGGTGAACTTTCCCGCCCGGACGGACTTGCCCGGCTCCACAGTGATAAGCTTGGTGCTCTTTACCAGGCCGTGCTCCTCCAGCTTCAGCTGGATGAGGCCGGCGGTGAACCGGGTGCAGTAAATGGGCATGTTCACCTGCTTGAGAACGTAGGGAATGGCGCCCACATGGTCCTCGTGGCCATGGGTAATGAAAAGACCCCGGATCCGGGCCCGGTTCTTGATGAGATAGGTCACGTCGGGGATGATGCAGTCGATACCGTACATATCGTCACCCGGGAAAGCCATGCCGCAGTCGACAACGATGATTTCCCCGCCGTACTCGTAGGCGGTCATATTTTTACCGATTTCGTTCAGGCCGCCCAGAGGGATAATTTTCAGTTTTTCTGCCATAAAAAGTAGAACTCCTTTGCAATTAAAGATGTACTGGTGGCCCCATACCGGACGCCCAGGGGCATAAGAAAGCAGAGACGCCCGCTGTCCGCCTGGCCCTGCTACGCCGGCGGAGGTTTGGTGACGTCCTGTCGTATCCCGATATGAAAGGCCGCTGGGAACCCGTTCCCTCTGTGAGGGGCCGGGTTCTATATTATTTGACCAGCCGGGAAGCGCGTCCCATGCCAGAAAAATACCATTTATTGTGGAGCGAATTCAAAATCCGCGATCCCTGGAAACTCCGAAAAGGTGCTACGCCGCAGAAAGCCGCGAGCAGAGACCGAGCTTCATCGAAAACCAATGACGCGCCTCCCGGGGCGGCGGACCATAAGGCCGCTGGTGAAAACCGCGGGATTTGCCCGTCCTCGACGTCGTTCGCGATAAAGCGCCGGAAACCCTGCCGGGGACCTGCGCTCCGAAAATCCGCCTTAGAGCGGCGGAATGTCAACTTGATATAGTATAGCACATCATTTCCCGTTTGTATACAGAAACTTTTGTGGATTTGAAAATTTAGCGGATTTGAGGAAAAATGCAAGGCCGAATTTGCCCGGGGCTTCTCTCAGTTTCAATCAAATAGTTCCGAAAACGGCGGAAGGAAACTCCCTCCGCCGTTTTCGGTTCGAATTGAATTGCCGGTCTCTCCCTGTGCCCCGGGACCGTTAAGACGGGTTCCCAGGCGGGCTCACCGGATGACAAACCGGCGCAGAAACTCCGACGGAGTCAGGACCTCCGGACGGTCCATCTGGAAGCGCTTCAGGCTTCGATTACAGGTAATGACAATATCCGCGTTTTCCTGAAGGGCCGCGCGCAGCAGCGGACTGGCGTCGGTTCCCCCGGAGTCCGTGGCCGACGGGGTGTAGACGAATTCACAGCTCATGGAGGACAAGAGCTGTTCAATGACCGGCGTCATGTTCGGGCAGTGATGTTTTACGATCAGGGAAACTTCCTCTACGACAGAAGCTGGAGGGACCAGCCGGTGTTCTTCAAAAACGCATTGCCGTTTGCCTGGTCGCTTGGGAAAAGCAGCACGGAAAGGAGGACGTCTGTGTCCAGTACAATCCGCATCTCAGTCGTCCAGCCTCTCCTGATACAAGGTTTCCATCAAATTGGAAACGTCTCGCTCGTCCTTCCGGCCCAAGCGCTCCGCCTCCCCGGCGAAGGTGAGCTGGGCTTCCCGCAGCGCCTCCATGGAGGCGTTTGTCATAATCACCCGGCCTCGGTCCTCAATCAGTAAAATCTCGCCGCACTCTTTAATGCCCAACTTTTTTCGGATCTCAATAGGGACGGTGATCGGTCCCTTTGAGGGGACCTTAGCCCCTTTTCTATCTCTCCCAAAAACGGCAGAATGACGGTTTGGCGCGTGAATTTTTGTCAGATACGGCAATGGAACACGGTGGAGAGGGGGCCGGGCGGAGCGGCCTGTTCTCGTTGTGGGAAGACGCTTTTACGACAGCGGTCCTCCCCGCTCCAGCAGAATCTGCGCCGTGGCATCCTTCACCGTTTGATACAGCGCCGTTCCCTCCTTGCGCCCGAAGGCGGAGAGAAGCTTCCGGTATACCTTCGCCCGAGGGTGCTCCTGGCCGCTTTGAAGCACCTCCGTGAGAATCCCGGCGATCTCCCTGGCCCGCTCCTCCGGGAGGCCCAGGGCAAACAGCCGGGGGTGCAGGGCCTCCGCCGGATCCGGGATGGGCTCCGGCTCCTGTGGAGACGGCTTCATAGACGCCGGCTCTGCGCCGGAGAGAGCTTCCGGCTCCGCAGCGTGGGGGGGGCTCGGAGCCTTCCGCCTCCATGGGAGCCGGTTCCTCCGGCGCTTCCGTGCCCGCTTCCTCCGAGAGGAATGTCGCGACATCCGAGGGCAGGCCCAATATAAGCGCTTCCCGGGAGACCGCCTTGATCTGGTCCCGAATTTTCGCGCCCTTGGAGTCGCCGTATAATTTCCGCAGAGCCCGGTCCAGATAGGTGAACCGGCAGCTGAGACGCCGGTCGGCGGAATAGTCGTTCCCCTGGCCCATGGCGTCCATCAAGATGGCCGCCACAAAGGGAATCTCCCGCTTGGGAACCTTGTTGGACAGCTTCCAGCACAGGTAGTCCTTGACGCATTGGGGATTGGAGCAGTCGATGCCCTCAAACTCTCCGGCGCCGTGCTGGGGAAACGCGCCCCCCCGCTCGCCGGTGGCGGGAACCACCCGCTTGGTCCGGATATTACGGTCGGCCCAGTAGTCGACGACGACGTCAAAGCCGTGGTCCTGGGAGACGATGACGTACTCGGACTCCGGGTCCCTGGCGATGCGGAACCCCATCTCCGTAACCAGCTGAAAGTCCAGGCCGTTTGGACCGCTGTGGCACTTGACGTAGTCCATGGCCGCCTGGGACTGGGTGACCTTCTCCATGAGGGTAATGGGAACCTGGCTGACCTGTTCCGTGTAGAACAGAACAAACCGGTCGCCAGCTCCGCAGGCGTCCAGAAGCTTTGCCCAGGCGTGGGGGATGTTCTCCATGTCAACCAGGTATACCGTCATGTCCGTTCTCCTTTCTCCGGTGCTCTTGGTTTGAATTTTCTTTTATTTTATACGATGTCGGGACTCAATTGCAACACTTTGGAGAGAAAAGTTCCTGAGAGGAAAATGTTCCAGGGAAAAGAACGAGATTCCCGTGCCAAAACCAGGGCGGAAAACCCGATTTGCCCATAGATCGGATTCCTCCTGTCCTGGCCGCCGCGGAGCCCGCACAGCGGCCATGGGACAGACTTCCCAGAGCGGTTTCCAGAAATCATGAGAAAAAAGGAAGCGAGGGCAGGGCGGAGGACGCAGGCGGGCTGACGCCCGTCAAGGCCGGCAACGCGGCTCTGCGATTCCTGGACCGTTGAACTTTTCTCGTTATTTTTGGGTGCTGCTTTAGCCAGCCCTGAAAACTGCATGCCGGTTTTCGAATTAAGAGTTGCCTTTTCGGGCCCGGCAGGTGTAAACTGAGAGAACCCAAAGATATTCAGGAAAGGAAGTTCCGCTCATGAGTCACTTTTCCGTTGCCCCAGAAGTTTTTGAGGCCCTGCCCCAGTATTGCCTGGGCGTGGCCGCGGCCAAAGGCGTGGACAACCGGGCGCCAAATGCCAAAATCACCGCTCTTTTGGACCAGCAGGTCCAGGCCTTCGCCAGCGCCAACGCCGAAGCCAACCTCCGGGAGCTCCCCGGCATCCGGGCCTGCCGGGAGGCCTTTCAGGCCCTTGGCATGAATCCCAATAAGTTCCTCTGCTCCATTGAGGCCCTGTCGAAGCGTGTTCAAAAGGGGGGCGGCCTGCCTCACATCAACTCCATTGTCGACCTTGGAAACGCGCTCTCCCTCCAATACTTACTGCCCATGGGCGCCCACGACGTCGACCGCCTGGAAGACGGCATTCAAGTCCGCTTCTCCACGCCGGAGGACCACTTCCTCCCCATGGGCGAGACATCGCCGGAGAGCATGCCTGCCGGGGAGCTGGTGTATGTCAGCGGCCACACGGTGAAGACCCGGCGGTGGATCTGGCGGCAGAGCGACGACGGGAAGATCACCGAAGAGACGAGCCACGTCTTCTTCCCCATCGACGCCTTCCAGGACGTGAACCGGGACCAGGCCCTCCAGGCCAGGGACACGCTGGCGGCTCTGCTCCGGGAGGTGTTCGGCTGCGAGGTCGTGACAGGCGTTGTAGATAAGGATCACCCGGATTTTGAATTTTAATTGAATGAGCCCCAAAATAAAAGGAATCCCCATGGGTAGGGCTTCATAAAGAAGTTAAGGGCAAGACAGACCGCAGCGGTTTGCCTTGCCCTTTTTATTATTGTATAGCCCGCTATGACGCGGTCAAGGAAAGCGGAGAGGTTTGTAAACTGAAATTGCTTCCCTTTATTTCCATGTGATTTGACCTAAATACGTTCCGAATGCCTCTAAATGCGATTCATGGATGGCTCCCGCGTGAATGTCGGCATAAAATCCATTACTCCGTATCCAAGCGATCATTTTTTCGTCCGAATACATTACGGCAATTCCATAAACATTGAATTCCGATAAAAGATGATATTTCTCATTACAAAAATTTTTTAATTCCCGCTCAAGATCAAGTGTTGTCACAAGCCTGCCTTTACATCTTCCCTTTTTAAAAACCGGCTTATTCTCCAGTGCGATGGTAAGTATTCGGCCCACGCAAAACTGGTAGCAGCAAAAACCGCTCTTTTCGATATGCCATTCTCTTTTATAATATTGCGTAAGGCGTCCGCTTTCTATATCGTAACCAGCAATTGGCGCCCGTTTTTTCTTAAAGAAAACAAGGATTCCCTGTTCCACATAAATTTCGTCAAGGGGCAGGAAATGCTCAACACTTGAAAAATATTCTTCCTGATTGTGAATAGCTGTGTAAATAAGTTTCAATTCAGCCGGAAAAGGAACCTCCAGTTTTTCTTCCGTTGCGGAAAAATCAACATCTTCTTTGGAGCTGAGGTCTATAAACGATTGCATTTTAACGATCATTGCTTGTAAATCCGCATATTCAGGCTCCAGTAAATGGTGGTTTTCCCAAAAACGAACAGCCCGATCTTCTTTGCTAATCTGGTGAGTGGTCAAGATGCACTCCGGTCTGCTGAGTGAAACATTCTGGTAACCGGAAACTTGTTCTGCGCGATAACTTCCATAGTATATGTTATTCCGATACATATAAAATCCCTGCTGCATGTTGCCCTCCAAAGTTTTTGCAAAGAATTACCAATATGCCGATAAGGTTATTATAAAGCAACACTCGACAAAAAGGAACCCCCAATGGTAGTTACTCATAAAACAGTATCAACCAACAAATTGAAATAGGGTAGCTGCCATACGGGGTGCAGAAAAAGGCGAGTGAGAAACAAAGCGTTTCTTGCCCGCTTTTTTCATGCTCTTTGTTACGCAGTAGGGGCTGAGAAAGCCTTGATACAAGCGGCTTTGCGGGTACGTTTTCCGCGCGGCAAGGGTTTTATACCCTTTCCCTCAAAAACGCCTTTCTACTGCGTAACAAACCTGTGGTAATTATCCGAGGGAGCATAGACCGCCTATCTTGGCTTTTCCAATGTTGGAAAAGCCTACATTGGATTATCCAACATTGGAAAAACCTACGTTGGAAAATCCAACGCAATTAAATAAAGATATAAACAACTAGAGAAATACCAAATACAGATTTAATCAAATACCCATTCCCTTCCTATCCTTTCCCTAATCTCTCTCATTTGGGGGCAAAGCAAAACGGCAGAGCCGCCGGAATGGAAAAGAACGGAATGGAAACGGCAATATAAAAATATCGTTTGTTATGTTACGCAGTAGAACCTCATTTTTAAGGGTGGGAGTATAAAACCCTTACCCCTGCCCTTATCTTCTCTGTAATGCCGCTTAAATCAAGCAAGAAGCACACTCTATCGCGTAACATTCCATAATGGATAGAGAGCGTAAGCGGTTTATCCGATTGCGCTCTCTTGGCTGCCCAACAGCAAAGACAGGGAAAGCCGTCAAGGACACGCAAGCGTGCATTTTATCCTTGACGGCTTTTTCTGGCTTTGCTACTTCTTACCTGTCAAAACGGAATTGCAGGATAGCTTTGATAAGCTGTGCTTTCAAACGGTCTTGAATATCGTCGTTAATATGCCCGCGATAAGTAGACAGATATTTAATCCGCGCTGTGTAATGCCGCAGTACCGCGTCTATGGCTTCCGGCTCGCCGGCAACAGCTTTCTCAATGGTTTCAAAGGGTATCAGTTTCTTATTCCTCATGTTTTGTTTTCTCCAGTTCTTTTCTTAACTGCTTCAATGCCGCCAGTTTCCAGTAGTTGACTGCACTTCTGCTTCTTTTGTATTCATTCCCGATTTTTCTTTCGCTGTAACCGAGGAAGAAATTCATCAGCAGAACAGTACGCCTTTGTTCTGACAGGTTAGCTAATGCGTCGGCTAACCGTTTACTTGTAACGACGACTTCTTTCCCTTGCACGACAAAAACAGTCGGCTTCTCATAAACATACTGCTCAAAATAGTTATCGGTTGCAAACGGTTCAAAAGACGTTTCCGACATCAGATAGTCAAGTGATACTTCATGCTTCTGTTTCCGTCCCAAATCGCGGTACGCGCTGATTGCCGCATTGCGGAGAACGATTTTACAGAACGCGGCAAAGGCATATTCGATATGCTCCATAAATTGTTCGGAATACCTCATTTTCTCATCACCCCCTTTCCTCCCAGTAGGGGGCTATTACAACAAACGCCCATGCAGGCATAAAACCGCATAGGCGTTTGGTAATATGAGTTATTTAAGTAATTATGATGATTTGTGTGTTCATCTCTATGACCGGAATATGCCGTTGCAGAAAATAGGATTTTTTTGACAATCTGCTATTCGTGATAACTGTAATCAACATGACGGCTACCTCCCGAAGCCGCCATAATAAAACAGCGGCTTAGTCTAAGCCGCCGCATTAAGAGCATAGAAGTACGTCTGCAGGACGACGGCTTTTTTCTTTTGCCGTCGTCCAGCAGATTTACGCAGATGTTAAATTGTTGACTTCAAGAGTATTTCTTCAAATCGCTGTAAATTCGACAATTAAAGCTGCTTTTTATTGAAAAGGCGAATGGCAATCAACACCCCCAAAATGGATAAGGAAATGGAAATAACAGCAGGTATCATAAATTCTGCCGGAACAGCTTCGCCGGAAATCAAATCTATATTTTTTGAAGTTAAAATGAATGGATTGAATTTCGCAATCGGTTCTATCATTCCGAGTAAGGATATTATGGCGACAATGCCGCCTGTAAAGAGTATGCTTGTAAAAGTTTGTTTGAATATCACGCACCCAATCATTAAAATACTCAAATATAGAAAGCCGACTATCCAAAGTGAAACTGCCGCGAAAGAAACATTTGAAAGGTGGTTATCATTCCATAAAAGGGCTGTATAACCGTATGTAGAAGCATATCCAATCCAATAACTGATTGTCATAAGCGCGGCGGCTACCGTATATTTCGCAAGGATAACAGCTTTACGGGATAATCCTTTCGTAACCATTAAAACCAAGGTTCCTTTGGAATATTCATTTGACAGACAACTTCCAAACAAAATGATAAATGCACTGAAACCAACGCCAGAAATGTTCTTGTAAAATTGTTTCCATGCGTCCAAAGCGACTGGTTCAGAGGTCATTTCCATATCTGCGGCTAAAGCCGATAATATTTCCGGCGTAAACTTTGCGAGAAATGCACTCATAATACCAAAAATCAGAAAGACTGCGAACAGAATAAGGAAACGATAGTTCTTCATATTTTCCGTAAACTCTTTTTTTATAAAAGCAATATATCCACTCATTTCACTACCTCCAAAAACAGGCTTTCAAGGGACGGCTCCATAAGTTCTATTTTTACGGGACAAATCCCTGTTTCCGCAAGTACACGAAACAATAATTTTTGCACACTTACCATATCTCGACTATGCAAAATAAGTTCCCTGTTATTTTCTTCGGAATGAAGTAGCAATGGCTCTATGGATTTTTGTTTTTTGAAAAGCTGTAAATCTTGATCCGCCGAAAATTCTAAAAGCAAGCTGTCATGTCCATGTAAAGCCTTAATTTCTGCAAGTGTTCCAGTAACAGCGATTTTTCCCTCATTCAAAAAGGCTGCATGGTCGCAAATGCGTTCCACATCAGAAAGAATATGCGTGGAAAACAACACCGTTGTCGTTCCGCTGATTTTATAAAGAATATCCAAAATCTCTTTTCTTCCTACGGGGTCAAGCGCACTTGTCGGTTCATCACAAATCAGTAATTTGGGCTGTGTGAGCAATGCCTGTGCAATTCCTAATCGTTGTTTCATACCGCGAGAAAATCCGCCGATTTGCTTTGTTACATCGTTTAGACCGACAAGGGAGAGAAGTTCATCACTTCTTTTTGAAATTTCGGTTTTTGATAGACCAATGACTTCTCCGCATAGCTTTAGATACTGTATCGGCGTCATATAGTTATAAAATTCCGGAACGTCCGGCAAATATCCAATATATTGATTTGTCCTTGTCTGTCCAAAACAAACAGGCTCATTGCAGACATGGATTTCTCCCTTGTCGGGCTGTAACAGTCCCAATACCATTTTCATAGTTGTTGTTTTGCCAGCACCATTTTTCCCTATGAAGCCAAAGACACTTCTCTCTGGAACAGACAGATTAAGATTGTCAATGATTGTCTGTTTTCCAAAACTTTTTGATAAATTTTGTATTGTGAGGACGTTCATTCGTTCTCCCCCTTTCCAAAGACAAAATAAATAATCGGTCCAAAGAGTAAGAGGACCACGGCAATTACAAGCCACATGGTTTTGTTTCCGAAACGATAGCGTGGGTGTCGCAGAATGTGTCTTACCGCCGCTACTGCAAGAATAATGTCTACCAACAGAATGGGAGCTAGTAAAGGCATAATTTCAAATAATGTGTTCATTGTTTTTCCTCCTGTATTTTATCGTTTCAATAATATTATCATAATGATAATATAAAGTCAATAGAAACCGTCCCTCTGGTTTGGGACGGTCATTTTATTTATCTGTATTTTCTGCCGGAGATACGATTATGCCTATCGTCCGCAGCTTGCGCTCCGAATTGGGTTCATTACTTTTTACTGCGCTGATTATTTGAGAAATATTTTTTATAAGAGAAGTCAATTCATCATCAGACAGATATAGCGGGGAAAGAGAAAATCCCGTCATATCTTTTTTGATATTGATATTCGGAGAGTGGCAATATTCTTGAAACTGTTTTGCAAACCCAATGAAATATTGCATGAAATACTGCATATAAAGTTCGCCGGAATTTTTCTCGACGATTGTTTCTATATCGCTGATGAGGTTATGTGCCAACGAATAAGTTTTTTCTACCGTACCGCGCACCTGTGTTTCTTCCACCACCTGTAAAATACCGTCGCTTAACATTTTTTTGAGATGCCGGTATAAGGTAGCTTGGGGAATGTCGGTATAAATATCGGCTAACTGTTTTGCAGTTGCTTTCCCCTTTGAATGTATTTCAAGCATTAACTTACATTTCACCGGATTTGTAATGCACTCCATAAGCCTACCTGTCATCTTTCACCCTCCTGCGTTGATATATGAAAATATTATCATTTTGATACTAAAAAGTCAATCGACACTTTGATATAGCGCAATTAAAAATATGGAATATTTTTCGGTGTATGTTTGGCATTTTCGGCGCGTTTCCCGTAGTAGGAAGTAGGAAAAAATATTTCTTAAACTTTTCTAAAATCTTCGGCAAAATTGCCATGTCTGGTGTAGTAGGTAGTGAAAGAAAAATTATCACAAAGCGGGTAGAAAAACCGCTTGCAAACGTCTTGTTAGCGAAAGGGGGCTACTCATGGAAAACAGGAAACGAAACGTGCAAATCATTATTCGGGTAACAGAAGAAGAACGGGCATTGATTGAAGAAAAAATGCAACAGATACCGACACTCAATCTTTCTGCCTATGCTCGGAAAATACTCATTGACGGCTACATTATCACGCTTGATTTGCAGGAAGTCAAAGGGCATACGGCGCAGCTTCAGAAAATCGGCGTGAATATCAATCAGATTGCAAAGCGTATCAACGAAACCGGACGAATTTACGCAGACGACATGGACGAGATAAAACGCGCCATGGAAGAAGTCTGGCGATTGGAACGGCGATTGCTTCTGCAATTCAAAAGTTTAATGAAATGAGGGTTTGGGATACTTCCCAACAAGCAAAATGCTCCGGCGGCAGACGGGCATTTTACGAGAACGGCTATCCGTTCTCTATGCTTGCTATTCAGTTTTATCTTTAGAAAGGACGGGAAAGAAATGGAACGGAAACGCAAAATCAAGGACGGGCATATCGTGGTGGAAAATCCGCTGTTTCAAGAATTGCCAACGCATGAAGTAACGATAAAATCTGGCAGGACGCTGTATCGCTTTACAGGCAGTTATGACGGGGAAAGGAGCCTGCCCCACAAGGTTTTACGCCTTATTGAGCAGGAAAAGGGCAAAAAAGATGTTGATTAAAAATGCCGGAGCCGATAAAATAGGGGTAAGCAATCCTGTATTAGCAGACTGCCCGCCGATGAAAGGAGCAGAAACTATGTTAAGGCAGTCTGACAAAATTACCGCCCTCTATTGCCGCTTATCACGCGACGACGAATTACAGGGCGACAGCAACAGCATTGTTAATCAAGAGAACATTTGTCAAGGGGGATTTCATCATAAAGATGAAATCCCCCTTGAATAAAATGGAAGCGGTATATTAGACGACATTCTCACCTAGGATTATTTTGGGCATTGTAGTTAAACAACGATTCCAACGCTTATAAAATTTCTCGATACCAAGCTTAGATACTCTTGCATGGACCTCTTCGTTTTCCAATACCCAATATAGCACATATGTTACTTTACCAATATTTCTTGTAAGGCGAATAGGTAATTCGCCCTCTTTAACTGCACTAAAATCTTTTTGTCGGTGAGTACGCTTTATGTAATGCACATCAATAACACCATCTTGTTCCAAATAAAATTCAGACACTTCTTTCATCAGTTCTTCAATTTCATCTATCTTAGTTAATTTCGCTTCGTATATACATATCTCATTAAACATATCTCCCCTCCTCAAATTCTGAGTTTATGAAATTGATATGAGCAAAGTATACCACAATTGCAAGCGCCGTTCAACTCTCAATTATCGGCACTGATAGTAGCGGCAAGCAATGCGCCGGTATATACCCCGGCGCAGCTTGTTGGGGGTCGACGGCCCCCAAACTCCCGGTGCATCGGCGCAGCCCCGCCCGATGCACAAGCCGCCGGTGGCGTCTGCTGGCCTGTCCATACTGGGCAGGGAGGGGACGCCCGGCGGGCCGCCCCTCGGAGAGCGCACGACTGCCGCAGGCAGTACCACCACCCGCTTGCGGGTGGTGGGTAAGTGCGCTCTTCGAGAGGGTCGGCAAAGAGAACGGAGCGCCCAGGTCATCCCCAGACGCTCCCGCTTCGGTTCCCTCCTGCTGGTTGATCACCGCCTTTCCAGCCTGTGTCATTTTGCCACAAATGAACCATCAGCCAATGTGTATTTGGATGGTGAAACCACCCTTTACACAATACATCTCAGTACGTCTTTGCAAGCTGAAGCAGTTCGGGAGTTGTGATTTGAATGATGCGCTCTTTTCTGCCCTTACCTTTGACTAAAAGCCAAAGTCCGCTGTCGCTTAACAGAAATGTATCCTGCGACAACGCACAGAGTTCCGATACGCGAAGTCCAGTACTGAACAGGAGCTCCAGCACCAGGATATCCCGAAGGACCTCCCGGCATCCCTGTGTGTAGGCATCATAGGCGCTTTGCAATAGGGCCCGCACAATTTGCTCGGGGATGACCCGCGGAAGCTGCTGCGGCGAATGGATACGGATATGGAGTTTGTCAAATGGGTTCTCCTCCAGTTCTTCACTGATTTCCATCTCGTGATAAAAAGCTCGAACGCTTGCTAGCTTACGTTTGACAGACCGGGGGGCAAAGTTCTGGTTGAGGTATTTAATGTACCGATTCAGCATGTCCTTGTCCGCCCACGCGCCTTTAGTAAAGTCAGCAAACTGCCGTAAATCGATGCGATAGGCTTTTATCGTATCTGGTGACAGTTGCTTTTCGTACTCGCCCGTTTCAAGGTAATCCGCGATTCGTGATGATAGTGTCCGCATAACACAGCCTCCATTTTCTAAAAATTTTCTTTATAATAGAGGTTCTGTTTCTGCCTGCCCACATATACATTTCATACATCTCAAAATTCAAAAACTTCGCCACCATTATCATACCTTGCATAATAATGGCGATAAGGTTGCTTCTGATAAGTATATAAATTTCAATGATAGATGAAGAACTTTTCAAGAGTCAAAGTTGAGGCAAGCGGTTAAGTATACGGCCTTATTTATTTCCCGCCAGGGCTTACAGTCCAGGTGCCGCAGCTCCAAGATCGTCCGCTCTGTGGCGTCCTCCGGGAGAAGGTCCAGTATGTCCATGATCTCCAGGGCGCTCCGCTCCGCCGCCTTCGCCTGGGCCTTGACCCTGGCCTCCAGCGCCGAGGCTTCCCCTATGTCCGCCCGGATCGCCGCCGCCCTCTGTTGGAGGGTTTTCTGCTTCTCTTTGGCCCTGAAAAACCGGGTCAGATATTTTTTAAGCACCCGGCGCTCCGCCGCCTGTGTTCTCTCCGCTTTCGCCATGCCTTGTTTCCTCCGGTCCTTGCCTTCCCCGTGGGGCGAGGATAAATACCCTGCCGCCGATGCACGTTACTCTCTGGATTGTCCGCCCCTTTTCGTCCCAATCCTGGACGGTAACGCCACGGCCCCGCAGGACGGCGACCGCCGTGTCGAGCAGGGCGGCAAGCGCCGGGGTGGATAGCCTCTGAAGGCTGGCCATGGCCTGGGCCTTCCCTGGGCTGGCCTGGAAGCCGCCGGGGTATGGCCGTTTATTCCGTTTCGCTTTCATGCTGCTGGCCCTCCTTGCTTCTCCGGGCGTCCTCCATGCTCTCGTGCCAGAAGGCGGCGATCCAGGCGTTCATAGCCACCTCCGCCTCCCGCTTCGAGGCTCCGCTCTGAAGCATGGCCTGGTGTACCTGGTGGGCCAATTCTGACATACTGCCCAGGGCCTTCACCAGCTGTCGGGCTTTCTGTGCCGCTGCAGCTTTCTTTGGGTCGATTGCCATCGTTCGATTGCCTCCTTTACCTGTTCCGGGTAGGAAACCACCAGGGCCGTCCCCCCGGCGTCGTTGATCTCCTGAATGGTCTGTTCCTGGATTTTCGAGAGCCGTCCGCCCTCTGGCCGCTTGACCTCGAAGCCGAAGAAGTGACCGGCTATTATGGCGCAAATGTCCGGGATGCCGCCCCGGCTGTATGGCCCTGCCGCCGCCTTCCAGACAAAGGCGTCCGGGTAGTTGGTTTTGAGCCAGGTTATGATCCGGGCCTGGTACCAGCTTTCTTTGTGGGGGTCTTGCTGCTTACTGGCCATTGTGAAGGTCCCTCTCTATCTCCGAGAGAATGGCGTCCATCCTCCGGTTGAGGCGGCGGAACTTTATGACGGCGTAAATGCCCAAGGCAATCCAAAGCAGGGCGGCTATGGTTTCCGAAATTTCAGCCATGTTCGTGTTCCTCCATATATTTTTCAAACGTCATTAGGGCGCAAACGTCCGGGTCCCTTGTTTCAAAGTAACTGCAATTCCAGCCGTAAAGGCTGCATTTTTTGTGCCCATCATAGAAGGGGCATTCGATTGGGCTGTCCGGCAATTCGTCAACCAGAATTTTCATGGTCAGGCCCCCTCACTCAGCGGCGGGGCGTCCTGGAATTCCGGCTCCCCGGTGGGGGTGGCGGGGCTGTCCGCCCACTCCCCGGCGCTGGCCGCTCCGCTGCTGGCCTCCGGCGGGTGGCCGTCGAAGGGCGGCTTGTCCTCATTCACCCGCTGTCACCTCCTTCCTTGTGGCAGTTGCCCCCTCTCCGGTCCTGTGGTATGATGTGGGCGGGAAAGGGGGTGATGCTGTGGGTATCGTTGGCGAGGCTCTTGTTCGTGCTGACCGGGCTATGCTGAACATCGAAGAAGGGAAGTGCTGTGAAATGTTCGAGTTATGCCGGGAGTTTCTCACTCCCACTCAGTTTGAGCAGTGTGCAAATGGGAAAAACCTTTGCTCAAAGTCTGAAATGGGCAGCAAGCGGCTTATGATTGAGCTTCTCAATCGGTTTGATGGCCAGTAGTGTCTGCCATGCGCCGGTCGCCAGCGTCTATCGCCTCACGGAGCGTCGCTGGTGCAAAAATCCCGCTCATTGCTATGCCGACGTAAGTAAGCGACCTGCCGATCTCTTTTTCCGTCATCTCGGCCATGTCCGGGTCCGAAACAATGAACTCCACCAGTTTGCGTCCGGCGGCGCAGACGGCGCTCTCGCCCTGCGCACTGCCCTCCGCCACCTGCTTCAGCCACCAGACCGGGTTGCCCCGCTCCGCCTGGTGGGGGCAGGTCGGCTCACAGTCCTCCTGGCCGCACCCGTCGCAGAACGCCTTGTGGAAGGCTTCGTCCCACGGTCCGCCGGTGGTGGGGATAGAGGCCAGGAAAGCGCCCAGGGTTTCCGGCGAGGCCGTGAGCTTTTCAAAGTTGGTCATCCTTCTTTCGCTCCTTTCGGTGTCCCAGGTCTTTTGCAGCGTCGGCCCCGGTTTCCCCGTTTCCGGAGGCTGGCCTGATATACTGCTTGCCCCTGCTCCGGGTCGTACTTGGGGCGGGAGTTGCGGTCAAGCTCCCCGGTGTGGCCTCGTGTCAGCTCTGCGTAGATCGTGCCGGGGGTACAGCCCAGGCCCTTTGCAATCGACACGGCGCTGTCCCCGTCTGCCCAGCGTTTTGCTAACACTTTTCTGTCGTTTAGGGTCAGTCCCATAACTTTTTCGCCTCCTTTCCCGCTGGTGATATAAAAAAATCAGGTTAGACAGGTTCAAAAAACCTTGTCTAACCTAATGATAGGGGCTGCAGTTCATAACGCACTAATTCCATTAGACTTGCCTTCGGAGCAAGATTCTAAATGATGTCTATTTTCAACGTTTTCGCTGCCAGCATTGTATTTTGTACGGTGCTGGCGGTACGGCTACTAAATTGACCAAACTATGTTATAATACCTCCTGCCGCTATTTGCAGCAGGAGGTATTATAACATGAAATCATATTCAGAAGAACAGAAATACGAAGTTTTGCAAAAATATCTATATGGATATACACCCAAAGAAATTACAAATGGGTTGGACATCCATCGCTCAACCGTTTATCGATGGATTGCTGACTGGAAGGAAGGTCTCAAAAGTCACACACTTGCGGAATTGCCGATTCAGGATATGGGAGCAATTTTAACTCACGTTGCAGAGTTAGAAAAGCTGATAAATGAGCAAAATCGGACAATTTCCATAATCCACAAGAGTCATATATTGCAGAGTATTCCTTTAAAACACCGTCTAAATATGGCGATGCAATATTTGAATACCTATTCGGTAAAACAGGTTTGTCGCGCCTTTGAGATAAGGCTATCTTCTCTATATTATCACATAAGTGCTACCCAGAAAGAAACAAGATATCAGCAAAAGGAAAAGCTTCTGCGCTCCGAAATTACACGAGTCTTTGAGGATAGCGATCGGCGCTTTGGTGCGGAACGAATACGGCTTCAACTGCGGAATCAGGGTATCCGCACCAGCAAAAAGAGAATCATCCGATTGATGAAGCAGATGGGACTTTACAATGAAAGCCCGGAGCAATCCTATTATCCTATGTCCGATGCTGGAGATCTGGAGGATGTGCAGGATGTCCAGATTTTATAGTGAGGCATACAAGTGGTTGCGGAGACAGGACTTGAACCTGCGACCTCCGGGTTATGAGGAGCTTTTGACGAGTGGAACTGAGAGGAATGGAAAGTTTGCAACTTCCTGGGCGGAAAATGCGTTTGTTTTCTTGCGTTTTTCGCCTTTTTGAACCCTTTGCGGCGGAAGGAATTGGCGTCCCGCCTATCTCCTGATGCTTTTGATAGACCTTTGATAGACGCCTGATAGACCTTCTATCACCGTCTGACCCCCGACAGCCAGCGCCTCCGGCGCTGCTCGTCACCAGCCCGCGAACATGACACGCCCCGCGCGTCATGCCCGTGGGCTTCTTTTTTTGCGCCCTGTCGGGCGCTGCCCTATTTTGACAAATCAACCCTCTTTTTCCCGCATACTAAAATCTATCCCGTTCAGCATTTGCGCCCCGCCGTCCCGCCTATCGGTCCCGCGCGGTAAACCGCGCACGGCCCCCAAGCGGTACAGGCACAAGCGCAAACTGCCGTGCCCCAAACGCTTGCCGCCAAAGGCGGCAACGCGCCGGGGCGAACGCAAGACGGGAGCGGGGGCCTCGCTCCGGGCGTCTGCCCTGTCCTGCGTATCACCCCCGGCAACTCCGTCCGCCGGGGGCGTGATACTTGGACAGGCCGCACGCCTGTTCTGCGGCTTTGCCTGGAACAAGCACGCTCTTGCAGCCGTCCGGCGGGAGTGCTTCACGGTTTGCCCTGTCGGGCAAGCCCTACACTCCTGCCCCTCCGCTCGGCCCCCGCCGGGGAGGGACGGGAGACGAAAGGAGGCGCAAGCCATAGCCAAGCAGCACATTACGACCCTGTACCCCAGAGACGTCCGCGCCCTGTCCGCCCTGGCCCGCTGCGGCTACGTTACGGCGGACCAGCTGCGGGAAAACGGCCTCCGGGACAAACGCATCCATTCCTATTGCAAGGACGGCCTTGTGGAGCGTGTCACCCACAGCCGCCCAGGGGACCGGGAGGCCGACCAGGAGTGCTTCCGCCTTTCAAAAGCGGGCCGGGACCTCTGTCGGGAAGAATTGTCCTGCCGCCTGTACAACGCACAGAACCCGGCCCATGACCTTTGCCTGTCCGACCGTTACCACGCAATCAGCCCGGAGGAACGGGCCACCTGGAAAAGCGAAAGCGAGTGCCGGGATATTTTTACCGAACATATTCAGCAGCTGCGGGACCAGGGGGAGGAAGAACGGGCACAGGAATTATGGGACCAGTACCAGGACGGGCGGATAAGTATGCCGGACGCCATGTATACCCGCTCGGACGGCGTAACCATAGCCTATGAAGTGATTACAAACAACTACGGAGAGGCGGAAATCTCCGCCAAGGAAGAAGCCGCCGAAGCCCTCGGCGCGACTATCGAATATTACAGAGCATGAAAGGAGGCCCCCCTTGACCAAGCTGGAAGAAAAGCAAGCCCTATGCAATCGCCACCAGGCCTTGCTGCAAATCCTTTTGAAATTCGGCACCAGCGGCGTCATGCCGCTGCCCCAACTGCGGGCCTTGTGCCTCGCCTGGGGCCTGTACCCCAGCGCCCAGGCCATAAACCGGGCGGTTCGGGAACTCCGGGCCGCTGAAATCCTGAACCGTCAGACCTGGGTGGACAACAATTCCGATTTGCTGCTTGCCCGGAAATTTGTCTGGCGCTACTTTGCGGGAAAGGACAGTCAGGAAATATCCACGCCCCGCCGCCCCGCGACTATGGCCCCCTACATCCTGCAAGCCCGGAAAATTGACTGGCTTTTATCCATGGTGGAACGGGAACACCTTGCCACCATGGAGGCGGCGGAAGCCTATCTGCGCCGCCATGGCTGCACCATGTTTCTCCGCCTGTCGGATTTGCCGGACTATTACCGCCGCTATGCCCGCTGCCTCTCGGCGGAAAACCCGGAGAACTACCGGGAACAGCTTGCCCGCCTGGACGCTGACGCCGCGCAAATCTTCGCCCTGGCCCTCCGCCAGCCGGAGGAAACCCCGTCCCCGTCCGTGGCAACGCTGGCCCAGACCCACAGGCGCGGCCTCTACATCCTGGGTATCTCTCCCAGCCGCCGCACGGTCGCGCTGGCCCTGTTTGCCGGACGGCGCACAAGAGCTGCGCGGGTCATGGATTGGCTCATAGACGCGCAAGCCTGGGTCAATTCCCTGCTGCCCTATTATTCCTGTACGCTGGTGGTCTACACCCTGGACAACGCCCACAGGACCGCTTTACGGGCTGCGCTGACGGCCCCGGCACCGGGGCGGAGGATTACCCCCTACTGGCGGGAACGGCTCATACAGCGCCACCTGGATGGCCTTGTACGGATTGCCGTCAAGGACACCGATTTCATTTCCTGCTGGTGCGGCGGAATCCACAGAACTGATTGTTTTTAGAAATGGGGGTAATTTCGTGAACGATTTATTTTTGACCTTTGTGGGGACAGCCCACGAGCAATTTTATGATGATACCCTGCGGGACCTGGAAGGGGCCGAAGGCACCCACACCCGGCCCGTGGTCTACCTGCTGGCGGCGTCTGACGTTCTGCGGGCGCATTTCTGGGAGGTCTACGATAACCACGCCCACGGCATTAAGCCCGGCTGCTGGCGGGCCTCCTGGAACACCCCGGAAACCCGCCTGTTGATTGCCCTTGCCGCGAGGATTGCCGGAGAACCGGAGGCCGGGGCCGCTCCCCTGGCCCCGGTCATGATAGACGCTCTGGCCTGGGGCCAAAGGCTAGATGAAACCATGGGCTTTTCCCCCTATGAGCCGGAGGACCCGCTAATATAGAGTATACCGTAACTTTGCAATGCGGAAAGACGGGAAAGCTGTCAATTTAGACCGCCCTTCCGCATTGTTTTACCAACTGCAAGCCAAGCCTGATTTCAAATTTACAAGGAGGGATTACCCTATGTCAAAAGCTGCTTATGTGCGCGTCAGCACGACGGAGCAGAACGAAGCCCGCCAGCGGGAGGCCCTGGCCGTCCGGGGGATTGATAAATGGTTTATCGAAAAGGCCAGCGGCAAGAATACGGACCGCCCGGAGTTTCAAAAAATGCTGGATTGGGTGCGGGAGGGAGATACCATTTATATCCATGACCTGTCCCGTATCGCCAGAAGCACAAAGGACCTGTTGGACCTGCTGGACGTTCTGCGGGAAAAGGGCGTGGCCCTGGTGAGCGGCAAGGAGAGCATTGACACCAGCACCGCCACGGGAAAGCTGCTGGTGACCATGGTTGCGGCTATCAACGAGTTTGAGCGGGCAAACCTGCTGGAACGCCAAAGGGAAGGTATTGCCATAGCCAAGCGCGAGGGGAAATATAAGGGCCGCAAGGCCGTGACGGTCCCGGACCTGCCCCGGCATTATGAACGCTGGCAGCGCCGGGAGGTCAGCAAGGCCGCCCTTGCGCGGGAATTGGGGATTTCACGGCCTACGCTGGATAGGCTTTTTCCCGCCTACGATAACAGTTGAATCAGGGTTGAATATCAGCTATATTGGTGGTATACTCTGACTATAACAAAACGAAAAATCGAAGGTTATGGAGGTAAATATGAAAAAGCATTTGGCACTTTTTGCCGCGATGTTGATAACATTTGGATTGGTAGCTTGTGGTAACAATATCCAAGATATTGCTATTGACTATGGAAAATCGAATATCTACTCAAAGTCGGATATGGATGCGGCAATAGAGGTTATTAAGGATGAGTTTGCCGCTTGGGAAGGATGTGAACTGCATAGTATTAGCTATACGTCAGATGAATGCAATAGTAAAGAAAATATAGATTGGGTGAACAGCCTTAGAGAGGACGGCAGTATCACCGTGACAAATGAAAGTGCTGAATTTACTCAATGTATAGAGTTTGTTAGTGATTTTCATTCGCCAAAAGCTGGGGGCGGTGCATGGGAAATGGATTATGAATACACAGCTTGGCAGTGGTGGCTTGCTCGTACAGACAATGGGGAGTGGAATCTGATAACTTGGGGTTATTAATGCTACATTTTCAACTCATCGGGCATTACTTTTATAAGTAACTGCCCGATTTTATTTTGTAATCAAGCGGGCATGAATCATCACGAAGCCGGGAGGCCCGCCACGGGCGCGGGCTGGGTGGTCACGGACGGCGGGCGCAAGGCGGGGAATTTTGTATGCGTCAACAAACTGGGGACCCTTATCAATCCCGACTATGTGTCCCAAACCTTTGCAAAGCAGTTGAAAAAGAATAGCTTGCGGCACATCCGCTATCACGATTTGAGGCATAGCTGCGCGTCCATCCTCTATGGCCTGGGGTATTCCTTGAAGGACATTCAGACCTGGCTTGGTCACAGCAACTATAAATTTACCGCTGATACCCACGTCCACACTGAACAGGGCGCACACGCCGCCATGGCGGAGCGGTACGGCAAGGACCTGGAAAAGCTGCTGGCGGGCTGAAAATGGCGTTGATAGACGTTTGATAGACACGCCAGGAGAAAACGGCTGCAAAAGTTAGGAAAACAGCCGGTTTTGAATCAAAACCGGCTGTTTTATGGTTGCGGAGACAGGACTTGAACCTGCGACCTCCGGGTTATCAGGCAACAGAGAACTGTTTCAGGAGAACGCTCCAGTCTCATATGTCGCAGTATTCTCGATTTTTTGAGATTTCACGCAACTTCTGAGACGAAATGAGCACTAGTCTCACACGATAAGCATCGGATAAGCATCAGCGGTCCAAAAATTATCCCATATTTTCTTCGGGTTAGGCGTCGTTTGAAAATGGTAGAATGTCGGATTATGGCAGATTCTTTTGCCGGGTAAGCCAATTTTTTATTTTTTACAGGTGGACTGTCGCCCGGAAAGAAAATCAACGCAGTCCCGGTGGAAAAAATGCTGTGAGGCGGCGCTTTGCCATTTTTCAAACGGGTCCTAGTGGTCCATCCGGTCAGAAATCAAATCATATCCTAGGCGGAAATTCCGCATGGCTGCGTTGTCGTCCTTGACGGGCGTCAGCTCCGGCCCAAAGGAACGGGCCTCGGCAGACCCCATGGGTGATATGGGGCCAGCCCGCCTGCGTCCTCCGCCTTCCCCTGCGAAAATTCCGCTCCGTCCTATGGTCCGTTTTCTGACAGGATACACCACTAGGTAAAATGGGCGATCAAGGAAGTGATTTTTGGGTAGCCCACACGTTTTATATTTTCAAGAGCAGGTCGCCCAAAAGAGGATGAAAGCTCCGAAAAATTGTAATATAAAGAACCTTAGAAGCCAGAGACCTAACGATTTTCGGCGTTGGTAATAATGAGGAAAACTCAGACACCACAGAAATTGTAAAGCTCTCCGGAAAATCTGGAACGGCATGGCAATGCCACCTTAGAAGGCCAATTTGCCAGACCAGACACATTTCTGAAGAAAGGAATCTATACCAGCAAAGAGGACAAGGACATCAATACCCATATCTACAACCATCTGCCGGGCAACTTTATCGGAAAAAGCGGTTTAAAGCTTGGCTAGCTAGGCGGAAACTTGGTGCCTTGGGCTCCAGGCATATACATCGGCGGGAATCAGTTTAGGAACTATGAGAAAATCCTCCCGAATGGTACAAGCAAAATCTGAAAGTTTTCTTTTCTCCATTGAGAATCTTTTTTTGGGGGGGGGACAGGTAATGGGTTTCCTCTTTCACTGCGAGTCCTTAGCCGCTAGAGGGCAGTCCATCTCCTCTGCCAAGTGGTAGCAGAAAACTACAGGCCATGGCTTTAAGGCGTAGACAGAAAGGGCTCCTCCGTTTCTCGAAACTCCGAAAATTGCCATAAAATTTTACCCTTTTTTGACAGAACACTGCTATAGTAAAAATTGTCTTCTACAGAAATGGGCTGTACCTAAAGAAATCTTACGCATGAAGATTGACAACGGAGGCCCTCTTCCATATAATAAAATAGATGTGGTATAGGGGCTAGTTCCTTTCCATGATTTGCATCTATACAAATTTGAATAAGTGAAGTGATTTTGCATGTCCGAGTATACGCATTATGATCACATTCATATGCCGCTCACCATTGAGCGGCAGTTGATGGCATATAAGAGCCATCCGGATCATGATGTTCAGCACGAGGTGCTCTGGACTACTTGGTGTCATAATAAGCGGATGCTGGAGCAGCTGCTACGCTGGACGCTGGTTTCGTTTCCCATGTATAGCCGCCATGATGAAAGCCACTCCACCTCCGTGCTCCGCAATATGGAACGCATTTTGGGCGAAAACCGCATCAAGCTGCTGTCGGCGACGGACTGCTTTGCGTTGTTGCACGTCTCCTATGAGCATGACATCGGTATGTGTATTACAAATGCGGACCGGGAGAGGATCATCGAGGACCAGGAATTTTTGGAAATGCTGGAGGTGCTCTCCCACGGAGCGGATCCGATGCTGGCATCTTATGCCCAGCTAATCAAGGGGTGCTGTTCCGACAAAGACCGGTCGGGGGAGGGGACCCTCACCGAGCAGGAAAAGTATAGGCGCGCCTTAAAGAAAAATCTGAACATTTACCACGCGATGACGGAGCTTTTGACAATGTACCAGCGCACCGAACACGGGAAGATTGCTCGGCGCCGGATTCAGGATACGCTGGCCTCTCAGAAGTCCCGCCTCAGTGAGCCGTTTAACGTGTCTGATATCTCCCCCAGGATCTTTTATTGGATCGCCGAATGCGCGGCGCTGCATACAGTTTGGGAATTCAACGAGATATTGGACCTTCCCTTTGAGGACGACGGTGCGGCGTCCGATAAATTGCATCCCCGCTTTATCGCGGTAATGCTTCAGCTTGGCGATGCGCTGGATATGGACGGCGGTCGGTTCCCCCTGCTGATGGAGGAGTTTTACGGAAAGCTCAGCAGCGAGACCAAAAAGCATTTGAAAAAGCACGAGGCCATCCGGATGCTGTGCATCAACGACCGCAAGATTGAGGTGCGGGCCAACTGTGAGGACCACGGCGTTTCCCGGCTGATCCAGGCGGAGTGCCGGGGAATCGACGATATTCTACGCAACGCCAGCTACCATTGGAGCGAGATCGCTCCGGAGGACGTGCCGGGAATGCTTCCCTCCTTTGAGCTGAGCGAAATGACGGTCAAGGGCACGAAGATTCCCCCCCAGCTTATCAACGCCAGCTTCAAAATCTCCCAGAAGAAGGCGTTCTCCCTGCTGGAGGGGTCTAACATCTACATGAACAAGCTGGTCTTTCTCAGGGAGATCCTTCAAAACGCCTTTGACGCGTCCAAGATGCAGTACTGGAAGGATTACTTGGGCCGTCTCTCCTCCCGGAGCGGCGGCTTCGGCGACGGCGATGCTCCCCCCGCCAAAAAACGCGAGGGAAATGAAGTGCTGTTTGAGGCCGCGCAGCAGTTGTCCCTGGAGCAGTACCGGGTCCTTGTAAAGCTGACTGTCTGCGCCGTGACGGAGGAAAATACATACATCGCCCCGGCCTCGGCAATCAAGGCCGACTGCATCATGAAGGATTTCGGGGGCTCCTCCTGCCATGATTTCGGCATACGGGTAGAGGTGCAGGATTGCGGCATCGGGATCAGCGAGAAGGATCTGTCTTACATTGCGGACCTTGGAACGGAGTCCAGGGAAAAGCAGCAGCTGAAATCTTCCATGCCGGACGTGCTTTGTCCCACAGGGTCCTTCGGGATCGGACTGCAATCCATTTTCCTGGCGGCGGACCACTTCCACATGCGGACCAGGACGAGGACGGGAGAGGCGTACGACGTCCGGTTTTCGTCCATGACCGGCAGTGAGGAGGGCATCATCAACACCACCAGCGTATCGGACGCGCACACGCTCCCCTTTGGGACGAAAGTGACGGTCAATGTGTCCAGTCAGCAAAGAAACACGGACCCGTCTGTTTTTGAGGAGGCCCGGGTTTCCTACGATCCATTCGTCGCCACGGAGGCGGAGAAGAAGCTGCACGAGGCGGAGGAGCTCCTGGCGCAGATGGTCATGTACCTGAATGAAATCCTTGGGGAGCGCCTTTTCCCGCTGGGGGTACAGCTGGAGAATCTGTTTTCCAGACAGCAACACCCCTGGCTGGGCCAAATACTGGAAAACCCCCGAGATCTGCACTTTGACCTGAGCTACACCCTGACGGACCCCGTTAAGGATACGGCAGTTAAAACCTATACGCCGAGAAATCCGGCTCCAGGTGCGGCCGTAAAGGATATACCCCCGCCGGTGCCGCCGCTCTCCTGGGCGCTGCGCCGGGAGTTCCAGGAAAAGCCCAACTGCTTCCGGGGCCGGCTGGAAAACGGGGACCGCTATTGGTTCGACCTGGAGGAGGGCAAGCTGCACATCTGGTGCAACGAGGTGGGCGCTTTCGCCGCCTTCAGCGCCTCCCGGTTCTGCGAGATGATGCGGCTCCAAAAGGACAGCGGGCAACAGCATAATATCCCCCTGTACTATAAGGGAATCAAGATGTCCGAGGCGATTCCCTTTGCCCGGAATTTAGACCTGCTGGAGTTTGTCGACCTGAAGAGCAAGCACACGGCCAGCATCCTTCAGCTCAACCGGTATTACCTCACCGAGGAGGGAAAGGCGTTTTTCTCCCAGACGGTCGGCTCGGCCGTGATGCAGACGGTCCGGCGGGTGTTCCTCCATATGGCGGGCGATCCCTATGAGCCCCCCGCAGTAAGGGGACAGCGGGTCAACAAGCTCTTTGAGGAGATCTACGGCGTGTTGGAGACGTCCATTCAGCGGGCCTGCGATTTAAAGGACCCGCCCGGTGCCAGAGAGATTTCTAAAATCGACAAGCGGGTCACCTCTATCATCCTGCTGCTGTTTTTGGGGAAAATGCTGCTCTACTCGGACCTCGTGGTGGATTACCAGACCTGCGGCACCGGAGTAATCCGCCCAATCGAGGAATGCCCCTGGGACTGCGCTTTGAAAAAGGCCAATGAGTTTTTGTACGCGCCCATCACGAATATAAAAAGCTCGAACGAGGTCAATACGAGCCTTCGGAAAATCCTCGTGCTCCGGCGAAACCTCCCGTTTTTGTGGGTCACCATCAACAGCTGGAGGGACAACGGGCTCAGCGACAACAGCAGCTTTACGACGCTGGCGGAGCTGTTTTCCTCCTCCCACAAATACGCGGTGTTCAGTCTGGAGTCCTCCTCCGGCCAGGAGGACGTGAAATACCGAATGCTTCAGCTTGACGGCAAGACCGCCGCATCCGACGATTTAATGCAAAAGGCCGCCCGTTCCGCCATGCAGGTCTTTACATCGCTGAACCGGGCCAATAACCAGGATACGGCGAACATACAGTATCAGGAAAGGCTGGCGGCCTGGCTGGTTCAAAACATTCCCGTGTCTCAGTTCTTTACCCAGTATTTTATACCCAGCGCATCAAACGCCGGCGCGTCCTCTTATGAGGGCTACTGGTATAAATTCCGCGTTCTTCAAGTTTCCTCTGTGCGGTGGATTCGGACCGACATGCAGACGCAGTACCGCCTGTTGAAGAGGCTGGAGGCGCAAAGCCCGGAGCAGGGCAACGTCCGCTTTGCCACAGTGGTGTGGAGCGAGGATTTTTACTGCCTGACGGTACCACAGAAGGCGGTCCAGTCCATGTGCACTGCGTACCCGGGGCCTGTTCCGGCGTATGCCCTGCCGAAGATGTTGCTTCCGTTTGACGCAAAACAGTTGAAAAAACTTATGAGCCAGCGTATGGATGAGATTCTGGACCGTACGGGGGATCACTCTCCGGACCAGAGTGAGGACCTTTTGCAGGACTTGTCCAAAGCCTCCGTATCTCAGTGTTTCGCGGCCCAATTCAACAAATATCAGAAAATCCGCAAGCAGCTCATTACGATGCTTTCCGACTCGTACCGCCTGAGACTGGACGACTGGGGCAACGAGCTGCAAAAGACGGTGTGGGAGAAAGCTCCCCACGAGAATTTGCTGCACAGTTTCCTGGAGCTAGAGCTGGAGCCAGGGCCGGAGTGGGACGGCGCTCAATGGCCACCTATCCAGCTGTTTCAGAGGTGCCTGAGAGAAATCTCCAATGAGATCCGCGCCTGTGAGGGAGAGATTTCAAAGGCCGCCGATGCTGCATATGAGGCGCTACGGAACGAGCAGGATTTAAAGAGCACATTTTTCGGCAAGAAGGAAAACTGGCGAGTGTTTACGCAGATGTTTTATTACGGCTGGGATTTGCTGAAGCTCATTTTGAGCGATACGTTCGCCAGGCAGTATCAAGGGGAAATCAAAGCCTGGCGGGTTGAGCCCGCGACCGTCCGCCTTGCGGACTATGTGGCGAAGCACAGCGTCAACCACATTTCCCATGAAACGGCCCACGCACTCAATGAAATGCTGTACCGCCAGACGATCAAAATGATCGCGTACTACAGCGCCGCAGAGTTCATGAGCGGACTGAAGGAATTTTAAGCGAGATTTAAGGAAAGGATACTAAAGGTATCTTTGATTCCGTTGTGATTTTTTAAGATCGTGAAGCATAGGGTGGCTGTGGGTTCAACAAACCTTCCAAAGCACTGCTATGCGGGAGGAGAATGATTTATGATCGAGCAGAAATTGCCCGAGGAAACCAGCCACGGCTTCACCGACGTTTTCTGCGCCTATGAGGAAGTTTGCGCACTTTACTTGATTCTGTGCGCAGGGGCCCAGGAACTCCGAAGCAAGTATATGGAATCGCCGGAAGGCCGGGAAAATGGTTATGAGGGCGGACTGCCCGTACCGGTTTGGAAGATTGCAGAATACATGGGGCTTACCATCCAGGAGCGCAATCTCAGCATTTTAGACGTGGCGACCAGCCCTGTGTCCATCGGCATGCTGATGGGCAAGCTGGATTATGGCGATCCCCAAAAGCCGATTATCCATCTGGAGAACGGGATTTCTTCGTCGCGGAAGAACTATGTGGTCGCCCATGAGCTGGGGCATTTCTGGATGAAGGAGCTTTACAAGGGGGCCCCCGAGCCTGAGTGCTGCTCTGACACGCGCCTGTCGGTTCGCTATATCGAGATGCTGTCGGACGCCTTTTCCGCGTTCCTCCTCCTCCCCATCGGCGCGCTTTTTCAGAAGGAGCAAGAGTTCATTGACTTGCATCCCCAGCGCCCGGTCAACCTGGAGGAAATGCTTGCGGACGTGGCGCGGGACGCAAACGTTCCCTACTATTACGTTTTGACCGGGTATGAATATATCAAGGCCATTATATGTTGCGTGCGGGCGGAGCCCGAGGATAGAAAACACTTCGATGCGAAATTAAAAGCGTATTTAACGGGGTATTTTCAAAATTTGCGCAAGCAGGTAGACGGAATACGGGAGGAAATCAATCGGATTGATTCTATCTTTTTTGCATAGGCGAAATTTTAGGCATGGGCACTGAACATTCCCGGCCAAAAGAGCTGAGCTGTTTAAAAATGAAAGTGCCTTTTGGGCTTGTTCCCAAAAGGCACTTTCATTGGTTTTAGAATGCATTTAATGGTAATGGCATTTCGAGAACAGATATAATAGCCGCCAGCGTTTGCGGTGCTTTCTCGAAAGAAATATGTTACAATGTGTGTTATCCCCAAAACACAGGAGGAAAAATGCGTACAATGAGCAAACGACTAACCGGGCACATCCGACAACGGGAGAACGGCCTCTGGGAGGGTCAGTACATCTATGAAAGAGAGCACAGAAGCATTTACGGTAAAACACGAGAGGGGGTAGCACAGCAGTTGGCTGAGATCATTACATCGATTGAAGAAGGAAACTATATTCGCCCGAATCCGCACACACTGCTTTCCTGGCTGAGGGAATGGCATAATACCTACGCCAAACCGACTTTACGGCCATCGACATTCACAAACTATGAGATGACCATTGAAAAACATTTTAATACCAGGCTCGGCAGGGTCAAACTAAAAAACGTATCCACACGAATGCTCCAAAACTTCTTTAATGAGAAATTGGTTTCGGGCAGGGCAGATAGGAAGTCCGGCGGCCTGTCAGCAAAAACGTTCGATGATCGAAAGCGTGCGTTGATGGAACAGATGTAGAGAACCATCGTCAACAAAATAATGAAATTCAATTCCGGTACATGGACGGTACGGGAACTTTTTCGTCGTGCTTCAAGAACAGAAGAACCCTAGAACCGTTGCGGTTCTAGGGTTCTGTGGTTGCGGAGACAGGACTTGAACCTGCGACCTCCGGGTTATGAGGGGCCCGATGAGAAGTGTTTCAGAAGAACACTCCAGTCTCATACGTCGCAGTATTCTCAGCTTTTTGAGATTTAACGCAACTTCTGAGACGAAATGAGCACCAGTCTCACACGATAAGCATCGGATAAGCATCAGCGATCCGGAAATTTTTCAAAATTCTCTTCGGGTTAGGTGAAATGGGCAGTCAAGGAAACAGGTCCCTGACGGCCCAATTTTTGCGCCCGTTTCTCTGAAACAGGCAGCCGAAAAAGTGGATATAACCGCATAGCGGCAGATGGCTCCTTCCAAAAGAAAAGTAGTAGATTTTTGCCCCAGCCTGTGGTACAATACAGACAGGAGCAAGGGGGGGCACGGATATGGAGGTCAACACGTCCATTGCAGAAAGTATTCATGCCACAGATCAATACGCGCAGTATGACGCCGCCTGCAAGCGTGTGCTGGCTGAAAAAATCGTGCTGGCTTGGATCATGAAAAGCTGCTTAAAGGAATACCAGGACTGCTGCGTCGAGGAGATTGCGGAAAAGTATATCGAGGGTACGCCCCAGGTGGGAAAGGTCCCGGTGCTGCCGGATGAGACCAATGCGCCGCGAATTCGGGGCATCAGCAGCCAGGACACATCCCTTACAGAGAGCTCCTCAACGTATGATATCCGCTTTCTGGCATTTGCCCCGGATGCCGAGGGACCGATCCAGATGATCGTCAACCTAGAGGCACAGAATGAGGCGGACCCCGGCTATCCGCTCATCAAGCGGGGGATTTTCTACTGCGGGAGAATGCTCACGGCCCAATACGGAACGGAGTTTACACACTCGCAGTACCAAAAGATCAAGAAGGTGGTCAGCATCTGGGTTTGCATGGCCCCGCCAAAAAAGTGGAAGAACAGCATCACCCGCTATCATTTGACGGAGGAAAACCTGGTCGGCAGTGTGAGGGAGAAGTTGGAAAACTATGATCTGATCGATGTGGTTATGTTGTGTCTGGGGGGCGAAGATCAGGAGAACTACAGCGGCGTATTGAAAATGCTGGATGTGCTTCTTTCTCCCAAGACTGGAGAAATGAAAAAACGGCAGATCCTTGGAGACGAGTTTGACATCCCCATGACGGAGACACTGGAAAGGGAGGTTCATCTGATGTGTAACTTAAGCCAAGGCGTAAAAGAACTGGGCCGTACTGAAGGCCGCACTGAGGGCATCATCGAATCCATCCGCAGCCTGATGGCCAATACAGGCTGGACTTTGGAAAGGGCCATGGAGGCTTTGGGGATTCCCGAGGCTGATCGCCTGAAGTACGCTGGGCTGCTTCGAAAGCAGTGAATGCGGGAAAAAGCGCAAACGAAAGCGGCGTCACTGCATGAGATGACGCCGCTTTGTAAATATTTAGACGAAGGACTTATTTGGCGCAATCATTTGAAAAGAGCTGTCATAGCGGATCGTCAAATACAGAATACCGCCACATGGGGATCGTATCCTTGCTTTGATATCCGAGCCGATATTCTCGATAGACTCCTCTACGCGTGGTATATGTGCATTTGCACATGGGGCATGTGAAGGTCCTCTCAATGACCAATGGCGCATCCGCAATGAGTAGGGCAATCGATGTTTCTCCACGATGTTCCCAATAATATTGGTCTAATTTTGCTTGCTCCTCTTCTGACAGGAGAAAGTCATAGGCACAGTGCTCCTCGCCGCAGTTAGGACAGACCGGAGCATACCGATATACATAGGATTGATGATTTCCCACGGTTCGCCACCTCACTTCCTTATGATGCATTATATAGCAGTTCTCTCTTCCGCACAATGCGAAAAGTGCCCGATTCACTATCGGGCGCAAAGGCGAGATTGCCGCCCACGGCTTCTTCAAAGAAGCCGTGGGCGGCGGTTTTTGCGTTCCAAGCATTGTTGCAGTTGCAATATCTGTTCAGCGTTCTTCGGTGGTCTTGATAATAGCTTTTCCGTAGGCTTCCGGCTATACTGTCGTTACAACAAACAGGAAGGAGAACGGCAGCATGGAACAAAAAAAGAACCTCTGTGCTCAGATCCCCCTCAGCCTCCACGCGCAAGTCAGTGAGGCCAAAGAGGCGGCGGGCCAGACCACCAGCGAGTACATCACGAATCTGCTGATCGAATACTACAATCTGAAGAAAAACGGAGGTGCAACGATTATGAGTGACAAAACGAGAACGATGGCCTTCCAGATCCCGGAGGACCTCTTCCAGCGGATCAAGGCCCACCTGGAGCGGGAGACGCAGCGGACCGGCAGGAAGCTGACCCAGCGGGAATTCGTGCTGGGGCTGATCAAGAAGGCGCTGAACGAGGCCAAGCGGCTGGCCGCCGAGGAGGGCGGGCAGAGCGGCAGCGTCGAGGCCCGTGTCGGCCCCTGTGAGGCCGCCTTCCCCGAGGACGAGGGCCAGCCCCCGGAGAAGCCCTGACACGCCGCAGCGACCCCCGTGTGGCCCCGTTGAAGCCCTTGCGCCACAAGGTCCCCGGCATCCCAACACCAAAGGGATGCCGGGGACTTTTCGCTTTCAAGAGCGGCCAGGAATGATGCCTGGCAGTCCAGGCCCATGAATACTACCAAAATCGTTTCTTCTTCATGATCCACAAGCAGAGGAACACAATCAGCGCGCTGCCAATGATGACCGCCGGATACCCATATTTCCACGTCAGCTCCGGCATTCCGGTGAAATTCATCCCGTACCATCCGGCTACCAAGGACAGAGGGAGGAATATCGTAGTCACTATGGTGAGAATTTTCATGATCCGGTTCTGGCGGATGTCGATCTCCGCCTGAAACAGCTCCCGCAGCTGCAGGCCGTATTCCCGGAGCAGCTGGGCCTCGCTGTTCAGACGCCCGATTCGCTTCTCCGCCATGTGGAACATGCGAAGTTCGCTTTCGCTGAAGTACCCGTTTTCATTCTCCTGAAACTCGCAAACCATATCGTCCAGTTGGGTGTAGTACCGCATCCAGCCGGCAATCTCCTTGCGCAGTGCAGTCATCTTTGGATTGAACCCCTCCATCTCTCCGGACAGGACCTGATCCTCCAGCCGCTCCAGACGATCTCCGATACCCTGGAGATGGTGCAGATCCTTGGCAATCAGCAATTCTATAAATTCATAAAAAAATCCTCCGATCCCGTTTTCCCGATGGGCGTTCTCCTTCCGAAGACGCTGCACGGCGGAGTGGGCCGTCCCGGTATCGTCGCAGAGCACCATCCATCCGGGGGTCAGAAGATAGCCGAAGGCGATGGGAGCACCGTCCCGTGTGCACCTGGGCGTCACAATCGTCCCACACAGGCAGTCACGCCGGGCTTCCGCTTTGCATACACGGGCATCCCGCGCAGAGGGCGTGTGGCAGAGAACCCGCTCCAATCCGGGGATGGAGGCGCCCCGCTCCAGCTCCTCCGACGTCAGCAGAACAAGGACGTTTCCATCCGTTTCCTGCTCCAGCGGAGCCAGCGCCGCGCTGATATTGTACCGATTCATAAGACCGCCTCCCGTATCATGATACCGCCATTGTATCGCGTCCATCTGAAAAAGTACACTAAAATATAAAATCGCATATTTTGTGAACAAAAATCTGATACTTTGTAAACGTTAGCACTCTCCTATTGACAGTGCTAATCCGGCGGAGTATAACAAAGCTGTTCAAAAGAGGAAGGCCCAAATGGCCTCCTCAACAGGGCATTTGAATGAGGTATATGAATGGAGGAATGACTTATGATGCCCAGTATTTTTGGTGAAAACCTGTTCGACGATTTCTTTGGCCGCGACTTCAACCTGTTCCCGGTGATGCCGGGTCACGATCCCCTGTATGGGAAGCACGCCAAGAACCTGATGAAGACCGATGTGCGGGAAACGGACAGCTCCTATGAGTTGGACATCGACCTGCCCGGCTTCAAGAAGGATGAGGTCAGCGTGGATTTGAAGGACGGTTATCTGACCATCAGCGCCGCCAAGGGCCTGGACAAGGACGAATCGGACAAGGCGGGCCGGTATATCCGTCAGGAGCGGTACGCCGGCACCTGCAGCCGCAGCTTCTATGTGGGCGAAGGCGTGGAGCCCAAGGATGTGTCCGCCAAGTTTGAGGACGGTATCCTGAAACTCTCTTTGCCGAGACGCGAGCAGAAGCAGCTGCCCGAGTCCACCTCGATTGCCATCGACTGACAAAACCGCGCGAAAGCGCCCCGGAATCCTCCGATTCCGGGGCGCTTTTTTGTCAATGCCGGAAATGTAGAAAGAGGCGGGCGGATTTCGTGAAAGTTCAGACTTGACAGCGCAAACACAACGGCCCCAGGAAAAGCAGCCGGGCAGGGCATTCCAAAACGGAGTACCCTGCCCGGCTGTTTTTGCTTTCAGCCGGATTGGAGGTGAAATTTTTGAACACGAATTTGGCCTATGGCTTCACGAAAACGGAGCTGGACATTGCCAAGCACACGGACCTGCTGGGCCTGCTGCCCTCGCTGGGCTATACCTTGAAGCGGATCGGAAGCTACTACACCACGGCGGAGATGGACAGCATCCGCATTCGGGACCCCACCAGATGGAAACGCTACTCCACCCGGCAGGGCGGCGACGCCATTACCTTCCTCCAGGAATTCTGCGGGATGCGCTTCCCGGAGGCGGTGGATTACCTGCTGGCCTATCATGGCAGGTCCAGAGACTCCCCCGACCGGAATCAGCCCGTCCCCCGCCCCAAGCCGCCTCCGCCCAGGGAGAAGCCGCCCTTCGTCCTGCCTCCCGCAAACCCGGACCAGCGGCGGGTCTTTGCCTACCTTCGCAAGCGGTGCGTTTCCGAAAAGGTTATCCGCGCCTTCATGGATGCAGGACTTCTCTACGAAGACGCCCAATACCACAACTGCGTGTTTGTCGGCAGAGATGGCAGCGGCCAGCCCAGATTCGCCAGCAAACGCGGGACCTGTGACCGCGGCGGCTCCAGCTTCAAAAGGGATGTCCTGGGCAGCGACAAGAGGATCGGCTTCCGTTTACCCTGTGACCCGGAAATCGAGGAGGTGGCGGTCTTTGAGGCCCCTATTGACCTCATGAGCTTCTGCACCCTCTGCCCGGAGGTCCACAGCAACGCCGTCGCCCTCTGCGGACTGTACAGCGGCCCGCTGGATACGTACCTCCAGGACCATCCCCACCTGAAATCCATCAAGTTCCTGCTGGACAATGATGAGCCTGGAATCGCGGCGGCGAAAGAGATGCGGGAGAAGTATAAAGCGGATGGCTACAAGGTGGAGATCCGGGTACCGAAGTACGGCAAGGACTGGAACGCGCAGCTCAAATACAAGCTCACGGGGGTTTTGGAGGAGGTGAAAAAGCCAAAAAGCGAAGAAAATCCAACAAAAAAGGAGGAACCACAGCCTATGGCCGACTTAAAAAAGCTCATCAGCAACAAGACTGCCATGGACAATCAATGGCGGGAGGAGCGGCAGGCGGACAAGGAAACCGCCTCCGCACTCCGGGACGCCAGCGTCACGCAGATCATCGAGGACCCGGAGAAATTTGCCCGCTATTTGACTATGCAGGGGGACAATCCGTCCTACAGCGCCGGGAACGTGGCTTTGGCCATGGCCCAGCTCCCGGAGGCCACCGTTCTCCACACCCGCAGCCACTGGAAGGACCTGGGCCGCTTTGTTCTGGACCCGGAGCTGGACAACGGCGCCAGCATCTTCACCCGGTCTTCCACGGGCCGGGGGTACAGCCTCACCAGCGTCTATGATATCGCCCAGACTCAGGGCCGGGAACTGCGGACGCCCCAACTGAGGGACAACACTGAAGCTATGGACGCGGCCCTGACCGCTCTGCTGAACTTCTCTCCCGTTCAGGTGGTGGCCGACGAAAATCTGTCCGCCGGAGCCTATTATGACCCCCGGAAGATGACGCTGGCAGTGAATCCCGGTTATTCGGACAGCCATGCATTCGCCGCCATCGCCGCCGAGATCGCCCAGGCCCGGTTCCACGACCGGGGCCGCAATCCCGCCTACAGCCGGGAGGGCTGTGAACTCAGCGCCCAGAGGCCGGCGATGAGATCACGCTGACCACCAAGCAGGGCACCCGGACCTATGAGGTGACTTCCGTGGCCAAGGTTACGGAAACGGATCGGAGCAGTCTGGAGAACACCTCCGACAACTGCCTGACGCTGTACACCTGCGTCCGGGACGAGCGGGACCTCCGGTGGTGTGTGAGAGCGGTTGAAATGACCGATTGAGACAGGCTGGACTGTCTGTCAATTCCAATAGACATTCCTCCCAATCTGTGGTAGTGTTGCGGTTGCAAAATTCCCAACAACATTGAGAAAACGGAGGAAACGACTATGAAAGGCAAAAGAAAACTGTTCCAGATGTTAGCGGCTGGCGTTCTGTCCGCAGCGCTGCTGGCAGGCCCGGCCCAGGCGGCGGACCCGGAGGTCCGGGTGGGCAGCTACAAGGGCAGCACACTGGAGGCCGGAGAAAGGAGCGGCCTCATCATCGGCCCTGCCGGAGCGGAGTACACGGCAAGCTCCAGCAACCCGGAGGTCGTCGCCGTCGAGAAGGTGCTGACCTTTTGGGTGGCCGTCGCAAAGTCGGAGGGAACTGCCGAAATCACGGTCACCAACGAGGCCGGAACCACCGGCAGTCTGACTCTGACAGTGGGAGCGGCGGAATTGTCCTCCACTCCAAGTGAGGCCCCGGACCTGTCCGCCAACATGGATATCCGCCTGGAGATGGTGCGCCTCATCAACGAGGTGCGCCTGGAAAACGGCCTTGCCCGCCTCGTCATGGGCGTCACCGATCCCTTTATCCTGGACCACCACTATGTTTGGTTCAAGGATAACACCCCGGCGGTTGGCCCGTTTTACGGCGATGTGCGCTTTATGCCGTTGGATAAGGATGCGGAGAAATATTTTCTGGTTTCGCTGGACTGCCCCTATGAGAGAACGAAATGGGCGCTTATCACCCAGCGGTATGGCTACGGCGCGCCGGAGTTCGAATGCAAGGACATTCGGCAGATGATTCGGTACGTCAACCGCCTGGGGCCTGAACTGGAGCAGGGGATCAAGCCTCCCTTCATTGCGGAAAGGTTTGCGGTTGAGGTGTTTGCTCTTCTTCGAGGGGAACCCTCACGTCCCCATGCTTATCGGGAGGGGGAGCACCGCTACAGCTACACCTCTTTTCAGGACGGGCGGCGGCGCATGATACGGGCGGCGGTCAGCCAGGAGGATGTCCCCCCCGGTTCCGATTCAGAAGAAATCAGGGGAATCTACGTCTGGAACGCGGAGGATGAGGAAAAAGCCCTGCCCGCTCCAGGCAAGTCCTCACATAAATCTCACAGGAGAAAGGAGACGGAACGATGAGCCGGGAGGAAATCTCCGTCCGCCAGTGGCAGGAGCAGTTCAAGGCCGGGGTGTTCGACAGCTCGGATTTTCACACCCAATGCACAGCGGGCTGGTACGACTGGTTCTGCCAGGATTACGCCCTGGCCGGACGGCTGAAGAAGATCGGCAGGATCGTTATGGGAATCACCGATCCCTTTATCCTGGACAATTACTACATCTGGTTCAAAAACAACTGCCCCCTGAGCGGACCGCTGTATGACGACGTCCGCTTTGAGCCGCTGGAGGGAGAGCGGAACGGCAAATATTTTCTGGTTTCGCTGGACAGTCCCCATGAGCGGAAGAAGTGGTCGCTGTTCACGGAGCGGTACGGCTTTGACGCGCCGGAGTTTGATTGCCGGAATGTCCGGGATATGATCAAGTACATCAACGTCATTGGCCCGGAGCTGGAGCGGGACGTTCAGCCTCCGTTCATCGCGGAGAAATGCGCCGTGATAACCTATGCCAAACTGCGGGGAGACCCCGCCGGTATTCAGGTCTATCGGGACGGGGATCACCGTTTTAGCTATGCCTCCCGGAGGAGCCGGCAGATGAAGACCGTGCTGACGGCGGTCAGCCTGGAGGACACCCCGCCCGGCTTCGTTTCGGAGCACGCCCATTCCATCAAGGGGATGTATGTCTACTGCCCGGAGGATGCGGGAAAGGATCTGCCCACGCCCCAAAAGAGCGCTGAGATCAAATCTTCCAAAAAAGAGGTGGAGCGATGAGCACGGAGAATGCGATCTCTGTCCGCCAATGGCTGGAGAAATATCACGCCTGCCTGCAAGGCCCCAAGGATTTCGTGGCCCAGTTCGGGAACGATTGGTATGATTCGTTTTTCAGCGACAGCGATAACATGAATGAAGGGGGAGCTGTCCCTATGGACGGCTCTCCCCTCACGCTAAAGGAGGCGGTAATAATCACTGAGTTGGAAAAACGGATGGAGCAGTATCTGCAATCGGAAGATTTTCAAATGGATATTGGAGCATTAGTCAATGACTATCAGTCCCAGGGGCTTCCAGTCCCACCAGAGGAACAGCTCCGGGAGGAAGCTGCTGCCGAAGCTCGTAAATGTATAGAAACCATGATGATTTGTGAGGCAAAGGGGCATCTGTGGAACGAAAAAGACGCTGACCCGGAAAACGGGACCAGCACCTTGTACTGCAGCCGCTGCGGTGTGGAGGAACACCTGCGATGGTAAAGGAGAACGCTATGAATGCAAAGTACAAAATCACGGATATCGCTCACGAAAAATATCCCTTCCTCCACTGTATCCGCGCCCTGCGGGACGTCGGCATTGAGGTGCGGGCCGGGGACCTGGGCGGCTTCGTGGAAGGGGAATTCAATCTCTCCCAAGAGGCGGACGACGCCTCCTGGATTTTCGATGACGCCATCGCCGCCGGAAGTGCCTCTGTGGACGGAAACTCCTGCCTGCGCGGCGAGGCAATCGCCTGTGAGCAGGCGTATGTCTCGCAAATGTCCTCCTTGTCCGGCCATGCCAGGGTGGAGGACTCCGCCTTCATTCGGGGCGCGGTTCTCGGCGATCATGCCAGGGCCGCCGGCTCCGCCAGAATTCTCAACTCCCCGGATAGCGGCAAATACCCCAAACTTGACGGACACAGCGTCGTGTTCGGCACGGTGATGGGGGATGTGCGCATCACTGGAACCGCCGTAATTCTCCGGGAAGAACAGATTTTCAACGATATGCCGGATGCCCTGGTCGTTGACGGGCATGGCCGCTCCATCATCCGTGATCCGTCCAGAGATGTGCTGAGGCCGAACCGTCAGCTGCCTGAAAAACAGGAGAAGCCGCCTAGACGAAAGGGGATGGACCGATGTATTTCTTTGAGCAGGAACTGAGGAAGCTGTTTGATGACGGGAAGATTATTGGCAGCCCCTTTTATGCCGGCAAAAGCTGTTTCGGGACACTGGGAAAGGATCTGCGGGTGCGGGTGGACCTCATGGACACCTGCTTTGATGTTGCGGTGATCGACCGCACGAAGGGGTCGTTAGATCACTTTGCAGTCAGCTTTTCCGACCTGCTAGGCCGGAAGTTTCCCCCGGAACATCCACAGTATGTATATGGGGTGACGCCCCATATTTGGACATACAACAACAAAACAGATTGGTATGCGTATCATCCCACTGATGCGGACTATGAGGCGATACGGCAGGCTGTGGCGCAGTATCTGGATCTGTTTTGGGACCGGCAGCAGGAGCGTATGCAGGACGGCCCGCAGATGGTATATATCTGTGCCCCGCTGCGGGGGGATGTGGAGAACAACATCGAGTTTGCCCGTCAGAAGGCCCAGGAGGTGTTCCGGGCAGGCGGCATCCCGGTCTGCCCCCACCTCATGTTTCCGCCTATCGCTGACCCGGAGCATCCCGCCCAGGACCAGGCGGCGCGGGAGATGGGTCTGCGGCTGGTGGAGTCCTGCCAGCAGGTCCATGTCTATGGCTCCACGATCACCGAGGGGATGCGGGCGGAAATTCAACATGCCCAGGAGCAGGGCATTCCCGTCGTCTTTGAGCGGGAATCGCCCCAGCGCGCCCAGCCCCGCAAACGGTCCGTTCAGAAAGGCAGCCGGGAGCGATGAGCCAGAATCAAAATGAAATCCTGCAATTACGGCTGGACCAGAGCTACCAGGACTACCTCGCCCAGCTCCGGGAAAAGCCCTTTGATGAGGTAATCCGGCTGGCCCCGGAGATCACTGCCGCCCAGCAGATCTGCGACGAGCTGGCCGCCGCATGCGATGAGGAAGAAGCGGAGTACCTGCTGGGCCTTGAAAATCCTTTGGAAACAGCAGTGGGCTATTGGGAGCGGGAGATCAGCGGCTATGACCACGGGGAGGAAATGGGCCATATGCTCTGGCATCTTCGTGGCTGCGGCAGGAAGATTCCGGCAGCCGTGCCTGCTCCGAAAACAAAACAGAAAAGGAAGGATAACGCACATGAGCGATAACATCATTCGGGAAATTACCACAGACGAATTACGAAAGATGGACAAGCAGGAGGGCCTCGTCCTCCAGGGCTGCGGCGGGGACCTCCAGGAGTGGCTGGACGGCATCAACAGCATGCTCACGGAGGACGGAATCCTGCTGAACGGCAGCCACTTCGAGAGTGCCTCCGTTTTCCAGCACGACGATCTGACAAACCTTCTGTTCTCCTTTGAGGGTGTGAAGCTGGATATGGGCAAGCTGGCCATGTGGCGGCTCCAGACCCATGGCCGGTTCGGCGGCACGTGGCTCTCCGACTATGTCCCCAACCGGCTGGGCGGCTTCATTGAGCAGCCGCAGGTCCCGCAGAAGCCGAAGATGGAGCTGCTGGATCAGGACGGCAACATCTTCGCCATATTGGGCCGGGCCTCCATGCTGCTGAAAGAGGCCGGGATGCGGAACCAGATTGATGAGATGTTCCGGCGCTGTGAAGCCTCCGGCAGCTATGGCAAGGCCCTCGGCATCATTGGCGAGTATGTGGATATGGACCTGCCCGAGCCTTCCATTGAACCCCAAAAATCTCAAAAGAAGAAAGCGAGGAGCGCATATGAACGATAACCCCAAATGGACCATTCTCCAGGGCGACGCCCTGAAGCTGCTGCGGGACTTTGCTCCCGGCACCTTCGACGCCGTTATCACCGACCCGCCCTACGCCTCCGGGGGCCGGACCCAGGGCGAGAAGAACAAATCCACCACCCAAAAGTATTCCAGCATGGGCGCCGCCGCGCCCCCGCCCTTCGAGGGAGACGCCAAGGACCAGCGCTCCTGGACCCGCTGGGCGGCGGAGTGGCTGGCGGATGCCCGGAGGCTGTGCAAGCCCGGCGCGCCGGTGTGCATGTTCATCGACTGGCGGCAGCTCCCCGCCGCCTCCGACGCCCTCCAGTGGGCGGGCTGGATCTGGCGGGGCACCGCTGTGTGGGACAAGGGCAACTCCCGCCCCCAGAAGGGCCGCTTCCGCCAGCAGGCCGAGTACATTGTGTGGGGTTCCAACGGCGACATGCCCATCAGCCGCCCGGTTCCCTGCCTCCCCGGCGTGTTCAAGTACGGCAATCCCCAAAACCGCATCCACCTGACGGAAAAGCCCCTCCAGCTCATGCGGGACATCGTGAAGATTACGGAGCCGGGCGGGCATATTCTGGACCCCTTCGCCGGGTCTGGCACCACCGTCCTGGCCGCCGTGCTGGAGGGCTATACCGCCACCGGCATCGAGGTCACGGGCGACTACGCCCGCCTCGCCAGGGAACGGATCGAGCGGGAGCTGGCGGGAGTGGCGTGACGGGCTGTTTCGCTTTTCCCCTTGCTGATTCACGCTGTGAGTGGTACAATAAGGGCGAAGGATGTGAACGCCATGGATCAGCAGACAAGAAGCCGCAGAGTCGCGGCGGTAAAAGCGGCGGACGCCATCAACGCCATTGAGGGCGCCCCGGTTTCCGGTTACGCGCGCCGCCTCTCCGCTCTCTGGGCCAGAGGAGAGATCACCGGAGAGAAAACGAAATCCGCTTTGATGACCTACTACCGCAAAATGGCCTTAGAGGAGCGGAGGCGTGGCTGAAAATTATATATGGGTGTGCCAACGGGGCAGGGTGTCCGCAGGGATGCCCTGCGCCGCCAGGCATCTGGACGGTCTCCGGCCTCTCTCTGATGAGCAGTCTGTGCCGGAGCAGGCGGAACCTGTTCAGGAACCAGAACAGGATTCCGCTGCCGGGTGGGGCTTTTACGTCATCCCCGATCTCAAGACCTGGGCGGACAACGCCGGGAACCGTTTGCCCATAGAGCGCTTCGCTTCTTTTGAAGAAGCGAAAGCCCGTTTTCTGGAGCTGCGTTCCCAGGAATACAACGGCGAGATCACAGAACCCGCTCCCGACGGACGGCCTCCCGCCCGGCTGGCCCTGGGCATTGAGAGCGCGGACGGCCTCAGTTCTGCCGACATCCTCCATGTACGCCAGGGGAAAAACCACCTCGTCACCGACTTCACCCGGTCGGAACGCCTTCGGGAGGACCCGGCTGTGTCGGAAATCCTGTGCCGTGCCTCGCAGGAAATCGGTTTTGATCTGGTGCAGCCTCCCGGCTGTCCGCCCGTTCCCTTTGAGGAGTGGGATAACCCGTATTTCCCAGCCGCTACGGCTGGCAGTATTGCCGCTGGGTATTACAATCTCCTGCATGAATGCTATCCTCTCCTGGATGAAGAACTCTCCCGTGCCGAGGCTGTCGCGGAGATCGTGCGGTCCCTTCAAAAGGGAGGACCGGCCAAAGGCAGTCAGATGAAACTGGCCATTGCCGCTATGACGGTAAAAGCGGATGTTTCCGAAGCTGTTCGAAAGCGGGCGGAGATGCTTACCAAGGAACTGGCTCAGTACCAAAAACACGCGGGGGAAACGGCTCCGTCGAGGGAACATCGGAAGAAGTCCAGGGAGCGGTGAGTGGAGCTGTCCGCGAATGCCCCTTGATAAGGCTGGAAAAAATGGTATAATCATAGTTGATCTGTATTTTGGCCTTTTATTCAGGCCGGGAAAGGAGGACCAGCCATGACGGACGATTTGGTACGGCTTTTGATCCAGCGTTTTCAGATTGAGCAGGAAAAGAATGACCGCGGAGGCGTTTACGCGCTTACCCAGAGGATGCTGGCGTATAACTCGAACAAAATCGAGGGCAGCACCCTGACCGAAAAGCAGACCGCCTCCCTGTTTGATACCGGAACGCTGTCATCTGAAGACGCCGTGATCCGGGCGAAGGACGTGGAAGAAATGACCGGCCATTTCCTGATGTTCAACGAAATGCTGAAAACATACAGCCAGCCCCTGTCCCACGAACTCATCAAGCGGTACCACTACAAGCTGAAAAGCGGCGTTTTTGAGGACATTGCCAACGGATATCCAATCGGCGAGTACAAGAACAGGCGGAATATGGTTTCGGATATTGTGACCGCCCTTCCCGAAGAAGTGGAGGATCGCATAACGGGCCTTTTGGAGTGGTATAACGCCGCGCCCCGGCACGGCCTCCTTGATTTGGCGCGGTTTCACGCCGAGTATGAGGCGATCCACCCGTTCCAGGACGGCAACGGAAGGACCGGGCGGGTGATTCTTTTCAAGGAGTGCCTGAAAAACAGCCTTGTTCCATTCATTGTCAGCGATGATCGAAAGACGGATTATTATCACGCGCTGAACGCCGCGCAGACAAAAGAGGACTACGGTGCGCTTGAAGCGTTCTTTTTGGAGGAGCAGGCGGAATACAGGGCGCTGGTGGAAGGCTTCGTCCTCCCTGTTCATGCAGACCGCTCAAAGGGTATGCGGAAGAAGGATGGCAGGGCAAAGGATCAGGACACAAGATAGGGAAACGGTTTGAAGGGCCGGGTGCTATGTATGCGCACCCGGCCCTTGCTTTTTGCGCTGAAAAAAACCAGGCAGGGGGTTACATGGAACCCCCTGCCTTTGGAAAAGGAGGCTTATGGCGGTATCCACCATCTATACGCATTTTCATTTCAAGGCCAATCATCTGCGGGACTTGCAAAACGCCGCAGAGGCTAAGCCCATTCGCGTCGAGATCGTCAAGGTCATTGCGCTAACCCAGGCGCAATACCAGCACTTTTTCTCGCACCTGCTGGAGGACATGCCCTTCATCTCCGCAAACCGGGAGCTGATGGGCGGCGGCAGCGACGGCGTGACCCGCTGCCTGCTGGTAACCACACGGAACATAAAAGGCGGTCTGCTGGTTGATGGCCAGGGTTACGATTATGCCCGATATACAGCGGAAGTGCTGGATAAATCTGTCCTGGATCTGCGGGAAGTGCCTACCGACCACTACGATCTGACGCTCCAGCAGCCCCGCCCAGGGCCGGAGCGGTGAGGAAGGCTCTCCCTTTCTTCTGGGGCCCCCGCCGCAAACCAGCGAAGCGTTTGCGGTGGGGAGAGGAGGGGCAAAGGAATGGAACGCAGTTTTCACCAGCGGTGGAAACGGAGTGGAATGGATTTCGCCCCGACGAGGCGCCGCCCGCGGCCATTCCAATCAGCCCTTCCGCTTGAAAACGGCCCCGCCTCCGGCGGGGCAAGGTCCTGCCGTCCCTGGCGGCAGGACCGCAAGCATAGCAAAAATGTACATTTTTGCGCTTGCAGGGGATAAATCCCCTGTCCCCTATGCCGCCTGCGGGCGGAAAATCTGCGGCCATAGGCCGGGAAGGGAGTGTGAAATAATAAGCGGCATTTTTGCCAGCGTGAGCTTCGGGAAGGACTCGTTAGCCATGCTGCTGCTATTACTGGAAAAAAGAATGCCATTGGATGGAGTGATTTTTTACAACTCGGGAATGGAATTCCAATCGATCTACGATATCCGGGACCGGATGAAGCCGGTCCTGGAACAGCGGGGCGTCCGCTTCACAGAGGTGAAGCCGGACGCCTCTTTTTTGTACAACATGCTGGAGAGGCCGGTGAACTCCGAAAAGAACGGCTTCCACCTGGGCTACGGCTGGTGCGGAGGCCCCTGTCGCTGGGGAACCTCGCTAAAGACCCGCTCCCTGGACGGTCTGGCGCTGGACGCCGAAGTACATTATGTAGGCATCGCCGCCGATGAGGAAAAACGGCTTCGGAAGCTGGAACCGCCGAAGCTCTCCCCTCCGGCCGAAGCCGGGATGACGGAGGCGGACTGCCTGGCGTTCTGCTATGAGCGGGGCTTTTTCTGGGAGGAGAACGGCGTCCGGCTGTACGACATCCTGGACCGGGTATCCTGCTGGTGCTGCAAAAACAAGAACCGGAAGGAGCTGAAATCCATTTATCGGTTTCTCCCACAGTATTGGGAAAGGCTGAAAGAGCTTCAAGCCCAAATCCAGCAGCCCATGAAACCCTACAGCCGCAAAGGCATTCCCTATGGTAATGTGTTTGATTTGGAAAGGGTGTTTGAACAGGAAATTCAGGAGGAGCGTTCCGCTTCTCCAAAGAGAAAAAGGAGGCGGTATGAGCGGAGCAGATAATAAAGGGCGGCATCACCTGCACATAGAGCTGACCCCGGCGCAGTATCGGCTGCTGGCGGCTCAGGCAAACGCCTGCGGCCTCAGCAAGCGGGCCTATCTCGTCCGGCTCATTGAGGGGACACCCATTCGGGCAAAGCCCTCCCAGGAGATCAAGGACCTGCGCTGGGAGGTGCATAAAATCGGCGTGAACATCAACCAGATCGCCCGGAGCGTCAACGCCGGGATTGCCAGGGCGGAGGATGCCAGGCGGGGGCTGTATCTGCTGGATCAGGTCTATGAGCTGATGTACCAGATAGCGAAATAATGGCTGTCACGAAAATCCTGGCCCGGAAGGGGCCCCTGGCCGACGGCATCGATTACATCCTCGACGAAGAAAAAACGGACCGGCTCCTCACCGTCCACCTGAACTGCGACCCAGGACGGGAGGTCCAGGAGATGCTGGATACCAAGCGGGCCGCGGGTCCCAATGGCAAGATGGATGGTGTGCAGTATTACCACATCGTGCAGTCCTTCAAGCCCGGCGAGGTCACCCCGGAGCTGGCGCTGGAAATCGCCGCGAAGTTCGCGGAGGAACACCTGCCGGGCTTTGAGGCCGTGATTGCCGTCCATGTGGACAAAGAACATATCCACGCCCATACGATTTTCAATTCCGTGAACGCGGATACCGGCAGAAAATACCATAGCAACGCCCGGAGCTACTACAGCCAGATCCGCGCCGTCTCGGACCGGCTGTGCCGGGAACACGGATTGTCCGTTATCATGGAAGGCCAGTCCTCCAAGGCCGTCAGCTACATCGAGTGGCTGCGGCAGAGTAAGGGCCAGCCCACCTTCCGCTCCATGCTGGAGGCGGACCTGCGGACCGCCATTGAGGACGCCAACGACCTGGGCCACTTCTTCCTGCTCATGGAGCATATGGGCTGGGAGATCAGCCACGGGAACCGTTTGGAGTTTCGACTGCGAGGCCAGGAACGCTTCATGGTTCCAGGCAGGAAGAACCCGCTGTTCACGGAGGACGGCATCCGGGCCGCTATTCTGGGAAACCTGTCGGCTATCGAGGCGGGCCAGTGTATGCCTGCCACATATCGTGTCCCCTATCGGCCCTACAAGAAGCACCCGAAGTATACCGGGTTTCTGGCACTGTATGTTCACTACTTATACGTTCTCGGCAAAATCGAAAAGCGGCAGTACCCACCCCGGATGACGCCGCAGCTTCGGAAGGAGGTCATTCGGTTCGAGCGCTGCCGGGAGCAGTTCGCCTTCCTCCGGGAGAACGGTATCACCACCCAGGAGGACATGGCTGCGTTCCAGATCCACACGGAGGATACGCTGTCTGCCCTCATGAAGCAGCGGACCATTCTAAATGTTCGGAAGAAAAAGCGCCGCTCGTTATATGACGCTCTTGCCGATGTGGAGGTCCTGGCCGAAGCCAGGCGGCTCTATGACGAGGGCCTCTCCGGCATGGAGGAAGAAGCCGCCCGGTACACGGAAGCATCCACTCTGCTGGACAAATGCGGCATCCCCCGTGAGCGGCTGACGGCGGAAAAGGCGGAGATTTATCAGCAATTGGCAGAGGTCAATCGCTCCATCCGTGCCGAGCGGCGAAAGCTGGCGCTGTGCCGGGAGATCCAGGAACGTGTCCCTAAAATGAAGCAATCCATTGAAAGAATTGAGACAAAGGAGGTCATTCCAGATGAACATCGGAGGCGGTGAAGCCGCTGACCAGCTGGTGCGCATGATGCTCTCGTTCGGAGAGGTCAGCGTCCGGCTGGGCGGCTCAGCCCTCAAAAACATGCTGGCGCTGACCCTGGCGCTGGCGAAAAACAACAAGACCATTTCCGGGAAAGTCAACCTGGGAAAGATGCTGCGGGAGACGCGGGATCTCCGGCAGTTCCCCATGACTCCGGCGCAGTACCACCAGTTCGCCAAGCTGGCGAAGAAGCAGAAGATCCTGTTCTCCGCCATCCACGACAAGGACGACCGGGGGAAGCTCATCGATGTGATCCTGCCCGTGACGGAGCTGGACCGGGCCAATATGATTTTTGAGCGGCTGGGCTATTTATCCCCGGAACCGGCTGCGCCCCAGCGGGAACAGAAGCCCCCGCGTGAGGAGCGTAAACGGCCCCAGAAGCAGCGGGAGGAGAAGGCAAAGGACGTGGACCGCCCGGAGCGGGAGGCCCCCCAGAAGGCCCCCAAAGAGCCGGTGCGGCAGGTGGAAAAAAGCCGTCAGGAGGCGGCCCCGCCAAAAAAAGATTCTCCGTCGCAACGCGCCTCGCCCGGTACCAAAAGCAAATCCTCTTCACACAGCAGAGCCGGGGTCTCGACGAAGGCGAGTGACCGCCCCTCCGTGGAAGGGCGGCTGAAGGCGTACCGGACAGAGCTGGACCGGAAGCGGAAGCCCGCGCCTGTCAAGAGCAAAAGCAAGGCCCGGCCCAAAAGCAGATAAGAGCTATCCCCGGTAACGGATAACAGGACATTGCTTGACCGTTTTCCCGACCTTCCTCCGCTCCAGTGCAAAGACCATATCGCTGGTGCGCTGAAAATAGCCCGTACCTTTATGCCAGCTCATGCCGCATTTGCAATGCTGGAGTCCAATAAACTGCTGCTTCATTTTCCTGCCGCACTCCGGGCAGACCTTATTGCTGTTTCCACGCTTCTTCGGAGTGGCACGAGCTTTCTTTTTGGGAACATCGGGTGGAGCTTCTTCCGGGAGTCCTTGCTCCGCAATACGGGCTTCATAGCGGGGGAGCTTGTGGAGAAATGCCTTGTAGAATTCATCATAGGGAACCCAAATAGCGGCGGATTTTACCTTATCATAAACCCGAGCCGCGATTTTCTCCGCCGCGTCGCCTTCCGGCATTTTGCCGTGTTCCCGATAATATTCACAGGTGGACTGAAATGCCCACTCCCCAATTTTTGCTTTCTGTTTCTGCTTTAGCTCTTTATAGGTTTTATTCGGTTTCGCCCGCATTTTGTAGGCGAGAGAATGATGGTTCGGTTTCATAAACGGCCCCATTTCTGCCAATCGCGGAAAGTAAAAACGTTTCCCTCCAGCCACCGTACAACGGGATCAAGGTCCCAATCAAAACGTACTCTTGGACCGGAGGGAAACGTTTTGTCAACTATACCATGGGCGGAGAGAACTGTCAATATCCTTCCCGCTCGATTTCCGTGGAGGTGATCTTACTGAATCAATCGAAAACAGGCGGCGTCGCTGTTCGCCTGTTCCTTTACATTCCCGTTGTCTGGGCGGCGCTGCTGATTGCCCAATCCCTGGGTGGTGGTCTGCCGGACATCATTGGAAAGCTGACGGCGGCGCTGGAAAATCCGTTCAGCGTTCATTGGACGCAGTACAGCGCCCTGTCCATCCTGTTCTGCACCGCCGCCTATATACTAGCCCTGCTCTACCGCTCCGCCAACCAGGGCCGGACCCGAGAGGGGGAGGAACACGGCTCCGCCACATGGGCCTCGCCCCGTGAAGTGAACGCGCAGTTCTCTCAAAAAGAGAACAAGCTCCTCACCCGGAACGTCCGCCTGGGGCTGGATACCCACAAGCACCGAAGGTCCCTGAACGTGCTGGTTATTGGCGGTTCCGGCGCAGGTAAATCTCGCTCGTATGTGAAACCCAACATCCTCGAGGCAAACACAAATTATGTTGTCACAGACCCGAAAAGTGAGGTTCTGCTTGCCACGGGCGGCTATTTGAAGGAAAAAGGTTATGACATTCGGGTGCTGAATCTGGTAAACCTGGAGGAGAGCGACGGCTACAATCCCTTCCGCTATCTGCGGGACGAAAAGGACGCCCTGCGGCTGGTGAACAATCTCATCCAGGCCACCACGCCCAAGGGCAGCCATGAATCGGACCCGTTTTGGACCAAATCGGAAACCGCTCTGCTGCAAGCCATCATCCTTATGCTGTGGCAGGAGGCCCCGGAGTACGAACAGAACTTCTCCATGGTGATGCGGGTACTGGAGTATGCCGAGGTGAAAGAGGAGGACGAGGAGTACGTCTCGCCGCTGGATTTGCTATTCCAGGCCATCGAACGGGAGAAGCCGGAAAGCGTCGCCGTGCGGCAATACCGGGTCTTCAAAATGGCCGCCGGCAAGACCTCAAAAAGCATATTGGTGTCCACCGCCGTCCGGCTGGCGCCGTTCAATCTGCCCCAAATAAAAGCCATTACAGATCGGGACGATATGGACCTCTACACCCTGGGAGAAAAAAAGTGTGCGCTGTACGCCGTGATTCCGGACAATGACGGCTCGTTCAATTTTTTAGTGAGTCTCTTGTATGCCCAGGCGTTCCAGGCGCTCTACTACAGCGCCGACCAGATCCACCACGGGGCCTTGCCCTGCCACGTCCACTTCGTGCTGGACGAGTTCGCCGCCATGCCCCTGCCGGGATTCACTCGGGAACTGGCTACTATGCGTTCCCGCAACATTTCCGCCAGCGTAATTATCCAGAATATGGCACAGATCAAGGAGTTATATAAGGACTCGTGGGAAACAATTCCGGGCAATAGTGATGCCCTTTTGTACCTTGGCGGCAACGAGTCAAGCACCCACGAGTACATTTCAAAGGCCCTGGGAAAGTCCACAATTGACACCAGGACGCATGGTCAAACCAAAGGCCGTTCCGGCTCCTACTCCACCAATTTTCAACAAAGCGGCCGCGAACTCTTAACCCCAGATGAAGTGCGGATGCTGGACAACCGCTACGCCATCCTCTTCATCCGGGGCGCGAAGCCGGTCATGGACCTGAAGTATGAGCTGACCCAGCACCCCGCCGTCCGCCACACCATCGACGGAGGCGGACCGCCTTACATCCACCATCAAAAGAAGCCCAAAAACTGGCTCCCAGGCAAACCGCTGTTTGACTTGGGGGCCGAAACTTTTGAAGAACAAAAGGAGAACTCTGATTATGAAGAATCCCAAAACCCTCAAGCCTTCCCTGACCCGGCAGCAGATGAAACTTGAACGCCGTGCCAAGCGACTCTACGCCCTCGCCGCCTGTTTCCTGCTGGCCGTCACCGCCCTGGCCATTCCCGCCTTCGCCGCCGACGATCCCCTGGCCGTTGTGGAAAATCTGAGTGATTTCATCTTTTCCCTGATCCGCGCCGTGGGCCTGATCCTGCTGGGCTACGGCATCCTCCAGGTGGGCCTGTCCTTCCAGTCCCACGACCCCTCCCAGCGTTCCAACGGTATCCTCACCATCGCAGGCGGCATTATTATAACTTTTACAAAGGAGATTCTGACTTTAATTACCGGCTGACAGATACGGACAGCCCGCGCCGTCAGGCGGCGTAACGCAGGGATATTCCGGCACCCTTCGCAACGAGGAGCAGGCCGAACTCCTCCTCCAAAACATCCAGCAGGTCCTGAAGGGAAATCCGGCCCTCAGAAAGCTCCTCCTCTAAAACGCGGGCTTTCCGAAACAGGCTGCCGGCATATTTCTTCGTGATCAGGCCCCGTGCCAGGGCCGCGTCCGCAATCAGCGCGAACATGGAATGTAAGGAATTTTCATCCGCTTTCCGGCGCAGGCGTTCCACATCCCTTTTCGTGCGAACGCCCGTGACGGGCAGCGTATGAAACGGAAACTTCAGCCCGGTCAGTTCCTCCAGCGCGGATAAGCAAGTCCTTACGTCTCCGCGGTTCCGAAGCCTGCCGGAGCCGTCGCTGACTGTTTCGCAAAAATCCATCAGGGACTCCGCTGTTGTGTCCGGGCGGTCCGCCATAGCGCCCAAGACCAGCGCCCAGGCATACAAAATCATTCGGTCTACTTCGTTCTCGATCAGCCGTCTGGCTTCCTCCTCGCTGATGGCGGAGGGAATTCGGCCCGGATTCGTCTTTTTCCTGGACATAGGCGGTTTCTCCCCTGTTATGATGGTTATTCCTATCATACCTGCTTTTCCTGTCAAAGAAAAGGGGGTTTTGCGGATTTGTGGAAAACAGCGGGAAAGGGCGCCGGTTCCTCATGGACTTTATAGAAAAAGCCCCGCATTTCGGCGGGGCGCTCGATACCATAATTTAATCTGAAAGAAGTGATAACAATCGGAAGTGGAAATTGGATCGTTGACAACCTGAACTCCGCCCTGGGGACCTGGAACGGGAAGCTGGCGGAGATCTGGACCCTGCTCTCCACCGGGCCGGAGGAGTTCAAGGGCGGAGGAGTCTGGTCCGTGATCGTGGGCATCAACGACGGGCTGAAGGCCATCGGCTACGCCTTGTTGGTGATCTTCTTTGTGATGGGCGTGGTCAAGACCTGCGGCAGCTTTACGGAATTGCGGAAACCCGAGCAGGTGCTGAAATGTTTTGTCCGCTTTGCGTTAGCCCAAGCGGCGGTATCCCACGGCATGGAGCTGATGACAGCCCTGTTCACGGTGGGCCAGGGAATGGTCACAACCATCATGGACGCCTCCGGCCTGACGGCGCTCTCCGCCTCGGGAATGCCGGATGAGATGGTCACCATCATCGAGGATGTGAGCTTCGTGGACAGCATCCCCCTGTGGGCAATCACCCTGCTGGGATCGCTGTTCATTTGGGTGCTGTCTTTGGTGATGATTTTGACGGTGTATAGCCGCTTTTTCAAAATCTTCATGGCCACCGCTATTGCCCCCATTCCCCTCGCCAGCTTCGCGGGACAGCCCTCCAGCAGCATCGGCATCGCGTTCCTGAAAACCTATGCCACCATCTGCATGGAGGGCTGTGTGATCGTCCTGGCCTGCGTGATCTTCTCGGCCTTCGCCTCCGCGCCGCCTGCGCTGTCTGACCCCAGCCTCGCGGCGGCGACCATCGTGTGGAACTATGTGGGCGAAATTTTGTTCAACATGCTGGTGCTGGTGGGAGCTATTAAAATGAGCGACCGGCTGATTCGGGAGTTGATGGGGCTTGGTTAAATCAGGCCCGTCATGTTGACTGCGGAGCTGCCCGCCAGTCTGGCTTGACGGACCCGGCTTGCCAGCAGCTTCGCCGCCGCAATGTCCTCCAGGAACTCGCCTACAATACCGGCAATTTTCCTCACCAGCGTTACCGCCCAGGACAGAGCCGCAAGGCCCACCATAGCAAACAGAATGCCGTCCGCCAGGGCGGCGTGGGCCTGATACCAGCCGTGAAACACGGTGAGCATCAGGATGCTGTACAGCAGTGGAACGCCCAGACGGAGCTTCAGGGCCAGGCGGAGCAGAAGTGGTGGCAGAGCAAACCCAAATCCCAATATCATAAAAGCCATGATGCAAGCCTCCTTTGAAAGTTTGCGTCATGTTACCATAGGCGGGCGGACCTTGCAAGGGTCTGTCCGCCGATTTATTTGCGCTGCACCCGGCAGCAGAAAGAGGGAATAAAATGGACATCAAAACAGCGCCGTTTCACAGTCCCTTCGGGGACCACGAACTCACAGTAACCGTGTGCTCCTATGCCGTCAACAAGCGGCTGGCGGTCAACCTGCTTCACAAGGAAGATGGATTTTCCTGCCCTTTGCGGCCCTGACGGTCAATCTGCCCAAGGTACCCCTCCAGGCAAACGAAGCCTTTATCAAGGACCTTGATGAAAACGCGGGGCTGCTGGATTTTGTCCTGAAAAACCAGCTTGGAACGCTCCGCCAAGGAGAAGAAGGGTACTCCAACTTCTGCGCTTACCCGAAAATTGCTTTTGATATGGAGAAACTGCGGGAGTTTGACCCGGAGGGCGTCGAAAAGTATCTGAGCCAATCTCAGCAGAAAAAACGAACCCCGAAAAAGAAGGAGAGGTGATCTCTTATAGAAGTTCGCATCAACAAAGAAGTCCGGGACTACCAGGAAAGCCTATTCTTCGGGCTGTCCCTGCGCCAGCTCCTGTTCGCCCTGCTGGCCGTGATCGTGGCCGTGGCCGTTTACTTCGGCCTTCGGAACACGGTGGCCAGCGGGGAGATCGGCTGGGTCTGCGTCCTGGCGGCGTTTCCCTTCGCCCTGGGCGGCTTTTTTACCTACAATGGCATGACCTTGGAACGCTTTATTCTCGCCTTTATCCGCTCGGAAATGCTCTATCCCAAACGGCTCGTTTTCAAATCGGAAAACCTCTACGCAAAGGCCCTCGAAAATTCTACCATCAAGGAGGCTCTACGGCTTGATTAAAACCCTTCAAAATACGCTGAAGCAGGACAAGGAGGGCTTCATCCTCCCCAAGTCCGTGCAGGACGCCATTCCCATCCGCCGCCTCTGGCCGGATGGGATTTTTCAGTTCGGGAGCAAGTTCTCCAAAACCATCCGCTTCTCGGATGTAAATTACGCAATCGCCTCGAAGGAGGACAAGACCTCCATGTTCCTGGACTACTCCGCGCTGCTGAACGCCCTGGACACCGGCTCCACCACCAAGATCACCATCAATAACAAGCGGCTCAACCGCCAGAACTTCGAGCAGGAAATCCTCATTCCCCGCCAGGACGATTACCTGGACGGCTACCGGGCGGAGTACAATTCCATGCTGATGGACAAGGTCACCGACTCCTCCAACAGCGTGGTCCAGGAGCGGTATATCACTCTGTCGGTTCACCGCAAGAACGTCGAGGAGGCCCGTACCTTCTTCGACCGGGTGACTGCGGACGTGACCACCCGCCTGAGCCATTTGGATGCCCACAGCGAGGAGCTGGACGCCGTGGAGCGGCTGCGGGTCCTTCACGATTTCTACCGCACCGGCGAGGAAAGCGAATACCGCCTGGACCTCCGGGACCTGATGGGCAAGGGCCACAGCTTCAAGGACGCCATCTGCCCCGATAGTCTGGAGTTCAAAAAGGGCCATTTCATCATGGGCAATAAGTTCGGGCGGGTCCTGTTCCTCAAGGAATACGCCAGCTACATCAAGGACTCCATGATCAACGAGCTGACGGCGCTGAACCGCACCATGATGCTTTCCATCGACGTGATCCCCGTCCCCACGGACGAGGCCGTCCGGGAGATGCAAAATCGCCTCCTCGGCGTCGAGACGAACGTGACCAACTGGCAGCGGCGGCAGAATAACAACAACAATTTCTCCGCCGTGGTCCCCTATGATCTGGAGCAGCAGCGGAAGGAAACCCGCGAGATGCTGGACGATCTCACCACCCGCGACCAGCGGATGATGTTCGCCGTGGTGACGCTGGTGCATCTGGCGGACACGAAGGAGGAATTGGACAGCGACACGGAAACCCTCCAGTCCGCTGCCCGGAAGCACCTCTGCCAGATGGCCACACTGAACTGGCAGCAGGCCGACGGCCTCACCACCGCCCTGCCCCTGGGCCTTCGGCGGATCGACGCTCTGCGGACCCTGACCACGGAGGCCCTGGCCGTCCTCATGCCCTTCAAGGCCCAGGAGATTCGGGACCAGGGCGGCGTGTACTACGGACAGAATGTCATCAGCAAAAACCTCATCGTCGCCAACCGGAAGGAGCTGCTGAACGGAAACGGCTTCGTCCTGGGCGTCTCCGGCTCCGGCAAGTCCTTCACCGCCAAGGAAGAGATCGCCGGGGTCGCCCTCTCCACGGAGGACGACATCATCGTCATAGACCCCGAGTCCGAATATGGCCCGTTGATCGAGGGCCTGGGCGGCGAGGTGATCAATATCTCCGCCACCTCCCGGAACCACATCAACGCCATGGACATGGAACAGGGCTACGGCGACGGAGAGAACCCGGTGGTGCTGAAATCCGAGTTTTTGCTTTCCCTCTGTGAGCAGCTCGTCGGCTCCGGGAAGCTCTCGGCGAAGGAGAAGTCCATCATCGACCGCTGCACCGCCGGAGTGTATCACAACTATATCCGAAGCGGCTACCAGGGCAAGGCTCCTACCCTCCAGGACTTTCACGCTGAGCTGCTCCGCCAGTCTGAACCGGAGGCCCGCGACGTGGCCCTGGCAATCGAGCTGTTCACCGAGGGCAGCCTGAACACCTTCGCCAAGCCCTCCAACGTGGACACCAACTCCCGGATTCTCTGCTACGACATCCGGGACCTGGGCAAGCAGCTTCTTCCCGTGGGGATGCTGGTAGTTCTGGACAGCGTGTTCAACCGGGTAATCCGAAACCGTCAGCTTGGGCGGAACACCTGGGTCTACGTCGACGAAATCTATCTCCTTTTCCAGCACGAATACAGCGCAAACTTCCTCTTCACCCTCTGGAAGCGGGTACGGAAATACGGCGCCTGCTGCACAGGGATCACGCAGAATCTGGACGATCTGCTCCAGTCCCACACCGCCCGGACGATGTTGGCAAATAGTGAATTTCTAGTCATGTTGAACCAGGCGGCGACGGATCGGGCGGAGTTGGCCCAGCTCTTGAACATTTCGGATAATCAGTTGAGTTATATCACAAACGTGGACTCGGGCCGGGGGCTCATCAAGTGCGGCAGTACCATCGTGCCCTTTATGAACATCTTCCCGAAAAATACCCGGCTCTATAAACTGATGTCCACCAAGTTTATGGAGCAGATAGATGCAACCTGATTTCGCAGAAAAGGGCCGCATTTGCGGCCCTTTTTCTCGTCCAGGAGGTGAAAAAGAATCAGTAAAATCAAAGAGAAAAAGCCCGGCAAAAAGGGCCTGAAGGAGCGGGCGGCGTCCGCTCCGAAACAGCTTCTGCGCCGTGGGCTGGACGACGGAACTGAGCGGCTCCGGGGCCAGTTCCGGGATGCCAGCCAGCGAGGCCAGCGGGACGATTACGGCGGCGACCGGATCGAGGATACCGCCTGGGCCGGAACCCGCTGGGCGGGACGCGGCATTGAAAAACTGCTGAAGAAAAAACGGGGCGGCAGGAACCGGGGGCCAGAGACGGGGCCTGTTCCCTCCGCTGATTTGCCGGAAACCGAATTGCCCTTGGATGGACCCGCTCCGCCTGATCCGCCCAGGCAGGGCAGAGCGGAGGATCGTGTGCGGATCAAGACCAGGGAGACAGCCACCCAGCGGGCCGAAAGTCCCCGAAGAGCCTCCGCAGGAAAGTCCAATCCCTCTAGTTCAGCCCACTCCACCACTGGAAAGGCGTCCCATATACGCACAGAACCGCCAAAGATCAAAACGCGGGAGTATATCCGGCATGACGTTTTCATGCAAGGGGATGCGGCTTTGCCTCCTGCGGAATCTCCTGTCCCTGAAAGGTCCCCTCGCTCTAGAATTCAGAAGATCCGCCAGATTTTTCACCGCAGGGAGCCTTCCTCACTCAGCCTGTGCCAGGAGGCCGTTCATCCACAGCCAAAGCTATCGCAAATGCTTCCTCTGCCGGAGAGGGCAACCAATGGAAGCGCTGTCCCCCAGCAGTTCCCTGACATTAAAACAAAGGGCGCCTATCTCTACCGGCAGGCTGCCGCTTCTAAGGAGCTGCCTACCCAGGAGCACACGCAGGGCGGGCGTGAGTTCGTCCGGGAGCAGGGCCGCAAGGAGGCAATTCGGCGGACAGAGCTACGGCGGTCCAGGGTGAAAAAAGCTCCAGTCCCCCAGGCTGACAGTGGAAAAAACACGATCCAGAAGGGTACCACAGAACATTCTCTTCGACCTTCAACGGCTGAGACTTCATCATCCGCTCCACCGCTCCAGCGTCAGAATGTTCCCAGTTCCACCGGGCTTGGAGTGGAGAAGCCTGCCACACGGGCGGTGAAAAGGGCCTCTTCCAAAGAGAAAAAAGCTGTCAAGGCGTCCAAGTCTGGCGTCAAAAACTCCCGGCAGGCGGTGAAAGCGGCGGACCGTTCCGCCAAGGCTGCGCAGAAAACCGCCCAGGACGCCGCCAAGGCCCCTCAGCGGGCCGTGAAGGCCGCACGTGCCACGGCAAAGACGGGAGCCACCTCCACCAGGGAGGCGGCGAAAGCCAGCGTGTCCGCCATCAAAGCAGCCATTGCGGCGGCTCAGGAGCTGATCGCCGCCCTCGCCGCTGGAGGCTGGGCCGTGGTGGCCGTGGCGCTGGTACTCTGCATGGTGGGCCTGCTGATTGCCTCGCCCTTTGGCCTGTTTTTCGCTGGCGCAGAGGGAACCGGCAGCGGAATCCCCCAGGCGGTGGCCCAGATTAACGGAGAATTTACCGCCCGGATCGAGCAAATCAAGGAGGACACGCCCCACGATGTTCTCGACCTGGACAATGACACCGTCGCCGCTGTTCTGGATAACTGGAACAACGTCCTGGCGGTCTACGCCGTGCGGGCCTCGGTGGATGGTAGTTCTCCCAGCGGCCTGGACGGGCTGACGGCGGAAAATCTGTCCCTCCTGCGGGAGGTTTTCTGGGACATGAATCAGATTTCCAGCTTCACGGAGACTGTGCCGAAAGGGGAAGATGACACGGAAATCATCCTTCATATTACTGCCGCCGTAAAAACGCCCCAGGAGATGGCGGAGGAATATGGCTTCACCGATGAGCAGAAAGAGCTGCTGGAGGAACTGCTGAAGCCGGAGTACCAAGAGCTGTTCCAAACCCTGATCGGCAGCAGCCAGGACCTCACGCTCTCCGTTGAGCAGGTGCGGGAAATTCTGGACAATTTGCCCGACGATCTCAGTGAAGAGCGGCGGCAGGTGATCCTGACGGCCTATCAGCTTCTCGGGAAAGTGAATTATTTTTGGGGCGGAAAGAGCCTCGTCCTGGGCTGGGACGCCCGCTGGGGAACGCCCAAGGAGGTGTGGGCCGCTGGAAGCCCCAGCACTGGAACCGTGCGGCCCTATGGGCTGGACTGCTCTGGCTTCGTCGATTGGGTATTTTACAATATTTCCGGTGGGACCTACGTCATAGGCCATGGAGGTGGTGCGCACATGCAGCACACCTACTGTACACCCATTACCTGGGATGAGGCAATCCCCGGCGATCTGGTCTTTTACCCGGAGGATACCCATGTGGGCATTGTCTGCGGCTTTGACAGCGGAGGCAACGTCCAGATCATCCACTGTGCCAGCGGAGCCAACAACGTGGTGGTGACCGGAAAAAGCGGCTTCACAACGATTGCAAGACCAAAATTTTATTCATCAAAAAACAGTCAACCCCGGCGACGGTTGTCGCCGGGGCCTTTTTACGTCTAGGAGGTAATGTCATGCAGTTCAATCTGGATTACTTTTACGGAAACGAAGCGGATCAGTTCCGCTTTTACCGGATGCCGAAGGCTCTCTTCGATGGTGATCTCTCCCTGGAGGCCGCGACGCTCTACAGCCTGATGTTGGACCGGGTGGGGCTGTCCATTAAGAACGGCTGGATGGACAACCTGGGTCGGGTGTTCATCTACTTTGTCCAGAAGGACGTGCAGAAGTTCCTCCGCTGCGGGCACAACCGGGCCACCGCCTTTATGAGGGAGCTGGAGCGCTTCGGCCTCATCGAGCGCAAGCGCCAGGGCCTGGGCAAGCCCGCGAAAATCTACGTCAAGAATTTCTCAGGCTGCGAGAATGATGCTACTCCGCAAAACGAAACCAATGAGGCTGTGGAGCCGTCTCGGAATGAGGAAAAGGTTTCCACCGTTCAGAGAGAGGAAGCCTCCAACAAGGCTCTTTTTTCTGCGCCGGAGGAGGCGGTCAAGCCCGCCCGGACCGGGCAGTCCAGATTGCCTCCTGCGGGCACTCTAGGCTGCCCGAATCGGGCACCTAATGAGACTGAGGAGAAAGAAACGGAGCTGATTGAAACCAATCGTATCCTCCCCCAGCCCCCTCGTGCTAAACGGAACCGTTCCCGGTGTGGCCGGAATCTGATGGATGAGATGGATTGGATCAGAGAGGAAATCCGGGAGAACATCGACTATGAGGGACTGGTCTGGGACCACCCCTGCGACAGCGACATTTTTGACGGCTATGTGGAACTGATGACGGAGTCTGCCTGCTCATCCAGAGAAACGGTCCGCATCTGCGGACAGGACTTGCCAGTCTCTGCTGTCCGCTCCCGCTTTTTGAAGTTAGGGCGGGAGCACGTCCTCTACGTTCGCGACTGCCTGTGCAATGTCACAGCAAAAATCGGAAACACCAAAGCCTACACCTTGGCGGCACTGTACAACGCCCCGGTGACCATGGAACAGTATTACGCAGCCCTGGTTAGCCGGGATATGACGAAGAATATGTATTTACAGGCATGAGCGTTTCACGGCTTCCATGAAATTCGTTGATTTTCCTTAAATTTCTTCTCTGCGCGTTTCTTGATCTGGTTAATGTTTTGTCTGCTTACATGTAGGATTTCCGCTAGTTCGCTAACAGAATATCCTTTTTCATAAATAGCAGTTAAAATATCAATTTCCTTCTGTGTAAAGCTGCATTGAAATAATAGTAAAGATATTGAGGTTTCATCTTCTACTGCAGTTTGGGCATACAAAATATTTTTTTGCGCAGGGGTAAGATCTTCTATAGAAATCTTGCCAGGAATCTTTTCTATATTGGATTGAAGTCGTTTTAAATAAAATCGATATGTTGAACGCACAAGAAAATTGACAATTGCTCCATCACTCGTATTATTCAATTTTTCAAACTTATATGTTTTAATTAATTCGATAAAATCTGTAATCAAATCATTTTCAGCATCTTCATATCCTAGTTTCCTTCCGTATTTCCGCAATAGTTTGTAAAATTTTTGAATAAGAAATACCATTTCCTCTTGGCTTTCTTTCTGAGCGGAATGAATCAGGTCAATGAGCATAAAACTCGCTCCCCTACCTTTTCGAGTAAAAGAGCAAATTTTGAGATAAAGTGTAAACTATGCCAATGGCCTGAAAATACCCCTTCTATAGTTAAAATACATTCGGGTGTAAAGAACGCAACACGCTAATGAATATGAATGTTAAGAAAACCGAATGAATTATCCAGTTATTTCAAATTTTTATCTTTAAAAGCTTTTATATATGTAGAGAGCTTTTCCGGGAAGGGGATACCAATCTTTGCTGCATTTTCCAAAATGCTAATTGTTTCGTTAGCACAGTAAAAAAGAATGGTAACTGCTTCTATCGCGGTTCCTGCTGGTAAAAAGTATCGATCTACGATACTACTTAAGGAAACGAGGGCAAAAACCATAACCTTATTTGCGATTCCCTTCATTCCAATAGAACTGGATAATTTCTTTTTTCGCACTGCAACACATATACCCGTGATATAATCCAGTGAAACTAGCAAAATCAATGCGTGTAAAATATTCCGATTATGGTCTCCAAACAGCAGAGAAATTGTTGCACCTAAAATATGCATAGTTTTAAACTCCTTTATCAATGTCAAGTCTTTGGTTGCATATGTGCCATGTAGTTGTTATTCTGTAATAGAGTGATATCAACTGAACCTGTCAACAAGTCCTACATAATGATGCTGACAGGCTCTGCATGGAGCCTGCCAGCATAAAGCGCCTATCGGCACCGAGAGATTTACAGCATTGGATGGGTTGCAGTATCGTGGTAGATATGGCAATAGTCCTGGTTCGCGGCGCTGACAGAAGTTGTTAGAGTCGATACCATCAGCGTTTTAATGTTCTCAATCTGGGAAGCATAGGAGTGCTGAATCTTGGTGGCATCCCAAGTTGCAGAACCTAATTTCAGCGCATCAATGACTGCGCTCAGTGCAGATCGGTCTGCGACGTCGTTTTCTCCATTTCCAGTCAGCGGGATCAAAGACATGAATCGGTAAAACTGAACAACAGGCTTGTTGTTACTGCGCTGGTGCATGGTTCCCTTCACTGCGTTAAAGGCAATCGTTCCAGTCATACTGCCGCAGGTGTAAGTAAAACGTACATAGTCACGTTCCGTGTAAACACCCGCTTCCAATTTCAGAGTAACGGTCCCATTTGCAGGCAGCATAGTTCCTGTTTCATGGTTGTTGGTTTTGACCACCATATTACCTGTATGGTAATATTCCACATTGGGGTTCAGAACAAACTGGTTATTCTTATCATCATAAACATTTTTGCCATAGACATAAGGATACCAGCCGTTTCCATCATTTGCGAGTCCCACATCGAAAAAACGAAATGTGGTTCCTTTGCAAAGAACACCCATACTCACATAGGCCCGGCGCTTTCCGCTTACATTTGCCACAGAACACTTGGACAGAGGAATACTACAACTGGCTTCTACATAGCCTGCATTTTCAAATGCATAGGCGTAATAATAGCCACCTTGATTTGGATTTGTTCTCCCTCGCACAAAATTGTTGAAATTAGAAGTGCCATTTGTGGCAGTCCTCGTCTTCAATAAATTTAGACCAACCTTGCAGTCACTCAGATGTGCTGTTCCGCTTTTGCTGTGATCAATGACATCGGAAATAATCCCAGAAGCCTTACTTGAGCTAATAATAGCGGCGGTGACATTGTATTCCCCGTCCGCATCCTTGATTCCGATTACTTTTGCGGTTGCCATAAAATTCTCCTTTTCACATTTTGTAGTAAGTGACGTCACACAAAATAAGGAGAATTTGAAAGCCTATACTGTAAACCAGAAAGGAACGAATTTTTTATGAAAAAAATGATCATCTTTACCTTGTACCTGCTCAGTGTTCTGACTTGTTTTATGGCGGTACCAGTTCAAGCGGCAGAACCAACGCCTGTCTTTGTCCGTGAAATTGCCGAGGCTACTGACCGCCACATAATTTCTCAATCCTTTTTGAATGGCATTGACAACTACCAGCGCCCAATCAGCCGGGGCGAGTTTGCACTCTTATCCACTAACGCTGTTGCTGCTTTTTATGGTTTCCCTAGCGCCTCTGCGTCGTTTTATGAGAGTTACTTTACACATCATACTGATGCCACCGGGCAACCGTATGATCTCCATCAATACCATGATTGGCCTGACGGCAGGGGAGTTGGAGAGGTTTGGAACTATATTTTGCGTTACGAATACCGTCCTTTTTCAGATGTCTTAAGCAACAGTGAAGTAGATACCCAAATACGTGCCGCTCAATTGATGGGGTTGATAAGAGGGCGGAAAAATGGAGGCTATGACCCAGATAGTTGGATATCTCGGGAGGAGGCAGCCGTCATGTTAGCTCGAATCATACACCTCTATGGCCCACAAATGGAAAATCGTCAGCCTACTTTTTATTCGGATGCTAAGAAAATTGGCGAATGGGCAACACTGTATGTGAACATAGCCAGTAATGCAGGCATTATGAACGGAAAAGCTGATGGGGGATTTCATCCCCAGGATTTATACACAATTGAACAGAGCATTGTAACATTTAATCGCATGTTTGATCTTCTGCAAAACGCTTTGGAGCCCCTATGTGGATTTGATATTTCTGTGGATCAGGCATACTCGAATGTGCTCCCAGCATTTCTATACTACAAGGAGCGTTTAGGCCCCTTTGCTATTGTGTGTACAGAGGAAGGGGATCCTATGCACCCAGAGGATCGGATATTGCTTTTTGCAAAAATTTCGGAGAAAGGAGGTGTCATATACGCTTCTACAGGCTATTTTGTCCCAGAAAATTTCTGTTGGAATACTGAAGCGCAGAGGTTGTATTTTCAGGACGCATCTAGCAATAAAGCTTTTTATTTGGACGCTGCTACGATGGAGGTTGTTTCAAGCGTATAGCAGAAACCTCCTTATGGTAAAGAAGGCCGCTGTGTTCGGATGTGAACACGGCGGCCTTCTTTATTATCGTATATTGAATAAATTACTTGGGCAGAGAACATAATTAATATGATACCGTTGGACTATAAGCAGTTCCGTGGTCAACTTCAGTTCCATTGGAATCGTATACTCTCGCAGTCACAACAACCTGATAGGCAGCACCGGAGCGAACATACCACGATTTTGTCATAGATGCTGTCATTTGCCCAGATGTAGACCAGCTCTTTACGATAGTTCCGTCAGTGTTTTGCAATTTACAGTCCAACTCAATGCTATAGTCTGGTGAGGCGGTTCTGCAACTAGCACTACAAGTAGCTTTCCCAGAGCTGTCGATGGTTAGATCGGCTTTGAGCGTTCTAATAACCTCATAGTGTGGCATAATACCCGAATCCCCTGGGGCGCTAATTGCAGATGCACTCATTGCACTAAACAATAAAACTGCGATTAAACATGCCCCTAATGGTTTGAATACCTTTTTCATGAGTAAATACCTCCAAAAAATGTTTTTGGGCTAACCACCCTGTTAAAGGAAACACATAATTCCAGAAATGCAACCTAAAAAAACAAAATATTTTCCAAGATTTTTATGCCGGTATCTGAAGGAATTTCCTTGGAGAGAAGTACACTCACTAAGCAACTTTTTTGCTTGTTTAGCAAAACCATATTTGTAGTATTATCTTTGACGACGCTAAGCACAGGATATCCGTTAACTTCAAAGTTTTCCACACTATCTGCGTCTTCAGTGTCTATTTGGTAAGTAGCCGTGCCCGGAGTATATTCAACTGAGATATAAGCACCTTCACCATTTTCAAAGCTCGCTATAGAGTTATAGGTATTATTTAAGCAGAAAAAACCGTCAGGCAGCCACCCTATATGAACTTTGCTAAAAAATTTATCATCTGAGCCGTTACGGTTGCTAGTTCCACCATTGTCTTCAATTACAGGTTGCATATGAAACTCCGTGTAGCTCTCGCTAACTGTAATGAGCCAATTAGCAGTTGTTAACCGCAAATCCTCCGAAACCGCAAGGGCCGACGTAAATAGTAGGGAGATAACAGCCAGCAAAAACGCTGATTGGTTTATGACCCTTCTTGTTTTCTGTAGACTCCTATGCCACCGTTGTTTAGCAAAGTAATGATTGATAGTCTGAATGCATCTGCGGTCTACCGGCTCTGGCACAGCGGCAGCAGGGTTGGCCTTCAATTCCTGGTTGAGTTGTTCCAACTTTTCACCCTCCATCTGTGCCACTTCATCCATTATAAGGGCAAAATATGCGTCTTCATACGCTTCTATCAATTCTTCACGTCTGGTCATGTTCTTGCTCTGCCTCCATTAACTCTATAATTTTCCGCCTTACGCGGGTTAGTCGCATTCGCACACTGTTTTTCTGACAATGGAGCCAAGAAGCAATTTCATCATTACTTTTGTCGAGAAAATATTTCTTGTATAAAAGCTCCCTATCTTCCTCAGAAAGACTATTCCACGCACTTTGCAAAGCTCTCCAGTATTCTTTTTGCTCTAACTGGTATTCAGGGTTCTCCTCGAAAGATTCCCTCTGCGTAAAACCCTCATCATCCAAAGGTTGAATATACCGTTCCACTACACGTTGATGTTTTCGCAGGTTGATCGCGGTATTCTTGACGGTAGCTGTGATATACAGATACTGCCCACGTTCGGTTAATTCTCGTAGTTTTGCTACTTTGCCACATAAATTTTCTATAGCGTCCTGTAGAATATCCTCACAGTCGTGGGGATCAGAGATATATCGCATGACGGTTGCGTACATTATCCGGTGGTATTTTTCGTAAAGTGCGTTCATAAATTGCTGATCATCAACATTGAAACTATGTGCTGTAAACACAATTATTTACTGTCCCTCCCCACCTGTTCGATTTTGCCTGTTTAATTATAAGGAACACAACAAGTCTTCATCTGCAACCTAGCAAGTAAATTTTGCAGAAATAAAAATGATAATGAAGGCCAATATTTCCTAAATAAAATACACGAAAAGTGTAGAAAAGTCAATATTTATAAGTATTCAACATAAATTGTGTAATTTGCGAGCATTATAAAGCAGAAATAGTATAATAACTTCAACTGCTTTAAAGGAGCTCAATTCATGAACAAATTTGGTGAAATTTTGTCGGAAATGCGAAGAGATAAAAAGTTGTCTCAAAAGGAGCTTGCTGCATTTTTTCATATTTCAAGCAGTACGGTTTCAAGCTATGAAACTGGTGCCCATTTACCTAACGCAGAGCAAATCATTCAATTTGCCGAGTACTTCAAGGTTACAACAGATTATATGCTCGGTCGCTCCTCATGCGATTTATCTCCAAGCACTTTATTAGAGCCGTATATCGAAGGATTCTTGATTCAAGATGTCATTTTAATGTTAAAGAAACTTCCATATGAACATCGTCAGGCATTAGTGCTTCTACTTGAAGAAATTAGTTTTGGAACTTCTATGCGAGCGCAAGCAAACCAGAAGGGCCGGTGATTTGACATGATCCCAATTATTATTTTAACAATTGAAAATGAAGATGATCGCGAGTTTATGATGCGACTTTATTTGCAATACCGTTCTTTACTTTATTCAGAAATAATTAAGGTTGTTAGAAATACATGGGATGCAGAAGATTTACTGCAAACGGTTACGGAGAAGCTTATCGATAGGCTACCCCTCCTTAAAAGGCTTGATCATAAGGGACTCATCAATTATCTGATTACTGCAGCAAAACACACAGCGTATAATTTTTGTAGGGATAGCCGCCTTAATTCAATCATAGTGGATGATCAAAATATGGACAGTGGTGAGCCTGCATTAGAGGACGATATAATAAGAAAAGAAAACTTAATATGTCTATCTCAAGTATGGGATAACCTTGACGAAAAAACTCAGTATTTACTATGTGCTAAATACATACTGCAAAAAAGCGGAAAAGAAATCGCCAAGGAACTGAACATGCCAGCTAATAACGTTCGAATGGCGATAGTACGCGCAAAACGCAAAGCATATCTAGCAATGCAAGAATGGAAGTCCCCTACATAATGTTTGTTTGCGTGAGCCTTTAGCCAGCTTAATAGGCGCATAGAGTACGTAACTGTTTCATCGAACTCCAGATGAGATGGAAAAATAGATCGCAGGTGTCAAAGGGTATACCTGGACAGCCTTATGTGGAACAGTTCAGGCACTGCCTTTGACATATAGGAATCATAACCACTGGCCATTCCTAGGGCTTGTTTGAAAAATAAATTTTGCACAAAGCGATGGTAAGTGCGAAAATAAGGGCATGAAGAGATATGAATTGACAAAAGAACAATGGGAACGAGTGAAAGCGGTGCTTCCGCCCCTAAAGACGGGGAAACGTGGCCGGCTCCGGAAAGATGATCGAAACATGCTCAATGGAATACTTTGGATTGCCCGCAACGGAGCACAGTGGTGGGAATTGCCGGAGGCGTATGGCCCCTGGCAGTCTGTGTACGCCCGATTTGCCAAATGGCGGGACGATGGCACACTGAGAGCCATATTTCGCACATTATCAGCAGATGCGGATATGGAAAACCTAGGCCTGGACTCTATCTGCATCAAGGTTCACGAAAGCACCAACGGAGGGGAAAAAACGGCAGATAAAGCAGTTGGACGAACCAAAGGCGGATTGAATACAAAGCTGCACGCTATTGTGGATGGACTGGGAAACCCGGTCGAATTCATGCTGTCCGCAGAAAATGACCATGATTCACTCCATGCGGTTGAACTGCTGGAACAGGTAGAAATCAGCGGCAGCAATGTATTAGCAGATCGTGCTTATGGGGCAAAGACGATCCGAGCTTATATCTCAGGACGGGGAGCCAGCTATGTGATTCCGCCACAACGCAATGTTTCTGAACCGTGGCCGGTTGATTGGTGGTTTTATAAAGAACGCCATCTGGTTGAGTGTTTTTTCCAGAAGCTCAAATGGTTTCGCAGGATTGCCACCAGATATGACAAGTTAGATGTTTCTTTTCTCGCCTTTGTTTACCTGGCTTCAATTGCCATTTTGTTGATTTAGCCTACTCCTCGCTATTTTTAAAACAAGCCCTAATCTCACTAAGAACCTGTATTCATAACCGGGGGATGCCGGATGGGCGAGGATTTTTCTCCGACTCGCCAAGAGCCGCCGCAAGCGGCGGTTGCTCACTGGACGCGCCTGCGGGCGCAGCCGCCAGACAAGGAGCTTTTCCGCAGCCATACTGACGTATGGCAAGGGGAAGCGACGCAGTATGGCGATCGGGGCCCCCGCGAAAACGGAGTTTTCGTGGGGAGAGGAGGAAGGAATGGAGCGGGCGCAGTCCTGGCCGCCAGGCTGGGACGGAGCAGGGCGCAATTCCTTCCGGCGAAGACCGTCCAGACGGCGTTCAACGGTTGTGAATACAGGTTCTAAGATACACAACAGACCAGACTGTATGCAAGGCAGTCTGGTCTGTTGTGGCAAATATTAAAAATTTTCTGCGCTATGCAGGAGGGACTCCAATTCTGCCTGGAGCGCATTCGAATTTTTGAAGACAATCTCTGACTGCACACAGTATCTTCATCCCTATCTCCAACTACGCCGACTGATCCTTGGCTCTGCCTGCCGCCACGGCTGGCAGAGCCTTTCCTCTAAAACTACTCTTAGAACAGTGGGGCTCTCTGTCCAGCTGATACAGTTGCTCTCCGCTCCGGTAAGGCGGCGCAGTTCCTCCGACGGACTGCGCCAAAACTCCGTGTATGTAGCTCTTGGCTTCCGGTGTATGTAGCTACAAATGCACAGATTTTGATAGTTTACATTTATAGATTATTGATTCTCTCTTATAATTGCTTGGAGCGCTACAGGTAATAAATTTTTAAAGGGGAATAGTTATGGCAACTAATCATTTTTGCGAATCTTATGGTAGTAATCATATTATTAGAACAAAAGCTAGTAACATTGAACTAGTGAGCTTCTATAAAGGAACCAATGGTCTTGTTCTCAGAGTTCGAGATTCTGGTTACTATGGTATGAATGCGAGCTTTTTTAATAGTGGTTCTACAAGATATCCCGCCATTCTGAATATCGCCTATCAAGATGGAGAAAACCTTGGGTGCGACATTGATCTTCCAAGCGGTTCTGTAGATGGCTATGAAAATTTGACTGGCACGTCTTTGGCTTATTGGAATGGCTCCACGGTTGGTATTGCTCATAACGTGCTCAATGGAGACAACAGTATAGTTCCCAAGAGGGTCGGAACTTGGGCGCAAGGCGGTATCGGTCTGTACTTGGGTGATTCCAAATGGGCATCAAAGTTTGACGGCGAGGGGAGTGTATACTCTATTACCGATACGGCATATCGAACCGGCTTAATTGTTAATCGAAACACAAAGGATGTATATCTTTTTGCGTGCCCAACTAGAAAGGTGTCTGTAAGTGCTTTTCGCCAGGCAATGATGGACTACCTGGAAATTAAGGACGGCAGTTCAAACGGTGGATTCGATGCGATTATGCTTGATGGTGGTTCGTCTGCTCAAATTTACTGCGACTCACTTGATGAACACCCTTTGACTATGAGGCCCATCCCGCAGGCAATCACTTTGAAAAACAAACGCTAATCCTGTCATATGATTAACTCTCTCTTATAGGTGTGTAATTCCCTGTACTCGGCATGGTATACATCCATAGCTTAGTCACACCTTTAAATTAAACATGCGTATACCTCAAGGAATTAAGTGGACAGAGCCGACCAAAGAACTGCTCTGCCCACTTAATTCGCAGGTTGAAACGTTATACTATTTCTTAATTGAAAGATTGCGTTTCCTCTCTATCGCTTTGACTTCTTCTTCGCTAAATTTATATCTGCATATCATTTTTATCACCCAGATGCATTATATCATACCAGCCTGCTAAATTAAATGATTGTATCAAGAAGTTGTACTAAACTGCGTATAATTCTTTTCGGTTTTTGCACTCCAAAATAGTCTGAATAATAATGCGCCATTTACAAACAGCACCAATATTATATTGCGTAGCAGCGGTGAAACCGTTCGTATAGAATGAGGGAAAAAAGGCAAAAAACTCAACCAACTTGTTGAAAATAAGTAGCCTGTTTTTGTCACATAGAAAGACGAATTCACCGCATATGCAACACGATTTCTAACTTTAATCAGTTCCTGTCCGTTTTCATCCGCCTCCCACCGCCACAAAGAATCATCTTGCTTGATAACACCTCCTTCACATAGGGTCTGAACATTCTGGGCAATCAGGACAACCCTTTCGGCTGTTTCTGAAAATGAATACTTTGACGAAAAGTCTAATAAAAATACGTTACCATCTTTTTTTAAAACTTGAAATTTCAGAACTTTTCCTAATGCCAGAAAAGAGATTGACTGAACATTTTCTGCAACTTTAGTAGGTGAACAGATTCCCTTAATTCCCCAGATATACAAGGAATCATCTTCTGTGATTGCACACGATAATCCGTCTATAACTGCGATTTTCCTGATATGATCCATAATCTTTCTTGGATTATAATGCTGTCCGTTATTGAGTATCATACCATCCTTTTCGTCTTTAAATCCACGGCCAAGCTCACCATGAATATTTTGTCCCCACGTCCAAATGGAACCATCTTCTTTGAGTGCAATTACATGATGATATCCAACCGCAACATCCAATACATTCTCTAGAATCTTTTGAGGTTGGTTCGCTGATACTTCTCCCCCCCACTCCCACAAAACGTGCTCCTGGTCTACGTATGCAGTTGTATAAGTACCACAGCTAAAAGCAATAACACCAGGTTTAATAACCTTTCGAGCAGCGAAGGGCCGGTATATACTTTTATACGGATCACCTAGTTGTCCAATGCGGTTACTTCCCCACCCAATCAAGGTGCCACGTGCTGTAAGCGCGAAATACGTTGGACCAACAGAGCCATACAGTTGGTCTCCATCTGTATATATACGAAAATCCTTTACCGATCCCTTATTTGTCGGCATGAATTGGAGTATGACCAGAATAAAGAATGTACCTATAATGAACACTGTTAATGGCTGTCTCTTTTTCAGTTTACCATTTTTATTGTTGTGGCAAATAAAATATATATTTGTTTTTCTGTTCATAAGTTTTGGTTCCTTTCTTTTATTTGCGCAAGCAATTTCCAAGTTAACTAAAACGGTTCCCAGAAATGGCAAGAAAGACAAACAAGGTCTGGAAACATGGGATAAGGCGGACAATGAGGGGGAACTGACGCCCGCTAAGGAAGTCAATGCAGCATCATGTTTTCTGTACGCTGATTTGTCCACAATATTTTAGCGAACTGATCTAGGATGCCTTTTCGGCGGGTCCAACTTCAAATCCCCTCACTGTTCCATCTGCGCCATAATCAAAATAGATTGGAGTAATAAAACCGCTGAAATCCATTAGTTGTATAGTTGCGCTGGAATCCTCCCCAGCATAAAGCGTTGGCACAAAGTAGACATAAAGCTGATCTTCCAAAATGTAAAAGGAAAGATTATTCCCACAAAAGAAGTCTGTTGGTTGAAGCTGTGTATTGGGTTCAACGCCTACTGCGCAAATACTGTATGATTCGTCATCTGATACACTTACAGTATTTTCATCCACATTATATATTAATTGAATCGATTCATTCAGCTGATCACATAATTCATTTAATTCTAAAATATAGGGCTTTACTCGTTGCTTATCAATTTGAAATAGGATTAACTCGGAAACAGAAATGCCTGATCCATGACCAGTATGACAAATACAGAAAATACATTTTTTGTCGTAGCTTAATGTAAATTCGGGAGGGATTTGATTGTTGCTCATATAGCGATAGGGAAAACGAAAAATGTTCTGTTTTTCTCCAATATCAAAGATTAATCCATATCCAGATACTTCCGCATCACAGTATCCCCATATATAGATATTATATTCGGGAAAAGCTTGAAGTAATATAACGCATTCATCGCTCTCTATACCTGTTTTTATACTTTGGTCCGCAACCTCAATTTCTCTGAAATTCGGAACTGCTATTATAGCCATGCGGTTTTCTAAACGTGATATTAACGGTTCGGAAATATCTTCAAACAAGGAGCCATTTTCAAACACGTCTTCTACCGATAGAGGACGCAACATTACCTTATCATTTCCTTTTTGGTTCCTCTTTGCGGATAACATTACTAAAAAAAGAGTCAATATCAGCATTATTAAAAACGACCAAATCGAAAAGTAACGGTGCATGTTCATAATTATGATCTCCATTTTTCTGTTTTCAAGTTTACAAAACCATGCCAAGTTTCCTCTCTATTGAATATGCGGCCGCAAATAAATTCTAATGAAAAGGTTGAGGTAATACTATGGCAAATACTTGCACTTATGATGAGGTCCTTGCTGGCAATGGGGTTTTTAAAAGGGATTCCACCCGTAGCGTAAGCGTTAAGCGTATGCAGATGAAGCTGTACAAGTTACAGTATTCTATTGGAACGCCAGATGGAATCTTTGGTGAAAATACAAAAGAGGTTTTGGAGGCATTCCAGACGGTCCATGGACTTCCTGTTACTGGCGAAGCGAGGGACAGGGATCTCAAAGAACTTGATAGAGTAATGCCTGATACTGAAGAGGAAATCTTGGGCAGAGAACTGACTCATAATGAGATAATTAACGGCTTTACTTCCAGTAAAATGTCACGGGTTGAAAGCCTTGCCCGGTGTATTTACGGTGAAGATACCATCAATTCCTCAGGGCAATGTGCAGTTGCCAAAGAAATCTACAACAGAAAAAATTCTACAAGAACCTTTCTCCAGCGTGATAATACTTGGAAAGGTTATGTCTATGGGACAATGATTCAGTATGAGGTGATGACAGGAGACGCTTCTGGAACTAAGAATTCTCGTGCCCCCGATGTGTATACGGACTCTTGGTCCTATTGTGTCGGGCTGGCTAAGCTGCTTTGTGAAGGTAGAAAGCCCAGCAGCAGACTTGGTGGGCAATGCTTTCACGTTGGCAAAAGTTCTTCATACCCGAGTAATGCTGTAGAATCCACCAAAATTCAGATTCCTAGTGGGACAGGCAACAAATTTTATGATACTATCTCCAACCCCTAAGTATCTAATGAAGCCTGAAAACTCAAACCTGAAATAGCAGAATAATTTGGATGCGTCGTAGATGAGCCCGTTCTGCGACGCATCCAAATCCCTGCATCAGATGAGTTTTTAAGGTAATGCCCGTTCTCACAGGAGTCCTACCCGAACTACTTCCTATGTATTTAAACAACTATAGGTACATAACGCAACCATAAAATTTAATATTTTCAAAAACCATCCTGGGAAAAGGTTACAATTTGGTTCAGTTGTGTTTCTTTATATGAGGAGCACAAATGTATCAATTATACTTTCCAAAGAAATATTTGTGGATGAGGTTGGATATTAATTTGACCTCTGTTTATAGGATTGTCCCCATCCAGACTTCTTCTAACAAAATTGTTTTAACTGCCAGTCTTGCAACAACTTGCAAGACTGGCAGTAACTTTTATCCTCAAATATATCTACATATTGCCGCTTACTTGAGTGGGCTAATATACTGCGAAAAAAAGAGTTTTAACAAATGTGGCTACGCTGTTTTAATTTGGCAGCCATACTTAGCAAAATACCCGTGATCTCCAATCCCGCATTCCTAAAAATTTTAAGATTGGAGATCACAAACATGCCTTATGACATAGAAGAAATTGGAAATCGCATTCGGCAGCTCCGCAGGGACCAAGGAATAACCCAGGCGCAAATGGCTATGAAGCTGAATATTAGCGACCGCCACCTACGAAGAATTGAGGCCGGAGAAAAGGGTCCCTCTATCGATATCCTGGTTGAAATCGCCTCCTTGTTTAACGTTTCGTTGGACTACATCATCATGGATAAGCAGCCGCAGAGTGACTTGAAAAAGAAACTCCGTGCTTTGATCCAGGGCCTATCCGAGTTGGCTGAGGAACTGTAGGAGGACCCAAAATGTCCGGTAAACCGGACCCGCTGGACCCTAACAAAGTGTTCTGTTTTCCGATAGACTTAAATCACAGCCAAAGCAATATGGCTGCTGCACTTTGACAATTTCACATCAGCAGTACGGGGAACCACCCGGACGGACGAGCGCCCAGCAGCGCACGCCAGGACCCGGGGGGGCCTTTTGGCCTCCTCCGGCGAGCGAGAATGCCACCCGCTGGGACGGCCCTTGGCAAGGCCGTCAGCGTTGACCCTGTCCGGGTACACAATGAGACACCTTCGCACGGCCTGAGATCCAGGTCGTGGGGCTGCCCTGGGGTTGAAAGCAGTAGAGACCCCTGGTATATGCCCGCGCGGGCCTTGCCGGACCCGCCCCGTACTGTTCCCGATCCACCGGGGCGCGAGCCGCAAATACGGTGGAATCAACGGAAGAAACTGAAATTGTTTAAAGGAACTTTACGGATGAATGCTCATAACAGGCAAGATGCCCACAGAGACATCGACCACATTTTCAAGGATTTACTCCCCTTTCAGGGGATGCCGGAGCGCCCAGAACAAATTGTCCTGAGCCACCGGATGCTGGAGGTTATGCAGGACAGCGGTATCGCCCTCTGCGACGCCGGAACCGGCATCGGCAAGACCTATGCCTATCTGGTGGCCGGAACCGTGTTCCACGGTCTGCGGCCCTCCCGGCCCATCTTGATTTCCACCTCCAGCATCGCCTTGCAGAAGGCTGTGCGGGATGAATACCTGCCCTTCCTTTCCGCCGTCCTTACGGCGGACGGCATGATATCCGAACCCATCCGGGCGGTGATCCGCAAGGGCAAGTCCCACTACGTCTGCGACCAGCGGCTGGAACGGCGGCTGGGCCAGTTAGACCTCAGCAAGAAAAACTGGAGGGCGGGAAACGCCCTGCTCTCCCTGCGAGAGAAGCTGGACTTGGACGAAGCGCCCCGCCTCAGCGGTTATGACCGGGAGCGGGTCTGTGTTCCAGGAGTCTGCGACTGTCAGCGGGAGGACTGCCGGTATCACGCATTTTTGGATAACTGCGACGCTGGGCAATACCCCTTCCAAATCTGCAACCATAATCTCCTGCTGGCGGACGCCATCCACCGGGGGACAGGCCGTCAGCCCATCCTGCCGGACAGCCTCGCCATTATCATCGACGAAGCTCATAAGCTGCCGGAAACCGCCCGGCAGATGTTCGGCGTTACTCTCCGGGCCGAGGATATTCAGGGCCTCATCCATGACCTGCGGCGGGAAAAGTACCTGCTGGCGGCGGACGCCCTGGCAGAAACTTCTCGCCTCTTCCTTCGGAAGCTGGAGCGGCCCCACAACCCGGACCGGCGCTTTTCCGAATACGCCCGTCTGCTGGTAGCCCCTAATCGGGCACTGACCGTGGTCCGAAAGCAGGTCAATCCCCTACTCTCCACCTCTACCCGCAGACGCTTGGACAAGCTGGCCTCGACGATGACCCTGTTCAGTGAAGGCCGCCCGGATATGGTGTTTTATTTGGCGGAGGACGCCTGTGACACCGTTATGCTCTGCGCCACGGTAGCGGACCTGACCGCCCAGCTCCAGAGCACCCTCTGGAACCAGCCCAGGCCCATCATCCTCACCTCCGGCACTCTCGCTGTGGGCAGCGATTTTCGCCGCTTCCGGGAGGAAGCCGGGTTGCTGGAGGACAGACGGGTAACGGAGTCTGTCTCGCTCTCCCCGTTCGATTACCGGGAAAACTGCCTGCTGTATGTGCCGCGGTTTCCTCCTGGACAGAGGGACGAAGTATACTATGACAAACTTGCCGACGAGATTGCCCTGCTGCTGGAAGCAGCCTGCGGCCATGCCCTGGTGCTCTTCACCTCCTATGCCGCCATGTCCGCCGTAAAAGAACGGCTGACGGCAAAGGACCTTCTCTGGCCCCTGTTCACCCTGGGCCGGAACGCAGGGCATACCACAGAGCAGTTCAAGGCCAGCCCCGGGAGCGTTCTGCTGGCCGCCGGGGCCGCCTGGGAGGGATTCGACTTCCCAGGCGACTGCGTGTCCCTGCTGGTGATCCCTCGCCTGCCCTTCGCCCGCCCGGACGCCCTGAAAGAAAAAGAGCGGGAGAGCTTTCCAAACCTCCACTCCTTTATCCGGGACATCGTCGTGCCGGAGATGCAGATCAAGCTGAAGCAGGGCTTCGGCAGGGCCATCCGCACTGAAACGGACACCTGCGTCGTGGCCATCCTGGACGAGCGGTCTGTCCCTGGACAGCGTTACTTTGAGGATGTAAAAGCCGCACTGCCGGACATGCGGGTCACGGGCAACCTCCAGGAGGTGGAGGCGTTCATCCGCAGCGTGAAAGGTCCGGACTACTTTCAGGAGGATAGCAGATGATCGGCGTAAAGAAGGATGCCTGTTTTCGGAAGGGGTACATAGTATGACGACTAAATTTGAATCCTGTGGCGGTATTGACAGTCTGCCAGAATTCTGCACTCCCGCTGACCTTTCTTTGATTCTGCCAATATCCAGAGCAACGTTGTATCGCATGGCAGAACAAAAACGGATTCCCTCACTCCGGATTGGGCGGCGTGTCATTATCCCGCGAGAAACCCTCAAAAAATGGATTGAGCAGGAATGTGGAATTCCAGGAAATGCTTCGATGGGAGTGATATAGCTTGGCAAGACGTACAAAAGGAGAGGGCAGCCTCTATCAAGCGGCGGATAAAAGCTGGGTGTTTCAATACAGGGTAGATGGTCAGCGCAAAACAAAGCGATTCAAAAAGAAATCGGACGCCAAGGCGTTTCAGGAAGCTCTTTCTGCCCAGATGACTGGCGAACAAAATTCACTGGGACAGAGCTCTGCCGTGATAACGATGGGCGAGTGGATGGACCGCTGGCTGGAGAGCTACGCCAAGCCGACCGTGAAGCTGTCGACCTTTTGCAGTTACGAGCAGCTTACCCGCAGCCATATCAAACCTCAAATCGGATCACTCTATTTGAACACTCTGCGGGTAGATGACCTGCAGGACTTTTTCAACGAGCGCAGAGAGCATGGAAACGTCAAAGCGGAAGGCGGCCTTTCGCCCAAGACGCTGACCAATCTGCGAAACCTCCTGCACCTGGCTTTGGATCAGGCTGTCAAGAACAAACTGTTGAAGGAAAATCCGATAGAAGGGGTCAGACTTCCTAAAAACGTACAACGTGAAATGCGTGTGTTGAGCCGGGACGAGCAGGACCGGCTGATCAAAGCGGCGCGGCAGGCTCCAGAGCCTGCCGCGTTTGGCATTATATTCGATTTGTTTACCGGCCTGCGGCTGGGGGAGCTGTGCGGCTTACGATGGCAGAACGTGGATATGGAGCAGGGAATTTTTCGGGTCTGCGAAACGCGGAACCGGCTTCCCAACCACGATGACTCCATCGCGGCGTCCACCAGCGTCAAAACGGTTTCCTCGACCAAGACGGACCACTCCCGAAGGACAGTTTACCTGCTGGATGAGCTTTTGGAAGATTTGGCATATTACAAAGAGATCCAAGACTCCATCACTGCCGAGTACTCAGGCTATAATCGGGAGGGCTATGTGTTCTGCCAGGAAAACGGACAGCCCTACGAACCCCGCACCTACCAGGACCTTTTCAAGCGCTGTGTGCGGCAGGCGGGAATCAAGGACGCTAATTTTCATGCGCTCCGTCACACCTTCGCCACACGATCCCTGGAAGCGGGGATGGACGTGGTGACACTCTCCCGGTTGCTGGGCCACGCCAATCCGTCGATCACGATGGACAAGTACGGCCACGCCCTGGACGACCACAAGCGGGCCAGCGTTGGAAAGCTGGGCGGAATCTACGCCGGAGCAAAGAAAACACCTGCCGCAAAGAAAAGGGACGAGCGCTGAAGTGGTTTGCGGCGGGGTTGACCGGATAGACATCAGCGATTCGGAGCAAAATCCAAAATAAGCATCAGATAAGCATCAGTGAAAAATGGCCCGTAACTTTTTTGATGGAAAAACCGCCGATTTTTCACAAAATCGGCGGTTTTCTGGTTGCGGAGACAGGACTTGAACCTGCGACCTCCGGGTTATGAGCCCGACGAGCTACCAACTGCTCTACTCCGCGATATTTCGTTTTGTGGTGCCGGTGACCGGACTCGAACCGGTACAGTATTGCTACCGGGAGATTTTAAGTCTCCTGTGTCTACCAATTCCACCACACCGGCAGCTTGTCGGCAATGATTAGAATACCACAAGCCTATGGCGCTTGTCAAGTGGTATTATTAAAAAATCAAAATATTTTTGAAAAGTATCGTTCAAGCTGGAAAATGAGGAAAGAGAGAAGCGCAGGAGCACAGCGTCACGGTCTTACAGATTCTAAAATAGCCCGATCCTAGTGGCCCCGTGGGAATGGAACCACAGAAGGTCCCTCTGCAAGGTTCAATCTCCCAGCCGGATTACAAAAGCGGAAAGTCTTCCGCCTATGGCCACACTGTGGTTCGGAGATCGCTTCGATTCCAAATGCCCGCATAAAATACAAAAACCGCTCTTGTCAAACGTTGTCGAAGATGCTAGAATATTATAAATGTTCTATCTTTCCGTTGGGCGGATTGGGGGCTTCTTTATGAAAAAACTGTGGCTATATGAGGATTCCTGCTCCTTCTGCCCCCGTTAAGGCTCTGGAATCCACCCCTCCGGGCAGGTGGTGGCCCGGGCCTTGGGTCAGATGGGGTACACGGAGGAAGATGACGAGTACACAATCTTTGGCCAGTGCTATGGCTACCCTAATGGCTTCTGGCGCAATATGTTTGTCTCCTGGTGCGCCGACGAGGCCGGCATCTCCAAAGAGGCGTTTCTCTGTTCTGTCAACTGCGCCCGGCAGGTCCGGTCCTTTACCGCCCTTGGACGCTGCTAGCCCAGCGCTGACCGGATCGGCGCCTATGTCCCTCTACAGGGTAACCTGGCCTTTTTTCACGATCTCAAAACCGGCCGGATTCACTACAGTGGTCTGGTGTTATACACGGAGAACGGCCGCCTCTTTACAATTGAGGATAACGCCTTGACGGATCGGCAGGGTTGCCCCGCACCGAGGTTTCCGAGGCCCGGATTCCTGAGATTGAACCCAACGACTATGTCACCATGAACCATTACGATCTGGAGGACCCGCCTCCACGGTTACGCCATTTCCGCCTACGCCAGCCGGGAGCCTCTGGTATTGGAGGGCTTTGTGGATTTGGGACGTTACGCCTCCGCCCGGGAGGTGGTTGAAAGTGTGGCCGTCGCCGGGCTGATTTCGACCACCAGCAGTCACAGCTTCTTTTCCAGAGCCGGAATGACGCGGGGCGCGATTCTGAAAGTGGCTATGAACCTCTGCGGTCCCGGCGGCTGGAAGGAGGGGACGCCTGCCTTTGACGATGTGCCGCCGGAAAGTCCCTGCTCCATTTCCGTGATGGCCGTTCACTCCGCCGGGTTCCTTCCGGAGACCGGGGAGAATCCATTTTACCCGGAGCGCTGGATTTCCGGCGAGGACGTTCAGCGGATCCTCTCCGGCATACTGAGCCGCCTGGGGCCGGAGGACCGGGAGTTTTCCTTCACCCCGGGGACCTCTCTCCGATTCTCGCGCCCTACACCGCCCGGGGTGACCTGGCCCTGTACGACCTCTGCGGGAAGATTCCCCTGGAGACGGAGACCTTCGCCGGGTTCCTGCCCCTATGGGGCAGGGCCCTGAACGGGGCTGCCCGAATGGCGGACGGGGCGTACTGTGTGCCCATGGGGTCCCTGCTGTTCCGCTTCCCGAAGCTGACGGCTCTGGCGGCGGAGCCGGTTTGTCGAAGTGACGGGACACGAGGGGAACCGGGGCCGTATGGCGGCAAAAGGCCGCCCGGACAAGGCTCGATGGCTGTGAATCCAAACAATATAAAAAACCGGCCCACGGGAAGCGTTCCTGTGAGCCGGTTTTATTGCCGGAAAGGGGAGGGAAGCTCCTGACAATGCGTTCAAGCTTGGAGAAAATTCCATGTGGGAGCGAAGCTGCGGGTTCGTTTTCTTCGCCGGGGCAGTGTTTCCCGCGATTTCCGCGCATGATCAGGGCGCGAGCCTCTTTTTCATCGGTTTTGGCTGGAAAATATAAAAAGAGGCAAAAGCCCCTTGACAAAACAGCGTTTCCATGGTAAAATTAAGCACTTATCGTTAACGGGTGTCAAACACCCGTTTCCATACTTTAAGCTCAGTTTAGCACATTTCCCAGAAGAATGCAAGAGCAGGGCGAAGGGTTTTTAACAACGGAGCCCCGCGTGTCAGAATTTCCGCCGCCTTCGGGCGGCCAGCGCAGCCGGAGAGCGCGGCCTCTCCCGTCGTTTCCTGAAATTTGCCTCTCCTGCCGGACAGTGCGGGGGCGGAAGAAAGGTGAATGTGAAGATGGCAAAAGACAAGTATTACGGCAAAACCCTTCGCAAAAACTTCGCCCGGTACGAAGAAGTCGTGCCTATGCCCAACCTTCTGGAGATTCAGAAGACCTCCTACCAGGAGTTCCTGGACACCGGCCTCAGGGAGGTTTTCGCCGATGTGGGCGCGATTGCCGACTATCAGGGCAACCTGGAGCTGACCTTCATCGACTACAAAATGGACGAGAAGCCCAAGTATGACGTGGAGGAGTGCAAGGCCCGGGACGCCACCTATGCCGCCCCACTGAAGGTCAAGGTCCGCCTGCGGAACAAGGAGACCGAGGAGATTAAGGAGCAGGAGATCTTTATGGGGGACTTTCCCCTGATGACCCACTCCGGCACGTTTGTCATCAACGGCGCGGAGCGGGTGGTGGTCTCCCAGATCGTCCGGTCCCCCGGCGTGTATTATGGCCATGAGCTGGACATCAAGACGGACCTCCCCATTCTCACCTCTCAGGTCATTCCCCAGCGGGGCGCCTGGCTGGAGTATGAGACCGACGCCAATGAGCTCTTCTGGGTCCGGATCGACAAGAACCGGAAAATCCCCGTCACCTGCCTTCTCCGGGCGATTGGCCTGAAATCCGACCAGGAAATCCTGGACCTCTTTGGCGGCGACCCCCGGATTGTGGCCACTTTGGAGAAGGACCCCTGCAAGAGCTACGAGGATGCCATGCTGGAGATTTACCGCCGCCTTCGTCCCGGCGAGCCCCCCACGGTGGAGGCCTCCGAGACCCTGGTGAACGGGCTGTTCTTCGACCCCCGGCGGTATGACCTCTCGGTGGTGGGACGGTATAAGTTCAACAAAAAGCTCTCCCTCTGGCAGCGGGTGACCGGGAGGAAGCTGGCCCAGCCCGTGGCCCATCCCGCCACCGGCGAGCTCCTCTTTGAGGCCGGGGCCCTGCTGAGCAAGGAGGACGCCCGGATGCTGGACGCCGTTGGCGTCAGCGATGTTTTGATCGACGTGGAGGGCGAGCCCTTGCGGGTCACCTCCAACGGCATGTGCGACATGAGCTGCTATGTGGACTTTGACCCCCTGGAGAAGTGCGGCATCAAGGAGCGGGTCCGCTTTGACGTGCTCCAGGAGCTCTTGAGCCAATACGGCGACCAGGAGGAGCTCATCGACCAGATTCTCCTCCGGAAGGATAAGCTGGTTCCCAAGCACATCATCGTGGACGACATTCTCACATCTATCAACTATATGAACGGCCTGGCCCGGGGCATCTCCGTGAAGGACGATATCGACCACCTGGGCAACCGCCGCCTGCGCTGCGTGGGCGAGCTGCTCCAAAACCAGTTCCGCATCGGCTTCAGCCGCATGGAGCGGGTCATCCGGGAGCGCATGACCATCCAGGACATGGACATCGTCACCCCCCAGAGCCTCATCAACATTCGCCCCGTCACCGCCGCCATCAAGGAGTTCTTCGGCTCCAGCCCCCTGAGCCAGTTCATGGACCAGACCAACCCCCTGGCGGAGCTGACCCACAAGCGCCGCCTCTCCGCCCTGGGCCCCGGCGGCCTGAGCCGGGAGCGGGCGAACATGGAGGTCCGGGACGTTCACTACAGCCACTATGGCCGCATGTGCCCCATTGAGACTCCCGAAGGCCCGAACATCGGCCTGATCTCCTATCTGGCCACCTACGCCCGGATCAACGAGTACGGTTTCATCGAGTCTCCCTACCGGGCCGTGGACAAGGAGACCGGCAGGGTTGCCAATGAGATCACCTATATGACTGCCGACGAGGAGGACAACTACATCGTCGGCCAGGCCGCCGAGCCCGTGGACGAGAACGGCTGCCTTATCAACGCCCGTATTACCGGGCGGCACCGGGACGAGATCGTGGACGTGGACCGGGAGATGATCGACTTCATCGACGTCTCTCCCCGGATGATGGTCTCCATCGCCACCGCCATGATTCCCTTCCTCCCCAACGACGACGCCAACCGGGCCCTCATGGGCGCGAACATGCAGCGCCAGGCCGTGCCGCTGCTGCGGCCCGAGGCTCCCATCGTGGGCACCGGCATGGAGCATAAAATCTGCATCGACTCCGAAATCGTGGTGCTGGCCGAGGGCGACGGCGTGGTAACCGCCGTGGATGCCCGGCACATCACCGTCAAATATGACCGGGGGGACACCAAGGACTATAAGCTGGTGAAGTTCCTCCGCTCCAACCATACCACCTGCATCAATCAGCGGCCCATCGTGGAAGTGGGCGAGCGGGTCCACGGGCGGAGCGTGGGCCCTGACGGACAGGTCATCGACCCCACCGTCCTGGCCGACGGTCCCGCCACCGATCAGGGCGAGATCGCCCTGGGCCGGAATATCCTGGTGGGCTTCATGACCTGGGAGGGCTATAACTACGAGGACGCCGTCCTTCTGAACGAGCGCCTGGTCCGGGAGGACCTGTATACCTCCATCCACATCGAGGAATTTGAAATCGACGCCCGGGACACCAAGCTGGGCCCCGAGGAGATCACCCGGGACATTCCCAACGTGGGCGAGGACGCCATGAAGGACCTGGACGAGAACGGCATCATCCGCGTGGGCGCGGAGGTCAAGGCCGGGGACATCCTGGTGGGCAAGGTTACCCCCAAGGGCGAGACGGATTTGACCGCCGAGGAGCGCCTCCTCCGGGCCATCTTCGGCGAGAAGGCGAGAGAGGTCCGGGATACCTCCTTGAAGGTTCCCCACGGCGAGAGCGGCATCGTTCTGGACACCAAGGTGTTCACCCGGGAGGGCGGCGACGAGCTGGGCCCCGGCGTGAACATGGTGGTCCGGGTCTACATCGCCCAGCGCCGGAAGATTCAGGTGGGCGACAAGATGGCCGGACGCCACGGCAACAAGGGCGTGGTCTCCCGGGTTCTGCCCCAGGAGGATATGCCCTTCCTGCCCGACGGCACGCCTCTGGACATCGTGCTGAATCCCCTGGGCGTGCCCAGCCGTATGAACATCGGCCAGGTTCTGGAGGTCCATTTGGGCTACGCGGCCCACGCTCTGGGCTGCAAGGTGGCCACCCCCATCTTTGACGGCGCCCGGGAGGAGGACATCCAGGCCATGCTGTCCGAGGCCGGCCTGAGCCCCGACGGAAAGAGCGTCCTTTACGACGGCCGTACCGGCGAGCCCTTCGACAACAAGGTCACGGTGGGCTACGTCTACTTCCTGAAGCTCCACCATCTGGTGGACGACAAGATCCACGCCCGCTCCACCGGCCCCTACTCCCTGGTCACCCAGCAGCCTCTGGGCGGCAAGGCCCAGTTTGGCGGCCAGCGCTTCGGCGAGATGGAGGTCTGGGCCCTGGAGGCCTACGGCGCGGCCTATACCCTCCAGGAGATTCTCACCGTGAAGTCCGACGACGTGACGGGCCGTGTCCGGACCTACGAGGCCATCGTCAAGGGCCACAACGTGCCTCAGCCCGGCGTGCCCGAGTCCTTCAAGGTGCTGGTGAAGGAGCTCCAGTCCCTGTGCCTGGACATTCAGGTGCTGGACGCCGCGGGGAACCCCATCGAGCTCCGGGAGGACGAGGACGCCATGGACACCTTCAACCTCGCCCGGATGGACGCCGACGACGAGCGGGCCCGCAGCACCTATACCGAAGACGAGTTCCAGGAGTCCGGCTATGACATTGAGGACGCCCCCGAGGACGCGGGCGCGGACATTGACGCCGGTTTTGACGACGTGGACGACGAATGATGCGTTCGTACACGATATCCGTTATATCCGGAGCATTGAAGGAGGAACGCGCAATATGACCGATCACAAAACCGGCGGGAATATCGCCTTTGACGCAATTAAAATCGGCATGGCCTCTCCGGAGCAGATTCGGGAGTGGTCCTATGGCGAGGTGAAAAAGCCGGAAACCATCAACTACCGCACCCTGAAGCCGGAGCGGGACGGCCTGTTCTGCGAGCGCATTTTCGGGCCCACGAAGGACTGGGAGTGCCACTGCGGCAAGTATAAGAAGATCCGCTACAAGGGCAAGATCTGCGACCGGTGCGGCGTGGAAGTCACCCGGGCCAAGGTCCGCCGGGAGCGGATGGGCCACATCGAGCTGGCCACCCCGGTGAGCCACATCTGGTACTTTAAGGGCATCCCCTCCCGGATGGGCCTGCTGCTGGATATCAGCCCCCGGATTCTGGAGAAGGTGCTGTACTTTGCCAACTATATTGTCACCGACCCCGGGGAGACGCCCCTGAGCCGGAATCAGATTCTCTCCGAGAAGGAGTACCGGGACTACCGGGAGAAATACGAGGACGATTTCCAGGCCGGCATGGGCGCGGAGGCCGTGAAGAAGCTGCTCCAGGACGTGGACATGGACGCGCTGTCCGCCCAGCTCCACGCGGAGCTGAAAGGGGCCTCCGGCCAGAAGAAGGCCCGGATTGTCAAGCGCCTGGAAGTGGTGGACGCCTTCCGCCTCTCCGGGAATAAGCCCGAGTGGATGATCATCGACGTGCTGCCGGTGATTCCGCCGGAGCTGCGGCCTATGGTGCAGCTGGACGGCGGCCGGTTCGCCACCAGTGACCTGAACGATCTCTACCGCCGGGTCATCAACCGGAACAACCGCCTGAAACGGCTCATCCAGCTCAACGCCCCGGACATCATCGTCCGCAACGAGAAGCGGATGCTTCAGGAGGCCGTGGACGCACTCATCGACAACGGCCGCCGGGGCCGGGCGGTCACCGGAGCCAACAACCGGGCGCTGAAATCCCTCTCCGACCTCTTGAAGGGCAAGCAGGGCCGCTTCCGCCAGAACCTGCTGGGCAAGCGGGTGGACTACTCCGGCCGAAGCGTTATCGTTGTCGGCCCCGAGCTGAAAATCTACCAGTGCGGCGTGCCCAAGGAGATGGCCGTGGAGCTCTTCCGGCCCTTCATCATGAAGAAGCTGGTGGAGGACGGCACCGCCAACAACATCAAGTCCGCCAAGAAGATGGTGGACAAGGGCGTGACGGAGGTCTGGGATGCCCTGGACGTCATCATCAAGGACCACCCCGTCATGCTGAACCGGGCTCCCACGCTTCACCGTTTGGGCATCCAGGCCTTCGAGCCGGTGCTGGTGGACGGCCGGGCACTGAAGCTCCACCCCCTGAACTGCACGGCCTTCAACGCCGACTTCGACGGCGACCAGATGGCCATTCACGTGCCCCTCAGCGCCGAGGCCCAGGCAGAGGCCCGGATTCTCATGCTCTCCGCCAACAACCTTCTCCGTCCCCAGGACGGCGGCCCCGTCACCGTTCCCACCCAGGACATGGTGCTGGGCAGCTACTACCTGACCATGGACCGCATCGGCAGCGCCGAGAAGGGCGCGGAGGAAGTCTGGTGCGAGGATCCCGGCGACACCGGCCTGCCCGTCGGCAAGGACGGTGGCGTCGTCAACGCCGACGATTTCCTGGCGGCCAACGCCGCCCTGGAGAAGGGCCAGAAGCCCGCCACTTACAAGCCCCTGCGGGTTTACCGGGACGAGGACGAGGCGCTGATGGCTTATAACGAGGGGGTCATCGGCCCTCACTGCCCGATTCTGGTTCGCCGGACCTGCGTCGTGGACGGCGTGGAGCATACCCGGGTGGTGCCGATCACCCCGGGGCGGATCATCTTCAACCACAACATCCCCCAGGACCTGGGCTTTGTGGACCGGAACGTCCGCGCCCGCATTTGCGATTATGAGATCACCGAGACCTGCGGCAAGAAGCAGCTGGGCAAAATCGTGGACAAAACCATCAACAAGCACGGCTTCACCATGGCCGCCGAGGTGCTGGACGCCATCAAGGCCACGGGTTACAAATACTCCACCCAGGCCGCTATCACCGTCTCCATCGCCGACATGACCATCCCCCCCAAGAAGTACGAGATGGTGGCGGCCACGGAGCAGGAAGTTCTGAACATCGAAAACCAGTACAAAATGGGCTTCATGACGGACCAGGAGCGCTACCGCCAGGTGCTGAGCGCCTGGGAGCACACCACCGACGCCGTCTCCGACGCCCTCCAGGAAAACCTGGACCGCTATAACCCCATCTTCATGATGGCGGACTCCGGCGCCCGAGGCTCCATGAAGCAGATCCGCCAGCTGGCGGGTATGCGGGGCCTGATCGCCAACACCGCCGGTAAGACCATCGAAATTCCCATCAAGGCGAATTACCGGGAGGGCCTGACGGCGCTGGAATACTTCATCTCCAGCCGGGGCGCCCGGAAGGGCCTGGCAGACACCGCCCTGCGGACCGCCGACTCCGGTTACCTGACCCGCCGCATGGTGGACGTCAGCCAGGAGGTCATCATCCGGGAAGAGGACTGCCATGTGACCCACGGTATCAAGGTCTCCGAGATCAGCGAGAACGGGCAGGTCATTGAAAGGCTGTCCGACCGTCTCCGGGGCCGGTTCCTGGTGGGCGACGTGGTGGACCCGGACACCGGCGAAGTGCTGCTGAGCAGCGACAGAATGATGGACGGCAGCGAAGACAAGCTTCTGGAGTCCCGGAAATGGGTCCAGGAGAACACCCGTCCCGGGGACCGCTGCGAGTTCGATCCCAACGGCGACCCGGATAAGAAGCCCACGGTGATGATCCGTACGGTTCTGACCTGCAAGGCCCCCAGCGGCGTGTGCGCCAAATGCTACGGCATGAACCTGGCCACCTCCAAGCCCGTGGGCCCCGGCGAGGCCGTGGGCATCATCGCGGCCCAGTCCATCGGCGAGCCGGGCACCCAGCTGACCATGCGTACCTTCCACACCGGCGGTCTGGCCGGCGGGGATATCACCCAGGGTCTTCCCCGTGTCGAGGAGCTCTTCGAGGCCCGGAAGCCCAAGCGGATGGCCACCCTGGCCGAGATTGGCGGCACCGTCCGCTTTGAGGAGGCCACCAAGGGCAGCCTCCTGAACATCATCATCACCGCTCCCGACGGGGACACCCGGACCTACGCCGTGCCCCATACGGGACTCCAGGTGCGGGACGGGGACGTGATCGAAGCGGGCCGCCAGCTGACCTATGGCGCGCTGAACCCCCACGACGTGCTCCGGATCCGGGGCGCGGACGCGGTGTACAACTACCTCATCCAGGAAGTTCTCCGGGTGTACCGCCAACAGGGCGTGGACATCAACGACAAGCACATCGAGGTCATTGTCCGTCAGATGATGCGCAAGGTCCGTCTGGAGGACGCCGGCGATACCAATCTGCTGGACGGCTCGATGGTGGACGTTCTGGAGCTGGAGAACGCCAACGACGACATCCAGCGCCGCAACGCCAACGGGGAGACCCAGGAGACCGGCGAGCCCCTCCGGCCCGCCGTGGGCACGCAGCTTCTCATGGGCATTACCAAGGCGTCTCTGGCCACGGACTCCTTCCTCTCCGCCGCCTCCTTCCAGGAGACGACGAAGGTGCTGACGGAGGCCGCCATCAAGGGCAAGAGCGACCGTTTGGCGGGTTTGAAGGAGAATGTCATCATCGGAAAACTGATTCCCGCCGGTACGGGCCTGACGGCCTATCACAACGCGGCGGAGGAGCTGATTCCCGAGGCGGAGGCCGAGGTGGAAAACGCTCCCGAGGAACTGCCGGAGGCACAGGAAGTCCCTGTGTTCGCGGAATAAACCAAAAACCCAGGGCCCCGGAAGGGGCCCTGGGTTTTTAATGGAAATAGGCAAACAAAATTCTTTTCGGCAGGAATTCCGGTAGTCCCACAAGAAGGGGAAACATTCTGCCGATAGAAGCGCAGATGAAGCATGACGGTTGCGGGAGCCGGGCCGCCGAGCACCCGCAAGGGGTACGCCGCCGTAAGCGGCAAAGCCGCCAACGGCGGACGCAGGGCGGCGGCCCTACGGGTGTTCAATCGATAGAAACGCAGATGAGGAGAACAGAATCCAAGCCGATTCGATGACCAGGCCAGCGACAGCGGAAAGAGGAATACGCCAAGTCGACAAGCACCAGCCCCCGTTTAACTACGCCGCGTGAGAAGTCATTCCTGTCTTCATCCAGTCATTCAGGCGCGCCCCCGTATCGTAACCCCCGTACTTCTTTTTCTCTTTTGGACCGTGCACGGCCCGTTTTCTCTTTTTCTTCTGGAAGAAAAAGAGAAAATGGGGGGTGCAAAGCACCAGCCATCTTCATGGCTGAAATCCCCCCGCCCGTAAGGGCGAGAACCAGGCCCCTAGCCTTTCAGAATATCAGTATTCCGATATTGAATTGCCTCCGCCAGGTGGGCAGCCCCAATCTCCGCCTCCCCGTCCAGGTCGGCAATGGTCCGGGCCACCCGGAGAATCCGGTCATGAGACCGGGCCGTCAGCCCCATCCGCTGAAAGGCGTTTTTCATCAGAGCCTCCCCCGCCGGGTCCAGGCGGCAAAGCTCCCCCAGCAGCGCCGGGGAAATCTGCGCGTTGCAGACCGCGCCGCTGCCCGCCAGCCGCTGGGATTGCACCGCCCGGGCGGCGTCCACCCGGGCCTTCACCTCCGCCGAGGACTCCGGAGTCTCCCGGCGGCGCATGGCCTCGTACTCCACCGACGGTACCGTCACGTGCAAATCCATCCGGTCCAGCAAGGGCCCGGAAATTTTCTCCACATACCGCTCCCGGTCCCGGGGAGAACAGGTGCACCGCCGGTCCGGGTGCCCCCGCCAGCCGCAGCGGCAGGGATTCATGGCGCAGATGAGCTGGAACCGGGCGGGGAGGCGCAGGGTGCCCCCGGCCCGGGAGATGGTGACCTCCCCGTCCTCCAGGGGCTGGCGAAGAACCTCCAGGGCGTCCCGGCGGAACTCCGGCAGCTCGTCCAGAAAGAGGACCCCGTTGTGGGCCAGTGAGATTTCCCCGGGCCGCATAAAGGGGCCGCCGCCGGTGAGAGCAGAGGCGGAGACGGTGTGATGGGGACTCCGGAAGGGGCGGCGGGTGAGCAGGGGATGCTTGGGGTCCGACAATCCCGCCACGGACCACACGCCGGAGGCCGCCAGGGCCTCCTCCCGGCTCATGTCCGGCAGAATGGAGGGCAAACGCTTGGCAAGCATGGATTTTCCCGCGCCGGGGGAGCCGATCATCAGAAGGTTGTGCCCGCCGGCGGCGGCGATCTCCAGAGCCCGCTTCACGTTCTCCTGGCCCATCACGTCCTGAAGGTTCAGAAGCCCCGCCTCGTCCTCTTCCGGCGTCCAGGCCGGGGCGGGAGAGAGCCGGATTTCTCCCCGAAGGTGGGCCGTCAGAGCCGCCACGTCCGGCACGCCGTAGACCGTCAACCCTCCTGCCAGGGTGGCCTCCGCGGCGTTGTCCGCCGGAACGAAAAGCTGCCGGACCCCCGCTTTCTCCGCCGCCAGGGCCATGGGGAGAACCCCCGCCACGCTCCGCAGGGTCCCGGACAGGGACAGTTCTCCTAAGAAGGCCGCGTCCGCCGGGGGCTCCGGCAGGTCACCGGCAGCCGCCAGGAGGCCTACGAAAATAGGGAGGTCGTAGAGGGTTCCCGCCTTCTTCTGCCCCGCCGGGGCCAGGTTCACGGTGATGCGGCTGACGGGAAACTTGGCCCCGCAGTTCTTCACCGCCGCCCGGACCCGCTCCCGGGCCTCCCGGACGGCGGCGTCCGGCAGGCCCACCACGTCAAAGGCGGGGAGCCCGCCGGAGAGAAAGCACTCGGCGCTGACCTCGTAGCCGGAGACGCCGTTTAAGCCAAGGGAACGCACCGTGACCACCATAAGACTTACCTCCCGCAAGCGGAGCGGCGGAGCGCCGCTGTGTTTCTATGGGATCATGATACCACAGATTGGGGGAAATGGAAAGCGGAGAATGAGGAGGACGGGAATTTTCCGCTGGGAGAACGGGAGAAATTGTGTTGATGTTAAGTGAAGTTGACAAAATTCCAACAGAAGTTGGTTGCGGAATGTTTTGAAACGCGAGATGCTGGTCCCGGCCTGAACGGCCCGTCAATATAAGGAGGACCGCAACATGAATTTCAACGAAAAACTGATTGACCTGCGGAAAAGCAGGGGCTTGTCCCAAGAGGAACTGGGAGCTGAGCTGCATGTATCCCGGCAGACGGTATCCAAATGGGAGTCCGCCCAGTCTTATCCTGACTTCCAGCGATTAGTGCTTCTGAGTGATTACTTCGGCTTGACGCTGGACGCGCTGGTTCGGGACGTGGATGTGCAGGAGGTCCGGGAAAAGAATTGGAACAGCGAAAAGCTGGACTCCATTTACCAGGACGTGAACAAGGCGAAGCGGATTTTTAGGTGGTGGCTGATTGGCGCGGGGACGGCGGCGGGGATTGTACTGACCCTGTTGGTGAATTTCTTTCTCCACGCGATGTTCGTCTGGTAAGCGGAATCGTTTACCCGCCAAGAATCCCTGGGAAAATTTGTGCAAAAAATAACAAAGCGGCGGTTTACACTGGGAAACAGCCGTGCTATAATAGAACTGCATGGGGTTCCGGAGGGAGAGATCCCGAGGCCCCTGTCTTGGAGAGATTGCCGTCCCCGGGCGGCAAATTTACAGGAGGTAAGTTTATGGCAAGAAAGTTCAAGTCCATGGACGGCAACAACGCGGCGGCATATGTCAGCTACGCGTTTACCGAGGTGGCGGGCATCTATCCCATCACCCCGTCGTCCCCCATGGCAGACTTGGTCGACCAGTGGGCAGCCGCCGGTCAGAAAAACATCTTCGGCACCACCGTGAAGGTCTGCGAGATGCAGTCCGAGGCCGGCGCCTCCGGCACCGTCCACGGCTCTCTGGCCACCGGCGCGATGACCACCACCTACACCGCCTCTCAGGGCCTGCTGCTGATGATTCCCAACATGTACAAGATCGCCGGCGAGCTGCTGCCCTGCGTGTTCCATGTGTCCGCCCGTACCGTGTCCAGCCACGCGCTGAACATCTTCGGCGACCACTCCGACGTCATGGCCTGCCGCCAGACGGGCTTCGCCCTGCTCTGCGAGGGCAATGTCCAGGAGGTCATGGACCTGGGTCCCGTGGCCCATCTGGCCGCCATTGAGGGCCGGGTTCCCTTCGTGAACTTCTTCGACGGCTTCCGTACCTCCCACGAGATTCAGAAGGTCGCCGTGTGGGATTACGACGACCTGAAGGAAATGTGCGACATGGACGCCGTGGACGCCTTCCGCAAGCACGCGCTGAACCCCGAGCGGCCCAACATGCGGGGCTCTCACGAGAACGGCGACATCTTCTTCCAGCACCGCGAGGCCTGCAACCCCTATTACGACGCTCTGCCCGACGTGGTGGAGAAGTATATGGGCAAGGTCAACGAGAAGCTGGGCACCGACTATCAGCTCTTCAACTACTATGGCGCGGCCGACGCGGACCGGGTCATCATCGCCATGGGCTCCATCTGCGACGTGGCCGAGGAAGTCATCGACTATATGAACGCCCACGGCGAGAAGGTGGGCCTCATCAAGGTCCGTCTGTACCGCCCCTGGCGCGCCGACAAGCTCATCGCCGCCATCCCCGCCACCTGCAAGAAGATCGCCGTGCTGGACCGCACCAAGGAGCCCGGCTCCCTGGGCGAGCCCCTGTACGTGGACGTGGTGGCTTCTCTGGCCAACGCCGGCCGGACGGACATCACCGTCATCGGCGGCCGCTATGGCCTGGGCAGCAAGGACACCCCGCCCCGGAGCGTCTTCGCCGTTTATGAGGAGCTGACCAAGGCCGAGCCCAAGCGCCAGTTCACCATCGGCATCGTGGACGACGTCACCCACCTGAGCCTGGAGGAGAAGCCCGCCCCCAACACCGCGGCGGAGGGCACCATCGAGTGCAAGTTCTGGGGTCTCGGCGGCGACGGCACCGTGGGCGCCAACAAGAACTCCATCAAAATCATCGGCGACCACACGGACAAATACGTCCAGGCCTACTTCCAGTACGACTCCAAGAAGACCGGCGGCGTCACCGTCAGCCATCTGCGCTTCGGCGATCAGCCCATCCGCGCTCCTTATTATATCAACAAGGCCGACTTCGTGGCCTGCCACGTGCCCGCCTATATCGTCAAGGCCTTCCCCATGGTCCGGGACGTGAAGCCCGGCGGCACCTTCCTCATCAACTGCCAGTGGAGCGACGAGGAGGTCAACAAGCACATGCCCGCCGTGGCGAAGCGCTATATCGCCAAGAACAACATCCAGGTTTACACCATCAACGCCATCGACCTGGCGAAAGAAATCGGCATGGGCAAGCGGACCAACACCATTCTCCAGTCCGCGTTCTTCTCTCTGGCGAAGGTTATGCCCGAGGCCGAGGCCATCCAGTATATGAAGGACGCCGCCACTCACTCCTACCTGAAAAAGGGACAGGACGTGGTGGATATGAACCACAAGGCCATCGACGCCGGAGCCACGGCCTATAAGAAGTTCGAGGTTCCCGCCGACTGGGCCGACGCCCAGGATACTCCCGACACCACCACCCTCACCGGCAAGCCGGAGCTGGTGGAGCAGGTGAAGACCATCCTGAACCCCGTGGGCAAGATGGACGGCGACAGCCTCCCCGTCTCCGCCTTCGTCAAGCACGCCGACGGCCAGTTCGAGCTGGGCGCCGCCGCCTATGAGAAGCGCGGCGTGGCCGTCTCCGTTCCCACCTGGATGCCCGAGAACTGCATCCAGTGCAACCAGTGCGCCTATGTCTGCCCCCATGCCACCATCCGTCCCTTCGCCATGACGGAGGAGGAAGCCGCCAAGCTCCCCGCCGCCGCCAAGGTCATCGACAAAACCGGAAAGGGCAAGGGCTACAAGTTTACCATCGCCGTGTCTCCTCTGGACTGCATGGGCTGCGGCGTGTGCGTGGGCGTCTGCCCGGGCCGCAAGGGCGAGAAGGCCCTGAAGATGGTGGCCCAGGAGCAGGAGGCCAAGCAGCAGGAGGTCTTCAACTACTGCGTGGCCGAGGTCTCCGAGAAGAAGGACCTCCAGGACAACACGGTGCCCGGCAGCCAGTTCCACAAGCCCCTCCTCGAGTTCTCCGGCTCCTGCGCCGGCTGCGCCGAGACCAGCTATGCCCGTCTCGTCACCCAGCTCTTCGGTGACCGGATGTATATCTCCAACGCCACCGGCTGCTCCTCCATCTGGGGCGGTCCCGCGGCTACCTCTCCCTACTGCACCAACGCGGACGGCCACGGCCCCGCCTGGTCCAACTCCCTGTTCGAGGACAACGCCGAGCACGGCCTGGGCATGTATCTGGGCCAGAAAGCCATTCGCGACCGTCTGGCGGACCTGACCAAGCAGCTGATCGCGGTGCCTCACGCCTATCAGGGCCTGAAGGACGCCGCCCAGAAGTGGCTGGACACCATGGAAGACGGCAAGACCAACGCGGAAGCCACCACGGAGTATGTAAAGCTCCTGGAAGAGAGCATCATGCCCGTGGACGCCGTCGTGGCCTTCACCAGCAGCCCCGACGCGGCCAAGGTCTTCGGCGACCAGCTTCCCAAGTTCCAGGCCCACGCCAAGGAGCTCAAGGACAGCGGCGCGAAGTACTGCGACTGCGACGCGTGCAAGCTGGTGGCGGAAATCCTCAAGGACAAGGAGTATCTCTCCAAGAAGTCTCTGTGGATCTTCGGCGGCGACGGCTGGGCCTACGACATCGGCTTCGGCGGCGTGGACCACGTCCTGGCCTCCGGCAACGATGTGAACATCTTCGTGTTTGATACCGAGGTCTATTCCAACACCGGCGGCCAGGCCTCCAAGGCCTCCAACATCGGCCAGGTGGCTCAGTTCGCCGCCGCCGGTAAGGAGATCAAGAAGAAGTCCCTGGCGGAGATCGCCATGAGCTATGGCTATATCTACGTGGCCCAGGTGGCCATGGGCGCCAACCCCGCCCAGACCCTCAAGGCCATTCAGGAGGCCGAGGCCTATCCCGGCCCGTCCCTGATCATCGCCTATTCTCCCTGCGAGATGCACAGCATCAAGGGCGGCATGATGAACTGCCAGGCGGAGATGAAGAAGGCCGTGGAGTGCGGCTATTGGAACCTGTTCCGCTTCAATCCCGCCGCCGAGGGTGCCAAGTTCACCCTGGATTCCAAGGAGCCCGCCGGCGGGTATCAGGAGTTCCTGATGAACGAGGCCCGCTACAGCCGCCTGACCCGCGAGTTCCCCGACCGGGCCAGCGAGCTGTTCCAGCGCAACGAGAAGGCGGCCATGGACCGCTATCAGCACCTGCTGAAGCTGAAGGAAATGTACGCCTGAGGCGTCGCAAAGTCCGCTAAGCTCCGTTCCCGCCGCCGGCCTGCGGCCTCTGGCGAGAACTGCGCCCGCTCCCTTGCTCCGCCTCTTTTCAAGGGGGAGCAGGCTCCCCCTTGAGCAACCCCCACCCCCTGCGGGGGGACGGGGGACGGGAGACGGTAGAATTTTCAACAAGAGAGGACCACGGGCAAAGCCCGTGGTCCTCTTTCTTTGGGGGCTGTCCAGGTTGGGCCGTTTTCTGCCTCTGTTCTCAAGCGGTCAGGGCTTTCAGAGCCTCCGCCAGCTTCTCTCCCTGGCTCCGGGTGAGCCCTCCGGTGAAGTCCGCGTCCGCCGGAAGCAGACCCAGGTCCCAGGCCCGGGTTACTGCGTCCTGGCTTCCGCCCAGCGCCGCCGGGACGGGGCCCATCCGCTTTGCCGCCGGGTCCGGTTTCAGGTCCAGCGCCTCCGCCGTCCGGCCCAGGAAGACCGCCGCCTCCCGCCAGGTGAGAGGCCGGGAAGCGGAGAAGCTGCCGTCCGCGCCGCCCTTGGCGACGTTGTATTCCTTGGCCCAGAGCAGAGCCCCCAGATACCACTCGATACCGAAACAGTCATCGAAGGGTGGCCCTCCGGCGTTCGCATCCGGACGTCCCGCCGCCTCATAGAGCTGCCCCAGGAAACGCCCCCGGGTCAGGGGCGCGTCGGGAAATTCCGCCTGCTCCAGCTTTTCCGGGTGGGCCAGAAGCCAGTCCACCAGGGTGTCCCTGCCGTTCAGAGTGTCCTCCAGGGTTTGCGGGACGTTGACGTCCGCCTCCAGGGCCTCTACGCCCCGGCCCGCCGCCGCGTCCAGCAGGGTGTTCAGGTCCAGATATTTGCTGGACACCTGCCCCCGGACCTTGGAGTTGGGCAGGGAAAAGGTCTTGACTGCCCCGAAGTGGCAGACGCTGCCTCCGGCGGCTTCACCGGCCAGCACGCCGCCCATCTCCTGGATTTCCACGGCGTTGATCAGGGCGGAGGAGAAGGTGGCCTCCCCGATGAGGCCCACCAGCTCGGTCCCGCCGTCCATGGCCAGGCGCAGGACTTCAAACAAGGGCCAAATCACCCCGTCGGACCCGCCGCCGTTGTTCCGCAGGTCCAGCAGCACCCGGTCATAGTCCCCGTCCCTCAGGTCCTTGGCAACCAGGGCGGCGAAGTCCTCCATGGACAGGTCTTCCGCCTCCTGGCAGGTGTTGTATTGAATGTAGTATACGTCCTCCGTCAAGGGCTTGGCCAAGTAATAGGCGTCTACCGCCGCTGTCTCCGGCTGGCCTTTGATCCGGTCCGAAATCCGTACAATTTCCAGCTCGTTCATGGCCTTCTGCTCCATGGGTTCCAGGCTGAGGCTTTTTCCATTTTTCAGAGTGACCGTCAAGGGCTTCCCGGCCTCTACCAGTCCCAGGTACTCATAGATATCGGCCACATTGCAGGCCTGCCGGAAGGACCGGCGGAGGTGCACCGGGTTGTCGGAGGCAAACAGGGTTCCGTAAACCTCAATGACCTCCTCCACCGGCTTTCCCGCCAGAAGCGTGACCTCCTGGCACAGCAGGTCCTCGTCCTCCAAGGCTGCGGCGGAGAGATACCAGCTCTCCCCCCGCCGGACCATGGAGAAAGGATAGGCCCGGAGCTCCGCCGTCCCGCCGATAACAATGCTGGTGTGGGAATCCCCCACCAGGGACGTCAGGCGCATCAGGTCCAGCAAGAATTCTGTGTTGCTCACGGTGTCCAGCCGTCCCTCGATCTCCGCTTTCAGCGCCAGGAACTCGGTCTCCGGTGTGTTGGCGAAGGCGTCCGGGTGGCTCTCTGTCAGGACTTTTTCATAGAGAAAATCCAAATCCTCCTGCCGTCCCGCCGCGCTCCAAGGCTCCGCCGCCAGGGCCGGAACCGCCAAAACAGCGGCCAGGCACAGTCCCAGGACCCAGCTGGCCAGGTGTCTGCGTTTGTTCATGAATCATGCCCTCCGTTTCACTAGTATGATAATACAATAATACACAAGGAGCTTCCCGAAGTCAAGCTCCAAAATACAAAAACGAGACAGAGGGGGAAAATTCTTCAAAAGAAGACCGCCTTTTGGAGGGCTGCCGCTCAAAACCGCGGGGGAGACGGTTCTTTGCCCCCCGCGATCTATGGAGGGGAAAATGGCGGCGCCTTCTTTCAGGCGGTCTTTTCTGTGATAGAGTCAAAACGTTTGAGAAGGGATGCCCCGATGCAGTGTGGTCCGGCCCTGAAGTGCATATCTGCTCCAGGGCCGGAAAGAAGCCCGTCTGTAACGGGGACTAGAGCTCCCAGGGAGGTTTTTTGTCCTGGGAAGACCAGGGGTCTTCCCGGCTCTGGGGAGCCCAGGGCTCTCCGGCTTCCCGATGCCGCTTCTCCGCCCGCTCCCGTCTGGAGGGCCGGGCGCGGAGCCAGAGTATGAAAACAATCCCGGCCAGGCCAAAGGCGAGGAAAACCATGTTTTCCGCCGGTTCCCGGCGGGCGGGTTTCCCGTCATAGGAAACCGGGTCTCCGTCCAGATAGTGTTCCAGCGTCTCCGCCAGGGCGGGGATGGTCTCCTGGTTGAAGATGTCCCGAAGGCCCACCTTGCTCACCGCCTCCCGATAGGGCAGGGAGAGGGAGAGGGCGGAGAGCTCCAGATACACCTCCTTGGCGTCCCGGGGGCTGTCCAGGTAGAGGAACCAGAGGTCCAGGGCCGAGAGGGCGGAGGTGGCGTAGCTGATGAAGTACAGAGGGTCATGGAAATTGTGGGAGACCTGCACCCAGTAGGAGTCCTCCTCCACGCCGGGCTCATAGGAATAGCCGTATTCCTCCGAGAGGGTCTTAAAGAGCCGGTTCAGCTCCTCCACGGATAGCTCCGGGTTCTCGTAGACAGCGGTTTGGAATTCGTCGTAGAGGCAGCCCTCCAATATGGAGTCCAGAATGTTGTAAAGAACAACATCCCGGTAAATTTTCCCGCAGCGCTCTCCGAAGATCTCCCCGGCATAGCTGGTGAACATCAGCTCCAGGGCCTGGGAGTGAATCTCCCCCACGTCGATGTTGAAGTTGGCCCAAAGCTCGTGCTGCACGCAGTGGAAGGTCTCGTTGAAGTGACCGAACTCGTGGATCAGGTCGCTGTAGTCCTGATAGTTCCCATAGGGAGAGAGGAAGATGAAGGCGCTGCCATAGGCCGGAAGGGCCTGGGTGTAGCTGGTGGGCAGCTTGTCTTCCGCATACGCGATGTCGTACAGATGGTGCTCCCGCATGAAGGCAAAGGTCCGGCCCATTTCCCGGTCAAATTCCCGGACAAAGGGCTGGATGTCGTCCAGCAGTTCTTCGCCGCTCTTTCGGCTGCGGACGTCCAGAGCCCGGATGTCCCGGTCGGTGAACGTTTCCGCCAGCTGGAGCTGGAGAGGGAGGATGTACTCTTTTGCCGCCGCCCAGAGGGCCTTCGCGTCCAGCAGGGTATAGTCCCGATTGTAGATGGCACGATAGGCGTAGGCGGTGTAGCCGCTGTACCCCGCCGCCAGGGCGATCTCTGTCCGGAGCCGGACCAGCTCCCGGTACAGTTCCCCCGCCGCCTGGGCTTGGGCTTCCTCCAGGGCGGTGGACACCGCCCAATAGGTCTCCTCGTCCGCCGCGGACTCCAGGGTCTCCAGAGTCCAGCTCCGGCCGGCCACCTCCACGGGAACGCCTTTGGAGAGGATCTGGTCGTATTCCTGGGTCAGCCGCTCTACCTCCTCCCGGAGGACGGCGTCCTCCTCCGACAGGCCCTCGTAGCCCAAGAGACTCTGGGCGGCGTCCTCTCCGGCGCTGGTATCCAGAACGTCCCGGTAGGAAGAGACAGCCAGGGCGGAGAACACCTCATAGCAGCGGTTGAACAGCCGGAGGCTCTGGTTGGAGAGCTCCAGATACAAGGCCGCCGCCTCCGGCGCGCCGCCACCGGCGTCGTACTGGATGCTGCTGAGGACCTCCTTGGTAATGAGGACGTTCATCTCGGATAAGATCTGGTCGTACAGAGCTTGAACCCGCTGGCGGGTTTGGCCCCTGGGACGGCTGTTGCGCCCGCAGACACTTTCCAGCTCCTCCAGGGCGGCTACCAATTCGGTCTCGTCAAAGCCGGTGACCGGCAGCATGTCCTCGTAGTCCACCTCCGGGTGGTCGGAGACCGGGTATTCCCATTTCACAGCCTGGGCAGCCGGTCCGGCGAGGAGAGAGAGGGCCAGCAGCAGGCAAAGTAAGGCTTTATTTCTCATGGCAGACCTCGGGATTCCAGTGTTTTCCGCTCCGCCCGCCGAAGCAGCGCCAGGGCGGTGAGTACATCCAGTACCGGAAGAAATTGACAGGCGCTCCACAGGCCGGAGAGGTTCGCCCCCTCCTCCCGAAGGGAGCGGACGGCCAGCCAGCCGGTGATTCCGCTTTGGATAATCAGCAGCCAGGTGACGCAAACCGGAATGGGGACCAGCAGGAGGAAGATCCCCCGGGAGGCCGCCGTAAGGGCCCCCCAGACCAGGAAGCTCCAAAGGAAATTGACCAGGTAGAAGGGAACCGATCCCAGCTTCAGCGTCCGCCAGGCGGCCAAAAGGCGGTCTGTCCGGCTCCGGCGGTAGGCCAGAATGGAGGCTCCCGCGCTGCTCCATCCCAGAAGCTGTACCAGAAGCAGCATGGCCAGATAAAACAGCAGCAGACCGCCGTTGAAGCGGTTCCACCCCGCGCCGGCCCAGCCCAGGTAGAGGATGCCCACCGGCGTCACGACACTGAGAAGCAGGTGAAGGTACATCCCCGCCAGAAAGAGCTTGGCGGTCCTCATGCCTCCGCCTCCCGGCCCTGGGCCGCCAGCACGTCCGCCGCCGTCAGCTTCATCAGGTCCTCCCGGGTGACGGTCTCCAGACCCGCCAGCCGGTTAGCCTGGCACACCAGGATCCGCTCAAAGACATTCCGCACGCCCCGGGCGTTGCCAAAGGATTCCGGGTTCTGGTTTTCCCGTTGCAGGAAGTTCCGGACCTCTCCGGCGGCGGCCTCCTCCAGCTCATAGCAGCCCTTGGCGCAGCGAAGCTTGAAAATCTCCAGCAGCTCTTCGGGGTTGTAATCCTCGAAATGGAGAAAACGGTTAAACCGGGACTCCAGGCCGGGGTTGGAGTGAATAAAGCGGTCCATGAGCTGATCGTAGCCGGCGGCGATGACCACCAGATCGTCCCGGTGGTCCTCCATGGCCTTTAAAATGGTGTCGATGGCCTCCTGGCCGAAGTCGTTGCTCGAGGAGCCGTTGAGGGTGTAGGCCTCGTCGATGAACAGCACACCTCCCAGGGCCTTTTCGATGGCCTTTCCGGTTTTCAGCGCCGTCTGGCCCACGTAACCGGCCACCAGGCCGCTCCGGTCCACCTCCACCAGCTGGCCCTTGGAGAGGATGCCCAGGGCGCGGAACATGCGGGCCATGAGCCGGGCGATGGTGGTCTTGCCAGTGCCGGGGCTGCCGGAGAAAACCATGTGCAGGGACAGGTCCGTTACCGGCAGGCCGTTTTTCTCCCGGAGCTGGTGAACCTTCACCAGGTCGATGAGGTTCCGGACCTCCTTTTTCACAGCGGCCAGGCCAATGTAGCCGTCCAGCTCCTTTTGCAGGTCCTCCAGGCTTTCCGGCGGGGTCTCCGGCGCTTCGCCGCTGGTCTGGGCGGTCTCCGTGGACGCGGTCCCTTCCCCCTGCCGAGGGGTCTCCGGCCTTTGGGGCGCCGCCGGTTTGGAGGGAATCTCCGGCGTTTTGGCCTCCGGCGAGGGAGACGCGCCCCAGAAATCGGAGCCCAGGCGGCGGAGGTTGTGCTCCGTCAGCGTTTGAATTACCTCCAGCTGCTGGAGGATGATCTCGTCCTTTTTGTCCTTCTTATCCATATTCCGTCCGCCTTTCATCCATTCATCAGCCCGGTGTGCCTCAGCCCCCGGAAGAGGCAGGCGGCGGCCAGGCCGGTTAATCCGCCGGTCAGCAGGGATACCGCCAGCAAAACGGGCAAATAATACAGAGGAGCTCTGCTACCCAGAGTCAACACCGCCGCGGCGATCTGGCCGCAATTGTGAGCCGCCGCGCCGCCCACGGAGACGCCGTAAACGGACAGGCCCCGCCGCCGGGCCAGGAGGATCATGGTCCCCATGGCGCAAAGGCCCCCCAGGAGGGAGAAGAGCAGCGCGTTCACATTCCCCGCGAACAGGGACCCCAGAAAGCACCGGGCCAGCAAAATCAGCAGCGCCTCCCCCGGACCCAGGGCGAAGAGGGCGAAGAGGGTGACGACGTTGGCGAGGCCCAGCTTCACGCCGGGGATGGGGATGGCCAGGGCCAGGGGAAAGAGGTTTTCCAGATAGCTCAGGGCCAGGGCCATGGCCGTCAGCAGGGCGCAGAGGGTCAGTTGCGTTGTGGTCAATTTCATAGTATGCCTCCCGTAGTCCCTGTACTCCGCCTTTCGTCCCTCGTTATCCCACAGGAAAGGGGGAACGCGCGGGAGGGGGATGAATCCATGGAGCGGGTGGGGGTTTCACCGGAGAGCCGTGGAAACGGAAGCGGGGGAATTCATCCCAGCACCGCGTCCACCTCCGCCGGGTCCCCCGGGCCGCCCTCCAGGCGGACGATGATCCGGGCGGGAAGACAGACGATGCTCTGGCCCCCTCGGGAGATGGTCCCGGTGCGGACGCAGTCCTGGGTGGGGCAGTCGGAGAAGGCCACCCGGAGGCCGGACTTCCCCGAGGGGGGCAGGGCGTTCCGGGACGGGTCCTCGTAGTCGACGCCATAGGTCACCGTCAGCGTATAGCCGTTGCTGGTGTAAGTGCGGGGCTGCTCCAGCAGCTCCTCGGGAGCGAAGCGGTCCGCCTCCGTGCCGTCCACGGACACCACCGCCGTCAGCGCCCCGCCGGAGTCCCCGCCCCGCCACTGGAACACCGCCAGGGCCATGGCCAGGGCCGCCACGGAGAGGATCACCAGGGCGTCTGCCCAGGTGGGGCGAAGCTTAGGAGACGGTCTCGTAGTCATACCCGCTGCCTTCCTCCTGTGTAAACCGGTCCACCAGGCCCTCGGTGACCACAACCCGGCCATCCTCCGTGATCAAAACCAGCTCAAAGGGCGTCTTGGAGCTTTTCCAAAACCGCCAGAAATCCAGGGCCTGCTCCTCCCCCATGACAAACAGTGCGGTGGACAGCGCGTCGCACATCGTTCCGGGGTATTCTGGAAGGGCACAGTCCGCCACTACGGTGACGGAGACAAGGCCGCTGTCCGCCGGATAGCCTGTGGCCGGATCAATGATGTGGTGATAGTGCTCCCCGTTCTCCTCGAAGAATCGCTGATACCCCCCGGAGGTGACGGCGAAGGAATCCGTCAGGTTCAGAACTCCGGCAAAGGCATTTGGATTCTCCGCCCGGGCCGGGTCCTGGATGCCTACACGCCAGGGGGTTCCGTCGGGCCGGCCGCCATAGGCCAACACGTTTCCTCCCAGGCTGATGTTAGCCCTGGGAACCTCGTACTCCTGAAGGACCTCCAGAATCTTGTCGGCGGCGTAGCCCTTGGCGATGGCCCCCAGGTCGATGGACTGGCCGGGAGACAGGGAGACGCTGGTGACAATTCCTGGAGTAGAGAACTGAGGTCTGCCCTTTAAACGCAAGAGCTCCTCCAGCTCCTCCTGGGAGGGGACGCGGAAGCTGTCCTCTGTAAATCCCCAGGCGGAGGCTACGGGGGCGATGGAGATGTCCAGGGCTCCATTCGTCCATTGATGATACGTGTTGGCGATTAGGATCAGACGACCGAGATCTTCTTCCACCTCCACAGACTCCCCCCCGGCATTGTTAAGCCGGGAGACGGCGCTGTCCGGGTCCGTCCGGGAGAACTGAGCCTCCAGGTCCCGGATGGTGTCCTCACAGGCGTAGGCCGCGGGGACGCTGCGCTCGCCGTAGGTCGTGATGAGCATGGCGGTGTCCATGGCGAGGACCTGGATGCTCTCCCGGGCCGTGTCCGGGTCCACCGGGGCGGCGCAGCCGCCCAGCAGCGCCAACAGTAAAACATAAAGGATAAGACGTCTCATAAGCAACCTCTCTCAAAACCGCAAACACGGGTTCCATTGGGGAGTTTCCCAAGCCAAAGACCCCTTCCTCCATTCCGAATTTCTGGGGTTCCATTGGCCAGCGGGCGTGTTCAGAACGGCTATAGTATACCACGCCCGGAGCCGCTTCTCAACGAAAACTGGAGATTCCGCGAAAAAATAAAAATCCTGGCAGCTTAGGCCTTGCAAAAGGAGAAAAAGTCTGCTATACTATTTAAGCATGTCGGTGGAGGCTTTTTTTCCGCTGCATTTTTGAAAGAAAAAACACCTTGGAGGTCTTGATAAATGGCAAAGAATCCGAACAGAAAGTCCATGAAGCGGGATAATTCCCTGTACGGCGCGACCATCTTCTTCCTTGCGGCCTGCTTGGCGGAGTTTTATCTCCTGGCACTTCGCAAATATTACATCCACGGCGACGTGGTGACCGAGGTCCTGCCCTGGCACAGCCGGCTTTTGGCGTTTGCGGGCGTTGGGGCGGCGGTGCTGGTCCTGGGCGTGGTGCTGAGCGTCCTTTGGAAAGCGGACAGTCGCAAGCGGCTCATCGGCTGGTGCCTCACCGGGCTGGGTGTCTTCTTCGGTGCCGGCAGCCTGATGATCCGCCAGTACCAGGAGCCCGCCGTGATGCTGCTCAGCGTGGTGGTGCCGGTGCTGATGGTGCTCACCGTTATCTGGGCGTTCTATGAGCGGGAGTGCTCCGTGGCCCTGACGGCCCTGAGTGGGACTCTGGTGGTCCTGTGGGTGTGCCGCCGGCTGTTCAGCAGCCTGACAATGGGTGTGCCGGTGAAGGTGCTGTCCGTGGTTTACGTTCTGTTGCTGGGCGGCCTGTGCTGGCTGGCGAAGAACAAGAAGCTGGGGAAGCTGCTCCCTGACAACGCGGACCTGATGCCGATCTATGCCGCGGCCGGTCTTTCCGCCGTAGGCGTGGTGCTGGGCTTGTTCAGCGCGACCATTCTTTACTATGCTATGTGGGGCCTGGGCATCGTGGTTTTCGCCCTGGCGGTGTACTACACCGTGCGCCAGCTGTAAAGACTGCCTCTGACCGAAATAGAGCCCGCCGTCCGATGGGACGGCGGGCTTTTGACGTTGTCCCATCGGACGGCGGACTCATTGAAATTCTCCCAGACGAATATCCATGCCGATCTCAAAGGCCCGGTCCCAGGGGAAGCGGTAGTTTTCCAGGGCGACGCCACCCCAGCGGCGCTCCTCCGGGCCCTCTTTCAGGGAGGACAGGAAGTGGCTCCGCTCCAGATTCCGGATAACGGGGGCTGTCTCCTTCTCCATACCCTCCTCCAGGCGGCGGAGCAGGTCCTCCCGGTCCAGCTCGGGGAACCAGAAGTTGTTGGGGTCCCCGCCCAGGTCGTTTCGGATATCATGCAAGAGGTTGTTCCGGACCACGCCCTTGTAACAGAAGTCCTTGAGGACGCTGTCGGCCAACGTCCGGGCCCAGGCCCGGTCTATGGGATCCGTGTTCTCGCCGTTTTTCAGTATGGCGTAGCGGGCCACGCCGTGGCTCAGGGCGGTGCCGGTGACGATGGCCATGTCCAGCATCCCGGAGTAGGCCAGGAGATACCCCAGCTCCGCCTTTTTCGTCAGGGTTTCGTAAACGGTGGTCCCATAGGTCCCGTTGCTGGCGTCGATCAAAATGGTGGGCATCTGCTGCTTTCGCTTGTCCTCCAGCGCCTGGAGAAGCCGGCTGATATACGCCTGCTTTTGGGTTTCGTCTTTTGGCTGGGTCAGGACGAAGATATACATTCCGGCGGCTTGGTTACACGGGAGCAGATCGAAGAACTGGTTGTGCTCCTCCACGATCTTCCACAGGGGCTGGAAGTCATACTCACAGGCGGGCTGGTCATACGTATCGCCGAAGTAATCGACGATGACGCTGGCTCCCTGCCAGCCTGTCTCGTCCAGGTACATCCGGGTCACGGCCTTGAAGGCCAGATCGTCCACCCCGGAGAGGAGCCAGTCGATCTGCTGGTTGCCCTCCTCCCCCTTCTTGGTTCGGAGACCCCGGCGGAGAAAGGCAATCTCGTTTTTTTGGATGCAGTCCTCCAGGGAGGAGTCGTCGATACCAATCAAAAGCCGGAAGTTCTCATACCCCGGCTGGGCTAAAATCCGCTGCACCTCATCGGAGAGCCCCAGCTTCCGCTCCCGGGCCGCCAGGTAGTCCTCCACCAGCTCCGGGCCAAACCCCTCGGGCTCCGCGAGGGGCTCGCCGCCTGCGCCATAGCGGTAGCCGGCGCAGACGTTGGCAAGGGTTAGTGCCTCCCAGCCCTCCAGAGTTTCCCGGGGCTCCGCGCCATAGGCCCGAAGGGCGTTGTACTCCTCCAGCGTCCCCCCTTCATAGCCCACGGTGGGGGCCAGCCGCATGACGGAGTCCAAAAGCCAGACCACGTTGTGTTCGTCCTCCGCCAGCTTTGCCAAGAGGTCTTCTACCAGCTGGGACGCGGAGGCGGTTCCGCCGCCGGGGAGCTCCAGCTCGTCCCCGGTGAGGGACCGGGAGCTGACCAGCCCCCCGGAATGAAGCTGGTCCAGGGAGAGAATGTAGCGGTCGCAGCCCGCCGCCTCCTGTTGGAGCACCCAGGTGTAAAGAGACCAGGGCTCTCCCCGCTGGAGACTGTCAAAGTTTTTCGGCTGGTGGTCCAGGGCCGTCCGGTAGAGGACCGTTTCCGGCATATTCAGAGCGTATCCCATGGACTCCGCCAGATACACCACTCGCTCCACGTTGTCGGGCCGGTCGTCCAGAGGCACGTAGGCAATGGTCTTCCCCGGCTCCGAAGCGCTGGGCTCCGGATAGGGCAGGGGCTCCGTCCGGCGGGGGGCGCAGCCTGTCAGCAGGACCAGGGCCAGGGCCGCCGCCCAAAGGCGTTTCACTCGTTTCATAAAACCTCCTTGAAAAAAGGCGGGACCATCCCGGTCCCGCCCTTCGTTTAAATGCTCAAGCCTCCCAGGTTCAGCCCGCCGGTGATGCTGTCCATGGCCTTGTCCATGGCGTCCCCGGCCTGGCGCAGAGCCTCGTTGACGGCGGAGACCACCAGGTCCTGGAGCATCTCCACGTCCTCCGGGTCCACGGCCTCGGGCTTGATGGTGAGGGAGGTCAATTCCTTCTTGCCGCTGGCCACAGCCTCCACCGCGCCGCCGCCGACACTGGCGGTAAAGGAGCGGTTCTCCACCTCCGTCTGGGCGGCGTTCATGGCCTCCTGCATCTGGGCGATCTGCTGTTGGACGGCGGCCTGGCGCTGGGCGCCGGTGGCCTTCATACTGCCGCTGCTGAAACCGCGGCGGGCACTGTAACCCATAGTAATCTTCTCCTTTGTTTACTTGATTTCAATGTTGTCAAACTGCTGGCCGAAGGCCACCAGATTTTTCAGGTTCTCCTCCGGAGAGGCCTTTGGCGGTTCTCCCGTCCGGAGAAGCAGCCTCACCGGCCCGCCGGTCAGGGCCTCCGCCTCCTGGGTCAGGGCGTCCCGGACCCGTTCGTTGTCCAGGCGGCCCGCCGTCAAATCGTCGGGGGCGCAGACCGTCAGCAGGTCGCCCTCCAAAAAGCCGGAGCACATGCCCAGGAAGGGACGGTACATGGGGGGCAGGCGGCCCTTGCAGTTCTCCACCAGGGTTCGCCACCAGCCGCCGGCGATCTGGACGGGAGCTGCGGCGGGAGGGCGCTCGGAGGGCGCTGGAGGCGCTTTCGGAGGCTGCGGCAGGGGAGCCGGAGGCGCTTTGGGCTCCTGGGCCGGGGGAGGGGCTTCGTCCGGGGTGTCGTAAACCCGCTGTCCCGGTTCCTCCGGCAGGGGCGGCTCCTCCGGCAGAGGGGGTTCATCCCAGGGGGGGGAGCTTTCCGTCAATCCCGCCGGAGCTTCCTCCCTGGGCGGTGGATCCAGGGGCGCTTGAGAGGCGGGAGCTTTCCGTTGAGGCGGCGGGGCCTGGTCCAATGGCGATGAGGCGGCGGGCCGCTGGGCCAGCTCCGCCCGGGCGGACTGGTTGTCCTCCAGGCGGCGGATCCGGGCCTCCAGGGCCGTCAGATCTCCAGAGAGGCTCTCGTCGCAAAGGCGCAGGAGACAAAGCTCCGTATCCAAACGTCGGTTGACGCTGGCATATAATTCCGCCGAGGCTTTTTGCAGAGTGGAGGCCATGTGCAGGAAGCGCCCAGCGGCCGCGTCCCTGCCCAGACGATCCAAGGCGGCGGCGTCATAGCCGCCGGAGAGGAGGGCTGCGCCGCCTTTGGGGGCGGTTTTTTGCAGCAACAGGTCCCGGGTCAGCGTGGACAGCTCTGAGAGCACGGCTCCCATGTCCTTGCCGCTCTTGTAAAGCTCGTCCAGCAGCAGCAGGGCGGCCTGGGCGTCCCGCCGTAAAAGCAGCTCCATCAGCCGGGCAGTTTGCAGGTTCCCCGCCAGTCCCAGCACATCCAGCACGGCGTCGGCGTCGATGACGCCTCCGGCGGCGGCGCATTGATCCAGCAGGCTCAGCCCGTCCCGCAGGGCCCCGTCGGCCAGGCGGCTCAAGAGCTCCGCCCCGTCGGCCCGGAGGTCGATGCCCTCCTGCTCCGCCACATAGCCCAGCCGCCTGGCCACGTCCTCCGGCTGGATGCGCCGGAAGGAGAACCGCTGGCACCGGGAAAGAATGGTGGCCGGAACCTTGTGGAGCTCCGTGGTGGCCAGGATGAACATCAGGTGCTCCGGCGGTTCCTCCAGAATTTTCAAAAGGGCGTTGAAGGCGGCGGTGGAGAGCATGTGGACCTCGTCCACGATGTAGACCCGCTTACTCACGTTGGCAGGGGAGTACACCGCCTCGTCCCGGAGGGCCCGGACCTGATCAACGCCGTTGTTGGAGGCGGCGTCCAGCTCCAGCACGTCCAGAAAATTGCCGCTGTCAATGCCCAGGCAGGAGGGGCACTTTCCGCAGGGGTCTCCGTCCGCGGGGGTCTCACAGTTCACGGCCTTGGCCAGAATTTTGGCGCAGGTCGTCTTTCCGGTGCCCCGGGTTCCGGTGAAGAGGTAGGCGTGTGAGGTCCGGCCCTCGGCCACCTGACGGCGCAGGGTCTCGGTGATGTGTTCCTGTCCGATGACGTCGGCAAAGGCTTTGGGCCTCCATTTGCGGTAAAGCGCTTGATACACAGCGGCACCACCCTGTTTTGAAGTTTCGATGGGAGACGAGGGATTGCCCCGGCGTGCAGCTTGGCCCCGGAGGGAACAGTTCCCCTTCTCCATTGCCTGAAATGACTTCGAATGAATAAAAAGTTCTCCACACGCAGCTGCGGAGCCGGTTGCCTCGCGGCACATGAAACATTCCGCTTAATGCTGCTCGGTTCCCCGCCTGACATGGTTCGCAGAGCTTCATTGCGCGAGACCGGCTCCGCAGCTGCCTGCGGAGGACTTGCTCTTGTTATTTTACTATATTCTTTCCCAAATGGCAACAAAAAATTTTTCAACCGGGAAAAAAGGTCCCGCCGCTCTTGAAACGGCGGGACCTCTTCTGGGATTCTTACTTGTTGTCCACGGAGAACATATAGGCGATCAGCTCCACCATCTTGTTGGCGTAGCCAGTCTCGTTGTCATACCAGGAGACAACCTTCACGAAGTTGTCGGTCAGGCTGAGGCCGGCCTTCTTGTCGAAGATGGAGGTGAGGGGGCAGCCCAGGAAGTCGCTGGAGACCACGTCCTCGTCGGTGTAGCCGAGGATGCCCTTCAGCTCGCCCTCGCTGGCTTCCTTCATGGCCTTGCAGATGTCCTCGTAGGAAGCGGGCTTCTCGAGACGGGCGGTCAGGTCCACCACGGACACGTCCAGGGTGGGAACCCGCATGGAGATGCCGGTCAGCTTGCCGTTCAGCTCGGGAATGACCTTGCCCACGGCCTTGGCCGCGCCGGTGGAGGAGGGGATGATGTTGCCGGTGGCCGCGCGGCCGCCGCGCCAATCCTTCATGGAAGCGCCGTCCAGCAGCTTCTGGGTGGGAGTGACGGAGTGCACGGTGGTCATCAGACCCTCGACGATGCCGAACTTCTCGTTCAGGACCTTGGCAATGGGAGCCAGGCAGTTGGTGGTGCAGGAGGCGTTGGAGACGTAGGTCATGTCAGAGGTGTACTTGTTGTTGTTCACGCCCATGACAAACATCGGGGTGTCATCCTTGGAGGGAGCGCCCATGATGACATGCTTGGCTCCGGCCTTGATGTGGCCCTCGCACTTGCTCTTCTCCAGGTGCTGGCCGGTGCACTCGCAGATATACTCCGCGCCCACGGTGTTCCAGGGAATGTCGGCAACCTCCTTGGCGGTGAAGACCTTGAACTCCTTGCCGTCCACAATCAGGCAGTCGGAGCCGAAGCTGACCTCGCCGGGGAAACGGCCGTGCACGCTGTCATACTTCAGCATGTAAGCCATATACTCGGGGCTCATAAAGGGGTCGTTCAGGGCGACGACCTCGACGTCGTCACGCTTCAGAGCGGCGCGGAACACGATGCGGCCGATGCGGCCAAAACCATTGATACCGATTTTCGCTTTCATAATACAGAGACTCCTTTCGATATTTGGGTGCAATTTGTACCGGAATGATTTATAAATGGATGCGTAAACGATTTGTTTGGGTGTTTTCCAGAAGTATACTACCACAACGTGAAGTTTTTGGCAATCATCATTTCAAACAACAATTTGAAATAGCCGTTGTGAATTTTTGATAATAAAGCATTTCTTTTCCTAACCGTTGGAATCGGCTGGCCCAGCTCTCCTGGAAAAGGATTCCCAAAGGCCGAAAGATTATGCGCCGAAGGGAGGGCATGAGACGGAAATTCTTGGTGAAAGTGTTGAAAATAGGAGGGCGCTTTTGTCCAAAATATAAAAATCCGGAAGAGCGGACCTTTTGAGCGGGGAAGCCGGCTGGCTCCCCAAAAGACGCCCATCCGTTTGCCCGCCGGGTCTCTGGGACAGCCCCTCGCGGGATAAGGCGGCACTGGAACGGTTCGCCGGTTGACAGGGGAGTGAGGAACCCCTATAATCATTAAATAGAAAATACAATGACTCCTGGATTTTAAGGAGGGTTTCTTCATGCCCAATACGAGCGCCCGCAAGCACGTCCTCCTCATCGGCACCGGCGGCACCATCGCCTCGGAGGTGACGGAGGGCGGTCTGGCCCCTGAACTGACCACGGAACAGCTCCTGGCCCACATTCCCGCCATTTCCAGCATCTGCGCCGTGGACTGCGTGCAGCTTCTCAATCTGGACAGCACCAACATCACTCCCGGCCACTGGCTGCAAATGGCCCATTGTATTCAGGAGCGTTACGGCCAATACGACGGCTTCGTCCTCACCCACGGCACGGACACCATGGCCTATACGGCGGCGGCCCTGAGCTATTTAATCCAGGGCAGTCCAAAGCCGGTTGTCCTCACCGGAGCCCAGAAGCCCATCGGCTTTGACTCCACGGACTCCAAGACCAATCTTATGGACGCGTTCCGCTGCGCGTCGGAGGACCTGCCGGGGGTGTCCATCGTCTTCAACAGCAAGGTCATTCCCGGCACAAGGGCAAAAAAGACCCGCTCCAAGAGCTTTCAGGCCTTTTCCAGCATCAATTACCCCTACCTGGGTATTCTGCGGGACGGCGTGCTGCTGCGCTATATCCGCCAGGACTGCGGGAAGGCCCCGGTGTTTTACGACCGGCTGAATACCCGGGTGGCACTTTTGAAGCTGGTCCCGGGCATGGGCCGGGAGGCGGCGGATTTCCTGCTGGAGCGTAACGACGGGTTGATTATCGAGAGCTTCGGCGTGGGCGGCCTGCCGGAATTCGGCGGGTTCTACCACTGTGTGGACGAGGCCATGTCCGCAGGAAAGACCGTGGTTCTGACCACCCAGGTGGAAAATGAGGGCAGCGATGTGGGGGTGTATCACGTGGGACACGCCCTGAAAAACAAGCTGGGGGTTTTGGAGGCCTACGACATGACCACGGAGGCCGTGGTGGCCAAGCTGATGTGGATTCTGGGGCGGACCCGGGACCGGAAAGAGGTGGAGCGTCTCTTCTACACGCCGGTGGCAAAGGACATCCTCTGGCCGGTGGAGTGAGGGGGCGGATTTTGGAAAGGATCAAATTATGGAGTGCATACGGCAGTTTGTACAATCCCACAAGGCGGTTGCCTATGGTCTGGTCTTTGGCATGGTTATATTTTTCAACTGCTTCGGGTTCCCTATATACAACCTGAATAAGGAGTGGCCGTTTTCCATCACCGCGATGTATCTCTATCTCGACGTCGAGGCTGCGATCTTTTCCGGCGCCTTTCTGGCGGTGCTGCTCTCCCAAAGGCGCATCTGGCCGATTGTGCTGCTGTCGGCGGCGCTTGTCTGCGGGGGGCTGGCCTGCCGGTATCTCCTGGAATTTGGAGAGGCATCCAACACCTATAATTTCACCCTGCCCAACATCGCGCTGCACTTGGCCGTGTTCGTGGGGATAAGCTCCCTGAGCTGGCTGGCCGCCGTCAGGCACGGCGCGTCCTGACGCGGGCTCTCCGGGGAAGGAGCCCTGTGGCATTCCTTGTAGGGAGTTCCCAATTTAAGAATAGAATCAAATGAGCGGGAGGACGTTCTTTGCGGAAAGCGGAAAACCCCGCTTTCTTTTTCCTGAATTCTGTGGTATAATCTCTCCATATCAACCAAAAACCCCGCCCGCCGGGGGAGAAAGGAGTCCCGTCATGGCCCTAGCCGCTCCCGGGGAAAACCCGGTTCTCTCCCGCCTTCGGGCCGCCGCCGTTCGGGGGGCTCTCTCTCACGCCCTGCTGTTCACCGGGCCGGGGGACCGGCTGGCCGCCGCCCGTTTCGCCGCCGCCGCCCTTCAGTGTGCCGGGCCAGACCGGCCCTGCGGCCTGTGCCCCGCCTGCCGGAAGGTTCGGGAGGACATCCACCCCGACGTGATTACCGTCCGGGACGAGGAGCACAAGTTCATCGCCGTGGACGTCATCCGGGATCTGCGCAGGGACGCCTATATCCGCCCCAACGAGGGGAACCGAAAGGTTTACGTCTTTCCGGACTGCGCCCTGCTGACGGAGCAGGACCAAAACGTCCTTTTAAAGCTGGTGGAGGAGGGGCCGCCTTACGCCGCCTTCCTCTTCTGCGCGGAGAACCCGGCGGTGGTGCTGCGGACCCTGCGGTCCCGCTGTGTGGAGCTGAAGCTTCCCCCGGCCGCCGCCGCTCCCGCCGCCGGCGAGGACGGGGATCGCTTCTGCCGCTGCCTGGCCCAGGGAAAAGGGGGAGGCGTCGCCGAGCTGGCCGTCCGGCTGGAGAAGAAGAAGCTTACCCGGGAGGCCCTGGCCGCCCTGCTGGAGCGAAGCCAGACGCTGTTTACCGAGGCCCTGCTGCTGCTCTACGGCCGCCCGCCGGAGGAGGAGGACCGGGAGCTGGCCGCCTTACTTGGGAGGAGCTTGACAAAACCGCAGATTCTGCGCACAATAGACCTATTGAAGAAGTATCACCGTGAATGCGGCTATAACGTGGGAACCGGCCATGTGCTGGGGGCCCTGGCCGCGGAATTGGAGGGAATCCTTTGACTGAAGTCGTCAGCGTCCGCTTTCGGGGCGGAAGCAAAACTTATTTTTTTGATCCCCGGGGCATCCAGGTCCGCACGGGGGACAGTGTCATCGTCCAGACCGCCCAGGGGCTGGAGTTTGCCTCCTGCACCCAGGGGAACCACGAGGTGGAGGACAGCGCCATCGTCAAACCCCTTAGCGCCATGGTCCGCCGGGCCACGGAGAACGACTTCCGGGTGATGGAGTACAACCGGAAGCGGGAGCGGGAGGCCTTCCACATCTGCGAGGGCAAGATCGCCGACCACGGATTGGAGATGAAGCTGGTCAACGTCTCTGTGGGCTTCGACAGCAATAAAATCGTCTTCTACTTCACCGCCGACGGGCGGGTGGACTTCCGGGAGCTGGTCCGGGACCTGGCCTCCGTCTTCCGGGCGAGAATCGAGCTGAGGCAGATCGGTGTCCGGGACGAGGCCAAGATGATCGGCGGCCTGGGCATCTGTGGGCGGCCTTTTTGCTGTTCTCAGTTTTTGGACGGCTTTTTGCCCGTCTCCATCAAGATGGCCAAGACCCAGAATCTCAGTTTGAATCCCACCAAGATTTCCGGCACCTGCGGGCGGCTGATGTGCTGCCTGAAATACGAGCAGAACGCCTATGAGGACGCTGCCCGGCGAATGCCCAAGGTGGAGTCCTTTGTCCAGACGCCGGACGGCCCCGGCAACGTGAAAAGCGTGGAGCTGCTGCGGGAGCTGGTGAAGGTCAGCCTGGACAGCGCGCCGGAGACCCTGAAAACCTATCGCAACTGTGAGATCAAGGTCCTTCGCAACGGCAAGGGAAGCCGGGAGGGCATCGAAATTCCCGAGCGCACCGTCCGGTTTGTGGAGGAGAAGGAGGAAGAGGAGCTGATTCAGCCCGTTTTCTCCACGCCCTATTATATGGACAGCGGATTGGAGGAGGCCCCCCGCCGGGAGAAGATGGGAATGGAGAGCGGGGATTCCGGCAAGCCCCGCCACCGCCACCGGGGCGGACGGGGCCGCCGGCCCTCCCGTCCCGAGGGGCAGCCACAGGCCGCCCAGCCGCCGAAAAAACAGGGACAGCCTCCCCGGCCCCCCAAGCAGCAGAGCCGGGGCGAGGACCGCCCCGCCGGCGAGGGCAAACAGCATCGCCGTCCCCCTTACCGCAACGGCGGCCGCCGCTGGAACAAGGGCGGCGAAGCGCCGAAGTAAGGCCGCGTCTGTTTAGAGAGGAGATTTGCCATGGGAAAGTTTACCGGCGTGCTGCTGGCCAGCGATTTTGACAACACCCTGCTCTATACCGAGGACGCTCTGCGCACCGGCGCGCCGGTGCCGCCCCTGCCGGAGCGGAACCGGGAGGCCCTGGAGTCCTTCATGGCCCAGGGGGGCCGCTTCGCCATTGCCACGGGCCGGGCCCTGGCGGCCTTCCTCCGTCACGCGGAGGACGTGCCGATGAACGCTCCGGGGGTGGTGTGCAATGGCGCGGCCATCTATGATTTTGCCCGGGGCGAGTACCTGGAGAACGCCATGCTGGACGCCTCCGCCCGGGAGCGGGGACAGGCGGTGCTGGACCGCTTTCCCGACGTGGCCGTGGAGGCGTATCACATCGACAACGTGATTCACGTGGTCCGGCCCAACGCCATCTCCCGCCAGCATGAGCATATGACCCACGTGGCCCTCACCGAAGCGCCCTCCCTGCTGGACGTGCCCCTGCCCTTGGGGAAGCTTCTCTTCGAGGCGGAGCACGAGACCCTGGAACAGGTCCTGGCCTTTCTCAGGGACCGGGGCTGGGCGGAGGATTACGAGTTGATTTTCTCCGTCTCCCATCTTCTGGAGATGACCACCCGGGGGGCCAACAAGGGCGGCATGGTCCGCCGTCTGGCGGACCGGCTGGGGATCTCCATGGACCACGTCTACTGCGCCGGAGACGAGGCCAACGACCTCTCCATGCTCTCCGCCGCAGCCGAAGGGTTCGCCCCGGCCAACGCCTCCGCCGCCGTCCGGGAATCCGGGGCCACGTTGGTCTGCCACGCCCGGGATGGGGCCATCGCCGACGTGATTGAGATTCTGGACCGGAAATATTCCTGAACCAGAGGCCGGGGTGCCCTGCGTGATTTGAGAAAATGGGAAACCGTCACCGTGTCGGGTGGCGGTTTCTTCTTTTCGGGGCGGTGTTTCCAGTGCGCCGGCTCATAATGGAATGGGGCTCGCGCCTGGAGCCGCCGCTTTCCGGAGGGGGCTTCCAGCTTGCGCGGCGTCCGGATTGCCAGGCCGTAAGCCCTGGAGAAAAGCCGGCGCCATACCGCTCTTTTTCGCGGCCCTCCCCTTGCATTGCCGTATCGCAAGTGCTACAATAACGCCGGATACTAATAGACCGAAGCACAGCGGAATCCATCAACGATTTTTACAGAGAGGGTGACACAAGCAACATGGAATGGACAATGACGGCCAACGCCCCCGGTCAGGTCTGCCTGATGCAGGGCAACGAGGCCATTGTACGGGGCGCCGTGGAGGCCGGGATTCACTTCGCCGCCTCTTATCCCGGCTCCCCGTCCTCCCAAATCCTGGGGATGCTGGGCAAAATCGCCCGGGAGCGAAACTTCTACGCCGAGTGGTCCACCAACGAGGTCTGCGCCCTGCAAGCCTGCTGCGGCGCGTCCCTGGCGGGAGCCCGGGCCCTTTGCGTCGTGAAGCAAAACGGCCTTTTGTGCACGGCGGACGCGCTGCACTGCGCGGCCCAGCACGGCGTCAAGGGAGGCCTTGTGATCGTCTCCTCCGACGACCCCAGCGCCCACTCCTCCACCAATGAGTTCGACTCCCGCTGGCAGGCCCTGTCCGCCGGAATTCCCCTGCTGGAGCCCACGACGATGCAGGAGGCCAAGGATATGATACCCTATGCCTTCGAGCTCAGCGAGGCGGTGGGACAGATCGTGCTGGTCCGGCTGACCACCCGGGTTTGCCATGGCCGGGGCAACGTCGCCCTGGGGGCCCTGCCGGAGAAGCCCCGGGCCCTGGAGCGGGTGAAGGAGTGGGACCGGATGGTCTGTGTGTGCTACATGCACGGCCCCGCCCTCCAGAAGCTGGAGGAGCTGCGCCAGCGCTTTGAGGTCAGTCCCTTCAACCATTACGACGGCCCCGAGGCTCCCCGGCGGCTGGTCATCGCCGGAGGCACCGGCTGCCTCTACGGCCAGGAGGCCCTCCGCCGCCTGAACGCCGGAGCGGAGACGGGCTTCCTGGCCCTGGGGACCCTGTGGCCCCTGCCGGAGGCCTACATACTGAAGCATCTCCGCGCCGCGGAGGAGGTCCTGATTCTGGAAGAGGTGGACCCCTTCCTGGAGCAGGCCATTCAGGCTCTGGCGGGCCGGGAGGGGCTGCGGGTGCGGTTCCTGGGCCGGTCCGGCGGGGCGCTGCCCCGGATTGGCGAGCTGGATCCCGACAATGTGACCGCCGCCATCGCCCGGCTCATTGGCGCATCCCTTCCCGAGAAAAGGCCCGCCGGGGAATTGGAGCTTCCGGTCCGGGAGATGAGCTTCTGCGCGGGCTGTCCCCACCGGGCCACCTTCTATCTCCTCAAGCGGGCCATGCGCCAGGAGAAGCACCCCGGCGTGGTCGTGGGGGACATCGGCTGTTACTTCATGGCGGGCCAGTCCGCCGGGCAGTACGCCTATCAGGTTTGCAACTGCATGGGGTCCGGCGTCAATGTGGCCGAGGGCCTGGGCCAGCTGACCAACTACGGCCTGGACCAGAAGGTCGTCACCATGTGCGGCGACTCCACCTTCTTCCACACCATTCTCCCCGGCCTTGTGAACGCCACCTATCATAACGCGAATATGCTCCTCATCGTCCTGGACAACTCCGCCACCGCCATGACCGGCTTCCAGCCCCATCCGGGCACGGGATTAACCGCCATGGGCGAGGCCGTGAAGCCCATGGACATCCCCAAGATTCTGGACGCCGTGGGCTGCAAGGTGGAAGTGGCGGACCCCTTCGATGTGGTCGAGGCGGAAAAGACCCTCCGCCGCCTCCTGGACCAGCCGGGGATGAACGTCCTCATCATGCGTCAGCCCTGCGCCACCCTCAAGGCCAAGGAGCGGAGCCGCAAGCCCGTCCGGGTCTACGTGGACCAGAGCGTGTGCCTGGGGGACGGCTGCGGCTGCGACAAGTATTGCTCCCGGGTCTGGGGCTGCCCCGGAAACACCTGGGACTTCCGGAACAACAAAGCGCAAATCGACCCTGTCACCTGCGTGGGCTGCGGCGTGTGCGCCAAGCTCTGCCCCAGCGGGGCCATCCGCGTCGAGGAGGAGAGCGAGGAGAGGAATCGGTGCGTCCCGGCTGGGGCGGATTTAACGACGAAAGGCGGTGAGGAGGCATGACGCTGCGGTTTGATCCTCTGAACATTGTGGTCTGCGGCATCGGCGGCCAGGGCAACGTGCTGGCGGCCGAGATTCTGGGCAGCGCCATGTGCGACCGGGGCTGCCGGGTGGCTGTGGGGGAGACTTACGGCGCGTCCCAGCGGGGCGGCTCCGTCATGAGTCATGTCCGGGTGTCCAACCAGTGGGACCCCAGTGTGCTGATCCCCGCCGGGGAGGCGCATATCATCATCGGCTTCGAGCCCCTGGAGACGCTGCGCATCGCCCGGAAATACGCCGGAGCGGAGACGGTCACCGTCTACGATCCCCGGCCCGTGTACCCCCTGGGGGTTCTCCAGGGCATCCAGACCTATCCGCCGCTGGAGGACCTCCAGGCGGAGATTCAAAGCCTGTCCTCCGTGGCTCTGGCCATCCCCGCGGCGGACATCGCCATGGAGGCCGGGGACTCCAAGGCCGCCAACATCGCCCTTTTGGGGGCCTTCAGCCAGCTCGCCGCCGCGCCGCTGAGCGGGGAGGATCTGGAGAAAATCCTGGCCCAGCGCTTCCGGGGCGGGGTGCTGGAGCTGAACCGGCGGGCCTTCGCCATGGGCCGCGAGGCCGCCCGGAAAGGAGGCGCTGTCTGATGGAGACCATCCGAGTCATCTTCCGCCATCCCCAGGGGAAAGCCCCGCTGACCCTGGAGCTGCCCCGGGACACCCGCTTTTCCGACCTGACGCCGCTGCTCTATGAGAACCGCTTTGTGGAACAGCAGAAGCCCGGCTGGCGCTGCCTCTATCAGGAGCACCTGTGCGGCATGAATCACCGGCTTATGGACTACGTGCCGGAGAGCGCGGAGGAGATCGTTTTGGACCTCTTCGGGTTCTCCCAGGTTCTGGTGTAAAGGAGGGGGAAGCATGTTAAGTACCATTGCGTTGGATACCCAGGTTCTCCGCCCCGGCCTGTGCACCGGCTGCGGAGCCTGCCAGGGCCTGTGCCCTTACTGGGGCAGCGTGAACGGGCGGACCGTCTGCTTCTTCGACTGTGAGCGGGCCGACGGCCGTTGCCAGCGGTTCTGCCCCCGGATGCCCACGGATTTGGACGCCTTGCGGAAGACGTTTTTCCCGGCGGAGACCATCCTGCCGGAGATTGGCCCCTTCCTGGGGCTGTACCTCACCCGGGCCGCGGACCCGTCCATCCGGGCCGGGGCCCAGCACGGCGGCAGCGTGACCGCTTTGCTGGAGCTGGCCTTGAAGGAGGGCCTTCTGGACGCGGCGGTTCTCACCCGCTCCCAGGGGGGACTGAACCCCGAGGGAGTTCTGGTCACTGGGGCGGAGGAGGTCCGGGCCTGCTCCGGCAGCAGCTTCCAGGTGCCGCCCACTCTGGCGGTGCTGAACCGGGCCCTGAAGGAGGACCGGTATCATCGCATCGGCGTGGTGGGGACTCCCTGCAAGACCCTGGCGGTCTATAAGATGAAGGCAAATCCCCTGCCCGAGAACGACAACCACGCCGGGAACATCGGCCTGGTGCTGGGACTTTTCTGCGGCTGGGGCCTGGACTGGGACGGCCTGAAAGCCCTGACGTCCAGGCACGCCGCCCCGGAGAGGGTCTCCCATATGGACATTCCCCCCAGCAAATATCACTCCCTGGAGCTCCGGGAGGGCGGGGAGACCGTCTCCGTCAACCTGGACGAGGTGACGCCGTTGGTCCGCTCTGGCTGCCGGTATTGCGCCGACATGACGGCGGAGTTCGCGGACCTATCCGTAGGCGGGGCCCGGAGCGCCGACGGCTGGGATGTGGACAAGGGGTGGAACCAGATCATCGTCCGCTCGGAGAAGGGCCGGCAGCTTTTGGACCTGGCCCGGGAGAAGGGCGTGCTGGAGTTCAAGGACGCCATGGAGGGCGGCCTGGAGAAGCTGAAAAAGGCGTCTCTTGGAAAGAAGCGCACCGCCGTGAAAAATCTCCGGGAGCACACCGGAAGCGAGGAAGACCTGGGGTACCTGAATCCCAGCCGGCCGCTGTTTGAAGAGTTATAATAAGATTTATAATATAAAAGGGCGCCCGGCGCGGATCTCCGCGCCGGGCGTCCTTTGAACGCCGGTCTCAGCCCTTCCACTTGGCAAAGCGGAAGAGGATGGTACACAGCTGCTGGCGGGTGACGTTCTGGCTGAGTTTCAGGTCTCCAGAGTCGTCTCCGGTGAGAATACCGTTTTTCACGGCCCATTCGACGCCCTCCTTGTGGGCGGGACTCGGTGTGTTGTCCATAGGCTTCTCCTCCTTCTCATACTGCGGGCGCACCGCGCCCACGATCTCGCTTTGGTTCCGGCTCTTGCGGCAGACCATGCCGCCGTCGCTCTGGCTTCCGGACAGGCTGGTGTTTCCCTCGATGGCCACGACACTCTGGGGGGAAACCTGCTCCACGATGCCGGTGTGGTCGGTGGCTCCGCCGCCGGGGAAATCGTAGATGACCACGTCCCCGGGGAGAAAGTCCTTCGTCACCCAAAGCCCCGCCTTTTTCGCCGCCTGCATCAGGGCCCCGCAGGAGGCCGTCCGGAGGGGGAGAAGGTCCTCCCCGCCCGCCTGGGCGAAACACCATTGCACGAAGACCATGCACCAGGGGTACGCGGCCCCGGAAACCTCCCGGTTATAATACCAGGTGTTGTACTTGACCTGGTTGGAAAAGGGGGGCGACTCTTTCACGCCCAGCTCGCCCCGGGCCAGATTTAAAATCTTCTCAGCCGTTGCCATAGCTGCCCTCCAGCGCGTCCTGCACCTTTTGGCTCTGCGTTCCGAAATAAAACGCGATGACCACGGTGTACACGGTCATGAAATCCTGATGAATGTTCCCCGTTGCCGCCATCCAGGCGAATACCCCGGTCAGGGTCAGGGTAACCAGACTCTTCACGCTGAGGAGATTCCCCAGCCGCTTGAAAATTGCTGCGTGCATGCTCATTCCTCCTTTTCTCCGGCGTTCTTTCCGCCGGCAAACACCTTGCTCATCTTAATTCCCGCTAGCAGCAGGGCCTCCACGCCTCCGGCTCCCAGGGTGTATTGAATCAGCGTATCGGGAACCGTCCCCTTGATACAGAATATGACGGTCATGGCCGTAATGAACGCCGCGGCGAAAAGGCCCATGGAAAGGAGAATCCACTGGGACGTCCTCCGGCGCTTTTTTCGAAGCCGCCTTCGCCTCCTCTGAGGTCCGGCTGCCGCCGGTCTCCCTGTCCGCCGGTCCGTCATAGGCCCACCCTTCCCAGGAAAAAGGCGATGACGGCGGCGCAAACGGCCCAAAGGCCCTTTTCCACCAAGGCGTCCCAGCGTCTGCCGGGCTTGGACTCCAGGTCGCTTAGCTTTTGAGTCAATTCGTCGTGACGGCGGGCGAGGCCGTCCAGCTTTTCCAAAATGTTCTTGTACTGTTCACCCTGGATGCCCTCCAGGCGTTCCAGCTCCCGCAGGCGGTCGAATACGTCCCTATGGGTTCCGGCGTGTTGGGCGTTGGCCCGTTCCAAGGCTTCCAGCCGGGCGGCCAGGGGGCAGTCCCGGAGGGAATCTGTGCATTTTTCAGGCATGTGTGGTGCTCCTTTCTCTGGTGTGAGCCCCCAATGGGGCGGATTTTGGGGTTTTATCCGATTGGATATTATGATGGATACTTTACCTCCCATAAAAAGGGGAGGAATGATAAGATATTTGCACGGAATTGGGCAAGAGGATGTCTCCTGAGATTGGGCTGGTGCTCGCCCTTGCGGGCGGGGGGATTTCAGCCATGAAGATGGCTGGTGCTTTGCACCCCCCATTTTCTCTTTTTCTTCCAGAAGAAAAAGAGAAAACGGGCCGTGCACGGTCCAAAAGAGAAAAAGAAGTACGGGGGTTGCGATACGGGGCGCGCCTGAATGACTGGATGAAGACAGGAATGACTTCTCACGCGGCGTAGTTAAACGGGGGCTGGTGGTTGTCGACTTGGCGTATTCCTCTTTCCGCTGTCGCTGGCCTGGTCATCGAATCGGCTTGGATTCCTTTCTCTTCATCGGCTCTTCTGTCGATAGAATTGTCATGCTCCCGATCACCCGTCCCCTGGAACCTCTGGACTTCTGCCCCTTGGAAACCGGGCGAATCGATTGAATTTACAGAAACTTCATGAAACCGCCTTGTTACTTTCCAGGTTCTGTGATATACTGCGATATACTTTCGCCGGGTTTTCAAAATTTTATGGATCTGTGCGTTTTCCCCTGAAAGGAGTTATTGCATACATGGACCAAAACAACAAGAACCAAAAGCCGGACAACAATAAGAACAGCAACTGGCGGGGTTTTATCCACCTGATCTGCTGGGCGGTGCTGCTGGCGGTGCTGGTGAGCTACGCCACGACCTATATGACCAGCATGGGCCGTCAGGCCAGCTCGATGGAGATGGAGTACAGCCAGTTCCTGGACATGCTGGACGATGGCCAGGTGGCCGGGGTCGACTTTGACAACAGCGAATCCATCCTCATCATTACCCCAATCGAGGGCTACGTCTACACCAGCGAGGAGGGCACTGCCTACACGAAGACCACCTTCGAGGACGGAACCTCCGGCTATACCTATACCAACGCCATGGGCCAGGAGCAGCAGGCCTCTCTGAAGCTCTTTACCGTCCGGCTCCAGTCTTACGACGCCATCGTGGAGCACATCCGCGCCCTCTCCGGCGAGGATATCCGCATCAACCAGGACTACCAGCCCCCGGTCAGCCCGATTCTGCTGTTCCTGGTGAACCTGGCCCCCTTCTTCATCATCATCCTGGTTATGAGCCTGGTGATGAATTGGATGGCGAAAAAGGGCATGGGCGGTATCGGCGGCATTGGCGGCGTGGGCAAGTCCAACGCCAAGGTTTATATGGAAAAATCCACTGGCGTCACCTTCCGGGATGTAGCCGGACAGGACGAGGCCAAGGAGTCCCTGACGGAAATCATCGATTTTCTTCACAACCCCGGAAAGTACACGGAAATCGGCGCGAAGCTCCCCAAGGGCGCCTTGCTGGTGGGTCCTCCGGGCACCGGCAAGACGCTGCTGGCCAAGGCCGTGGCCGGAGAGGCCGGCGTGCCCTTCTTCTCCATCAGCGGATCGGACTTCGTGGAGATGTTCGTGGGCGTGGGCGCCAGCCGGGTCCGGGACCTGTTTAAAGAGGCCTCCAAGGTGGCCCCCTGCATTGTTTTCATTGACGAGATCGACACCATCGGCAAGTCCCGGGACAACCGCATGGGAGGCAACGACGAGCGGGAGCAGACCTTAAACCAGCTCCTGGCGGAGATGGACGGATTCGACCCCACCAAGGGGGTAATCCTCCTTGCGGCCACCAACCGTCCGGAGGTGCTGGACCAGGCCCTCCTTCGGCCCGGCCGGTTTGACCGGCGCATCACCATCGACCGGCCCAACCTGGCGGGGCGCATCGCCACGTTGGAAGTGCACACCCGGAACATCCGCCTGGGAGAGGACGTGAATCTGAAAAAGGTCGCCCTGGCTACCGCCGGGTGCGTGGGCGCGGATCTGGCGAACCTGGTGAACGAGGCGGCGCTCCGGGCCGTGCGGAAGGGACGGAAGCTGGTGAGCCAGGAGGACATGCTGGCCGCTTTCGAGCTGGTGATCGCCGGCACGGAGAAAAAGGGCAGCGTTCTTACGGAGTTTGAGAAGAAGCTGGTGGCGTACCACGAGGTGGGTCACGCCATGGTGGCTTACAAGCAGAAGAATACCGAGCCGGTGCAGAAGATTACCATCGTTCCTCACACCCAGGGCTCCCTGGGCTACACCCTGCTGATGCCCGAGGAGGACAAGACGGAGCTGCGGACCAAGGAAGAGCTGATGGCGAAAATCACCGTCTCCATGGGCGGCCGGGCTGCCGAGGAGGTGGTGATGGACACCATGACCAACGGCGCTTCTCAGGACATTCAGGACGCCACCAACGTGGCGAGGAACATGGTGGCCATGTTCGGTATGAGCGAGGAGTTCGGCATGATGGCCCTGGCCTCCCGGCGGAACCAGTATCTGGACGGCGGCTATGGCATGGACTGCGCCCAGGACACCGCCGCCGCTATGGACAAGGCCGTGAAGGTGATTCTGGACCAGTGCTACGACCAGGCTGTGGAGGTCATCCGGGAGAACCGGGAGGACATGGACAAGGTGGTGGCCTACCTTTTGGAGAAGGAGACCATCACCGGCGCGGAGATGGTGGCCATTATCGAGGGCCGGGACCCGGCCCTGGTGGAAAGCCCCTACGCCTCCACCCGCCCGGCGGAGATTGAGGCGCCGGCGAAGAAGGTGCACATGATCTCCGAGAAGATTCTGTCTCCGGAGGAGACGGAAGAGGCCGGGGAGACCCCTTCGGAGGTCTCGCCGGAGCCGTCCCCGGAAGCCGGCCCGGAGATTTCCGGGCCCCCGGAGGAAACGGACGAAACCACCTGAAACCCAGCGACAGGACGCGCCGCTCCGGCGCGTCCTTCCCCCAATGAAAGAGAAGAAACGAGAGGAGAAATCAACGATGATCCGGAAAGCCACTGCCGCCGACCTGCCCAGCATCGGCGGAATCTACGACGCCATTTTCGATCTGGAAGAGCAAGGCGGCCCTGTTTACACCAACTGGCTCCGAGGAACCTATCCCACCATAGAGAGCGCCCGGCAGGTGTTGGAGGCCGGGACCCTTTACGTGGGCGAGGAGGACGGCGTCCTCTGGGGCGTCTTGAACCTCAACGGCATTCAGCTGCCGGAGTACAGCAACATCCCCTGGACCATCCCCGCGGAGGAGGAAGAGGTGGCCGTCATCCACACGATGTGCATCCACCCCGCCCAGTCCGGCAAGGGTTACGCCCGGCAGATGATCGCCTTCTGCGAGGAGACGGCCCGGGCTCAGGGGAAAACCGTTATGCGCTTTGACACCTGGGAGGGCAACGCCCCCGCCAACCACCTCTACCCCAAGCTGGGCTATCACTTTGCCGGGGGCACGGAGTTCTTTTTCCAGGGGTACATCCACGAGATTTTGAATTGCTACGAGAAAAAGCTTTAAACTACCCGCCCCTCGGTTGTTCTTGACAACGGAGGGGCGTTTTTTTACAATGAAGGGGCACACTATAAATCATGGAGGTCTTCGATATGAAACGTTCCGCCGGTATTCTCCTTCCCATCTTCTCCCTCCCCTCGGCCTATGGCATCGGCTCCCTGGGCGCGGAGGCCCGGGCCTTTGCCAACTTCCTTCAGGACGCGGGCCAATCCTGGTGGCAGATTCTTCCCGTGGGCCCCGCCGGGGCCGGGGACTCTCCCTATGCCAGCGAGTCCACCTTCGCCGGAAATCCGCTGTTTATCGATTTGGATCTCTTGGGAAAGGACGGTCTGCTGACGGAGGAGGAGCTGGCTTCCGCCCAAGTTCCGGCGGGGAACCAGATCGACTACGGCGCGCTGAAGCAAAGCCGGGACCCCCTGCTGCGCAAGGCCTTTTCCCGGGTCAGCGGCGAGACGGCGGAGGCCGCCCGGGCCTTTTCGGAGCGGAACCCATGGGTGCGGGAGTACGCCCTGTACCGGGCCGCTAAGCAGCACTTTGGAGACCTCCCCTGGTTTCAGTGGCCTGACGAGGGCCTCCGCCGCCATGAGCCCTGGGCCGTGGAGCGCTGGCGGGTGGAGCTGGCGGAGGAGGTGGCCTTCCAGACCTGCGTGCAGCACTGGTTCTTCACCCAGTGGGCGGCGCTGAAAGCCTATGTCAACGGCTTAGGCCTGGGTCTCATCGGCGATTTGCCCATTTATGTCTCCCTGGACTCCGCCGACGTGTGGAGCGAGCGAAAGGAATTCCTCCTGGACAGCGAGGGACGGCCAGGCAAGGTGGCCGGGGTTCCGCCGGACTACTTCTCCGAGGACGGCCAGCTCTGGGGAAATCCCCTCTATGACTGGGCCGCTATGAAGCGGGACGGCTTCGGCTGGTGGATCCGGCGGGTGGAGGGAGCCGGCAAGCTCTTCGACGTCATCCGGCTTGACCACTTCCGGGGTCTGGAGAGCTACTGGGCCGTTCCCGCGGGGGCCGAGACCGCCCGGACGGGCTCCTGGGAGAAGGGGCCGGGCATGGACCTTTTGGGGGTGTTGACCTCCTGGTTTCGGGACATTGCCTATATCGCGGAGGATTTGGGCATCCTGACCGACGAGGTCCACCGGCTTCGGGAGACCTCGGGCCTTCCGGGCATGCGGGTGCTGGAATTCGCCTTCTCCGATCCCAGCAACGCCTACCTGCCCCACAATTACAAGCCCAATTGCATCTGCTACACCGGAACCCATGACAACGACACCGTGGCCGGGTGGTACGCCTCCGCGCCGAAGCGGGAGCGGGACTTCGCGGAGAAGTACCTGGGCGTCTCCGGGGCGGAGAACGTCCGGCGGGCTTTGCTCCGGGCGGGACAGGGCAGCGCGGCGGAGCTCTTCGTCGCCCAGTTGCAGGACTACCTGGGCCTGGGCAGCGAGAGCCGGATCAACGTTCCCGGCGTGGGGTCCGGCAATTGGCGCTGGCGGCTGCTTCCCGGCCAGACCAGGGCGGAGGTGGCGGAGGAAATCCGCTCGATGACCGCCCTCTATGGCCGCTGCCCCTGGATTCCGGAGCCAGAGGTGGAATTCGGCGAAACGGAAAATGAAGAAGCTTAATTTTAGTTAAAACGCCAAAATTTTCTGTAAATTTTGCGTTTTGGTCATTCTGCCGGTTCCCTGGCGCTATCTCTCACATATATAATGGAGCCGTCACATAAGATGGTAAGCCCTGTGGAATTTCCCGGCAAAGGTTTTCCTCCCGCCGGGGTCCGGACGGCGTTCGCGGCCGTTCTGAACGTCCGGTTGAACAGGGTTTCGCGTGCCGCTTTGCTTGGAAGCCTCCGGAACGCGGCGGAGGGCAAAAGAGGGCGGGAATGTTGTCTGCCTCCTGCCGTTTCCAGGGTATACGGGGTCTTTCAGACCCCGGGGCCTTCGGGAGGCCGGAGGGGAAGTGAGGAGTTTCTGCATGGATATTTTTTCCCTGTTCACCCTCTGCGGCGGTCTGGCTTTTTTCCTGTACGGCATGACCACCATGTCCAAAAGCCTGGAGAAGATGGCCGGCGGCCGCCTGGAGCGGCTGTTGAAGCGCATGACCTCCAATCCCATGAAGGGCCTGCTTTTAGGCGCGGGCATCACCATCGCGGTCCAGTCCTCCTCGGCGGTGACGGTGATGCTGGTGGGTCTGGTGAACTCCGGCGTCATGGAGCTGGGCCAGACCATCGGCGTCATCATGGGCTCCAATGTGGGCACCACGCTGACGGCCTGGATTCTGTCCCTCACCGGTATTGAGAGTGAGAGCGTGCTGCTGAACCTTCTGAAGCCGGAGAACTTCTCTCCCCTCTTCGCCCTGGCGGGAATTCTGCTCATCATGGGCTCCAAGCGCCAGCGGCGGCGGGACATCGGGCGCATCCTCATCGGCTTCGCCATTTTGATGTCCGGTATGGAGATGATGAAGAACTCCGTCAGCCCTCTGGCGGACCTGCCGGGCTTCTCGGAGCTGCTGACGGCTTTCCGGAATCCCCTGCTGGGCGTGGCCGTGGGTGCGGTGTTCACCGGGGTGATTCAGTCCTCGGCGGCCTCCGTGGGCATTTTGCAGGCCCTGGCTCTCACCGGATCCATTACCTACGGTGTGGCCATCCCCATCATCATGGGCCAGAACATCGGCACCTGTGTCACGGCGCTGATCTCCTCCATCGGAGTCTCCCGGGGGGCGAAGCGGGTGTCCGTGATTCATGTGGCGTTCAACATCATCGGCACGGCCATCGGCCTGATCCTCTTCTGCGGCGGGGATTTGCTGTTCCATTTCCCCTTCATGGACGCCACGGTGGGAGCCGTGGGCGTGGCCTTGTGCCACACGGTGTTCAACATTGGCACCACCGCTTTGCTGCTGCCCTTTTCCCGCCAGCTGGAATGGCTGGCCCGGGCGGCTGTCAAAGAAGGGGACAAGACTCCCCAGTTCGCCTTTTTGGACCCGCTGCTGCTGCGGACCCCCGGCGCGGCGGTCAGCGAGTGTGCCGCCATGGCCTGTGAGATGGGCGCCCTGGCGCGAAAGAGCCTGCTGGCCGCCCTGGGGCAGCTGTCCAAGTACCGGGGGGACCTGGAGGCGGAGCTTTTGGAAGATGAGGACAAGCTGGACATCTACGAGGACCGCCTCAGCGGCTATTTGGTTCAGATTTCCCAGCATGGCCTCTCCATGGAGGACATCCACACCGTCTCCCGGTTGCTCCATGCCATCGGCGACTTCGAGCGCATCGGAGACCATGCCCTGAACATTCAGGAGTCCGCCCGGGAGCTCCACGAGAAGGGACTCAGCTTCTCCGGCTCCGCCGAGGCAGAGCTCCAGGTGCTGAGACGGGCGCTGGAGGACATCCTGGAACTCTCCGTGGACTGCTTCCAGAGGGATGATCCCGCCGCCGCCAAGGCGGTGGAGCCCCTGGAGGAGACCATTGACCAGCTCACCGACGAAATCCGGGCCCGGCACATCCGGCGGCTCCAGAACGGAGAGTGCACCGTGCAGCTGGGCTTCATTCTGAACGACCTGCTGACGAATCTGGAGCGGGTATCCGACCATTGCTCCAACATTGCCGTCTGCGTCATTGAGGAGCGGGAGGACCACGCCGAGCAGCGCCACGCCTATCTCCACGACTTCAAGGCCGCCGGGGAATTTGCCCAGAGCTTGGATCAGGATTTGGAGAAGTACAAGCTGCCCTGAAAGCGGAAAGGGGAGACGAGATGGAAACGGTTACGGATTACGAGCTGATCGAGGCGTATTTGAAAGCGCCGGAGACGGAAGAAGACCGCTTTTGGATGAGCCCGGCGGTGATCTGGTTCGACTGGCGGGAGTATGACGAGGACATCGTCCGCTGTGTCAGCGAGAGTCTGCCGGAGGACGACCACTTTGCCTTCGAGCTTCGGGAGAGCGCCCTGCCCAGGGGTTTTGACATCTTGCTGAAAAAGAGGGGCGAGGTCACCGCCATTCCCTACGGGCCGGACCAGATGGACCGGGATACCACGCTACGGGCGATCCAGGCCATCATAGCTCCGCGCTGGCAGCTCCGCTGTTTTACGCCCTCCATGAAGAATGATACCCTGGGGTTCTGCCTTCTCTCCTCGGAGGATTGGGGAAGGCTGGAGGCGTTCTTCGGCTCCCGGGCCGTGGACCGGTGGTTCCAGCCCGTAGGGCCCGGGAGCCGCTTGTTTGGATGAAGGAAACAACTACGAGAAGACCGCCGGAGCGTTTGATGTTTGTCTGCAAAACTGTTTTCACCAATACATTCGCGGCGTCTGTCAGGCCGAATGGGAACACAGATTATGGGCAGAGAGTGGAATTTTATCCATTCTCTGCCCATTTTTTCTCCTTATCGTTCCCACGGCTGAGAAAGCGCGCGGCCTGCGTTTCCGGTGACAATACATGTACGGCCGGTGATCCGGCAACCAAACAACGTCAAGTGTTATCATGCAAAGGAGGTCGGGCAGTCATTTCAAAAAAAACATACGGTTACATCCGAGTCAGCACCAGAGAGCAGAACGAGGACCGGCAGCGCATCGCTATGCGGGAGCTGTCTGTCCCGGAGGAGAACATCTTTTTGGACAAGCAATCCGGAAAGGATTTCCAGCGGCCTCAATACAAAAAGCTGGTGAAAAAAATGAAACCGGACGATTTGCTCTATGTCAAGAGCATCGACCGGCTGGGACGCGACTATGGAGAAATCCTGGAGCAATGGCGGTTTTTGACCAAGGAAAAGGGGATTGACATTGTGGTGCTGGATATGCCTCTCCTGGACACCCGGCGGGGGAAGGACTTGATGGGAACCTTCCTCAGCGATATTGTTCTGCAAGTGCTGTCCTTCGTGGCGGAGAACGAGCGCACGACCATACACCAGCGGCAGGCGGAGGGCATCGCCGCCGCCAAAGCCCGGGGCGTCCGGTTTGGCAGGCCGCCCCAGCCGCTTCCGGAGAATTACCACAGCGCCTACCGGCGCTGGAGAGCCGGGGCGATTACCGGCACGGCGGCGGCGCGGGAATGTGGGATGCCGCTGTCCTCCTTCCGCTATCGGGCGGAGACTTATGAGAAGGCAAAGTTGTTGTAAATATGGGAATTTACAAAAACGTGTACCTTTCTGTAAGGAAAAAATTCTCTTGGTTACGTGTAGAGGATATCACAAACCGCGCCGGTTTGCAAGACCTCTTTCAGAATTTTTCAAGAGTAAGCCTACCTTGCAGAAAGGTACAAGTTGTTGTAAAGTCACGGCCGGCAAAGCAGAAAGGGGGACTTGTTCCAAATGACGGAAGAGGTCCGCGCAGTCATGCGGACGGAAAAAAAGTACAGCATCTCTCTGGAGACGGGCCGGCAGCTCACGGCCCGTCTTTCCAGGGTGTTTCACCGGGACAGGTACGGAGGCCGGAACGGTTATCTGGTCCGTTCCTTGTATTTCGACAGCATTTATGACGACGACTATTTTGACAAAATCAACGGCCTGGAGTACCGCAAGAAAATTCGGCTGCGGATCTACGATCCGGACCAGGACTGGGCAAAATTGGAAGTCAAGGAGAAGCGGGGCTCTGTGCAGGTTAAAAAGTCCCTGACGGTTTCCCGGGAGACGGCCGCTCAGCTGATGGCGGGGAACAATTCCGTTTTGCTGGGTCTGGGGAGCGGCTTCGCCAAGCAGCTGTACCAGCTTTTGGAACGCGGCTTGTACCGGCCCAAGTGCGTCGTGGAATACCGGCGGGACGCCTTCGTGGAACTCACCAACAATATCCGGATTACCGTGGACACCGAACTGCGGGCTGGGAAGAGCGCAGACTCCTTTTGGAAGGCGGTGCCGGGACTGCATCCCGTATTGGGAAATCCCACGCTGGAGGTGAAGTACGACGGCTTCCTGCTGGATCAATGCAAGTGGATTCTCGGGCTGTCGGGGATGCCCGAGCTTTCTTTGAGCAAATATGAATTGGCGCGGCGCGCCGTATTTTAAGCAAGTAGCACGAGAGGAGCTCTGTTATGAAAAACCTGGTTGCACAGCTGACCCAGACCATGGGAAGCGATCTCACGATTGAGCAAATTTGCCTGAATTTCGCGGTGGCGCTGCTTTTGGGGGCGGTTATCTACATATCGTACCGCTTTTCCCATTCCGGCGCGGTGTACAGCGCCCGCTTCAATGTATCCCTGCTGATGCTGACCCTGATTACCACCCTCATCATGAACGTCATCGGCAACAACATCGCCCTCTCCCTGGGCATGGTGGGCGCGCTGTCCATTGTGCGCTTCCGCACAGCCATTAAGGACCCCCGGGATTCCACCTATATCTTCTGGTGCATCGCCGTGGGCATCAGCTGCGGCGTGTCCTACTATGCCCTGGCGGCCATTGGCACGGGGACCATCTTCCTCACCATGCTGGTCATGGGCACCATCAAGGCCAATGACCGCTATCTGCTTATCATCCGCGGCGCGCCGGCCTCGTCGTCTCAGATCGAGGAAGCGGTCCTGCTCCAGTACGAGGGCAAGGCCCTGCTGCGGGTCCGGAACGAGGGGACGGAGGATGTGGAGTACATCTACGAATTGTCCCAGAGGATTCTGGAGGAGGGAAAGAGGAAGAGCATGGACATCCATGAGGCGCTGTTCCTTCTGGAGGGCGTGAACCATGTGGATTTGGTCTGCCAGAACGAGGAGATGAGCCGCTGAATGATGGGGAAGCTGAGTGAGCGGAGGATCGGAGGTCTGCTGGCCGCCGGGCTGCTGCTGGGCGGATTGGCGCTAGGGCTGTTTTTCTCGCCGGGGGAGGGCTATGCCTTCCCGGAGCCCTTGGAGACCACGGATGTTGGAACGACGGATTTGAGCGGCCAGGCCATTGTCGCCGACGAGACTTTTTTGTCGGACAAGGACAATCCCACGGGCAGAACCAATTTCCGCGACAAGACGCTGACGGTTGATGAGAGCTTTACCAGCAATCTGCCTCTTGTCGTACTGGATACCGGCGAGCAGGAGCCCAGGCGCAACAGCTATTACGACCATGACCGGGGATATTATGTCCCCCTGGATATCGACCCTTACGCCTACGGTACCTTCTCCCTGCTGGACAGGGAAAACGGGGTGAACCGCCTGAGCGACGTTCCCGTGCTGACGTCCTCCGTAAAACTCCGGGTCCGGGGCAACTCCTCGGGAAACTATGATAAGCGGCAGTATCTCCTCCGCTTCACAGACGAAAACGGGGGCCGCCAGCGTCAGGAGCTTCTGGGTATGGGCGCCGACAGCGACTGGATTTTGAACGTGTCCTTTATTGATAAATCCCTTCTGCGCAACTACCTGGCCTACACAGCGGCGGGGGAAATCATGCCCTATGTGCCAGACACATGCTTTTGCGAGGTGGTCTGGCGGCGGGGAGACCATTATGAGTACGAGGGCGTCTATCTGCTGATGGAGATGATCTCCGTTGGAAAGAACCGGGTGGATTTGCCGCAGTTTGCTGAAAACAGCGCCAATCTTCCCTTTCTGATTCGACGGGACCGCTATAATCTCACCGGGACAATTTTGAACAACTACGCCGCTCGGGAGAAGCTCCTTCCCGGGTTCCTGGATGTGAAATGGCCGGATAAGGAGGTCCTGAGTGAAACGTCTGTCCAAAGAATTACCGCGCAGATCGACCGGTTTGAAGAGGCGCTCTTTGCCGGGGAGTTCGAGGACTTTATCCGGTATCGGGATTTGATCGACATGGACTCCTTTGTGGATTATTTCCTCCTGAACGAGTTCTTCCTCAATTATGACGCGGGCTTCAACTCCACCTATCTTTACGCGGACTACGACGGAAGGCTGACAATGGGTCCCATATGGGACTTTGACCAGGCCATGGACAACAACGAGACGCAGAACGCCAATTTAAGCACAACGGCGTTCCACTCCGCCCCCTGGTTCCGGCAGATGCTGCGGGACCCGGAATTTACCCGTTTATTGATTCAGCGGTATGGGGAGCTTCGGCGGAGTATTTTGTCCGATGAGGCGATTGGGTCCTTTGTGGATGCGACGATAGAAGGCCTGGGGTCCGCCGTTGACCGGGACTGGGCCCGATGGGGGTACTTTTATTTGGAGGGCGGTTATCTGAAAGAAGAGACCCCCGGCCAGCCGGACCGCAACACCAGAACCTACGTGGGAGAAGTCGAAAAGCTGAAGACCACCCTTTCCGCCCATGGCGCGTGGATGGACGAACGGCTTGACAGCTTATATCAGTTTTCCGACCCCGGCGCACCGGAGCCCCGTCCGGAGACCGGGAAGGAGCGCCCCTGGGGCAGTCTTGGGGCGGTTGTGTTTGTAACTGCTTTCTTTGTTTCCATCTCGTTAATCCAGCGCCTGGAGCGGGGCGACTAACCAAAAAGTCTGCAAAGGAAAAGTCAATAGAAAATTTACAGAAAAGTGAAGAAGGAAGAAGGGGGTAAAAGGGGGTAAAAAAGGCACAACAACAAGACCACCGCAGGAACGCTGGTCTGGGAAAGAATT
>CAJTFN010000011.1 GCA_910575815.1 Oscillospiraceae bacterium
TTTGACTCAAACAGAGCAAAACGCCGATTTTACGCTAAACCTGCCTTCCATGCCGGTTACCGCCAGCGCGGACAATTCAGAAGAGGAGGACTGATATATGATGGCTGAAAAATGCACGGATAATCCCAGGGATTGTCCCTTAATCCCCCGGGTGGAGGCCCTGGAGCGAACCAATGAGCAGCACAGTGCCACACACCGGGAGATGTTCGACCGGCTGAGGGGCTTGGAAACCCTCAGCGCCGTTCAGGAAAACAAGCTGAATTCCATCCTGACCAAGCTGGACAACCTGACCGGGAAGGTGGAGGGCCTGGAGACCAAGCCCGCCAAGCGGTGGGAGTCCATCGTGGAAAAGGCCCTGTGGGCCGTTTGCGCCGCCGTCATCGCCTTTCTTCTGGGAAGGGTGGGGCTGTGAAAACGTCGAACCGGATCCTGCTGGCTATGGGCCTCTTTGCCCTGGCCTTTATCGTGGCGATGACCGTGATCTTCTGCGTAAAGGGCGCGGTGCCGGACACATTGATTCAGTACACTCTGGGGGCGGGCGGCGTAGAGGCCCTGCTGCTGGCGGGGATTAAGATTTCGAAGGTGAGAGCCGGGAAAGGAGGCGAGGACGATGAAGAAGTTCCTTAGCTGAGGGCATAGGAAAGCCGCCCGGAAGGGCGGCGAGAATTGACAAAGCGTGACGGGGCATGGTATGATGAACCCGGAAGGACGCTGTTACATAATAGGCGGTTGGCCCACCGTTTGTACCCCTGAGCAAAATCCATGAAGGGGGGAGGTGGTGCGGATGTGGAAGAGACGGCTTTTCGCCGTTCTGCGTTTCCTGGCGCTTTGCGCCGTGTGGGCGTGGATGCTTGCCACAAAAGCGTGTTAGCCGCCCGGTCCCTACCCGAGCGGCTAACGATGAGTTAGCTCGTATTCTGGGCTGACCGCCGTAGCAGCGCCCTTCTATGCTCATTATACCAAACAAAGCCGCTTTGTCAAGTGCGACAGGGTGGCTTTTGTCCGTCCGGAAAGGAATTGTAATGGAAAATATGTATGAAATCATCGGGAATCTGCTGGCGGCTTTCGCCGTGGCGCTGCTGGCCTATCTGACGCCGAAGGCGAAGGCGTGGTTTATCGCCCACACCAACGCCGCCACGCAGGAGAACATTCGGAAATTGGTGGAGTCCTTCGCCCGGGCGGCGGAGCAGCTGTATCATGACCAGGATCCCACCGGGGCGAAGCGGCAGCAGTTTGTCCAGGAACAGCTGCGGGCCATGGGCGTGGTGGTCACCGAGGCGATTATTAACATGATTGAGGGCGCGGTCTGGGAGATCAACACGGAAAACCGAAAGGCGCTGGTGCAGACCAAGGAGATCGTCTCCGGGGGCGCGGTATGACCGCTGGGAAGGTGCTGGCAATTGCAACGGCGGAGCTGGGGACCAAGGAGTCCCCGGCCAACTCCAACCGGGTAAAGTACAATACTTGGTACTATGGCCGGGAGGTCTCCGGATCCGCCTACCCCTGGTGCATGGCTTTTGTTCAGTGGGTGTTCCATCAGGCGGGGATTTCCCTTCCCCTGAAAACCGCCTCCTGCGGAGCCCTGATGAACGCCGCGAAGAAGTCCGGCCAGTGGGTGACGAAAAACTATCTTCCCGGGGACGTGGTGATCTACGACTTCCCCGGCGGCGCGGCCACAGACCATACCGGCATCATTGAGAAGGTGGCGGCCTCCGGCGTGGTGGCCATTGAAGGCAACACCTCCCAGGCCGGAAGCCAGTCCAACGGCGGCATGGTCTGCCGAAAGACCCGGCCTTACAGTCAGATCGTGGGCGCGGTGCGCCCGAACTATCAAAAGGAGGATAAACGTATGGACAACATCCCCAGCCCCGCCCACAAGGAGGGCGTCGAGTGGGCCAGGAAGAACGGCATCCTGACCGGCGATGCGTCCGGAGACCTGAAGCTCTCCGAACCCCTTACCCGGCAGCAGATGTGCACCATGCTACACAGGTTCGCCAAGAAGATCGGAAAAGTTTAATACATGAATCTGCGGCGTGGCCTGACTTTCCCGGAATGTGAGCGCTACCGCCTGGAGTGTAATTTCACCGAAGACGAACGGAGAGTATTTGACCTGTGTGTCCGCAGCTGGCCCCGCATTCAAATTGCGGCGGCCCTGGACATGTCCATCTCCACCGTGGACCGGCGCATTCATGACATAAAGCTGAAAATCCGGAAGGTCAGAGACGATTGTGATAGAAAATTGATGGGAACTTGATAGGTTCCCATCAATTTTTTGTGCTACGATAGAGCCCGAAAGAAGGGAAGCCCCGAAACACGCCGCCGGGAAGCCGAAAGGCAGCGCTTCTCTCCTAATCTGTATTTAAAGGAGCTCAAATCATGGAGAACTACCGTTTTGACCCTTACACCGGGCGGCCTCTCAGCCCGCCCTCCATGCCGCCCCGCACGTGGGGGGCTTATCCTCCGCGCGGCCTCCCGCAGGCCGCCGAGCCGCCCTTGTCTCAGTCCCCGGCAGAACAATCCAACGTCATCGTCACCCGAGTGGCGGACTACGATGAAGCAAAGGCAGTCCCCACGGATTTCTCCGGCGTCCTGCGGCTGATGCTGGACTGGTCTCATGGATACATCTATGCCAAGGCCGTAGGGGATGACGGGATTCCCGTCTTCCGAAAGTTCCGGTTTGAACCCGAGGCTCCGGCTCCCGCGCCCGGGACGTATCTGACTATTGAAGAGGGGACGCGCCTGATCCGCGAGGAAACGGCGGCGGCCATGCGGGCCATGCGGGAAGAATTCGCTTCCGCCCAGCCCCCTGTGAAGGAACTGAAAGAACCGCCGGAGAAGAACTCCGGGAAAGGAAGCAAGGCATGAATGATATGATGCAGGGCCTCATTCAGATGGCCGTCGGCGGCGGCGACGCCATGGGCGTGGTGCGGAAGTTCCTGGAGAGCCAGAATCCCGCCGACCCAAGGGTTGCCCAGGCCCGGCGAATGATTTTCGGGAAATCCGCCGGCGAGCTGGAACAGGCCGGGCGGAACATGCTGAAGGAAGCCGGGACGCCCCTGGAACAGTTCTTGTCCGCCCTGGGCATCCCCATTCCCGGCGGAAGATAGATCTTCTTTTTCAGTTTGCGGTCTTGACCAAAACCGCTCCCATTCGGCATCGTCCGGGGAGCGTACGGCCCCGGCCTGCAATACATGTTTAAAAGGAGATTTGATTATGGGTAACGATCTGCTTACAGGGTTCCTGGCCGGCCAGTCCGACAACAACGGGAACAACAGCGGCAATGGTGGCGGTTTCTTCGGAAATGAGGGCCTTTGGGCCGTCATCATCCTGGCCATCATCTTCGGCTGGGGCAACGGAAACGGTTTTGGCGGCAGAAACGGCGGCGGCAACGGAGGTGATAACGTGACGGTCGTGCCTTATCCCGCCCCCGGCTGCTTCGGCGGCTTTGGCGGCGGCTATCCCACGGAGGCGGTTCTCCAGCGGGCCCTTGACACCCAGACCATCATTGGGAAGCTGGACGGAGCAACCCAGGGCCTGTGCGACGGGTTCTACGCCACGCAGAACGGCATCAACGGTCTGGGGACCACCATCATGCAGACCGCCTCTCAGGCGGAGCTGGCCCGCTGCCAGCAGCAGGCCGCCCTGATGCAGCAGCTGTATAACCAGAGCTTCCAGAACCAGCAGTGCTGCTGCGAGACACAGCGCCTGATCGAGCGCACGTCCTGTGACGCGGCCTATGCGGCGGCGACCAATACCGCCAACATCATCCAGAACGCCCACAACGACACGGACCGGGTGCTGGCGAAGCTGGACGCGATTGAGTCCTCCCGCAAGGACCAGAAAATCGCGGAACAGGCTGCGGAAATCCAAGCATACCGGCAGAACGCCACCTTCAGCGCCATGCTGGATGCAAACACGGCGGAGATTCTGCGGCGTTCCGGATGGAATCAGGGCTGTGGTAACGGCTGCGGTTCCTGCTGCTGATTCTTTCCGGCGCACGCCGTGACGATATCGGGGCGGCGGGGATTCCTGCCGCCCCTGAATTTATGGAGGTTTTAAAATGGCTTGCAAAACGAGCTGCAAACTCTGTGACCGTCTGGTGATTTCCCAGGCCGTCACCTTTGCCGACGGGAATGTGGTAATCAATCTGCCTGCCGGGAGCTACCGGAACGGGTGTAAGTACTGCATCGTGATTGCCCAGGCGATTCCAGCCGCGGCTACCATCAATGCTCCGGTGGTTGTCACCATCGGGACCGGAACGCAGCAGTATCCGCTCACCAACCGCTGCTGCGCCCCGGTGACCGCGTGCGGCATCCGCACCCGGACCCGGTATTCCGCTATGGTCTCCACCAGCGCCACCGGCGGCACATTTCGGTTGCTGGGAAAGACTTGCCCCTGTCCGGACAATTCTTTGCCCAGCATTGATGGCACAGCCCCTGCCACGCCGCCCGCGCCCACTACTTGAAAGGGGGTAGGACATGAAACGAATTGGAAGAATGGGCCGTATGGTTCTGATGACTGCCGGACGAGACGGCAGCCGCCAGGATTATGAGCGCCGGGGCAGCAGCGTGGAAAGCCGCTTCCGGGACCGCCAAGGCCGGGAGCACTATGACAACGGGCGTTTTGCCCCCATGAATGAAGGTGGCATGTGGGTGGATGGCCGCTATCCTGGCGGCTGGGATGGCCAGGACGGAGGCCGTATGGGGCTTCCCGCTGGAGGTGTACCATACAGTCAATACCCCATCCATATGCCTTACGTCCCGCCTGTGTATCAAAACAACCAAGAAAAGGAAGGCTGGCGTCCTATGAACAAAATCGGCTTTAATGTGTCGGGAGAGATGGATCGAATTCCGCCGGAGTTCGATCGTGAGTACCGCATGGATGCCGGTCACCGCGGAATGGATGAGGCAGCTTACCGCCGGGGCGGCGAGCGGATGGACGGCCATGGCTCCGGGACTGGGGGTACGCGGTTCTCCAAAGAAATGGCTCATGAGTGGGTCCAGGGCATGCGCAATGCCGACGGCACCACTGGCCCCCACTGGAGTATGGAGAAGACCGAAGAGGCCCGAGCCCAGCGGGGGATTAACTGCGATCCGCTGGCGTTCTGGGTGGCAATGAACATGATCTACTCCGACTACTCTAAGGTGGCGGAGAAGGTTAATGCCAACAGCATGGATTTCTACGTTTACATGGCGAAAGCGTTCCTGGAGGACAAGGACGCGAGAAACCAGGGTGGAGAGAAACTGGCGCGGTATTATGAGTATGTGGTGATGTGAGAGAAGGGAGGGCATTTGCCCTCCCTTCTCAAAAGTATTAAATGTGTTATATCTTTCTCTCGGCAGGAATCGTAAATCTTCCTGGTATGGATGCAAACCGCCTCGCGGATGCCGCTGAGGTCCTCCACGGGACCGGGCATGACTTTTTCAGGCATTGCAATACCTCCTAATAAGTAGCTGGCGAAAGAACGAGGTCCTTTCAATCCAGTGTATGCGCGCTGGGAGCGGAGGTGAAAGATTTACGCTTCCTTTGGGATCCTGCCGTGGGATTCCGTAGGAAAGCAGAGCGGCTTCTTGAGTTGCATGTGGATGGAGAAGGGGAGTACCGGCTGATCGGTTCCCGTGGAGCCGGGCAGATAGCAATATGGCTATGTTATTGGGAAGCAATCCGCAAAATGGGGTGAGATAAGGAGCGGGAGGGTTTTAGCTCTCCCGCTTCAAAACGTTAAAAGCGCTTGTTTCCCTCTCGGCAGAAGCCTCAATTTCTCTACAGCTCATCCCGCAGAAGGGCGTACACGCAGTAGGAGTGGATTTGCCCGTTTTTATAGACGCCGCTGCGCATGGTTCCCTCGCGGGTGAAACCCGCTTTTTCCAGTACCCTGCGAGAGCCCAGGTTATCCGTGAAGGGTTCCGCGAAGATGCGGATAATATCAAAATGCCCAAAGGCCTCTTCGCAGATTTGCCGGACGGCCTCCGTCATGATGCCCTTGCCCCAATGTTCCTCCGCCAGCCAATAACCCAGTTCCGCCGATTTCTCATACACATCGCCTTGGAGAAAGACGCCAATACTGCCGGCGGCTTTCCCATTCACAACAATCGCCCGGGTAAGCTGCCGTGCCTCGCCCTGGGCAATGCAGTCGCCCACATACCAGACTGCGTCCGCCAGGGTGTAAGGGGAGGGGAAGACGTTTCGCAGGTTTGCCGCGATCTTCGGATTGTTGGCCGCGGCGGCAACGGATTCCGCATCCTCTTCCTGCCATGGCCGCAGAGTGAACAACTGCATTTCAGCACGTCCTTTCAGCAATTTGCCATTGATTATATCATGAACCCCCAATGCTGTCTACCCTGAGCTTTATACCGGGAATGCCCTTCCGTACATTGCGCTTCATGTTCTAATTTTCGCGCATGTCCACTTTGCGCAAATTTGGAAATCAATAAAGAAAAGGCTTGCAAATTTCCTCTGATCTGGTATAATAGATACAATCTGAGTATACAAAGGAAAGGAAGCTATTCATGGATTACACAATATTAATGATTGTCGTCATGCTGGCCATCATGTATTTCATGATGATTCGCCCGGAGAACAAGCGCAAGAAAAAGGCGCAGGAGATGCGGGACAGTCTGAAAAAGGGCGATGTCATTACCTCTATTGGCGGCATCGTGGGCCGGATTGTCTCCGTGAGCAAGGATACCATCGTTGTCGAGACCAGCGACGACCGGGTTCGCATGGAATTGACCAAGTGGGCCGTCAGCTCCGTAGGCGTCCAGAGCGGTGAACAGCCTGAGGAGAAGAAAGAGGACAAGAAGGAAGAGAAGAAGGAGCTGGACGACGGTGAGGAGTCCTGATTTTCCAGATCCGGAATCTGCCAATTACCAAGCATAAAAACACCCTCCCACGGAATATGCTCCTTGCAAGAGCATGTTGCGAGGGAGGATTTTTATGGCTAAGGGAAAGAAACCAAGGCCGGTATGGCAGAGCTTTGTGGCCGGAGGCCTGCTGTCGCTGGGGACGTATCTGCTGGGGCTGTCGCTGTTGGCGCTTCTATTGGTAAAAGGCGCACTGTCTGAGAGCGGGAGTTTCCCGGCGGTGGCGGTGCTGTGTGTGCTGTCCGCCCTGGCCGGGGGACTGCCGGCAGTACGGCTCACCGGATTACGATGGGGCGGCGTGCCGGCGGCGGCGCTGTTCCTATCGGTGCTGATCTTGGCGGGACTGGGCTTCTGGGAGAATATCGCTTGGCTGGGCCATGGCGGTATTCTGCTGCTATGCGGTCTGGCCGGAGGCCTGCTGGCCGGACTGGCGGGGCCCAAGCGCCGCCGCCGCCGGAAGTGACTTGTGGGATTGCACAAAATTCAGGATTTTTGGAAAGCCGCCGCCGCCGGAACCAACCCGGCCCCCCGTTTCGACAGGGCAGGGGAGAAGCGGAAGATATGGGATAGCCGGGGAGCGCCGTCCCCCAAATGTGGAGGGCGCTCCCATGAATTTGGCGGTCTGTTCCGAAATTTTCCAGCCCCAAAAGCGAAGTTGACATAATGCAGTTTACATAATATTTTGTCATAAATCCCAAAAAAGTGCTTTTTTCCGGAAACATCTTGCGAAAAACGGAAATTTGAGCTATATTATTAGAGCAATCAAGTTTTGAAAAGTGACACGCCTTCTTCCTTGCGCTGGATCGATGGAAGGGCGTTTTCTTATCCGATCCCTTCTGCCACCGGACGCATAATCCGCCGCTGCCGCTCATAGGATGCGGTGAGGTGAGGCGGTTTGGACTGGAAGAGGCGGGAGAGGACGGAGTGGAAGCAGCCGCTGCTTCGTCTGTTGTTTTTGGCGCTGTTTTTTTTCGCTGGCGTCCTTTTGGGACAGGTTTTTTCCGCCCAGGTTCCCGACGCCACCGGCGATGAGCTGACCCGATATCTGACGGATTTTTTGAAAGTGGAGAAGAGCCTGTCATCTCAGGCGGCCCTGTCGGCGGTGGTGCTGTATTTTCGCTATCCCCTGGCGGCCTTTTTGCTGGGTTTCGCCTCTATTGGGATCTTGCTTTTGCCTGCCGTCACGGGGGCGTTCGGCTTTTTCCTCTCTTTTTCCGTTTGCTGTTTTACGGCGTCCTTCGGCGCCGACGGGGTGCTGCTGGCCCTGGCGGTCTTTGGATTGCGCTCCGCGGTGACGCTGCCTTGTTATTTTCTCCTGGCCGTGCCCTCTCTGGAGCGCTCTGCCGCCCTGGCCTGCTTATCTTTTGGCCGGGGCCGGACTCCGGTGGCCTACGGCCGGGATTGGTGGGGCCGTTTGGCGGTGATTGCCGGGGTGTTACTGGCAGGCATGTGCGCCGAGCTGATGCTGACCCCCTGGTTCCTGGAGCTGCTGCTGGAGCGGATGCTTTCGTGAGAGGCCTAGCTTCCGTTCAAGGAACCGCCGATCTGGAAGGGAGATTCCAGGTGGTGGCAGAAGGACGGTGTTCCTCTGGGAGATTGAAACTGGTTCGGGACGCTTGAAGCGTTGCCATAGAAACCCGGCCCCGCAGTCGGGGAAAGAGAGAAGGGATCCTTACGGACGAGATTGCGCGCTATGGGGAATATCTGCGGAGGGAGAAGCACGCCTCCCAAAATACCGTCACGTCCTATCTCCGGGACGTGACCCAGTTTTCCGAATATCTGAAGGTCCGTGGGCCCGGCTTATTGGAAGCCACCGGGGAGACGGTGCAGTCCTATATGGATTGGATGCTGAGCCGGGGAAAGTCCGCCGCTTCCGTCACCCGGTTTCTGGCCTCTGTGAAGTCCTTTTACAATTACCAGCTTTTCTCCGGAAAGGTGAAAACGAACCCCGCCAAGGGGGTAACGGCCGCCAGAGTGGAGCGGAAATACCCGGAGATTCTGACCTCCCGGGAAGTGGAGCTGTTTCTGGAGCAACCTCAGTGCGTGGACGCTAAGGGCTTCCGGGACCACGCTATGCTGGAGCTGCTCTACGCCACCGGCATCCGGGTCAGTGAGCTGACTACGTTGAATCTGGAGGATTTGAACCTGGCCGCCGGTTTTGTTCACTGCTCCAGCAAGGGAAAGGAGCGGATTATCCCCCTGTACCGCACTGCGGTGAAGGCTCTTCAGGATTACGTGTGGAAGATTCGTCCCCAGTTGGTGACGGACGACGGGGAAGAGGCCCTCTTTGTCAATATGAACGGGGAGCGGATGAGCCGTCAGGGCTTCTGGAAGATTATCAAGTTTTACCAGGAGAAAGCGGGGATTGAAAAGGAGATCACCCCTCATACACTGCGCCACTCCTTCGCGGTGCATTTGCTGGAAAACGGAGCGGACCTTCGTTCCATTCAGGAAATGCTGGGACATGCGGATATTTCGTCGACCCAGATTTATACCCATGTGGTAAAGGGACATTTGAAAGACGTCTATCAGAAGGCCCACCCCCGGGCTTGAGAATGCGGATGAAAAAGGCGCTGCCGGACGGCAGCGCCTTTTGTTTGGGGGATCGACACGACGGTGGTCCCTCGCACACAGTTGGATATTTGGAAGCAGGGAAGGAGTCCCGGATATCCCGTACGGTCGGATTACTCCGTAATTCCCAATGCCGCAGCCCGTTTGGCCAAGGCCGCGCAGATCCGGTCAATGCCCTCCAGGCTTTTTTGCCGGTCTTCAAAGACGCCATAGATGATCCGCAGATGTCCATCTCCTTGGTTCCCATAGAATTTCCCGTCGTTGACCAGAACCTTGGCCTCTTGCGCCAGATAACTGGTGATCTCACTGGAGTCGCCCAGACGGCTGACATTGACCCAGCCATAGAAGCCGGACTCCATCAAGGGCATGGACACACCGGGAACTGCGTTAAACTTTTCATAGGCGTAATGCCGGCGGACATTCTGCTCCGCCACATACTCCTGAATGAAGGAGCTGTCCTCGTAGGCCGGAATGACGGCCATCTGCACCATCGTGTTGGCCGCGCCCTGCACGTTTACGGCGGTGGCGTAGAGTACATCCATAATCACGTCATCCGCGAAGAGATAGCCCACCCGGTAACCGCTGAGGGCCATTCCCTTGGAGCAGGAGCAGACGGTGACCGTCCGTTCCCACATCCCTGGAAGGCTGGCGATGCTCACCATCTCGTGCTCCGGGAACACCGTGTCCTCAAAAGCCTGGTCACACACGCAGATTAGGTCGTTTCGCACGATGAATTCCGCCAAAGCCTCCAGCTCCTCCCGGGTAAACACTCGTCCGTTGGGGTTGCTGGGGGAGGAGAGGAGCACCATTTTTGTCTTGCTGGTAAGGCGCTTCTCGTATTCCTCCACCCGCAGACGGTAGTTGTCCTCCTCGTAGGTGGGGACTTTTACCACGACGCCGTTCAGGAGCTGGGGATCCAGGAAGTTGCTGGGGTAGCTGGGGTCATGGACCAGAATCTCGTCGCCGGGCTCGATGAAGGGCGTCATAGCGAAGTAGAGGCCTACGTCGGAGCCGGGGTTAATGATGATGTTTCGCTGGGGGTCCACTTGAATGTGGTTGTCCCGCAGAATCTTTTTGGCGATGGCCTCCTTCAGCTCCGCGTTACCGATGGGAGCGGTGTAGTGGCAGGCGGCGCCCTGCTGGATGACCTCGACGCTGCGCTCCAGCACCTTCTGGGGAATCACCCGGTCCGGGTAAAAGGGATCGGCCCAGCACATCATTATGCCGCCCTCGGCCATCATTTTCACCGCGGCGTCTCCCACATCCGCCTTACCGGCTTTCTGAGAAAAAAGACCTCCGTCCAGCGTCCGAAACAGCGGACGCATTTTCTCCCGGGCGCCCATCAAATGATACCAATGTGGGCCATGACGATGTTGACGATCGTGGCCAGGGTGGTGGTGACGACGGTGCAGAAGAACAGGTGTTTATAGCCGTCCTTGTGGGATACGCCGCAATAGGACAGCGTCAACACAATGGCGCTGTTATGGGGCAGGGAGTCAAAGGTGATTTGGGCGATGTTGGTGATGCGGGTCAGGGCGTAGGGATTTCCGCCCATGTCCAGCAGCTTTTGGGTGAAATTCTCCAGCACGAAGTTCAGGCCGCCGGTGGCGCTGCCGGTGAAGCCGGCAATGACCGCGATGGAGATGAACAGCAGGATATAGGGACTGCCGAAGGAGGCCTTTTCCAGGAAACCCAGAAGCACATTGTATCCCGGCACAGCGCCCACAACAGTGGCCAGGCCGCAGATGGCGGCGGTGTTGATGACGGACTGGGAGCTGTTCGCGCCGTCCGCCAGGGCGTTGACGATTTTATGCAGGCCGCCGATGCGCTTCCAGAACATGAGCCCCAGCAGGACGCAGCCGATGTACAGCGCGGCCCAGGCCGGCCAGGCGAACATATTCAGCAGTACCACCACGATGGCCATGGGAGGCAGCAGGAGCCAGGGATTCGGAAGTCCCTCCACATCCAGGTTTACATCCAGGGTGTCGCCCTCACGGGGAACAAAGCCGTCGCCCCGGGCGATGCACTTCTGTCCCTCCCGGTGCAGATACCACAGGTTTCCGCCGCCCACGATGATGAAGCCCACAATGGCCATCCACAGACCGGCCATGGGGGTGGTACCGAAGGCCTCGGCGGGCAGGATGATGTTGCTAATGGGCATGCCGGGCAGTACCTGCATGGCCACCGCGCCGCCCAGCACACAGCCGGGAATGAGGCTGCGGGAGATGCCGGCTTTCTGGAAGAAGGCGGCGGCCAGCGGGTACATGGTGAAGATGATGACGAAGACGTTGATGCCGCCCACGCTCATCAGCAGGGTTGCGATGTACACCGCCGCAACGCTGCTGGAGGGGCCCAGCTTCTTAAAGACAGCGTTGGCAACGCTCATGGGCAGGCCGGAAAATTCCAGCATTTTGCCGAACATCTGGCCGCCCAGGAAGATGGGGAACAGGACCAGTACCATATTGGCCACGCCGCCCATGTACGTAACCTCGTAGGACATGAACATATCCACGCCGCCGCTCAGCCCGACGAGCAGGGCAGCGATGGTGGACAGCAAGATTAAAGAATACCCGCGCAGGGAGCCCAGGATGATGACCACCAAGGCTACGACAATACCGATAAAGCTTATGATCTCCATAGTTTTCTCCTCTTCTTTTGGTCACACAATGGCAAGGGTTTCCTTTTCACCAGAGCCCGTTGAGGCGTCTGGCCGTAGGGCGGGAGGCGTTGGCCAGGGACAAACGCAAAACCGTTCGTCTCCGCCCATTTTACATTACATCAGACGCCAGTCGCAGAACGTGCCGCCCGCCATGTTGTAGCCAGGGGCCAAAATGCTGAAGCGGCGAACGTTCAGATTGGGCAGGGTGCTCCAAATCAGGCGGCAGTGCTTGGCCACCAGACGCAGCTTCCGCAGGTCGGAGATGTTTTCATCGGGTTTGCCCTCTACTACAATAAAGTCTCCCATCAGGCCGGGCTTCAGCGCGCCGGTGACATTCTCCAGGCCGCACAGCTCCGCGCCGTTGACCGTGGCGGCCTTAATGGCCTCCAGAGGCGTGAGGCCGCAGTCTACCAGGAACTCCACCTCCCGGACGGTGGCGTTGGTGCCGTCCACGGGATCGGAGGGCAGCAGATCTGTGCCGACACAGATCTTCACGCCGTGCTTCGCCGCATAGGTCACGCCCTGACGGTGGGTGGCGGCGGCCTCCCGGCCTTTCTCGACCTGATGGGCCGGACAGCCATGGGCGATCAAATAGTCGTCGCTGGAGGACACGGACACCGTGGGCACAAAATAGGTGCCGTGCTCCGCCATCAGCTTAGCGGTGTCCTCAGACAGAGTGTACCCATGCTCCACGCTGTCGACCCCCAGCAGGACGGACTGGCGGATGGCGCTGTCATTGGACAGGTGGGCGAAGCATTTTTTTCCCGCCCGGTGGGCCACGTCGACGACGGCCTTGACCTCGTCGTCCGTCATCTGCATGTCGCAAAGGCCCTCGTTGGCGGAGGCCATGCCGCCGGTATACATCATTTTCAGCTGGTCGGCGCCGGCGGCCAGCTGAAGGCGGGCGGCTTTGGTGAACGCATCCACGCCGCTGCACATCACCACGGAGTTTTCCTCGGAGCCGTGGCCGTTGTGGGCCACCAGGCCCTTGCCGCAGGCAATGATATTCGGCCCGCACATCATGTTCTTGTTGATGGCCCGTTTCAAGCCGACGTCGATGTCGTCCGGCAGGGCTGCGCTGCGGATGGTGGTCACACCGCAGTCCAGCGCCTCCGCTGCCCGGCGGTAGCACAGCAGGGTGCGGTAGGGAACGCCGTATTCATCAAAGCCGTTTCCCAGCCCCCGGTAGGGCAGCATCAGGTCCAGATGCACGTGGCAGTTGATGAGACCGGGCAGGATGGTGTGCCCGGAGAGATCAAATACGGCGTCCTCCGGGCCGGCCTTGGCCAGGATACCTTCGTCCATCTCGCCTACGTACTCCACCACATCCTCGTTAAACCGCTTGGGGTCCTCGATGTTGTCGAACACATAGAGACCGTTTTCAATTGCGGGAGCTCCTGTACCATCTACAATGCGTACGTTCTTCAGATAAGTGCGTGACATATGCGCGTCTCCTTTCTTATATACCCGAATGTTGCTTTGCGCCTTGTGGAACAGCTGCCGGTTTTGGTGGGCAAGCCGCCCAACAACTGTGATAAATTATATTGTACAATAAAATTTTATGAAATCAATTGACTAAACTCATTAATATACCCGAGATCCATTGTAGGATATATATAAAATTCGCGATTTGACTGGACAGGCAATTGTACATGGCCAATCTTTGTGATATGGTACTTGTATCTTCGATATGCATGGGGGATATATATGGGAAAAACAGGGATTACCTTGACGGAAACGGACCGTCAGATTTTGCAGTCCTACCGCAATGTGGTGGCGGGCCTGGAAAACTACCTGGGGGAGGGGTATGAAATCGTGCTCCACAGCCTGGAGTCCATGGAACATTCCGTAATCGCCATTGCCAATGGCCATCACACGGGCCGCCAGGAGGGATCGCCCATTACGGACCTGGCGCTGCATATGCTCCATTCCATAGAAGAAGAGGAACAGACCGGGTTTATTTCCTACTTTTCAAAAAACCGCAAGGGGGAGCCGCTGCGATCTTCCACGATTGTCATCTATGGAGAAAACCACCGGGCCATTGGCTTGTTGTGCTTCAATTTCTATCTCAACACATCTGTTTATACGGTGGTGGCCAACCTGATGGACGAATCCAAAAACACGCCGCCCATGATTACGGAGACCTTTGTGGACAATGCGGAAGATTTGCTCAGCCGGGTAGTGGAGCAGGTGCGGCAAGACGTGAATAATGACGGCCGTATTTTGTCGTCTCTAAAAAACAAGGAGATTATTCGCCGCTGCCACGCCCAGGGCGTGTTCCAGATAAAAAACGCCGTTTCCCGCGTGGCCCAGTTGCTTGGGATTTCCAAGAATACGGTGTATTTGCACCTGAGAGCCTTGCAGTGAAGCGTAACCGCTGCTGATGAAAAACCGTCCGGTTCCCGGACGGTTTTTTGCGCGGTATGGCATGAATGTTCGATGCGGTTTTTTAACTACTCATACTCGAGATTAATTAATTAATGATAAACATTAAATAATTATTGACTGCCATGAGGTGAGAGGCTATAATAATCCCGAGGTGATTAACATGAAATACATTCAAGCTCTCGCTAACGAGCGTTTCGCGAGATCTGCCGCCAAGCTCCTTACCTACGCCTGCTACTTCCTGATCGGTTTCTTCGCTCTATGCACATTCCTCAGCTTCATAGGCCGCCAGACCTTCATCCTCCACACAAGTACAAAGACCTTTGACCATGCGATTTACGCGGAAGAGGACCACAACCCGGACTCCCGGGGCATGACCGTCCACACAAACGACGTTATTCATGTGTGGACCGGCGACGGGGACCAAATCCACTGGACCGTTCAGATAGGTCTTTTTCTCATGTACGCCGTCCATACCGTTCCCATCATGCTGGCCTTCTGGTTTTTAAGCCGTGTGTTCTCCAACGTTTACCGAGGACATATTTTCACAAATCAAAATGTTTCCTGCCTGCTTTATTATGGCCTGCTTCAATGTTTCACGGCCTTGTTTGTCCCGTTTGCGAAACTTCTGATCTGCTGGATTACCAATTGTTTGTCGGAGAACCGGGTCCAAGTTTCCACAGGACAAACGATGCTCAATACCCTCGTCCCCAGCATCGCCGTTCTCGTCGCCGCGTATATCCTCCATTACGGTGTGCATTTGCAGGATGAGGTGGACCACACACTATGATTATTATACGTCTCGACCGAGTGCTGGCGGACCGAAAGATGCGGCTGAATGACCTGGCCGCCCAAGTCGGGATCTCCAACGTGAACCTCTCCTATTTGAAAACCGGGAAAGTAAAGGCCATCCGCCTCCGTACGTTGGATGCCATCTGCAAGGTTTTGAACTGCCAGCCGGGTGATATCCTTGAATATGCTGAAGACGAAGACGGACCGTGATGCCGTCCCGCGTCCCGCGTCAAGGTGGATTCTATAATGTTATTTGACAGTCGGACAACGGTCGGTTGTCCGGCTGATTTTTTATATTGAGGGGCAGGACCCCAGAAAGGAACTCTATATGAGTAATGAAGTGAAGAGCGAAGTAAAGCAGGAGAAGAAAATTGACCTAGAATACCGGGGCTACGTCTTCCTCGGCTGGGCGTCCGGCCTGTTCGAAGTCAAAAACGGCGAGAAGCGGCCCTACTACAACATGTACGTATTTTCTCCCGTCAGCGATTATGTATCTGCGGACTATGAAGCCAGCGGCTTCAAGGCGGAGAAAAAGAAGTGCATCAGCCCGGAGGTATGGGCGGGCATGAACCCCGGCGATAAGGTCCGGCTGTTCTTCGATGACAAGGGCCGGGTAGTCGAGGCCGCCCTGGACGGTTGAGGCGGCCCCATGGACGACCTGCTGGAGTTATGGGACGACAGCTGGCGCTGGTCGGAATCGTCCCCCTTTCCGCCGGATCTTCATTCATGGGCTGATTTGAACGAAGCTTTAGAAGATTTGCTTGACGACACTCCGTCATATGACGATTGGTAATACCTGGAATGTCGAGAGGATATGCCGTGTTACCGTGAAAAGGAAAGACTACAGGGAATCCAGGAGGCCCGCAGGGCCGCCCGGACCCCCGGAAGTAATCACGGGGGTACTCATGACAGATAGAAGGGTGGATTACCAATGAAATGCGAAGTGCTCATTGACTGGCTGACATTCTCGGTAAAGAAAGAAGATCCCAGCGAAGTTATCCGGGACTACCTGGGCCTGGATCCGGCCCTGTTCCAGGATACGGGCTACAGCCTCCTGGGCTATAACAAGGTGCTGCGGTTCTCGGATATCTGCGTATGCCACGAACCCAGGGAGAACCAGCATTTTAAGAACATGGGGGTATGCGTAAGCATGTCCGGCAAGCAGATCATGGACCTGTACGCCATGGGCGTGCCCATTATCGACACAAGGCGTATCTTCGCCCCGAAGCTCTGGAAACTGTTCAACAGCTATTCCCGGAAGGAGCTTCCCCAAAAGGACTGGCCCGTCTGGTGAGTGTAACACAACCTACGTCCAGGCCTTTGACGCCGGCCGATCTTTTGGTGTTACGGTCGACAGCTTTGCTCCTTGCGACTCCTGTATCCATTGCGCCGCAGGGCTCTCATGGCTCACGCCGCTTCGGCCGGCGTTTTCCACCCCAAAATCTTTCTGGGGTAATTGTTCATCCAGCGTTCCACCGCTTTAATTTTCTGCCGGCTGATTTTTGCGAAGTCCGTTCCCTTCGGGAACCATCTGCGAATCATCCGGTTATGTACCTCGTTGGTCCCCTTCTCCCAGGCGGCGTAGGAATGGCAGTAAAAAACGGTGAACCTCTGCCCGCCCAGCACGGATTTGACTAAGAGGTCGTGCTCCAGGAACTCCGACCCGTTGTCCGTGGTGAGGGTCTTGAACCGCTGATAGAAATCCGGCGTGGTCCGCTCCAGCTTGTCGAAGACGGCCCGGACGGAAGCGGCCCGTTTATCCGGCAGTTTGAAGATCAGCTCCTGCCGGGTCCGCCGCTCGGTGAGCGTCAGAAGCGTGGCTCCGCTTCCTTCCTGAGGCCCCACAACGAGGTCCATTTCCCAGTGCCCATACTCCGTCCTCGCTCCGATCACGGCGGGCCGGTCCACGATGGACGGCAAATCAGGATGAACAACCTGGGATTTTTCCCCGGCCCTGGGCCTCCGCTTCGGCTTCTCCAAGAGATCGTCACTGGTGAGCTCCACGAATAGCCCGCCGTCAATGTAGTTGTAAAGCGTCTGAACGCAGATAGAGGTTTTAAAGCCCTCCCGCCGGGCCAGCTCCAAGGCAACAGCGGGAGAATACTTCTCCCGGAGCATCTTATCTTCCAGAAAAGCGGCAAGGGCCCGGTCCCTCCCAATCTTGAGGTTCCGGCCTGTTTTCCTCTGCCGCCCCTTTTCGTGGATATCCTGGCCCTTCTCCGCCGAGTAGCGCTTTATGTCCCGGTAATCTACCGTATGGGGGTAGGTCCCCCCGCTTGATTTCGTTGTATATGGTTTGCCGGGAGAACCCCAGCTCCCGGGCGATCTGGGCGATAGGTACTTTATAACGCAATTTCTCTTCCAGCCGTATCTGCCCTTTCGTCATAGCCCCGCATAACCTCCATGCGTCAAAGTTTCTGACCTTGAACAGTTCGCCGCCCACGACCTCCAGGCCGTGGGCGGTCTTCATTGTAACACACCGGCGCAAGCCTGGCGTCGAGGCCTTCCGCAAAAACGTGTTACAGCCCCTTCAAGGAGATGCGGGAGGCCCTTGGCCGGTTCGCATGAAAAACTCCCCCGGGCCCCCTGGCCCAGCTCCCAGACGTGGGCCCGGGTCCGTCAGCCCTCCAGTCTCCAGCCGTGGCCCCTGATTACCATCCCTTGTATACCGGGCCCCCGGGCCCCAGCTCCCGACAACTGCCGCACTGTAACACACCGGCGCAAGCTGCGCCCGGAGGCCTCCAGCAAAACTGTGTCACAGCTTTTCCAGCTCCTTCAAATGATAATCCAATCTCCGCTGTATATCGCTGATGGCCTGATCCAGCTTCTCCCGCCGCTTCCGCAGTTCCGTCAGCCGCTTTTCTTCGCGCCGTATCTGCTTCTGAACCTCTTCCAGCTCCGCCTCCCTCTGAGGAAGTTCCCAAACGCACCGGGTCACGAGGTTTTCAAACTTCTCCGTAAAGGTATTTCCGACCTGCCGGTCAATGAGCTCCGCCAGCTCGTCCGAAAAGCGGATGCTGCGAATATTCGGTTTCCCTGCCATGCTTCATGCCTCCTCTCTATTGAGTGGGAACAGGTCCTTTTCTTCCGGTACAATATGTACCGTCCGCCCCAGCTCCATTTCCGTCTTGATGAAGTCCATCAGCTTCTCTTCCTTGATATCGTTCATTGGTCTTCCTACATGGGTTCCCTTATAAGTCAGTATAATGATCATGGCTCTGCTCCTTCCTCCGGGACGCGCCCGGCCCCAAAATAAAAACGTGTCGGCCTGCCGAAATCGGCTGCGGCGATTTCGGTTGCCCTCCGTGGGCACAATCACTGTTGGCTGTCAAGGGTTGGAGCGGGAGAGAAAGCCGAAGAAACATTCAAGCTCTGAGGAGCGGAAAGCAAAAAATTTTCCAGGCTCTTCAGAACCTGGAAAAATTTTTGCGGCCCTTGACAGCCAACTGTTATTGTGCGACCGCCCCGGCCATGGCCGGGGCTCCTTATTCCCTTCGTCCCCGCCGCGCGGTCTATAACACATCCTTTTGCCCGCAGCTGCTCCTCGAGCACATTTCCTGTGTGACATCCTTTTTCCAGGGTGTCAAATAAATTCTTGACATCCGCGGCGTTCGCGGCGTCCCGCGTCAACCGGCCCCCACGTATTTTTCTGTTGCGCATTTCGGTTAAATTTGCTATACTGACAAAGAATGTATGCCGAAAGGAACAGACGATGCGAATTTTAGGAATCGACCCCGGCTTCGCCACCATCGGCTTTGGCTTGGTGGAGGCGGACCGGGGACAAGCCCGTATGGTGACCTACGGAGCCATTACCACACCGGCGGGCCTTCCTCTGAGCCGGAGGCTCTATCAGATCGGCTCCGACGCGGAGGAGCTGATTGGTCGCCTCCGGCCAGAGGTCATTTCCATTGAGGAGCTGTTTTTCAATACCAATATCACAACCGGCATTGCGGTGGCCCATGGCCGGGGCGTCCTGCTCTACGCCGCCGAGAAGTGCGGGGTTCCCCTGTTCGAGTACACCCCCTCTCAGGTCAAGCTTGCCGTCACCGGGTACGGCAAGGCGGAGAAGCGGCAGGTGATGGAGATGACCCGGCGGCTGTTGAAGCTCCAGAAAGTCCCCCGGCCCGACGACGCAGCGGATGCCCTGGCCCTGGCTCTTTGCCATGCCCGCAGCTACACTTCCCGGCTTCCTCAGGGGGGAACTGTCCGGGAGACCATCTGACGGCCTCTCCGGGTTTTGACAGAGGGAGCGCCCCAGACCGCTGTTCATATCGTTTCTTCCTTTCCTCATCAACCGGAATCCGGTCTCAATGGAACATAACTAAGACGGAGGCATTATGTTTTACTATCTGGACGGCACAGTTGCGGAAATTCTGCCCTATCTGGCAGTGATCGACTGCGGAGGGGTAGGGTACGCCTGCAAAACCACCAACAATACGCTGGCTGCCTTAAAGAAGGGGCAGCGGAAAAAACTCTATACGCACCTGAATGTGGCGGAGAATCTCTTTGAGCTCTACGGCTTTGCGACGCAAAGCGAGCTCCACAGTTTCAAGCTTCTCACCGGCGTCTCCGGAGTGGGTCCCAAGGCCGCGCTGGCGATTCTGTCCATCGGCACCCCGGAGACCTTGGCCATGGCCATTGTCACCGGCGATGAAAAGGCGTTAACCGCCGCGCCGGGAGTAGGGAAGAAGATTGCCCAGCGCATCATTTTGGAATTAAAGGACAAAATCGCAAAGGAGACCGCAGGAGGGTTAGATTTCTCCGGCGGTAAGGGAGCACCCGCTCCGGCGGTGTTTGGCAACAAGGCCACTGATGTCGCCCAGGCCCTGGCCGTGCTAGGGTATACCAGCCAGGAGGTGTCCGTGGCCTTGAAGGGGCTGGATATGAACCTGCCGCTGGAGGAGCTGATTCGCCAGAGTTTAAAGCGAATGGCGAAGCTATAAGCAATATTCTGCTTGTGCGGCAAAACCTGTAAAGGGGAATGGCTTTTCGTATGAATTTGCGTATTCCAGCGAAAGGCTCATCAATAGGGCCATAAAGCGGGACGAAAGCGAAAACACTTTACACTTGATTTGCCGGCCTTATAACGATACTCCCGGCATCCCCGCCTCTGCCCGGTATGTTTTCCCGGGAAAGGATTTTATAATAATTCGTGCAATGATGTAAGGAGGGAAGGGCCTTTGATTTGGGGGACTCTGATTGGCACCGGTATCTTGGGTAGTGTGTTCTCTATGATGCTGTTCGCGAAATACTGCCGCCTGCTGAACCAGCGGTGGTCGCTGGACCCGGAGACAGCAGAGCGCTATCAGGCCCGGGCTCAGCGGTATTTGGCCGCCACGGGTGGTTTGCTGGTGATGGATGTTGTTTTCATCATATTGGCGGCTATTTTTCAGTGACCGCCGCCTGGTTTCTCTTGCCGCGTAGAAAAAGAGGGGAAGTGAGCGATTGAGTATCGATTTTGGAAGCGATATCTACGAAGAGCCCATTGTAGCCAAGACCTTTCTCCAGGAGGATGCCCAGGAGGGTTCTCTCCGGCCGAAGAGCCTCCGGGAGTACATCGGCCAGGAGAAGGCCAAGGGGAATCTCTCCGTCTTCATCGAGGCCGCCCGAAAGCGTGAGGAGTCCTTGGACCATGTGCTGCTCCATGGCCCTCCGGGATTGGGCAAAACCACCCTGGCGGGTATCATTGCCCAGGAGATGGGGGTGAACATCCGCATTACCTCCGGCCCCGCCATCGAAAAGCCGGGGGATCTGGCGGCCCTTTTGACCAACCTGAACGAGGGGGACATCCTCTTTGTGGATGAGATACACCGCTTGAACCGCTCTGTGGAGGAAATCTTGTACCCTGCCATGGAGGACTATGTGCTGGACATCATTGTCGGCAAAGGCCCCTCCGCCAACTCCATCCGCTTAGACCTTCCCAGATTCACCCTCATCGGCGCCACCACTCGGGCGGGTCAGCTTTCCGCCCCCCTCCGGGACCGCTTCGGAGTCACCTTGCGGCTGGAGCTCTACACTACGGAGGAGCTGGCGAAAATCGTCACCCGGTCCTCCGGAATTCTGGGGGTGGACATCGTGCCGGAGGGAGCCGTGGAAATCGCCCGGCGGTCCCGGGGCACTCCCCGCATCGCGAATCGAATGCTCCGCCGGGTCCGGGACTTCGCTCAGGTTCGGGCCGACGGCGTGATTACCAAGGATGTGGCGGACGAGGCCCTCTGTGCCCTGGAGATTGACCATCTGGGTCTGGACCCGGTGGACCGGCGGATGATGGAGGCAATTATCGACCACTACAACGGAGGCCCCGTGGGTTTGGAGACCCTGGCGGCCACCACCGGCGAGGAGGCCGTGACCCTGGAGGATGTCTACGAGCCCTATCTGATGCAGCTGGGCTTTTTGACCCGGACCCCCCGGGGCCGCTGTGTCACCCAGAAGGCTTATCAGCATTTGCACCGAACCATCCCCGGCGGGGCTTCGGAGGGCGTCATGGAACAGCTGAGCTTATGAGACAATCCCCGTTCAAAGCTCGAATCAATAAGCATGGGCTGCGATACGTTCTGAAACGTTTCCCAAGGACCGCCGCGTCAAGGAGATTTTATGGAAATCAGCGAACATCTCCGGGAACTCCGCAGGGTCCGGAGCGAAACGCAGAAGCGGGCCACCGCTGTCGGAACTGCGGGACGTCCCGATCAGTATCCGGAGCCTGGCAAGCGCCGGCCCGGTTTTGCCGCGTGGATTGCGCCGACATCCCATTTTGGGGTGTCTCCGGCTAAGCTGTCGCGCTGAGTGGGAGAGGTGGCTATGATTTATCTGACCTCCGTTCGCCTCCGGCGGGAATTGCCGGAGAGAAGCTATCTCCGGCGGCTGGGGCCGGTTCGGCACATGATGGAAGGCGCTGCCCTGGCCTTTGACCGGCCCGTCACCTTCCTGGTGGGGGAGAACGGCACAGGGAAGTCCACGCTGCTGGAGGGAATCGCCGTGGCCTGTGGCTTTAACCCCGAGGGCGGTACCCGGAATTTCAGCTTTTCCACCCGGGCCACCCATTCCGAGCTGGGGGAGTACCTGACCCCGGTGCGGAAGTGGTATCCAAAGGACGGTTTTTTCCTCCGGGCGGAGAGCTTTTACAATGTGGCGACGAACATCGACGAGATGGACGAAGCGCCCGCTTTCGCGCCGAGGCTCATTGACAGCTACGGCGGCGTGTCTCTTCACAGCCAATCCCACGGGGAGAGTTTTCTCGCCCTGGTCCAGAACCGCTTTGGCGGGAAGGGCCTGTATCTGCTGGACGAGCCGGAGGCGGCCCTGTCGCCCACCCGGCTCCTGACGCTGATGGGGGAGATGGACGGGCTGGTGAAGGCGGACTCCCAGTTCATCATAGCGACCCACTCACCCATTCTGATGGCGTTTCCCCAGGCCCGGCTCTATGAGCTCAGCGAGGAGGGTGTTCGGGCGGTGGAATACCGGGAGACGGAACACTATCAGCTGACGAAACGATTTCTGGATAATCCGGAACGGATGCTCCGGTATTTGCTGGAAAGCTGATAAGAGGCGTTGTCTGTGCACGAAACATATACTGCATTTATAGAGCCTGATCTTTACGAAATCTGGACCTTGCTGGAACAAGGGGAATTTACGGAGGCCTACCGGCGCTACGCCCCGGTGTGGGAAGACATGCTGTGTATCCGCGAAGAGGTGGAATGGCTGGATTTTTTGGAGCGGGAGGGCCCGGAGCTGGAGGAACGGCCCTTGCGCCTTCATCTGGCCGCGTGGGCGGACTGCTGCCTGGAAGTGGGCGGCTATGAGGGGGATGTGACGGAGAAACTCCTGAGCTTTCTTCGCCGGGATTTGCCGGAGAAGGTCCTTGATAAACGCATGCCGTCTCCGGTCAATGTGGACATCGACGAGCTGAACGGAGAGTTGGAACCCCAGCTGAAGTCCTAGAGAGAACAATTGGAGCCCTGGGGCTGCAAGCTGAAAGTGTTTTTTGACGATACATACTGCGCGGAAATCTGCTTTTTGTTCCTGGAGGTTCCCCGTAAATGGTAGATCCGCCCAGGTGAAGGAGAGAGACCATGAACGTCTTTTTCTGGCTTTTCACGCTGGCCATGGTTCTGCTGATTCCCGGGAGCATGCTCCTCCTGGGCCGGAGTTTTGCGAAAAACCCGCCAGGGGAGATCAACGGCGGCTACGGTTACCGCACAACTCGCTCTATGCGGAACCGGGAGACCTGGGTCTTTGCCCAGCGCTACAGCGGGCGGTTTTGGGTCCGGGCGGGCTGGCCTGCGCTGGGGATCTCCCTGGTGTGGATGGTGTTGCTGTTCGGACGGGATGCCGGTACGGTCGGACAGTCCGGCTTGCTTTTGACAGGCTTACAAATGGTTCCGTTTCTGGCGGTGATTCCCGCCACGGAACGGGCTTTGAAACGGAATTTTGATGAATTTGGAAGAAAGAGGTAACATTTTATGGGAAAACTATTTGGAACCGACGGCATCCGCGGCATCGTGGGCGAAAACCTGACGGCGGAATTTGCCTTCCGGGTCGGCCAGGCCGTGGGCACGGTTTTGATGGAGGAAAAGGGTGGCGCCCGTCCCACGGTGGTGTTGGGCAAGGACACCCGTATCTCCTCTGATTTGCTGGAGGCGGCGCTGATTGCGGGGCTGTGCTCCGTGGGCAGCGACGTGAAGCCTGTGGGGGACATTCCCACTCCCGCCGTGGCCTATCTGACCCGGCAGGAGAAGGCGGACGCGGGCATCGTGGTCTCCGCCTCCCACAACCCCTATGAACACAACGGCATCAAGGTATTCAACGGCCAGGGCTATAAGCTCTCCGACGCTCTGGAGGAGCGGGTGGAGGAAAAGATTCTCTCCGAAGAGCCCATGGCCCTCAAGACCCGCGGGGAGCTGGGCCGCCGGCATCATGGCATGAAGCAGCTCAAGCAGGATTACATCGATTTTGCCGCCTCCACCATCGAGTCGGACCTTTCCGGGCTGCGTATTCTGGTGGACTGCGCCAACGGCGCCGCCAGCGCCACGGCTCCGGAGCTCTTTGGCCGGTTCAAGGCCCATACAGTCTTCCTCCATCGGGACCCTGACGGCGTGAACATCAACGACCACTGCGGCTCCACCCACCTGGAGGACCTGACCGCCCAGGTGAAAGAGGGAGGCTATGACGTGGGTGTGGCCTTTGACGGAGACGCGGACCGCTGTTTGCTGGTGGACGAGACCGGCGGCGTCATCGATGGAGACAAAGTCATGGCCGTCTGTGCTCTGGACATGAAGCGCCGGGGTATCCTCCGGGGGAACGCCATTGTGGCGACCGTTATGAGCAACCTGGGCCTCCACGAGTTCTGCCGGAATCACGGCATCGACCTGGTCTGCACCGCCGTGGGGGACCGGAACGTGCTGGAGGAGATGCTCCGCCGGGATTTCCGCGTCGGCGGCGAACAATCCGGCCACACGATTTTCACCGCCCTGGAGACCACCGGCGACGGGCAGGTGACGGCCCTCCAATTCCTCCAGGTTTTGGCCCGGTCGGGGAAGAAGGCCTCGGAGCTGGCCGGGGTCTGCGCCAGTTATCCCCAGATCCTTATCAACGTGGAAGTGCCTCACAGCGGCGGGGTAAAGGAGCAGATTATGGCCTCTCAGGAGCTGGCGGAGGCAGTCCGGCAGCAGGGGGACGCCCTGAACGGGGAGGGCCGAGTTCTGGTCCGCGCCTCAGGGACCGAGGCCCTGATTCGGGTCATGGTGGAGGCAAAGACGACCGAAATTGCGAATAAAACGGCCGATTTTCTGGTTAGTCTTATAAAATCACTAAAATTCTAAGGAAAATTTTCGTTTATTTTGATAATATGCTTGACATTTTCCTTGGCAGATGGGTATAATACACTATGCGCAATACTTACGAGAAGGATGTGCCGGAACTGGAACGGCAGCCGGACGAGGCCTTGTGCACTCTGGCCGCGGCGGGGGATCGCCAGGCGGAGGAAGTCCTCGTCACCCGGTATAACCGTCTGGTCCGCACGTGCGCCCGCCCCTTTTTCCTGGCGGGCGGCGACAGCGAAGATCTCACCCAGGAGGGCATGGTGGGCCTCATCACGGCCGTCCGGGAATACGACGCCGGAAAAGAGGCGTCCTTCCGCACCTTCGCTGAAGTTTGTATCCGTAACCGCCTGTACTCTGTGCTCCGCGCCTCGGCGCGGGATAAGCAGCAGCCGCTCAATCAATCGCTCTCACTAGACGATTCTCACTTTGACAGCAATCCCCTCACCTCTGGGACCAGTAATTTGGCGCAGCGTAATCCTGAAGATTTCCTGATCGACCGGGAGCACACGGCAGCCCTCTTATCCGGTGTCCGGAAACAGTTGTCCGAATTTGAAGCAAAGATTTTGGGGTTCTATTTGGACGGTCTTTCTTGCAGGGAAATTGCAAAAGCGGTCGGCAAACCCCCAAAATCCGTGGACAACGCCGTGCAGCGCATTCGACGCAAGGTGGCGCGGCAATTACTTTCCGGCGATTTCAGCAAACGCTGAACGCAATATAATTTTCTTTTCAAAGAGAGGGTAAAATCATGTACGAAGACAAGACCTTAGTGTGCAAGGAATGCGGTCAGGAGTTCGTGTTCACCGCCGGTGAGCAGGAGTTTTACGCCGAGCGCGGCTTCCAGAACGAGCCTCAGCGCTGCAAGGCCTGCCGCGACGCGCGCAAGAACGCCGCCCGTGGCCCCCGGGAGTATTTCACTGCTGTCTGCGCTGCCTGCGGTGGCGAGGCCCGCGTGCCCTTCGAGCCCCGCTCTGACCGTCCGGTCTATTGCAGCGAGTGCTTCGCCAAGATGCGCGAGGAGCAGAGATAAATCGTTTGTTCGGTTTTTGTCTCTTGCACGCAAATCAAAGAAAACGGCTCCATGTGAAAACATGGGGCCGTTTTTTCGTGGCCGGGGCGCAGGCAAGAGCCCTCCTGCCTGTTATTTTTGCTTTGGGGGAGCCTACCGCCGGACAAGTGCCGGGAAGGAGGGCGCACAGGCCTGAACCGCGCAGCTCGGAGCTTTTCTTCCCGGCGGCTTTCCTTGAAAAAAGGAAGGGCATATGCTATAGTGAAGCAAACAGTAAGGCGCTCTACAAAGTCAGGGAAGAAGCCGCTTGGTCCATTTGAGCTTGCTTAACATGGAGATTTCCATGGGAACGCGGAAAAGGGAGGAAGAATTTGAATGGAGCTGTTTGGCAGGATTTCGAAGGAACCGAAGTTCCATGATTCGAAGGAGCCTCAAAGCGAGGAGAAGGAAGCGTTTAAGAACGCTCTGGGTGGGAAGGAGATTGAGATTTTGCCTTTGGCCCATACTGCGGAAGAGATCTTTTATGGGGAAGATCCGTACCGGATTTCCTTTCGGGTAAACGATGCTTTCAAACCGGCGAAGTCCCACGCCGGAGAGGTGGAGATGCTCCACACCTACGCACCCTTCAGCCTCTGCGGAGAAGAAGGAGCGGATCCATATCTGGCAATTCAGTGCGACGACGTGGTATATACCGCTGTGGAGGAGTTTAAGGAGTCCGGCACGTTTTCCGGGGCCTTGGAAATCACACCGCTCGCCGGGCCCTTTTTCTTTAAGGCAAAAACCGAATATTTTGGAAGCCTGATGTATTTTTATGGAATGGATTGCTGTGGAGGCTCTAATGAAAACCAAGGACTCTGCCTGGTTTATTCAAAGGGTCTTGCGGGAACGGAAAACGAGAAAAAGCTGATGGCCGTGCTGGATGAGGCGGCGGTGAGTTACCGGGAGGAACGGATCGTTTAAAACGCCACTTTCGGCTTTTGTCGGATTTTCTATTGAATTCGGGCAAATAATAGAGTATAATACCAGGATGATGGCCGTCTGCGGAAATTTATTCCAGAGAAACGGGCGGCCGCACGTTGTATTTTATGATATGGAGGAATCCAGAAATGATTGAGATTACAAAAGACACCATCATCGGCGATATCCTGGACATCGCCCCCCACACCGCGCCGATTTTCCTTTCCATCGGCATGCACTGCCTGGGCTGCCCCTCCTCTCGCGGGGAGACCGTGGAGGAGGCCTGTATGGTTCACGGCATCGACGTGGAGAAGCTGCTGGCCCTGGTGAACGAAGAGGCCAACAAGAAGGCGGAGTAACACCGTCTTGCGGGACTTGGAACTGACGCCCCGTCTCCAGCTTCTGGCAGACTGGGTGCCCCACGGCGCGCGGCTCGCCGATGTTGGCACGGATCACGCCTATTTACCCGTGTGGCTTTGCCTCCACGGGCGGGTGGTCTCGGCCATTGCCTGCGATCTGCGGGAGGGGCCCCTGGCCCGAGCCCGGGAGACCGGGAGAACCTGGGGGACGGAGAGCATCGTCTACCGGCTGGGAAACGGCTTGGCGGTGGTATCCCCGGAGGAGGCGGATACCATTGTCATCGCCGGAATGGGGGGAGAGAACATCGCCGCCATTCTGGCCCAAGCTTCCTGGACCGCCGACGGAACGCACACTTTGCTGCTCCAACCCCAGACCCGGGCTGAGGTACTCCGAGGGTTTCTGGCGGACAACGGCTATGCCATCCGCCGGGAGGCCCTGGCGGAGGACCGTGGCATTCTCTACCCAGTGATGGAGGTCAGGGGAGGGAAGATGTTCCTGACTCTGGGCCAGCGCCATGGTGGAGCCGCCCTCCTCCAGGACCCCTTGGGGGAGCGGTACATCATTGAAAAAATTATCCGGCTCCAAAGCGCGGTGGCGGGGATCAACCGCTCCGGCGGAGGGCGGGAAAAAGGGGATGAGCTGCGGGAGATTCTCACCGCCTTGCTGTCCCAGAGAGAGGAGTGGCGGTGTGCCAACGGTTTGTGAAATCGAACAGGCCCTTTTTGATGTAGCCCCACGAGACCGGGCCATGGAGTGGGACAACGTGGGTCATCTGTTGGGGAACCCGGAACAGCGGGTGAACCGCTGCATGGTGGCCCTGGATATTACCCACGCCGTGGCGGAGGAGGCCATTGCCGCGGGCTGCCAGCTTATTGTTTCCCACCACCCCATTATGAACTGCAAATGGGTCCAGGTGCAGACCGTGCGGGACGATACCTTCCAGGGCAGCCTCTTGACCCGACTTCTCCGAGCTAATGTCTCCGCCATCTGTATGCACACCAACCTGGATGTGGCAGAGGGAGGCGTGAACGACGTCCTGGCCCAAACTTTGGGAATTCTGGAGCCGGAGGGATTCACCGGCGAGGGCGTGGGCCGCTGCGGCTGGCGGGCGGAGCCGGCGCCGCTGGAGGAGTTTGTCCGCTTTGTCTCCAAGGCCCTGGGTTGCAACGGCGTCCGCTATGCCGGCGGAGGGAAGCCTGTTCACCGGGTGGCCGTGGGCGGCGGCGCTTGCGGAGAGTTTGAGGACGCTGCCATCGCCGCCGGGTGCGATACCTTTGTCACCTCCGATCTGAGCTATCACCAGTTTGTGGACGCCAGGGCCAAGGGCATCAACCTTGTAGACGCGGGGCATTTCCCCACGGAGGACCCGATCTGCGAGAAAATTGTTGAGTATCTGGCCGGGCGTTTCCCGGAACTTCAGATTCAAAAATCCGCCTCTCACCGGGAGGCAATCCAATACTACGTAGAAGGAGACTAATCGCCATGTCCGGACATTCCAAATGGCATAATATTCAGAAAACCAAGGGCGCGGCGGACGCCAAGCGCTCCGCCGCCTTTACCAAGATTGCCCGTGAGATCATCGTCGCCGTCAAAGAGGGCGGCTCTGGCGATCCCAATAACAACTCCCGCCTGGCCACGGTCATCGCCAAGGCCAAGGCTGTGAACATGCCCAACGACAACATCAAGCGTACCATCGACAAGGCCCTGGGCGCTGGAAATACCGACAGCTACGAGGCTGTTACCTACGAGGGATACGGCCCCGGTGGTGTGGCCGTCATCGTGGAAGCCCTGACGGACAACCGCCAGCGCACCGCTCCGGAGGTCCGCCATGCGTTTGACAAGTGCAACGGCAACCTGGGGGCCATTGGCTGTGTCAGCTGGTCCTTTGACAAAAAGGGCGTCATCGTCATCGACAACGAGGAGGGGGAGCTGGACGAGGAGACCGTCATGATGGACGCTCTGGACGCCGGCGCTGCCGACTTTGAGGCCGATGGTCCCGCCCTGGAGATCACCTGCGACCCCGATGCGTTTAACGATGTGGTAAAGGCCCTGGAGGAGAAGGGTTACAGCTTCGTCAGCGCCGAGGTGGAGATGGTGCCCCAGAACTACATCACCCTCAGCGGCGAGGGGGACGTGAAGAACATGCAGAAGCTCATTGACATGCTGGAAGACAGCGATGATGTGCAGAACGTCTGGCATAATTGGGAGAATGATTGATCAGGTACAGCGGGACACGCCAAAACAGGCGTGCCCCGCTTTTGTCTGATTATTTAATAAACTAAATCTAACTTTTGTGTAATAAAAATATATTTCCATCTATGAGATATGTTTCCCCTCCTTTGGGTATTGCTATCGAAAGGCCTTTCAAGGAGAGCTGCATATGCTGACTGAACAACAATTCACAGACGCCGCGGAGCGGTACCTGGACATGGTATACCGAATCGCCCTGAACTGGTTCCGCAACCCGGCCGACGGGGAGGACGCGGCCCAGAACACCATGCTTCGCCTCTGGAGGACGGACACAGACTTCCAGGGGGAGGATCATCTGCGCCATTGGCTGGTCCGAGTGACCCTCAACGAGTGCAAGCGGATGAGCGCGCACCCCTGGCGGAGGCGCACGGTGCCCCTGTCCCAGTGTCCGGAGCCGGTATTCCAGGACCCGGCCCGTCAGACGCTGTTTCAGGAGGTCATGGCCCTGCCCGCCAAATACCGCGTTCCCCTGTACCTCTATTATTACGAGGGCTACAAAGTGGACGAGGTGGGGGAGCTGCTGGGCCTGAATCCCTCCACGGTTCAGACCCGGCTGGCCCGGGGCCGGGCGAAGCTGAAAACACAATTGGAGGAGGTGTGAGCCTTGAGAGCATCGTATCAGGAAATGTTTGACGAGGTCCGCGCCTCCGAGAGACTGAAAGAGGAGGTCCGAAATATGACAAAGCAGGAAAGAACCCAAGTAGTCAAAAAGGTATCCATATCCTTCGTTATCGCGGCAGCCCTGGCCGTGATTTTAGCCGGGACGGCCCTGGCGGCGGCTATCGGCGTGCCCCAGACCCTACAGGAGTGGTTTGGAAAGCGGTGGACCGAAGCCGGAGGACCGGAGGAGATGCCCAAGGAACAGGCGGAGATGATCGAGAGCCTGGTTCAGCCGGTGGGGGTCACGGCTACAAATCAAGGCGTTAGCATAACTTTGGATTCCGTCACGCCTAGCGAAGGGACGCTTCGCATGCTGCTGAAAGTAAAAGGAGAAGGCCTGAAAAAAATTGTCCGGGTCGGAAACTGTTTCGTTACGGGAGAGCTTACGGAGAGGATTCATAGGGATGCCACTGGCCGCTATACCTGTTCATTTCACGTGGAACCGCTGGGCGTGCTGGAAGACGGGACGCAGGTTTTGCTGCTCACCTACAGCGTACCAGGAGCCAGCTGTTTCTTGCAGGGCGGAGATGTGGACCTGCGGATTCTTAACATTTTCTGCCGGGACGATGGAGAACCTGTGGAGGTGTCGTTTCATTCGTTTTTAGAGGGCGAGTGGAACTTCTCCTTCACGCTGGAACCCGTGGAGCAGACTGTTTTGACCGTAGAGAGCGCTCAGGTAACCGCGATCGACTATGTGTTCAACGAAACCCGGGATCAGGCGACCCAGGTTGAACGGTCCATTACAATTACCGATCTCCAGGTAACCTCCACCGGATTCAGTTATGTTCTTCAGCTTTCTCCCATGGAAGCCGCAAATCTTTCGAACAATCTGGACATTCAGCTAGAAGACGGGGTAACGGTTATGGGCCTCGAGTCCGCGCATAGCGGTTTTGACCTGAAGCGGCAGGGTTCCTGGGCGGTTCCCATCGACCTCTCCAAGGTGGAAGCTCTCTATTTTAACAGAGTGGAGATTCCCTTGGAACAGCCTAAAGAATGAAGCGCAGCAAAAGAAGCGCCTGTCACAAGACAGGCGCTTCTTTTGCCGCCGGGTGCAGGGGCGGCGGCGCCCCTGCCGGGGTCCAGGGGCAGGGCCCCTGGCGGGGACCGGAGGGGCGGAGCCCCTGACTCACATTTCCCGCTGATATCTCGCAGCCAGATAGACCTCCAGCACACTTTTCAGCACAAAAACAGCAGTCATCCCCAGTGTCACCCACAAAGGCGCGTTGCACGCCAGGGACACCCACGCCGCCACCATGACAACCCATTGCAAAGCGTCCCCGGACAGAGCCTTCGCCCTCCGGCGAATTGCCACGTTCCGCTCGTCGTTGACTTCGATCTCCTTTCTCCGGACCTGGGCTGGGTCCTTTGTGTTCAGGCGCAGCATCAAAAGCTGCGTCAGCCCGATGGCCACCATGCCGCTGCCGGAGCACATCAGCATGGTACCCAGGCTGTAGGGAATTGCCTCCCAGAAAATCAGCGACGCCGCGGCAAAGCATAGCCCTAAAACGATAAACGCAATGTACAGCCCTTTCATACGCTTCATGACAGTTCCTCCTCATAAATAAAAATCTCCTCAATCGCCACCCCGAAGTACCGGGATAGCTTGAACGCCAGCAGAATGGACGGATTGTATCGCCCGTTCTCCAGGGACCCGATGGTCTGCCGGGAGACCTCCAGGGCCTCCGCCAGCTCCTCCTGCCGGAGCCCCCGGGCTTTCCGCAGCTCCTCCAGCCGGTTTTTCATGCACAGCCTCCTTTCAGACTTGACGGAAAGTAAGCTTTCCATTTACACAATACCACGCCTGAATCCAAATGTCAAGCGTACTTTCCGTAAATCTTTTTGGACAAACCAGTCATAGAGTGGGACGGGCTCTCATAGAGTGGAGTAACCAAAGAAAGGGGGGACCTCCCTTGCAAAAAAACGAAGCGGCCGCCCGCTATGAACAGGCCGCCGCCATACTGCCAAACCGCCTCCGAAAGGCCGCCCTGTCCCTCTCCGACGAGGAAAAAGCCATAGCGGAGGAACTGCGCCTCCGGGCGGGACAGCCTCTGACGGTGCTGTTGCCCGCCGGAGAGCTGCCCTTGGAGGTACAGGTGGCCTCGGAGGAGCTGGAAACACTTTGCGACATCGCCACAGAGTTCTCCCGTTACGCGGCAACGGAAACCATCCGAGAGGGCTTCTTACCCGTCCGGGGAGGCTTCCGGGTGGGCCTCTGCGGCACGGCGGTGATGAAGGAGGGGACGAATACAAATCTGAAACACCTCTCCTCCGCCGTCATCCGCATTGCCCGGGAGCGGAAGGGAATTGCCGAGGCCATTGCCCCGCAGCTCTTTCAAAACGGATTCTTTCTCAATACGCTGATCCTCTCACCCCCCGGGGGAGGTAAGACAACCCTGCTGCGGGACCTGATCCGATGTCTCTCCCAGGGCGGAGAAGGGCTCCCGCCTCAGCGAATCTCTCTGATCGACGAACGGGGAGAGGTGGCGGTGGTCCACCGGGGCGTTCCGCAGATGGATGTGGGTCCCCATACCGACGTACTGGACGCCTGCCCCAAGGCCCTGGGGATTCCCATGGTCCTCCGGGCCATGAATCCCCAGATCATCGCCGTAGACGAAATCACCGTCCGGGAGGACCTGACGGCCATGAATCTGGCGGCGGGCTGCGGCGTGGGGCTGCTGGCAACGATCCACGCCGCCGGTGTGCCGGAGCTTCTGGGGAAGCCGCTGTACCGGCAGCTTCTGGAGAACCAGGTCTTTCGCCTGGCCCTGCGGATTCTGCGGACGGAAACGGGACGGGCCTACGCCATGGAGGAATTGCCATGCTGAAGCTGTTGGGAAGCGCGCTGGTTGCCGCCGGCGGAGTCCTGGCCTGGTATCTTCAGCGGACAGAGCGCCGGAGGCGCCAAGAGGCCCTGGCGGACTTTCAACGGGTTTTCCGCCGAATGGGCGAGGGGGTTCGCCTGGCCCGAACTCCGCTGCCGGAGCTGCTGAGAGAACTGGCGGCGGACTGCGGCGAAGAGGCCGCCGGCTTTTTCAGAGCCGTCTCCCAGGCCGCCGGAGGAGGGGAGGACCTTCCCCGCGTCTGGCGGGAGCGGGCGGAGACCCTGACCCTGGAACCGTGGGACCGCTCCGCCATTTCCGACCTGGGCGGAGACCTGCAAGGCGACGAGGAGAAGGTGTGTAAAGCGATTTCCCATGTCGCCTATGAGCTGGCGAAAAGTGCCGAGGAGACCGAGCGGAAGCGCCCGGAACGGGAAAAACAGGCCATGGCGCTCTGGTTTTCCTCGGCGGCGCTGTTGGTGATTTTACTGGTGTAGGGGAAACGCAGATGGATGTGGATTTGATTTTTAAGATCGCCGCGATTGGCATCCTGGTGGCCGTGCTGAACCAGCTGCTAGTCCGCTCCGGCCGGGAGGAGCAGGCCATGATGACAACTTTGGCGGGTCTGGTGGTGGTGTTGATGATGATGGTTCAGGAGATCAGCGACCTATTCAATCTCATCAAGACCCTCTTCAACTTTTAGCCATGGAGCTGGCCGTTCAGGCGGCGGTGCTGTGCGTCGTGGCGGCACTGCTGTCGCTGGTGGTCCGGCGGGGCAGCCCGGAGTCCGCCCTGCTGCTGACCTTGGGAGCCACGGCAGTGGTGGTGCTGTCCCTGGCGGGGAGCCTGGAGAGCCTGATGGAGTTCCTGGGCCGTTTGATTGAGGAGAGCGGTCTGTCCCGGGAGCTGTTTGTGCCCTTGTACAAAACCGTGGGCATCGCCCTGGTGGTGAAGCTGGGAAGCAGCCTTTGCCGGGACGCCGGGGAGTCGGCCCTGTCCTCGGTGGTGGAGACGGCGGGAGCGGTCTGCGCCCTGCTGGCCGCGCTGCCGCTGCTGCGAGCGGTCCTGGCACTGTTATTGGAGCTGATGCAATGAGACGATGGATTTGTATGCTGTTTTTCCTTCTGGTTCTAACGGTGGACGCCCAGGCGGCGGAGCTTCCCAAGGACCTGACCGGGGCCCTGCCGGAGGGGGCGGAGGAACTGCTGGAGACCGGGGACTTCTCCGGCCCCGGGGGACTGGTTCAGGGCCTGGGGGCCCTGGTGGAGCGGATGGCCGGAGAGGTTCGGGGCGTGCTGCGCCAGCGCCTCCGGGGAGCGGCGTCCATTCTGCTGGTGGCGGTAGCCTGTGGCGCGGTGGACGGCTTTGCCCAGGGAACCGGAGAGGGGAAGACCGCCTATCTGCCTATGGCCGGGGCTCTGGCGGTGACTCTGCTGACGGCCGGGAGCCTGGAGGATCTCATCGGCCTGGGGGCGGAGACCATTCAGGAGCTGAACCTCTTCTCCAAGGCCCTGCTGCCAACCCTAGCGGCGGCCACGGCGGCGGCGGGAGCGGTGACCACCGCCACCTTTCAGCAGGTGACCACCGTCTTTCTGGCGGACTTGCTGCTGAACCTCATTGATGGACTGCTGATCCCCCTGGTCTATCTGTACATCGGAGCCCTGGCGGCGGGAGCCTGTTTGCCGGAGAACCGGCTGGGGGCCTTGGCCGAGGGCTTGAAGAAGGTCATCACCTGGGCTCTGACCACGTCGCTGCTGCTCTTCACGGTGTACCTCTCCGCCGTGCGGGTAGTGGCGGGAGCGGCGGACGGAGCTTCGGTCAAGGTGGCCAAAGCCGCCATCTCCGGCGCGGTGCCGGTGGTAGGGGGCATCATTGCCGAGGCGGCGGAAACGGTGCTGGCCGGGGCGGGGATGTTGAAGAACACCATTGGCGTCTTCGGCATGCTGGCGATTCTTGCCGCCTGCGCCTATCCCTTTTTGCAGCTGGGGGTCCAGTACCTGCTGTACAAGCTGTCCGCCTTTCTGGCGGCGGCGGTGGGGGCGCCGGAGCTCTGCAAGCTCATTGATGGCCTGGGCGGGGCCTTCGGCCTGGTGCTGGGAATGACGGGGAGCTGCGCCCTCTTGCTTCTGGTGTCGGTGCTCAGCTCCGTGGCGGCGGTGACGCCATGATCGCCGGGGTTCGGAGCTGGCTCACCTCCATCACGGCGGTGACGCTGATGCTGACAGTGGTCCAAACCCTGGTGCCGGAGGGGACCCTTCGGAAAATCACCGGCTTCACCGGGGGACTGCTGCTGCTGGCCGCCCTGCTCCAGCCGGTGCTGCGGACGGACCTGGGAGGACTGCGATTGGACCTCTCCGGCTACGGCGGAGCCATTGAGGAGCGGTGGGCGGAACTGTACACCGCCGGAAAAGAAGAGCTGGCGGCAATCATAGCCGAACGAACCGCGGCATATATATCGGACAAAGCGGACGCGCTGGGTCTCGAGGTAACGGTCCGGGTGGAGACGGAGCCGGGGGAGGAGGGAACGCCCCTTCCGGTCTCGGCGGAGCTGGAAGGCTCCTATTCCCAAGACCTGGCGGACTGGATCGCGGGGGAGCTGGGAATTCCGGCGGAGAGGCAGGTTTGGCATGAAGGAAAAAACTAAAGGAGCGCAAACGCTATGGGACAGGTACAAATACGCGGCGCTGGTGGCATTGATCGGCGCGGGGCTGCTGCTCTGGCCCACCCTGGGCGGCCGGGAGGAAATCTCCTCCCGGCAGGAGAGCGGTTCGGAGGCCTCCGGCAGCGGGAGCGGCCGGGACGCGGAGACGGTCCAGCGGGAGCTGGAGGAAATTCTGGGGGCCATGAGCGGCGTGGGCCAGGTGAAGGTGATGCTGACGGTGGACTCCGACGGGGAACGGCAGCTGGCCCAGGACACCCAGCTGAGCTACAGCGGCGACACCGCCGCGCCGGAGGACTATTCCCGGAAATCAGAGACCGTGCTGCTGGATGGCTCCAGCGGAGACGGGACCGTGGTAGTCCGGAGGACGTATCCCACCTACCGGGGAGCGCTGGTGGTCTGCCAGGGAGGCGGAAGCGCGGAGGTGCGCCTGGCGGTGACGGAGGCGGTAGCCGCCCTCACCGGCCTGCCCGCAGACCGGGTGGCAGTGGCAAAGTGGCAATCATAATTTGGAGGAGGAAAGGACCCATGAGCGCAAGATGGAAACGGAACGCCGTGGTGGCGGTGATGGCGGTGCTGGTCTGTTCGGCAGTGGCGCTGAACTGGATGTACACCGGCCAGGAGGTGGAGGACGCCTCAGGGAAGCTGCTGGGAGAGGCGACCCTGGTCTCCAAGCAGGAGGACGGCAAGCAGGAGCCTCAATCGGACCCGGCGAAAAACCCGGAGGACTCTCCGGCGGAGAGTACCGGAGCCCCGGCGGACGAGGACGCCGTCTACACCGGCTCGGACTACTTCGCCTCCGCCAGGCTCACCCGCCAGCAAGCCCGGGACAACGCCCTTTCCCTTTTGCAGGAGGCGGCGGAGCAGGAGAACGCGGACCAGACCGTGGCCAACGAGGCCTCCCAGGGAATTCAGGTTCTGGCCTCCTACACCTTGAAGGAGGCCCAGATTGAGAATCTGGTCACCGCCAAGGGTTATACGGACTGCGTGGCCTTCATGGGGGACGGCAGCGTCAGCGTGGTCGTGTCCACCAAGAGCGGAGAGCTGACGGCGGAAGACGTGGCCAAGATCACCGACATCACAATGACGGAGACCGGCTTCCCGGCAGGAGGCATTAAGATCATGGCGGCAAATTAGTGGTTGTAATTTCCGACGGGGTATGGTACAATAATTTACGCATGATTTCGGCGGATAACCCGCCGTGAAACGGCATTGGTTTCACGAAGGAACGAATAAGGAGAGGTACAGTATGGCCGACAGTAAGGAATACATGACTCTGCCAGAGGAGAACGGCAGCATCAACATCTCGGAGGAGGTCATTGCCGCCATCGCCGTGGGCGCGGTCCGGGAGGTGGAAGGCGTCTCCGGCATGATGACCAACCTGGGCAGCAGCGTCAGCGATCTGGTGAACAACCGGAAAAACGCCCGGAAGAGCGTTCGGGGCGTGAAGATCGACATGACCGGCGCGGCACTGGTGCTGGACCTGTATTTGACCGTGGAATATGGCCACCCCATTCCCGAGGTGGCCGGCAGCGCTCAGAAGGCGGTGGCCGGAGCAGTGGAGGCCATGACCGGCTGCGCCGTAGAGGCGGTGAACATCCATGTGGCCGGCGTGACCCTGAACTGACCAGAACATCAGATAGATAAAGGACGGAGCGCTATGGTACGGAATACCGCCCGGGAGATTGCCATGCATCTCTCTTACGAATTGAGTTTCACGGACAAGACTGCCGTTGAACTGCTGAACCAGCGGCTGACGGCGGAGGCTTTCGAGGCCCTGGCCGGAGAGGACGCCGTCTATCTGGAGGCGCCCAACGCCAAGCAGGCGGAGTATATCCGCCGTCTGGTCCGGGGCGTGGACGAACACGGCGCGGAGCTGGATGGCTATATTGAAAAGTACGCCAAGGGCTGGAAATTCTCCCGTATTCCACTGGTGGCCTCCGCTATTATGCGGGTAGCCATGTACGAGGTGCTGTACATGCCGGACATTCCCAACGCCGCCGCCATCAACGAGGCGGTGGAGATCGCGAAGAAATACGAGACGCCGGAGACGGTGAAGTTCATCAACGGCATCCTGGGCAGCTTCTCCCGGCAGGAGCTCTCCGAATAAAAAACAGCAGAGCGGGCATGGGACGTACCATGTCCTGCTCTGCTTTTTCCCGTGGGGGAGGTCCTGGGCCTGGGGCCGGGCGGCTCCGGAAGAAGGGCGGACGCATAGGTCCGCCGGTTTCCCGGAACCGCTCCTCTTCAATCGGCGTTTTGACCGTTCCTCTTGACGGGAATCACATGCCGCCGGGGCGTTCGGGGCGTCAGGCCCTCGCTGGTGCGAAAGCCCAGGAGGAACGCCTGGATAGCCGTAAATTCCAGGGCATGTTTCAGATTTACGCAGTTGGCTGGCGATAATGCTTTTTCGACGAGATAGAAATGGAATTCGTACTCGTCTTTTTCAACGGCATTGATTTGGGGCTGGATCTAGTTGGCGTGGAGCCAGAGCATCAAGTCGGACATGAGAACCACCTTTCTTCATAACGACGAATTCGTCGGGTTATAGAATGATTTTAACACGCAGAATCCGTCGTGCCAAGGAGTTTGTTATGGATTTTTCGGAAAGATTGCGAGAACTAAGGAAAGAGAAGAAAGAAACCCAGGTGCAAACCGCAAAAGCAATCGAGATTACCGACCGTCAGTATCAGCGGTTCGAGGCGGAGGAGAATCTTCCGGGTTTTGAAAATCTCTGCGCCCTGGCGGACCATTTCGGCGTCACCCTGGACTACCTGGCCGGGCGCACCGACGAGAGGTAACCCCATGGATCAGCACATTTTCGGCGTCGCCGAGGTCAACCAGCTCGTCAAGCTCCTGCTGGACGGGGAACCCCTGCTGCAAAACATCTATATCCGGGGCGAGCTCTCCAACTATAAGATGTACCCCTCCGGACACCACTACTTCACGCTGAAGGATCCGGAGGGGGCCCTTCGCTGCGTCATGTTCCGGGGACAGGCCTCCCGGCTTCGCTTCCGCCCGGAAAACGGCATGAAGGTCATCGCTCAGGGGCGCATCACCGTCTTTCCCCGGGACGGGGCCTATCAGCTCTACTGCAACACCCTGACTCCCGAGGGGGCTGGGGACTTGATGGTGGCCTTTGAGCAGTTGAAGACAAAGCTTTTTGAAGAGGGCCTCTTCGATCCCGCCCACAAAAAGCCTCTGCCGCCTTATCCGGAGCGGATTGCCATCGTCACTTCCTCCGCCGGGGCGGCGGTTCACGACATGATCCGCATTTTGAGGAGGCGTTATCCTTTGGCGAAGGTGATTTTGTTGCCTGTCCGGGTCCAGGGCCCCGAGGCTCCGCCGGAAATCGCCGGGGCCATCCGCTACGCTAACAAGTGGAAGGTGGGGGACGTGATCATCACGGGCCGGGGCGGCGGGTCCATGGAAGACCTGTGGGCCTTCAACGACGAGCGGGTGGCCAGGGCCATCTACGACTCGGAGCTGCCCGTCATCTCCGCCGTGGGCCATGAACCGGACGTGACGATCTCCGACTTTGTGGCGGACGCAAGGGCCTCTACCCCTTCCAACGCGGCGGAGATCGCTGTGCCGGATCAGGAGGCCCTGGGACAGTGGCTGGAGGGAACAGCCTCCCGGCTGGAGCAGAGGGAGACCGCCCGTTTGGCGGCCCTGCGGCAGCGTTTGGCGGCCCTGGCGGAACGAAGGGTCCTCCGAGACCGTCTGGCCTATGTGCAGGACAAACGAATGGAGCTGGTCCACGTCCAGCAGCGCTTGGGGGACTTGTCCGGGGGACTGGTGGCCCGGAAGCGCCAGCGGGTCTCCGTCCTGGGGGCGGCGCTGGACGCTATGAGCCCGTTGAAAGTGCTGGGCCGGGGCTATGCCATGGCCCGGGATTCCTCCGGCGGGGTTTTGCGCACCTGGCGGGACACGGCGGCGGGGGAAGCCGTCCTTGTGACTTTGGGAGAAGGTGGGTTCACCTGTACGGTGGAAGCAACCTATGAAAAGGAGAATGGTGCATGGCCGGGAAAAAAGTGACATTTGAACAGCAGATCGCCCGTTTGGAGGAAATCGTCTCCGCGCTGGAGCAGGGAGACGTGGAGCTGGCGGCCTCCTTGGCCCTCTTCGAAGAGGGAACAAAGCTCATCGCCTCCTGTACCAAACAGCTGGATCAGGCGGAACAGCAAGTGGTGAAGCTGATGAAGGGCCCTGACGGCGCGCCGGTGGAGCTGCCCTTTGAAACAACCGAGGAGGTGTGAGTCATGGAATTCCAGCGGCAATACGAGGAGGCCCGGGCCTTGGCGGAGGCCCGCCTGGGGACCTTCTTCTCCGGCGGAGGGCTGGAGGAGGCCATGCGCTACAGCCTCCTGGCAGGAGGAAAGCGCATCCGCCCCATTTTGACCATGAAATTTTGCGAGGCGGCGGGAGGAACCATGGAGGACGCCCTGGACTTTGGCTGCGGGGTGGAGATGCTCCACACCTACTCCCTGATTCACGACGATTTGCCCTGTATGGATGACGACGATCTCCGCCGGGGCCGGCCTACCAACCATAAAGTGTTTGGCGAGTGCGTGGCCACCCTGGCTGGAGACGCCCTCCAGGCGGCGGCCTTTCGAACGGTGTTGTCTGCCGGAGAGGCCCGCAGAAGCCCGATCCGGGCGCTGGCGGCGGGCATTCTGGCGGAGGCCGCCGGAGAGAGCGGCATGTGCGGCGGACAGTATCTGGACACCTTGGGGGACGGCCAGCCCCATACGCTGGAGGAGCTGAAGGACATCAACGGCCAAAAGACCGGAGCCCTGCTCCGGGCGGCCTGCCAGATGGGGGTGGCCGCTGCTATGTCCGGGGTTGAGGTGGACGCCTCCTGGGATGCCTGGATGGACGCCGCCGGAGAGTACGCCGAGAACCTGGGATTGGCTTTCCAGATCCGGGACGATATTTTGGATGCTACTTCCACCGCCCAGGAGCTGGGAAAACCCATCGGCTCCGACGCGGCGAATCAAAAGACCACCTACGTCACCTTGCTGGGGGTGACGGCTTGCGAGGAGAAGGTCCGGTTCTATACGGAACGGGCGAAGAGCGCCCTCAGCCAGACCGGCTGGGCGGGGAACCCGGACTTCCTGCTGGAACTCGCAGACCGTCTGGCGGTGCGCGACCACTGAACACAGGGAGGACGGCTATGTCGAATCGGGACAAGCTCCACAGCGGGGAGCTCTACCTATCCACGGACGAGGCGCTGCTTCGGGAGCAGACGGGATATCTGGACCTGCTGTACGAGTTCAACCACACCCGCCCTACGGAGCCGGAGCGCCGGCAGGCGCTTTTGAAGGAACTTCTGGCCGAGTTTGGGGAGGGTAGTTCCATAGAGCCTCCCTTCCACGGCAACTGGGGCGGACATCATCTGCACCTGGGAAAAGGGGTCTATGTGAATTTCAATCTGACGGTGGTGGACGACACGCACATTTACATAGGGGACTACGCCAAGCTGGGCCCCAATGTGGTGTTGGCCTCGGCAGGCCACCCGCTGTCGCCGGAGCTTCGGGAGCAGGGATATCAGTTCAATGCCCCCATCCGCATCGGACGGGGCTGCTGGCTGGGAGCGGGGGTGATTGTCACCCCAGGCGTCACCATTGGCGGCGGCTCGGTGATCGGCGCGGGCAGCGTGGTCACCCGGAATATCCCAGAGAACTGTCTGGCGGTGGGAAATCCCTGCCGGGTGCTGCGCCCTTTGGATGAGCGGGACCGCCGCTATTATTTCCGGGACCGGGAAATCGACGGTGACGTATGGGGCGAGGGTAAACCGGATTGAAAGCCAGCGGTCCGGACCCGGGCCTTCCTTGAAATACTATCCCGGAAGGGGAGAGGACACGTTGGGGAAAAATATTTTGCACAGCTTAGAGCAGGGCATGAGCGGCTTTTCCAAGGGGCAAAAGCGCATTGCCGCCTACATCCTGGAAAACTACGACAAGGCCGCCTTCATGACCGCCAGCCGGCTGGGAAAATTGGTGGGGGTCAGTGAGTCCACGGTGGTGCGCTTTGCCTCCGAGCTGGGATATGATGGGTATCCCAGTATGCAGCGGGTACTTCAGGACATGATCCGCAGCCGCCTGACCTCTACCCAGCGTATCCAGGCGGCGGGAGACATCTTTTCCGGTCAGGACGTACTCCCGGCGGTGATTCAGTCGGATATTGACAAGCTGCGCCAGATGATTGGTCAGGCCAACCAGGAGGAATTCAATCAGGTAGTGGACAAGCTGATGACCAGCCGGCACATTTACATTTTAGGGGTGCGTTCCTCCTCCTTCGTGGCGGGATATCTGCATTTTTACATGCACCTTCTCTCAAAGAATGTGACGCTGATTCAGTCCAATGCCGCCGGGGAGATGTTCGAGCAGATGCTTCGTATGGGTCCGGGGGACGTGATGATTGCCATCAGCTTTCCCCGGTACTCCAAGGTCACCATCAACACGGTGAAATTTGCCCGGGATCGGGGAGCCAGCATCATTGCCATCACAGACAACGAGCTCTCCCCGGTGTATCAGCTCTCCGAGGCGGCCCTGCTGGCGCCCTGCGAGATGATCTCCTTTGTGGACTCCATGGTGGCCCCGCTGTCGCTGATCAACGCGCTGCTGGTGGCCCTGTCCAACCGCTGCGGGGCGGATGTGTCCACCACCTTCGCGGAGCTGGAGGATATCTGGAACGAATACGGTGTGTTTGGAAAGATGGACGATGAGTAAACAGGTGCTGGTGATTGGCGGCGGGGCCGCCGGAATGATGGCTGCCCTCTCGGCGGCGGAGGTCGGGGCCTCCGTTACATTGCTGGAGCCAAACGAGCGTTTGGGAAAGAAGCTGAACATCACGGGAAAGGGCCGCTGCAATCTGACGAACAACTGTGGATTGGAGGACTTTCTGTCCAATATTCCGTGTAATGCGAGATTCCTTTACAGTTCCTTCTCTCGCTTTAATGCCCAGGATACCATGGCCTTTTTTGAGGAGTTGGGCGTGCCGCTGAAGACGGAGCGGGGAAACCGGGTGTTTCCCGTGTCCGACCAGGCCTTCGACGTCAGCGCCGCCCTGGAGCGGCGGCTGAAACGGCTGGGGGTGTCCCTGGTCCGGGACCGGGCGCTCCAGCTGGAAATTGCGGACGGCGAAGTTCGGGGCGCTTTGGGGGAGCGAAGACGCTATGCCGCCGGAGCGGTGATTCTGGCCACCGGAGGAGTGTCCTATCCCGCCACCGGCTCCACCGGGGAGGGCCACCGCATGGCCGCGGAGGCCGGGCACACGGTGACGCCTCTTCGGGGCAGTCTGGTGCCCCTGCGGGATTTCGGCGTGGGCCGGGAGCTCCAGGGACTCAGCCTCCGGAACGTAGGCCTGGCGGTGTTTGAGGACAGCCGGAAAATTTACACGGATTTCGGGGAGCTGGTCTTCACCCACTTCGGCCTCAGCGGGCCGCTGATTCTCTCGGCCTCAGCCCACATGCGGCGCTTTGGGGAACGGGCGTATCACCTGGAGCTGGATTTGAAGCCTGCGCTGGACGAGGCCGCCCTGGACCGGCGGTTACTGAGTGATTTTAAGAAATACGGAAATCACGACTTTTGCAACGCGCTGGACGATTTGCTCCCCAAGAAGATGATCCCGAGGATCGTCCGGGACTCTGGAATCGCCCCCCGGCAGAAGGTCCACGACCTCACTAAGGAACAGCGGCGGGGCTTGCTGCAAATTTTGAAGCACTTTCCCGTGGTCATTGCCGGGCCCTGCCCGGTGACGGATGCCATTGTCACCTCTGGCGGCGTGAAAGTGAAAGAGATTCACCCGGCCACCATGGAATCGAAGCGGATTCGGGGGCTGTATTTCGCCGGGGAGCTGATTGACGTGGACGCCTATACCGGCGGGTTCAATCTGCAAATTGCCTGGTCCACCGGCCGGGCAGCGGGACTAGCCGCCGGGGCGGGGGGGAGCTCCTCGGAGACCGGGAAATAAATTGTGGAGGTTTTTCATGCAAACCATACGTGTTGCCATTGATGGCCCCTCCGGTGCGGGAAAGAGCACTCTGGCCAGGGCCGCCGCCGCCGATTTGGGCTTTTTGTATGTGGATACCGGCGCGATCTATCGCACGGTGGGCCTGTTTGTTCAAGAGAACGGCTTGGATGCCGGAGACGCCGCTGCTGTGGCGGCGGCACTGCCGGGACTGCGTCCGGAGCTGTGCTACGATGGGGAAGGAAGGCAGCGGATGCTGCTGAACGGCCGGGACGTCAGCGAGGAAATCCGCCTGCCGGAGATCTCCCGGTATGCCTCCGCCGTCTCCGCCCTGCCACCGGTGCGGGCCTATCTGCTGGATACCCAGCGGGAGCTGGCCCGGAAGCACAGCGTTATCATGGATGGCCGGGATATCGGCACCGTAGTGCTGCCGGACGCGGAGGTCAAGATTTTCCTCACCGCCTCCGCCCAGGTCCGGGCGGAGCGCCGCTGCCGGGAGCTGGAGGAACGTGGAACCCCTCAGCCCTTTCCAGAGGTTCTGCGGGACATCGAGAGCCGGGATTACCGGGATACCCACCGGGCTGCCGCGCCGCTGCGGCAGGCGGAGGACGCGGTGCTGCTGGATACGTCGGCCCTGAGCTTTCAGGAGAGCCGGGAGACGCTTTTGCGAATCATACGGGAAAGGACGGGCCTATGAAAAAACCCTTCAATAGTATCTTCGTCTTCATTTACTATGTGGTGGGCTTCGTCACCGGGATTCTCCATCCCGTCTCCGTGGAGGGCATGGAGGGACTGCCGGAGAGCGGAGTGTTGCTCTGTCCCAACCACTCCAGCAACTGGGACCCGATTCTGGTGGCCCTGAAACTGCCGGTGAATTACCGGCTCCACATCATGGCGAAGGAGGAGCTGTTCCAAAACCGTCTTCTGGGCTGGCTCCTGAAAAAGGTGGGCGCCTTTCCGGTGAGCCGGGGGAACAACGACATCAATGCCGTCAAGCAGTCGATTCAGGCCCTGAAAGAGGGAGACAACCTTCTGATTTTCTCTGAGGGCACGACGATTCACAACGGTATTGGCTACACGGACGGCCTGCCCGCCCACGCCAAGGCCGGCGTGGCCATGATTGGCGTCCGCACCGGAGCGAAGTTGGTGCCGGTGTTTGTAGACGGGGAGAAGAAGCTCTTTCACAGGACCCGCATCATCTTCGGCCAGCCCTACGAGCCGCACTACACCGGCCGCCGGGGCACCGCCGAGGAAATGCAGAAGATTGCCGATGACCTGCTGAAACAGGCCTATGCCCTGGGCGGGCAGGCGGTGGGAGGGAAACCGCTGTGCGAGTGACGCTGGCGAAGAGCGCCGGATTTTGTTACGGCGTCCGCCGGGCGGTGGAGCTGGCGCAAAAAACCGCGAAGGAAACCGGCGGCTGCTGGATGATGGGGGATTTGATTCACAACACCCATGTAGTGGAGGAGCTGCGGCGGCTTGGTATCCGGAAAGCGGAGCGGGTGGAGGATCTGGGCCCTGGGGACACCGTGATCATCCGATCCCACGGGGAGTTGAAAGGCGTTTTGGACCGTATGGAGCTTCGCGGGGTTCACTGTGTGGACGCCACCTGTCCCAACGTCCGCCGGATTCAAGATCTGGCTGCCCAGGCGGAGGCGGAGGGGCGCGTTCCCGTCATCATCGGGGACGCGGGCCATCCGGAGGTGGCCGGTATCGCCAGCCGGTGCCGGAATCCCCTGATTTTCAGCGGACCGGAGGCGGTGTCGGACTGGCTGAAAAGGACCCCGGAAGCGGGAAAAATACCCCTGAGCGTCCTGGCTCAGACGACTTGTATTCGTGAACTTTTTGAAACTTCTTGGAAAATCGTAAAAAAAGAGTGTACAAACGCAAAAATATTTGATACAATATGTACCGCTACGCATAAGCGTCAGTCTGAAGCGGCCATTCTCGCCGCGAAAGCGGACGTCATGGTCGTGGTGGGAGACCGTAAAAGCGCCAACACCAAACATTTGACGGAAATTTGCAAGGAGAGCTGTTCCCGCGTCCTCCAGATCGAAAACGCGGACGAGCTCCCGCCGGATTTTTTCAGTGGTTGTTCTGTTGCGGGCCTTACGGCCGGCGCTTCCACGCCAGCGGGCATTATTAAGGAGGTATATGCAGCCATGAGTGAAGAAATCAGAGCGGTGGAGAACAACGAGGAGTCCTTTGAGGAACTGCTGAATCAGTCCTTCAAAACTTTAAATACAGGGGAGAAGGTAACCGGCATCGTCACCGCCATCACCCCGACGGAGGTGCAGGTGGATGTGGGCGCTAAGCAGGCGGCCTACATCAAGTTCAGCGAACTCAGCGACGACCCTTCCGCGAACCCCGAGGACGTGGTGAAGGTGGGCGATGAGATCGAGACCTACATTGTCCGCGTCAACGACGTGGAGGGGTACGCGGAGCTGTCCAAGAAGCGTCTGGACGCCGTGAAGGTCTGGGAGAACATCGAGCAGGCCGTGGAGGAGAAGACCGTTATGGAGGGCACCGTCACCGAGGAGAACAAGGGTGGCATCGTGGTGTCCGTGAAGGGCGTGCGGGTGTTCGTCCCCGCCTCTCAGAGCGGCCAGCCCCGCGGAGCCGATCTTTCCGCCATGAAGGGTCAGAAGGTTCAGCTTCGGGTCACCGAGGTAAACCGGGCCCGCCGCCGGGTGGTGGGTTCCATTCGTTCCGTCTCCGACGAGACCCGCCGGGCCGCCCAGGAGGAAATCTGGGCCAACATCGAGGTAAACAAGCGCTACACCGGCACTGTGAAGTCCATGACCAGCTACGGCGTCTTCGTGGACATCGGCGGCGTGGACGGCATGGTACATATCTCGGAGCTGAGCTGGAGCCGCATCAAGAAGCCCGAGGATGTGTGCAAGGTGGGGGACACCCTGGAGGTCTATGTGATTTCCTTCGACCCCGAGAAGCGGAAGATCTCCCTGGGCGTCAAGGACCACAGCGTGGATCCCTGGCAGGTGTTTATGGACAAGTACGCCGTGGGCGACGTGGCCTCCGTCCGCATTGTCAAGCTGATGACCTTCGGCGCGTTTGCCGAAGTGGTTCCCGGTGTGGACGGCCTGATCCACATCTCCCAGATCGCGGACCGGCGCATTGAGAAGCCCGAGGACGTGCTGGCGGAGAACCAGATTGTGGACGCCAAGATTACCGCCGTGGACGAGGAGCGCAAGAAGATCTCCCTGTCCATCCGGGCTCTGCTGGCTCCCTCTGTGGAGGCTCCTGCCGAGGACGGCGAAGAGTAAGCTTCCACAAACCGCAAAAATGAGAAAATAAAAGGAGCAGGCCCGCTGGGCCTGCCCTTTTTTGCAAAAAACATGTTATTTTTTTCACGTTTTCCATTGCAATATTTTCCCATTGATGCTATACTGACTGTGGTAAACTTCATACCGCGGGGGGAGAATCCTGCCCTTTTGCGAGAAAACGAAAATAGATTTACTGGAGGAATTGACTATGCGCTATCAGGAGGAATACCGCCAGAAGCTGACCACCGCCGAAAAGGCGGTTTCGGTTGTCCAATCCGGCGACTGGCTGGACTACGGCTGGACTGTCTGCACCGCCAACGCTCTGGACAAGGCCCTGGCCGCCCGGATGGGGGAACTGTGGGACGTGAACATCCGCGGTGGAATTCTGACCCGCCGGCCCGCCATTTTCGACGTGCCCGACGCCGCCAGCCATTTCAGCTGGAACTCCTGGCACATGAGCGGCATTGAGCGGAAGGCCATTAAAGAGGGATTCGCCTACTACATTCCCCTGCGCTATTCCGAGCTGCCGGGCTATTACCGGGATTGCATCAAGACCCTGGACGTGGCCATGTTCCAGGTGGCTCCCATGGATGAACACGGCTGGTTCAACTTCGGTCCCGGCGGCTCCCACCTGAAGGCGGTGTGCGAGTGCGCCAAGACCGTCATTGTGGAGGTTAACCAGAACATCCCCGTGTGCCTGGGGGGCTTTGAGAACGGCGTACATATCAGCGACGTAGCCATGATCGTGGAGGGGGAGAATCCCCCCATGGAGATTCTGGGCGGCGCCGGGGAGGCCTCTGAGGTGGACCTGGCGGTGGCCAATCTGGTGGTGCCCGAAATCAAGGACGGTGCCTGCCTCCAATTGGGCATCGGATCCATGCCCAGCGCCATCGGCAAGATGATCGCCGAGTCCGACTTGAAGGACCTGGGCGTGCATACTGAGATGTATGTGGATGCCTTTGTGGATATGTCCCTCGCGGGCCGCATCACCGGCGCCCGCAAGCCCTTTGACCGGGGCCGCCAGACCTACGCCTTTGCCGCCGGCACCCAGAAGCTCTATGACTTCCTGAACAACAATCCCGAGTGTATGGCCGCCCCGGTGAACTACGTCAACGACATTGCCCGGGTGTCCCAGATCGAGAAGTTTACCTCCATCAACGGCGCGGTGGACATTGACCTCTTCGGCCAGGTCTCCTCCGAGTCCTCCGGCATCAATCACATTTCCGGTGCCGGCGGGCAGCAGGACTTCGTCATGGGCGCGTATCTGGCCAAGGGGGGCAAGAGCTTCATCTGCTGTTCCTCCTCCTTCCAGGACAAGAAGACCGGGGAGCTGAAATCCCGCATCCGTCCCACCCTGGTGGAGGGCTCCGTGGTCACCGCCACCCGCACGAACCTTCACTGGATCGTGACGGAATACGGCAAGTTCAACGTCAAGGGCAAGACCACCTGGGAGCGGGCCGAGGGTTTGATCGGCCTGGCGCATCCCCAGTTCCGGGACAGCCTGATTGCCGAGGCGGAAAAAATGCACATCTGGCGGCGCTCGAATAAGCGCTGAGCCGCCGCTCTCTGCGGGGCCTCTGCTGTGTGGCGTTTGTCTGATAAGGAGTAGGAACTTCGAGAACAGCAGTCCCTTCCCTGGGGCAGTCTTGGCACGGAATCGACGGTATCGGCACGGAACTGATGAACTGGCACGGAATTCATAAGATCAAGAGGCAAACAACACAGCGGCAGAGGCCGCGACAGAGAAAGGGGTGTCCATGTTCCAAATCGGGGACCTGATCGTGCATCCCATGCATGGCGCCGGCGTAATCGACGCCGTCGTGCGGGAGAAAGTAGCAGGCACGGTCAAGGAATACTACGTATTCAAGATGCCGGTGGGCGGGCTGGTGCTGAAAATTCCCACGGCCAACTGTCAGGCCATCGGCATACGGTCCATCATCTCGGAGGAGGAGGCGGAAGCGTTTTTCGCGGGGATCCCCACCCTGGAAGTCGAGTCCAGCGCCAACTGGAACAAACGCTATCAGGAAAACCTCCTCCGTCTGAAAAGCGGGAATCTCAACGAGGTGGCCCGGGTGGTGAAAGGACTGATGCGGCGGGAGTCCCGCCGCGGGCTTTCCACAGGGGAGCGAAAAATGCTCCACAGCGCGAAGCAGATTATCATTTCGGAAATCGCGCTGGTGGAGGGCTGCGCCTATCAGGACGCGGAAGCGCGGCTGGACCACGCCGTGATGCAAAAAGTGTCCCAGTGAGACCGGGCGGGGAGGACGTGAAGGTATGCTGCCGTTTTTGAAAAAAGTACGGGAGGTCCGGCGGCCTCGTTGTACCGCCCTGGTGGCCGCCGCGGGGAGTTCTCAGCGCATGGGCGGCGTCAACAAGCTGCTCCAGCCCTTGGGCGGCGTTCCGGTGCTGGTCCGGACCCTGGAGGCCCTCCAGGCCGCCGAAGGGGTGGACGAGGTGATCGTCGCCGCCCGGGAGGCGGACATTCTGGAGATCTCCCAGATCTGCCGGACCTATGGAATCTCGAAATGCTCCAAGGTAATTCGGGGGGGAACGAACCGGGTTCACTCCGTCCTGCTGGCGGCGCTGGAGGCCGCGCCGGAGGCGGAGCTTCTGGCGGTCCACGACGGGGCCCGGCCCCTGGCTACGCCGGAGCTTATCGACCGGGTCATTGCCGCCGCCGCCCGCTGTGCCGCCGCCGTTCCGGCTGTGGCGGTGAAAGACACCGTCAAGACCTTCCGGGAGGACGGCGGGGTGGAGGAAACCCTGGACCGGGAGCGGCTCCGGGCGGTGCAGACGCCGCAGGTTTTTCAGGCCGGGCTGCTGAAAGCCGCCCTTCAGGCTGCCCTGGCGCAGGAGGCCCCGGTCACCGACGACGCTTCCGCCGTGGAGCGGCTGGGGAAGGTTGTGTTTCTGGTGGAGGGGGAAGAGGAGAACCTGAAAATCACCACACCCATGGATATGATCTTAGCGGAGGCCATTGTGACGGCCCGGGAGGAAGGACTATGACAAAATTGCGGGTGGGCCACGGATACGACGTCCACCGTTTGGCCGAAGACCGGAGGTTAATTCTGGGCGGCGTGGAAATTCCCTGGGAAAAGGGCCTTCTTGGCCATTCCGACGCTGATGTGCTGGTCCACGCTGTCATGGATGCCCTGGTGGGAGCCGTCAGGCTGGGGGACATCGGAAAACTGTTCCCGGATACGGACCCGGCTTACAAAGGTGTCTCCAGCTTGAAGCTGCTTGGAGAGGTGGGACGACTCCTGGGAGAAAAGGGTTTTGCCGTGGTGAATGTGGACGGGACGCTGCTGGCCCAGGCTCCGAAGGTCGCGCCCTACAAGGATCAGATGGCGGAGAACATCGCCGCCGCCTTGGGAATTGAGGCGGAGCAGGTCAACATCAAGGCCACCACAGAGGAGGGCCTGGGCTTTACCGGAGACGGCTCCGGTATGGCGGCCCACGCCGTGGTTCTGGTGGAGGCGAAATCGTAACAAAAATGAAAACTCCCTGACGTGGCTGCTGGCGGTGGCCTTATGCATTGCGCCCATTCTGGGCCTGGAGGCTGCCTCCCGACAGGGTCACCCGATGCTGAATGTGTTCATGGAGAAGCTGACGCTGGAGGACCATCTTTTTACCAAGACCGCCGGACAGGGCAGAAATAGTGGAACTACCCTCCGCTGTTCCGCCGCAAAGCTTCGGTACTCCCGATCGATACTGGCGCCCTGCCTTACGGCGGGGCGTTTTCGCGCGTAAGGCGCACCTTTCTCTCCGGTCCCCATAGAATAGGAGAGAAAGGAGGAGTGTTTGTGGAGCACTATATCATTCTTGCCCGCTCCGTAACCTATGCCCAGCGCATGCGCAAGTCGCTGGACCGGGCGGGCATCCGCTGCCAGATCTTCCGGCCTCCCAGAGACCTGACGGAGCTGGGCTGCGCCTATGCGGTGCGTGTGGCGGTTTCCGATCTTCCCGGAGCACTGACGGCCCTGCACAAGGACCGGCTGGACCCCGTTCAAATATTTATCTATCAACAGGGGCAGTATCAGGAGGTGGATCCATGATCTACTTCGACAGCGCGGCCACCAGCTTTCAAAAGCCCGCCTCTGTGGCCGCCGCCATGTGGGAGGCCCTGGCCTCCATGAGCTCGCCGGGGCGGGGAGGTTATCCCGCCGCCGCCCGGGCCGCCGACACGGCCTTTCAATGCCGCTCGGAGCTGGCGGAACTTTTCGGGCTACGAAACCCGGAACAGGTGGTCTTCACTCTCAACGCCACCCATGCACTGAACCTCGCCATCAAAAGTCTGGTGCCGCCTGGGGGCAAGGCGGTAATCTCCGGCTATGAGCACAACGCCGTTACCCGTCCCCTGGCCGCCCTCAACACCCAGGTCTCCGTGGCGGAGGCCCCGCTTTTCGCGCCGGAGGCGGCTACGGAGGCCTTCCGGCGGCTGGTGGTCCCCGGCGTGGATGCGGTGATTTGCAGCCACGTCTCCAATGTCTTCGGCTTTATCCAGCCGGTGGAGGAGATCGCGGAGCTCTGCCGAAGCCGAAAGGTTCCCTTTATCATTGACGCCTCCCAGTCCGCCGGAGTGCTTCCCCTGAATATGGAGGCTTTGGGGGCGGCTTTCATCGCCATGCCGGGGCATAAGGGACTCTATGGTCCCCAGGGGACCGGCGTGCTGCTCTGCGGGGACGGCGTCCCGACCCGGCCCCTTCTGGAGGGAGGAACCGGCAGCATGTCCATTCAGCAGCAGATGCCGGACTTTCTGCCGGACCGGCTGGAGGCCGGAACCCTCAACATGCCGGGCATCGCGGGCCTGCTGGCCGGCGTCCGCTATGTCCGGCGGGGGGGACTGGCCAAAATACTGGACCATGAACAGCACCTGACCCGGCTGGCCATCCAGGGCCTGGAGAATCTTCCTGGCCTGCGGCTCTTTACCTCGCCGGGACTCCAGCACCAGACCGGAGTGCTCTCTCTAACGGCGGAGGGCATGGATGTGGAGGCCATCGGTTCTGCCCTGGCTGAGCGGGGCATCGCTGTCCGGGCGGGCATTCACTGTGCCCCCTGCGCGCACCGCACCGCCGGCACACTGGACACCGGCACCGTCCGGATCAGCTTCTCTGATTTCAACACGCCGGAAGAAGTTGCCCGGCTGCTCCGGGCCATTCGCGGGGTACTGGGGCGGCTTTTCTGAACAGTCCGTGAATTTTTCGGGAATTTTCCCTTGGTTTACCTTGCTTTTTACCGACGGGTTCTATATAATCTAAAGTATTCATGACCTGATGCCGGAAGAAGCTTCCGGCGGGACCGGCTGTCTTCGAGGCGCCGGGTGGAAAGGGATGACGACGTAGAAATGAATGTGACGCTGACGGAGCTGTTCGCCACCATTGGCCGGTACCTGCTGACCATTGAGGTGGCGGACGTCTTGGATATCGCCATTATGGTCTTCGCGCTCTACAAAGTGCTGACCCTGGTGCAGACCACCAAGGCCGCCAGCCTGCTGAAAGGGCTGTTTGTCTTTTTGGCGGCGCTGCTGCTGAGCTATCTGTTTCACCTCAATGGCATATACTACCTTCTGAACAAAATGGTGGAGTGGGGCGTGCTGGCCCTGATTATCCTCTTCCAGCCGGAGATTCGCCGGATTCTGGAGGAGATGGGCAGCCGCCGTATTCTGGCCTTTTTCACCCGGACGGAAAACGCCAGCGTTCTGGAGCAGACCATCGGCCAGACGGTGCTGGCCTGTTCCGAGATGTCCCAGTCCCGCACCGGGGCCCTGATCGTGTTCGAGCGGGAAATCCTCCTGGACGACATGGTTCGCAGCGGCACCGTGCTGGACGCCGCCGTTTCCAGCGAGCTTCTGAAAAACATCTTCTTTGTGAAAGCGCCCATGCACGATGGGGCGGTCATTGTCCGCCACGGGCGGGTGCTGGGGGCGGGGTGCATGCTGCCTCTGAGCAAAAACGTCAATCTCTCCCGGGATTTGGGGATGCGGCACCGGGCCGGCATCGGCATGAGCGAGAACTCCGACGCGGTGGTGGTCATTGTCTCCGAGGAGACCGGCTCCATCTCCGTGGCCACCGGCGGGATGCTGAAACGGCATTTGAAGCCGGAAACCCTGGATAACCTCCTGCGGAACGAACTGCTTCCGCAGGAGGAGGGGGAGGCCGACAAGCAGAAGTCCGGCCTGCTGGGCCTGCTGCGTTCCAGGAAGGACGGAGGTGCGTGAGTATGGAAAGCGATAAGGCGGGACGCCGCAGGGTGATTTACCTGCTGCTGTCCGTTCTGGTGGCCTGCGGCATCTGGCTCTTCGTGGACTTAAGTAGCGGCCAGACCGTGACCTGGGAATACCAGGATATCCCCATTGAATTCTCCTTTGAAAGCACCCTGACGGACCGCGGGCTGATGCTGGTGGAGGAGGGCACGGACCTCACCATCGACCTGACCCTGAAGGGCACCCGATGGCTGATCTCCAGTCTGGACCGCTCCCAAATCCGGGTGACCGCCAGCCTTCTGGACGTCACCACCGCGGGGGAACAACGGGTCAACTGGGTGGTGAGCTACACGGATTCCCGGTTTGGCAATGGCGCCATCCAGACGGAGAGCGCCAGCATCCGCATGGCCACGGTGAATATCAGCGAGCTTTACAGCCGGACCATCGATGTCAGCTGCGAGCTGGTGGGCAATGTAGCGGACAGCTACTCTGCCGGACAGGTGCAACTCTCCCACACGGAGGTGGAGGTCCGGGGACTTCAGGAGGTGATCGACCCCATCAGCTATGCCAAGGTTACCTTGGACATCGGCGACAGCACCGTGGAGACGGTGCGGCGGGACTTGGAGCTCCAATTCTATGACCGCAGCGGCCAGTTGTTGGACAAGGCGGACATCCACGCCAGCGTGGAGAACATTCAGGCCACGTTGCCGGTGTTTGTCACCAAGGAACTGCGGCTGGTGGTGAGCTTTGAGGAAACCGTAGGCGCCCGATTGGAGAACACCGAGCGGAGCATTGAACCCGAGACCATCACTGTCTCCGGCGACGCCACGCTACTGAAAAACGTGGAAACCATAAAATTGGCGGACTACAAGCTTTCGGAGCTGGGCACCACGGCCTCGGAGAATTACACCACCAACTACTATCCCATCATCCTGCCCGATGGGTGCCAGAACCTCAGCGGCGTCACCCGGGCGGCTTTGCGGATTCGCTTTAAGGACATGACCAGCGCCACCGTGCACACGGAGAACATCTCCTGGCTGAACCTGCCGGAGGGACGACAGGTGGAGTTTATGACGGGAAGCCTGGCGGTGAAGGTGTTTGGCACCCAGGCGGACGTATCCGCCCTCACCGGGGAGGATATCTCCGTTCAGGTGGACCTCAGCGACTATTCCGCCGCCTCCGGCACCTACACCATCCCGGCCCTGGTCAGCGTCTCTAAGGGAGACGTAGGCATTAGCGGGGAATATCAGATTCAAGTCACCATCCGGGAGGGCGTCACGGAAGAACCGCCGGAGGAAACGGAGGCTCCACCAGAGGAGGAACCTCCGGATCAGTGAAATTAGGAGGCAAACCATGACCCAGATTGCGACGGTTGAACGTATTTTAGATTCCGGCCACGCCGAGATTTCCGTTCCCCGGAAGTCCGCCTGCGGCCACGACTGCGAGGAGTGCGCGGGCTGCGGCGTCACCGGCGCGGCGGTCCACGCCCGGGCGGCCAACCCCATCGGGGCCTCCCCCGGGCAGAAGGTGGTGGTGGAGAGCAGCACGAAGAAGATGCTCCGCATCGTCGCTCTGGTCTACCTGACGCCGATTCTGCTGTTTCTGGCGGGCTACCTGGGCGCCCTGGCTCTCACCGCCAGCGTGGCCATTCAGTACACGGCGGCCGCGCTTGGCTTCGCTTTGGGAATTGCGGTGGCCGTCACCTATGACCGCCGTCTCCGGGCCCGGGGCGGGTTGTCCTTCACCATTGTCCGGCTCTTCTGATGTATGGCTACGTCAGGCCGCCTCTGGATCTGCCGGAGGCGGAGCGGAAGCGCTTCGGCCGGGCCTACTGCGGCCTCTGCCACACGCTGGGAGAGCGGTACGGGCCGGCGGCGCAGTTCATCTTGAACTACGATTTCACCCTTTTGGCCATTCTGCTCTCCGGTCCGGAGGAAGGGGATATACACCACGGACGCTGTGTCGCCCATCCCGTCCACGGAAGGGACCGGCTGGAGACCAACAGCGCCTTGGCCCTGGCGGCGGATGAGAGCGTGATTTTGGCCTATTGGCAGCTGCGGGACGGCGTGGAGGACCACGATTGGTTTCACGGCCTGAAATACCGGGGGGTCTCCGCCATTTTGGAACCCGCTTACCGGAAGGCCGCTGGGATTCGTCCCGGATTTGACGAAAGCACCCGCCGCCAGCTGAATCTGCTGGCGGAGCTGGAGGGGGAGGAATGTCCCTCCATGGACCAGGCGGCGGACACCTTTGCTGTGCTGTTGCGGGAGGCCGCCCAAGCGGTGGACGAGCCGGTGCGCCGCCGGGTGCTGGAGCAGCTGCTCTACCATCTGGGCCGTTGGGTTTACCTGGTGGACGCGGCGGACGATCTCCAGCAGGACGCCGCCGCGGGAAGCTATAACCCGGTGGCCCTGCGCTACGGACTCCCGGAGGGACGCTGGACCGAGGAGAGCCGCCAGAGCTTTGCCGCCACTCTGGATCACTCGATTCACATGATGGCCACCGCCTTTGAACTCTGGGATTTCGGTGTTTGGACGCCGGTTCTGGAGAAGACCTTTTACAGCGGCCTGTTTCAGGTGGGAAGGGCCGTATTGGACGGTACCTTTCGAGCCAAAGGGGGAAAAGACCTTCCCCCAGGTTCCCCCTAAAAGAGAAACACAGGAGAGAAGCACATGAATGATCCCTATCAGGTACTCGGCATATCGGAAAGCGCTACCGATGAGGAAGTTAAGCGGGCCTATCGGGACTTGGCGCGCAAATACCACCCGGACAACTATCATGACAACCCTCTGGCGGACCTGGCCCAGGAGAAAATGAAGGAGATCAATGCCGCCTACGAGGAGATTAACCGGCGGCGCAGCGGCGGGAGCCGGCCCAGTGGCTCCGGCTATACCGGAGGCTGGCAGCAGCAATCCGGCGGGTCCCCGATTTTTCAGCAGGTCCGGGCCGCCATTCAGATCGGCGATATCGCCCGGGCGGAGTCCCTGTTGTACAGCATCAGCGACCATACCGCCGAGTGGTATTTCCTGAAAGGCGCGGTGTCCTATCGCCGGGGCTGGATGGATGAGGCGATGCGCTATTATCAGACCGCATGCCAGATGGAGCCCAACAACCCGGAATATCAGCGGGCACTGAATCTGATGCGGAACGGGTCGCCTTACCGGCCCGGGGGAGCCCCCTTTGGCACGCTGTGCGCAGGGAATCCCTGCCTGACTCTGTGCTGTGCGTACACGCTGTGCAACAACGCTTATTGCTGTTGCATCTGATGCTCAGGCTCCACCCTCGGACGGGACCCAAGCCTTGCGGAGAATTCCTGTCCATTGCGCGAAGAACATCGGCGCTCCGTGGACCTTGCCGAATCGTCAGGGGAAGCGCTCAGGATATCCGCTTCCGACGCACCGAGGGGGAACCGTCCACTGTTATTTGAAATTAGGAGGAGATCGCTTTGATCAAAAGCATGACCGGTTATGGCCGAGCCAGAGAGACGCGAAACAGTCGGGATATCACCGTGGAGGTCCGGGCGGTCAACAACCGTTATCTGGACTGCACCGTGAAGATGCCCCGACTGTATATCTTTGCGGAGGACGCGCTGAAGCAGCGGGTTCAACGGGCGGTTTCCCGGGGGAAGGTGGATGTGTTCGTCACTGTGGACGCCTCCGCAGCTGATATGACCAAGGTGACGGTGAACCAGGAGCTGGCCGGGCAGTACGCCGCCGCCCTGAAGGAGCTGGCGGAGGTCTGCGGCCCCGCCGATTATCAGGCGTCGCCGGAGACCCTGGCCCGGTTCCCGGATGTGCTCTCCGTCACCAAGGCCGACGAGGACCTGGAGACCGTGGGCGGGGATCTCTGCGCCGTGCTGGACGCGGCCCTGGCCGCCTTCAACGAGATGCGGGGGGTAGAGGGCGCCCGGCTGGCGGCGGACATCGGAAACCGCCTCTCCGCCATTGAGGCCTATACCGGAACCGTGGAAGCCCGGTCCCCGGAGACTGTGGCGGAATACCGGGCAAAGCTTACGGCCCGTATGCAGGAGGTGCTCCAAAGCGTCTCCCTGGACCCCCAGCGGCTTTTGACAGAGGCCGCCATTTACGCCGATAAGGTGGCGGTGGACGAGGAAACCGTGCGTCTGCGGAGCCACGTGGCCCAGCTGCGAACCATGCTGGAGTCCGAGGATCCCATGGGGAGGAAGATGGATTTTCTCATCCAGGAGGTCAACCGGGAGGCCAACACCATCGGTTCCAAGTGCAACGACGTCTCCATCGCCCAGGTGGTGGTGAATCTGAAAGCGGAAGTGGAAAAAATGCGGGAGCAGGTTCAGAATGTGGAGTGATGCCAAGGGGTAAAAACGGACTGGAAAGTAAGGGCGACATGGAATTTATCAACATTGGTTTTGGAAGCATGGTTTCCCGGGAGCGGGTGGTGGCCATTGTGGGCCCGGATTCCGCGCCCATCCGCCGCATGACCCAGGAGAGCCGGGAGCGCGGAATGCTCATCGACGCCACCTATGGGCGGAAGACCGCGTCCATCTTCATCATGGACAGCGATCATGTTATTTTATCAGCCCTGCCGCCGGAGACCTTCGGCGTGAGGGAAAGGGAGGAACTATGAAAAAGGGAAAGACCTTTATTATCTCCGGCCCCTCCGGTGTGGGAAAGGGCAGTGTGTTAAAGGTGCTGCTGGAGCGGCGGAAGGATGTCTACGTCTCCGTCTCCGCCACCACCCGCCAACCCCGAGCGGGGGAGGAGAACGGTGTTCATTACCACTTTTTAGATGTGGATACCTTTCACGAATGGATTGCCCAGGACGCTTTCCTGGAGTACGCGGAATACGTGGGGAATTTTTACGGTACCCCCAAGCGCTTTGTGGATTCCGCTATGGAGGAGGGCCGGGATGTAATTCTGGAAATCGACGTCCAGGGCGCCTTGCAGCTTGCCCAGAAGCGGCCGGAGGCCATTTTGATCTTCATCGCTCCCCCCAGCTGGGAGGAACTGGAACACCGCCTGACCCTGCGGGGAACCGACAGCCCGGAGAAGATCCAAAAGCGGCTCCTGCGGGCCAAAGTGGAGTGCCGGACGGCCAGTGCATACCATTATTTTGTCATCAATGACACCATTGAAAACGCGGCCCAGGAGCTGGACGCCATTATGACGGCGGAGCACTGCCGCTCCATTGACCGGATGGAGATCATTCGGGACCAATAACGGGCCCCGTGTCACAAAACAGGAAAGGAAGAGGATGATCCTATGATGCTGTATCCCGCTATGAGTAAACTGAACGCCTATATCCCCAACCGTTATATGCTGGTGAACGTGGTGGCCCGCCGGGCCCGCCAGATTGCCGAGGAGGCCGAAAACACCGGCCTTCACCTGGATGAGAAGCCGGTGACCCTGGCTATCCACGAGGTAGCCGACGGCAAGCTTAACGCCAGCGGTATCGATCTTGTGGCGGAAGAGGCCTGACCCAGGGGCATGGAGACCGCGTCCATTGTAAAAGTGGCGGTCAGCGCCGCGCCCTATTCCATCGATAAACCCTATGATTACCTGGTGCCGGAGGACTTAGAAGCCCAAGCGGTTCCCGGCGTCCGGGTCACCGTGCCCTTTGGCCGGGGGAACCGGCCGTCCGAGGGAATGATTCTGGCAAAGAGCCAGGGAAAAAAGTCTCCGGGGTTGAAGGGCCTCTCCGCCGTCCTGGACCGGGAACCTGTGCTGAACGCCTCCGGGCTGGCCCTGGCGCTTTGGATGCGCCAACGGTATTTCTGCACCATGTTTGAGGCGGTGAAAGCTATTTTGCCCGCCGGGCTCTGGTACCGGCTTCAGGAGCTCTGGCGGCTTCAAGGGGATCTGGAGCCGGAGGCGGCCCAGGCTGCCGCCGGAAACGTCCGTCATGGAACGGAAGTTCTGGAAACCCTGGTTCGCCTGGGCGGCAGCGCCGGGCTGGAGGTTTTGCGGGAGGCTCACGGAGAAGGGGTCCTCCCCATTCTCCGGGCTCTGGAACAGGCGGGAGTCCTTTGGCATGAGACAGCGGCGAAGCAGAAGATTTCCGACAAAACCCGCCGTATGGCGGAGCTGGCGCTCAGTGCCGAGGAGGCTCTGGCCCTGACGGAGGGGAAGCGCCATTCGGCCCGCTATGAGGTGGTTAAGCTGCTGGCGGGAGCGGGGAAGACCTCTTGCAGCGACATTCTCTATTTTACCGGCGTTTCCATGCGGACCCTTCGGAACATGGAACGGGCGGGGCTGCTGGTTTTTTCCCAGGCGGAGGAGCTGCGCCTGCCTCCTCCGGCCAGTGTGGAGCCGGGACCACCCATTGTGCTAAACGAGGAGCAGCAGACGGCCTTTTCCCAGCTGCTCGCCCTGGCGGACCAGGGCCGGGCCTCCGGGGCGTTGCTGCGGGGGGTCACGGGAAGCGGGAAGACCCAGGTCTATTTGCGGCTGGTTCAGGAAATACTGGCCAGAGGGAAAACCGCCATGGTTCTGGTGCCGGAGATTGTGCTGACACCTCAGATGATGGGCAAATTCTCCGCCTATTTTGGCGCGGACGTGGCCATGCTCCACAGCGGATTGCGAATGACGGAGCGCTACGATCAGTGGAAGCGTATCCGCCGGGGCGAAGTCCGGGTGGTACTGGGGACCCGTTCCGCCATTTTCGCCCCCCTGGAACATCTGGGAGTCATCATTCTGGACGAGGAGCAGGAGGGGAGCTATCAATCGGAAAATCCGCCACGGTATCACACCCGGGACGTGGCCAAATATCTCTGCGCCCGGGATGGGGCCCTGCTGGTCCTGGGCTCCGCCACGCCTTCCATTGAGACAGCCTGGGCGGCAGAGGCTGGACAGTACCAACAGGCCCGGCTCCGGAGCCGGTACAACGCCCATCCGTTGCCGCAGGTGTTCATCGCGGACCTCCGCCAGGAGATCCGGGCCGGAAATCCCGGCTTGATCGGAGGGGATCTGCGGCGGGAGCTGGAGAGGAATTTGGAGCGGGGAGAGCAGAGTATTCTGTTTCTGAACCGCCGGGGCAGCAGCCGGATGCTGCTGTGCGGGGAGTGCGGCCACGTGCCGGAGTGTCCCCGGTGCAGCGCGCCTTTGACCTTCCACTCCGCCAATGGGCGATTGATGTGCCATTACTGCGGCCACTCCCAGCGAAGCTTTGACTCCTGCCCGGAGTGCGGAGGCATCATGAAGCACGTGGGCAGCGGTACGCAGAAGGTGGAAGAGGAGCTGACGGAGCTGTTTCCCCAGGCGGGCATCTTGCGTATGGACGCGGACACCGCGGCGGGGGGCCACGAGGCGCTGCTGCGCCGCTTTGAAAAAGAGCGGATTCCCATTCTGCTGGGGACCCAAATGGTGGCCAAGGGCCTGGACTTTGAAAACGTGACCCTCGTGGGGGTACTGGCCGCGGACCTCTCGCTGTATTTGGAAAATTACCGGGCGTCAGAGCGGACCTTCAGCCTGCTGACCCAGGTAGTGGGCCGGGCGGGCCGGGGAGGAAAGGCCGGACGGGCTGTGATTCAGACCTACACGCCGGAAAACGACGTGATCCAGTGCGCCGCCCGGCAGGATTACGACCGCTTTTATGAGAGTGAAATTCAAATGCGCCGTCTACGGCGGCTTCCGCCCTTTGCAGACCTGTTCACCATCACCATTTCCGGCGCGGACGAGGGCGCCGTTTTGCGTGCGGCGGTGAATGTGCGGGACACACTCCGGCGCTGGGGAAATGAGGAGGTCCTGGGCCCCGCGCCTGCGCCGGTACTGAAAGTCAACAACCGCTACCGTTACCGTGTGCTGCTGGTGGGCAGGAACGACAAGCGCACCCGGGAGGAGATTGGTGGACTGCTGCGGGCCTTTGCCGGGGACAGCGCCAATCGTGGGTTTAATATTTTCGCGGAGTGCAACGCCGCAGAGTAGGAGGTTCAATATGGCATTGCGTAAAATCGTGGAGCAGGGAGAGGACTGTTTAAACAAGGTCTGCCGTCCGGTGACGGAATTCAACGCCCGCCTCCACGCGCTGATGGACGATCTGCTGGAAACGCTGACCGAGGCCGGAGGGGCGGGACTGGCCGCCCCACAAGTGGGCGTTCTCCGCCGGGCCTGTGTAGTCATGGATGAGGAGACCGAGGAATTTGTCGAGCTGATAAATCCGGTCATCATCGCCCAGAGCGGCGAACAGACTGGCCCCGAGGGCTGCCTCAGTGTTCCCGGGAAGTGGGGGCTGGTGACTCGCCCCGACTATGTCCGGGTCCGGGCGCAGGACCGGAACGGAAACTGGTTTGAAATCGAGGGGGAGCATCTGACCGCCCGCTGCTACTGCCATGAGCTGGAGCATCTGGACGGCCACCTCTACACGGAGCACATCGACCGTTTCCTGACCGACGAGGAAGTGGAGGCCTATTTCAGCCAGGAAGAGGAGGAAGCCTGATGCGGATTCTCTTTATGGGCACGCCGGACTTTGCCGTGGCCTCCCTTCGGCGTTTGGTGGAAGACGGACACGAAATTTGCGGCGTGTTCACTCAGCCGGACAAGCCTAAAAATCGCGGACATAAGCGGATGCCAACGCCTGTAAAGGAATATGCCCTGACAAAAAGCCTGGAGGTCCACCAGCCTGCTTCCCTGCGGGATGATGCCTGTTTGGAGCTGGCGCGGTCCTTGGAGCCAGAGCTGATTGTGGTGGCGGCCTATGGGAAACTGCTTCCGGAAGCACTTTTGACCGTGCCGCCTCTGGGCTCTGTCAACGTCCACTCGTCGCTGCTGCCCAAGTACCGGGGAGCGGCGCCCATCAACTGGGCCGTGCTGAACGGGGAGACCGTCACCGGCGTCTCCATCATGTACATGGCCCGGGAGCTGGACGCGGGGGATGTCATTTTGCAAAAATCCACCCCCATTGGCGAGACGGAGGACGCCCAGGCCCTCACCGCCCGGTTGGCGGAGCTGGGGGCGGAGGCCCTATCGGAAGCGGTCAGAGCCCTGGCCAATGGAACAGCTTCCCCCACGCCCCAGGACCATGCCCAGCACACCTACGCGCCGATGCTGGGAAAGGATTTGTCCCCCGTGGACTGGACCCGATCCGCTCATGAGATCAGCTGTCAGGTCCGTGGCCTGATTCCCTGGCCCTGCGCCACGACAACGGTCATCAGCGGGGAGGAGATGAAGCTCTATGCCGTCCAGGAGACCGGAGAGGCCACCACGGCCCGTCCTGGCACGGTGGTGGCGGCGGGGAAGCCTGGCATCGACATCGCCTGCGGCGATGGCACGGTTCTCCGGGTGACGGAGCTTCAGGCCAAAGGCGGAAAGCGCATGGCCGCCGCCGCTTATTTATTGGGACATCCCATTCAATGCTAAATTTCGAGGGTGCTTATGCCGTATTATTATGGTGGCTATGGTGATTTCCTGGCCAATAACATCTATGTTCTGCTGCTGATTCCGGTGATGATTCTGTCCCTCTGGGCACAGGCCCAGGTCAGCGGGAATTTTAAAAAATACAGCCGGGTTTCTAACCGCCGCCATCTCACCGGCGCTCAGGCGGCGGAGGCCGTGCTGCGGGCCAACGGGGTCTATGACGTTAAAATTACCTCCACCTGGGGAGAACTGACGGATCACTATGACCCCAGAGATAATACAATTCGCCTTTCCCAATCCGTCTACTCCGCCACGACGGTGGCGGCGGTGGGCGTGGCGGCCCATGAGGCGGGGCACGCTGTTCAGTACGCCGTGGGATACGCGCCCATCCGTCTGCGGAGCGCCATTGTGCCCCTGACAAACCTGGGATCCCGGTGTTCTATGATTCTGCTGCTCGCTGGACTGCTGCTGTATAGCCAGAGCCTCTTTTTGGTGGGCATTGTGCTCTTTTCCCTGACCACGTTCTTCCAGCTGGTAACCCTGCCGGTGGAGTTCAACGCCTCCCGCCGGGCTCTGGAGACCATCCAGGACCGGGGGCTGCTGGACGGCGAGGAGCTGGCCGGGGCCCGAAAGGTCCTTCGGGCGGCGGCGCTGACCTATGTGGCGGCGCTGCTGATGTCCGCCTTGCAATTGCTGCGCTATGTATTAATCTTTTTGGGCCGGAATGGCCGCAGTGACGGCCGCCGGGGCGGAGGCCGGGGATGAGCGCCCGGAAGGAAGCCCTGGCGGTGCTGGCCGCCTGCCGGGCGAGGGGCGCTTGGGCGGACGCCTCCCTCCACGCCCGCCTGAGAGGTCTGTCTCCCGCAGACGCGGGCCTTTGCAGCCGCATCGTATACGGCGTGCTCCAGAACGAGACCTTGCTGGACTTCTACCTCTCCGGCTTCTGTTCCCAGAAGCTGGATCACCTCCAGCCACCGCTGGCGGACATTCTGCGCATAGGGGCTTATCAGATTCTGTTTCTGGACCGGGTGCCGGACAGCGCAGCGGTTCACACATCGGTCGAGTTGGCCAAGGGCGCGGGAAGGGGAACGGCGGCAGGGCTGGTCAACGCGGTTCTCCGGCGGCTCTGCCGGGAGAAGGAAACCCTTCCCGCCATTCCGGACCGGGACGAGGTCCGGTATCTCTCTATACGCTACAGCCACCCCAAATGGCTGGTGAAGAGGCTATTGGCCCTGTTGGGCCGGGAGGGGGCGGAGGCGTTTTTGGTCAGCAGTAACGCACAGCCCCTCGCTGCCGCCCAGGTGAACGTCGGTTGCTGCACAGTGGAAAGCGCGGCGGAGGCTTTGGAAAAAGAGGGCGTTCAGGCGGAGCGCCACCCTTGGCTGCCGGACTGCCTGCTGCTGCAAGGCACAGGGGACCTGGAGCGCCTAAGCGCCTTTCAGCAGGGCATGATTTACATCCAGGATCCGGCGGCCCGGCTGGCGGTGTTGGCGTCAGGGCCGAAGCCCGGAGACCGGGTATTGGACGTCTGCGCCGCCCCGGGGGGAAAATCCTTTGCCGCCGCCATCGCCATGGGGGACCAAGGAGACATCCTCTCCTGCGACATCCACGAAAACAAGCTGAAGCGCGTCCGAGAGGGCGCGGCCCGGTTGGGTCTCACCTCCATCCGCACCGAAGCCGCCGACGGCCGGGTTTTCCGGGAGGAGTGGCGGGAGGCGTTCGACCAGGTGTTGGTGGACGCCCCTTGTTCCGGGCTGGGTATTTTGCGGAAGAAACCGGACATCCGGCGAAAGAGGGCGGACGATCTCTTCACCCTTCCCGTGATCCAAAGCGCCCTTCTGGAAAACGCCGCCCGCTATGTCCGCCCCGGCGGAACCCTGCTGTATTCCACCTGCACGATTCTGCCGGAGGAGAACGAGGGGGTAACAGACGCATTTCTGGGAACCCACTTGGAGTTTTCCAGGGAACCTTTCACACTGCCGGGCCCTGTGGGAGTGGTGGAGGGCCAGATGGTTTTCTGGCCCCACATTCACGGGACCGATGGTTTTTACATCTGCCGCATGACGCGGCGCCTTTGAGGAGAGCTATGACCGATATCAAATCCATGACCCTCCCGGAGCTGCGGGACTTCCTCCAGAGCATGGGGGAGCCCGCCTTCCGGGGAAAGCAGGTGTTTTCCTGGCTGAGCCGGGGAGTGGCCTCCTTTGACGAGATGTCCAACCTGCCGCTCTCTTTACGGCAGAGGCTGAGGGAGCGCTGCGCCCTGACCGTTCCGAAGGTGGCCCGCAAACAGACCTCCGCCAGGGACGGTACCATCAAATACCTCTGGGAACTGGCAGACGGCAACCGCATTGAATCCGTTCTTATGCGCTACCGCCACGGGAACACGGTGTGCGTCTCCTCCCAGGTGGGGTGCCGCATGGGCTGTGCCTTTTGTGCCTCCACCATCGCCGGAAAGGTCCGGGACCTAACGCCGGGGGAGATTCTGGATCAGGTGATTTTTACCCAAAAGGACGCCGGCGTTCCGATTTCCAACATTGTGCTGATGGGCATCGGGGAGCCTATGGACAACCTGGACGCCGTTCTGAAATTTCTGGAGCTTGTGAATCATCCCGACGGGCTGAACATCGGGATGCGGCACATCTCCCTGTCCACTTGTGGCGTTCTTCCTGGTATCCGCCGTCTGGCGGAGCTGGCCCCGCAGCTGACGCTGTCCGTCTCCCTCCACGCGCCGGACCGTGAGACCCGCTCCCGGCTAATGCCGGTGAACCGGGCCTATGACGTGGAGGAGCTTTTTGCCGCCTGTCACGACTATTTTGAGAAGACCGGCCGGCGCATTTCCTTTGAATATGCTATGATCGACGGCATGAACGACCAGGACTGGCAGGCGGACCTGATTGCCAAGCGCTTGCGGGGCATGCCCGGCCATGTGAACCTGATTCCGCTGAACGATGTGGAGGAGAGCCCTTACCGGCCCTCCCGGCGGACGGCGGCCTTTCAAAAACGTCTGGAATCTCACGGCATCACCGCCACCGTGCGGCGGAGCCTGGGTGGAGATATAGACGCCGCCTGCGGACAGCTTCGCAGGAAGGCAGAGAAAGGGGAGGATTCCCAATGACAAACATATGGAGCATTACGGACACCGGCCTCGTCCGGAAAGAGAACCAGGACGCCTACGCGGTGAAAAAGGCCTTTGGCCACACCATCTGCGTGGTCTGTGATGGGATGGGAGGTTCCGCCGGCGGAAAGCTGGCCAGCCGCTTGGCGGTGGACACCTTTGTGGCGGAGATGGAAAAGCGCCTGTCTCCCGGCGCCCCGGCGGACCGGCTGCGGGAGGCCACGGTGGTGGCGGTGGCCCTGGCCAATCGCGCCGTGCGGGAGGCCGCGAAATCCTCGGTGGAGTACCAGGGCATGGGAACCACCCTGGTTTCCGCCGTGTCCTTTGACGGCGGCGCCGTCATTGCCAACGTGGGGGACAGCCGTGCCTATCACATCAATCGGGACCGGATCGTCCAAGTGACCAAGGATCACTCCCTTGTGGAACACATGGTGGAGCGGGGGGACATCACCGCCGAGGAGGCCCGCCGCCACCCCAACCGGAACCTCATCACCCGGGCCCTGGGGCCGGATGTGGACCCGGAGTGCGATTGCTACATCTGCCAGCTGCTGGAGGGGGACTATCTGCTGATGTGCTCCGACGGGCTGGTCAACACCGTGACGGACCAGGAGATTTTCCAGGAAGTCCGTCGGGAGGACCCGGACACCTGCGTGGAGCGCCTGCTGGCCATTTCCAAAAGCCGGGGCGCGTCGGACAACGTCACCGTGATTCTCGCGAGAAACCTGTAAGGAAGGAGGAGCTGTATGGATCAGTACATTGGAAAAATGCTGGACAACCGCTATGAAATCCTGGAGCGTATCGGCACCGGAGGCATGGCGGTGGTCTACAAGGCCAAATGCCACCGGCTCAACCGCCTTGTCGCGTTAAAGATCTTAAAGAGCGATCTGGCCCAGGATGAGGACTTCCGCCGCCGTTTTAACGCGGAATCCCAGGCCGTCGCCCAGCTGTCCCACCCGAACATCGTGTCGGTTTACGACGTGAGCCGGGGAGGGGACACGGAATATATCGTCATGGAGCTCATTGACGGGATTACTCTGAAGCAATATATGGAGAAACGGGGCCAGCTGAATTGGCGGGAGTCCCTGCACTTCATCACCCAGATTATGCGGGGCCTCAGCCATGCCCACAGCCGGGGCATTGTTCACCGGGACATCAAGCCCCAAAATGTCATGGTCCTCCGGGACGGCAGCGTGAAGGTGGCCGACTTCGGCATTGCCTGCCTTGAGAACTCCGCCCAGACCCTGACCCAGGAGGCCCTGGGCTCCGTCCACTATATCTCCCCCGAGCAGGCCAGGGGAGAGCGAACCGACGCCCGCAGCGACATTTACTCCGCTGGCGTGGTCATGTACGAGATGCTCACCGGGCGGCTGCCCTTTGAGGGGGACTCCGCTGTGTCTGTGGCCATCCAGCACCTCAGCGCCGTGCCGCTGGCCCCCCGGGAGCTGAATTCGGAGATTCCGGCCCAGCTGGAGCTGATCTGCATGAAGGCCATGACGCCGGATCTCAACCGGCGCTATGCCTCCGCCGACGCTATGATTGCCGACCTGGAGGATTTCCGGAAAAACCCCAACATCAATCTGGACTTCACCATGGTGGACCTCCGGTCGGAGGAGCCGGCGGAGCCCACCCAGCCCATCCGAACCTATGACCGGACCCTCCATCCCTCGCCAAAGAACCGGGAGCCGGAGCGGCTCCGGGATCGCCGCCGGGATTATGAGGACGACTATGAGCCCCCCCGCCGGAGCGGAGGTGCCGGGGTGAAAGTGCTGGTGGGCGTGGCCATCGTGCTAGCCTTGGCGCTGGTGGTGGTGCTGTTTCGGATGGTGTCCGATTCCTTTACCCAGCAGGAGGCGCCTCAGACCTATGCGGTGCCCAAGGTTGTGGGCTACACACCCCAGCAAGCCGCCGGTATGGACGGCGTGAAGGATATCTTTACTCTGGATATTAAGGAAGAGCGCTTTTTCAGCGACGAGTACCCCGCCGGAACCATCGTCCAGCAAAGCCCTGAGGCGGAAAGCCACCGCAAGGGCGACAATCTGGTCATTGAGGTCTGGCTCAGTGCCGGGGAGGACACCGGGGAGATGCTGGACGTGACCAACAAGACGGAGGCTCAGGCCAATGTGCTGCTCAAGAGCCTGAAGGAGAAGTATGATCTGGAGATTTTCGCCGATGAGGCGGAAATGGAATTCAACGACGAGGTTACTGAGGGCTATATCATCCGCAGCGAGCCGGCCAAGGGAGATCCTTTGAAAAAGGGCGATATCATCCGCCTGATTATCAGCAAGGGTCCGGAAAAGAAGCCGGTAGTGGTTCCTCGGTTCATTGGAAAACAGATCGACGAGGTGCTGCGGGAGCTGGTGGACACTTGGCACCTGACCTGTACCAACGCGGATATTGAATATGTGGAGAGTGATCAGGAGCCCAACAGCGTCATCTGGCAGAGTCTGGACGAGACCACCCAGGTGACGGAGTGGGATACCATTCAGTTCAAGGTCAGTAAGGGTATCACCATCAACGAACGGGAAATCTACCTCAATCTGCCTCAGGACGACCGCACCACCGTGCAGGTGGACGTGTATGTGGGCGACGAGGTGGATCCCCAGTTCTCCGAGCGGGTCAGCTGTGCCGACGAGACGGTCCGGGTATATCCGCTACGGGGCTCCGGCACGCAGATTATCAAGGTCAAATTCGACAATGTCCTGGACCAGAGCCAGACCCAGGAACTGCAATTCGACTGATATGACGGGACGAATTCAAAAGGCCCTCAGCGGCTTTTACTACGTGGACACCGGCCGGGAGATTCTGACCTGCCGGGCCAGGGGGAAATTCCGAAAGGAGGGAATTTCCCCCCTGGTGGGAGACCGGGTGGAGGTCCGGGAGCTGGGCGGAGGAGAGGGATACGTAGAAAAAATCCTCCCCCGGCGAAATGCCTTTTCCCGCCCGGCGGTGGCGAACATAGATCAGCTGGTGATCATCGCCTCCCAAGCCATTCCCAAGACGGATCCCTATCTCATTGACCGGGTCTCCGCCATCGCGGCCTTGAAGGACTGCCAGGTGGCGGTGGTGCTGAACAAGTGCGACCTGGACCCGGCGGATAAGCTTTTTGCGATTTACCGGGACTCCGGCTTCCCGACGCTGCGGGTCAGCGCGGAGACCGGAGAGGGAATGGAGGCCTTGAAAGCTTTAATTTCTGGAAAGCTATCTGCCTTTACAGGAAACTCCGGCGTAGGGAAATCCAGCATTTTAAATGCCTTGGATCCCCACTTTCATCTACAGGTAGGCGCTGTCAGCACGGCCTTGGGCCGGGGGCGGCACACCACCCGCCATGTAGAACTGCACCGTCTATCTTGCGGGGGAGAGGTGGTCGATACGCCGGGATTTGCCTCCTTTGACGCGGAGGAGCTGGACCTGGAGTTGAAGCGGCGGTTACCGGAGACCTTCCTGGAGTTTGGTCCCTATCTGGGGCAGTGCCGGTTTGTGGGATGCAGTCACACCCGGGAAAAGGGTTGCGCCGTGCTGGAAGCCCTCCGCAGGGGGGATATTCAGAAGAGCCGGCACGAGAGCTATCTTCGTCTCTGGGAGGAGCTGAAGCCCCTCCGGGACTGGCAGGAGAAAAAGTGAGAAAATACCGCCCTAAATTTGGGGCGGTGTTTCACTATGGACGGCCTTGCCGTATATACTGAAAAAGAAGGAAAGGAGGCGTGACGCGATGGGTTGTGGAAACTGGGGCTGTGGCGGCAGCGGAGGAGGAATCCGTCTGTTGGGAATGTTCGCCGTGGCCCTGGGGGCGGGAATTTTGATTGCGGCCATATTTCCGATCGGCGTGCTGATGTTCCTGGTTGCCTTTCTGCTGATTGGCTGCGGCTGCGCCTGCTGCCGTCGTTGATGGAGTTCCGGAGGGGTGGGCGCTGCCGCGAGCCTCTTTGGACAGGAAGGATGAAAGAAGGGAGCCGTTACAATCGGCGTCCCCGTAAAACTCAAGAAAACCCGCTTTGCGGTGTGCGGCAAACGCTGCCGCGGTCTTCCGGAGAACCGTTTTGATTCTTCGGAGCGTTTCCACCCTACATGCTGACCTGAAACCGAAAGGAGGCCCTTATGAATATCGTGGTTTGGAAGTCCCCAAAAATGCTGCGCGGTATTTTGAAGAAGCTGTTTAAGGTGTAAGCGTTTTGCTTGGACGGAGAAATCCCGGTGAGATACCGATTCTTGGACATAAATCCTTCCTGCGGTTCATAGAGTAGGACATGGATTCTATGCTCACGGGAAAGGAAGGAGCGTTCTGTATGGAACTGGAACTAAAAAAAGTGTCTCTGGACACCTATGAATCAGGAGGAGAGCTGACTCTGACCCAAGAGGAAACCACGGAGACGATCGTACCGGATTACTGCCCCGACATTGCCCGGATCATCCAGACGGACGGGAAGGTTTACCTCCACAGCCGGGAGTTGCGGGAGGGGAAGGCGGAACTCTCCGGCACGGTCCGGGTCACGGTTCTCTACACCCCTGACGGGGAGAGCGGTGTTCGCACTTTGGAATTCGCCATCCCCTTTACCGCGGAGAGCGATAGCCGGGCTTTGCCGAATTGCCAGCATCTGACAGCGGAGACCGAAACCGAGTTTTTGGAGGCCCGGATGCTGAATCCCCGGAAGATTTTCACCCACTGCAAGCTGGTGACCCACATCAACGGCTACCAGAGAAGTCCCCTGGTGTTTTGCACAGACACGGAGGCGGAGCCGGGGCTTCAGGTGGAAAAACGGCAGGAGCGGCAGCATGCCATCCTCCTGACCCACATTGCGGAGAAAGATTTCACCTTCACAGAGGAGATGAACCTCTCTCCAGGCCGGGATGGAGCGGCGGAGCTGCTGACCAGCCAGGTGTCCAGCACAGTGACGGAAACCAAGATCGTGGGCAGTAAGCTGATTTTTAAGGGCCTATTTTCCGTCAGCTTGCTGTACCGGGACTTAAACGGCAGCTGTGGCTCCGTTACCTCTGAGCTGCCCTTCTCTCAGATCATGGAGGTGGAGGGAGCCCTGGAGGGCAGCGCGGCCAGTCTGCAATTGCAGCTCACCGGCACAGACTTCCAAATTGACGGCGATGATCCCGAGGGCCGCCAGATTGCGGTTACTCTGTATCTTCACGCCACGGCGCTGCTCCGGGAGGAACAGGAGCTGACGCTGCTCAGCGATCTCTATTCCACCGCCTATGACATGACCTATGAGGCCGCGCCGCTGAACCTCACCAGCTTCCGGGAGACCCTGACCCGCCGCCAAACCCTGCGAGAGGTTCTGGAGATCGGTGTAGTGGCGGAGTCCGTCCTGGCCCTGTCGGCCAACTGCGGCGCGGTTTCTGTCAGCCGGGAGGGCAATATGGCAGTCCTCCGGACTGGGGTTACCGTTCGGGCCATGTATTTAGACGAGGGCGGCGTCCCTTTGGTAACCGAGCGGAGCATCGACGCCAGCTGCCAGCTGGAGCTGCCGGAAGACTGCCGGATCACTGCCCGGGCCATCTGCGCGGAGGAAGTCCAGGGGACCTTAGGGGACCGGGGCATCGAGGTTCGCTTCCCGGTGGACTTTCATGTGGAGGCGGCGGCCAGAGTGAAGAAGGTCTGCGTCTCCTCCGCCAAGCTGGACACGGAGACCGCCAAAGACCTGGCCGGCGCCCCCTCTCTGGTCTTACGGTGCATCGGGCGGCAGGAGAGCGCCTGGGATTTGGCTAAGAAATACAACACCACCATTGCCGCCATCCTCGCAGCCAACCAGCTGGAGAACGAGGAGGAAATCCCGCAAGATCAGCTGTTGCTGATTCCCAGAAAACGGGCATAGCCATTGGAATTCCGGCGGTCCCGGAAATATCGTTTCCTCTGAAATGCGAAAAAGTGAGCGGAAGCTTTGCATCCGCTCACTTTTTCCCATTAATCATTGGCGTACCGGGAGAGGAACTGCTTGGTTCGCTCCTCCTTTGGATGGTCGATGACGTCTCCCGGAGCGCCCTGTTCCACAATAACGCCACTGTCCATAAAAATCACCTGGTCAGCCACATCCCGGGCAAAGGCCATTTCATGGGTGACGATGATCATGGTGGTCTTCTGTTCCGCCAGGGAACGGATTACCCGCAGCACCTCGCCGGTGAGCTCCGGGTCCAGGGCAGAGGTAGGCTCGTCAAAGCACAGAATATCCGGATGCAGGGCCAGCGCCCGGGCAATGGCGACCCGCTGCTGTTGTCCGCCGGAAAGCTGGTGGGGAAAGTGCCCCACCCGGTCGGCCAAGCCCATGCGGGCCAGCAATTCTTCTCCCGCCTGCTGAATACTTTCCTTACTTTCGCCGCCCCGTTCCTTGGCCAGGAGCTCCCGAGCCAGGGTGACGTTTTGCAGAGCCGTGTATTGGGGGAAGAGATTGAAGTTCTGGAACACCAGGCCAAAGTGGAGCCGCTTCTTTCGAATCTCACTCTCCAGTTGGGTTTTGGGGTCATTAGCGTCAAAGATCACGTTCCCTTTGACGGCGATGGAGCCATGGTCCGGCCGTTCCAGGAAATTCAGGCAGCGCAGCAGCGTGGTCTTGCCGGAGCCGGAGGAGCCGATGATGGACAGGGCCTGCCCCTGTTCCAGGGAGAAGCTGATATCGGTGAGGACACGTGTCGCGCCGAAGTGCTTTTCAATGTGATTGACCTCCAGAATGGACATATCCGCTTCCTCCTTATTGAAAATAGTCCAGCTTCTTTTCCATCTGATTTAAGAGAATGGTCAGGATGCCGCTCAGGATCAGGTAGAAAACCGCCGTATAGAACAGGGGCCAGATCAGCCCCTTTTTGATGTAGCTCTCTCCCATCCAGATCAGCTCATAAACGGAAATGACCCGGACCAGGGAGGTGTCTTTCACCAAGGTGATAAACTCGTTGCCCATGGGAGGAACGATGCGCTTGATGACCTGAAGCAGCGTGACCTTGAAGAAGATCTGCGGTTTTGTCATGCCCAGCACCTGTCCCGCCTCGTATTGGCCCCGGGGAACGGACTGGATGCCTCCCCGATAGATCTCGGAAAAGTAACAGGCGTAGTTTACCACGAAGGCCACCAGGGCCGCCGTGAAGCGGGGAAGAAGAGGGAGACCAAACAGGAGGCCGGGACCGTAGAAGATAATCAAGATCTGAATCATCAACGGGGAACCCCGTATGATCCAGACCACCGTCTGAATCAGCCAGCGCAGGGGTGCAAAGCGGCTCATGGAGCCAAAGCTGATTACTAACCCCAGAGGCAGGGCGAAGAGCAGCGTGAGGAAGAAAAGCTTGAGGGTGGTTCCCATCCCCTCCAACAAACTCAGGGTTACGGGTATCAACATGCGGGACGTCTCCTTTCAAAGCCGGGAAGGGCAGAGGGCTTTCAAAGCCCTCTGCCCAAGGTCCGCAGGCCGTTTATTGTTCAATTACAGATTCCTGCACGCCGTAGGTGGTGGCAACCTCCATCACCGTGCCGGCGGCATAGGCCTCTTTCCAGAAGGCGTTGAAGGCGTTGGTCAGGTCGGAGCCCTTGCGGAAGCCCACGCCGTACTCCTCGTCGTTGAGCTGAACGGTGTAGGTCAGATCGGGATAGCTGGTGCCCTCACCGATCATGGCGCCGGCCATCAAGAGGTCGATGACGGCGGCCTCAGAGGCGCCGGAGGCCACTTCCATCACGGCGGCGGCCTGGTTCTGCATAGCGGTGTAGGAGATGCCCAGGGCGTCCAGCTGCTCCGCGCCGGCAGAGCCGTTCTCCACGGCAAAGGCCAGCCCGCTGAGGCTTTCCACCGTCTGGTACTGGTCCGCCTTGGCGGCGGGAACCACCACCACCTGACCATTGAGGCAGTAGGGCTCAGAGGTGCTCATCAGCGCCTTCACATCGTCGGTGAGGGTCATGCCGTTCCAGACCACGTCGATGGCCTTGGTATCCAGCTCCATGGACTTTGCGTCCCAGTCGGCCAGCTCCAGAAACTCGACCTTCACGCCAAGGCTCTCGGCAAAGGCCTTGGCCATATCGGCGTCAAAGCCGATCCACTCGTCGCTGCCGCTGTCCTTGTAATCCATGGGAGCGAAGTCGGTCATGCCGACAATCAAAGTTCCCTTCCCCTGGACATAGGCGAGGTCACTGTCGGCCGCCTCCTGGTCGCTGCCTTCGGAAGAGGCGCCGGTATCGGCAGGAGTGCCGGAATCGGCGGGAGGGGCGTCCTTCCCATCGCTGCTGCCGTTTCCTCCGCAGGCGGCAAGGCTCAATACCATTGCCAGGGCCAGCAGAAGGGCCCAGAGTTTGCTGCTTCTTTTCATCATGAACTTCCTCCAAATCGGAACAGGCACCGCCTGTTCGTTTAATACGGTAGCAGTTTACCATATTAAAGAGATCCTGTAAAGCATGAATTCGACCAAATCACCCTGGAGGTTTCCACAAGTTCTTTGTGCGCTTTCTCCAAAACAAGACGGGCTGTCATACTTTTCCCACAGCGGACATAGAGTGGGAATATGAATATGGAGCGGAAAAAGGACGGGATACTATGAACACAACCATCTATCAGAATATCGCCACCCGCACGGCGGGGGATATCTACATCGGCGTGGTGGGCCCGGTGCGGACCGGCAAGTCCACCTTTATCAAGCGCTTCATGGAGACTCAGGTAATTCCGAATATTGAAAATGTGTACCGGAAGGAGCGGGCCCGGGATGAGCTGCCCCAAAGCGGCTCCGGACGGACCATCATGACGGCGGAGCCCAAGTTTGTTCCGGAGGAGGCCGCCCAGGTTCAGCTGCCCGACGGCGCTTCCTTCTCCGTGCGGCTCATCGACTGCGTGGGATACATGGTTCGGGGCGCCATCGGCCAGTTTGAGGACGACGCGCCCCGGATGGTCACCACTCCCTGGTATGACCACGAAATCCCCATGACCGAGGCGGCGGAGATCGGCACTCGAAAAGTGATTTCGGAGCACTCCACCATCGGCATTGTCATCACCACCGACGGCACCGTCTCCGACATCCCCCGGGAGGACTATCTGGAAGCGGAAGAACGGGTGGTTCGGGAACTCCAGGAGCTGGGAAAGCCCTTCATTGTTCTGCTGAACTCCGCGGACCCGAAGTCCGACCGGGCGGAAGCCATTGCCCGGGACATTTCCTCCCGCTATGAGGTGAACTGTGTCCCGGTGAACTGTCTGGACCTGGGAGAGGAGGACGTGGCGGACATCCTCAAGGCCGTCCTCTATGAGTTTCCTATGCAGGAGCTGGACCTGTTCCTGCCTCCCTGGGTGGATGCCTTACCCACGGAGCATCCCATCAAGGCCAGCCTCTACGACGCAGTCCGCCAAGGCACCTCGCAGCTCCAGCATATCCGGGAGGTAGACGGCGTCATCGCCGCCCTGGGGGCCTGTGAGAACATCAGCGAGGCCAAGATCACGGCTATTGATTTGGGCACCGGCGTGGCGGCGGCCAGCCTCAGTCTGCCTCGGGAGCTGTTCTACCACACCTTGTCGGAGCAGTCCGGCTTCGAGGTGGGGGACGATGGGGACTTGATGAGCCTGCTGACCCGTCTGGCCGCGGTGAAGGCGGAGTACGACAAAGTGGCGGGAGCACTGCGGGATGTGAAGGAGACGGGCTACGGCATTGTGGTCCCCAGCATCGATGAGTTGAAACTGGAAGAGCCAGAGATCATGAAGCAGGGGGGCCGCTACGGAGTGAAGCTGAAAGCCAGCGCGCCCAGCATCCATATGATCCGGGCGGATATCGAGACCGCCGTCTCGCCCATTGTGGGGAACGAGAAGCAGTCGGAGGACATGGTGAACTATCTCCTCCAGGAGTTCGAGGGGGACACCAGCAAAATCTGGCAGTCCAACATCTTTGGCCGGAGCTTCCACGAGCTGGTCAGCGACGATCTGCAGGGCAAGCTGAAACGGATGCCGGACGACGCCCGGAAGAAGCTGCAAGAGACCCTGACCCGCATCATCAACGAGGGCAGCGGGGGACTGATCTGCATCATCCTGTGACGAAAGCGGGCATGGAGACCATCCATGCCCGCTTTTTCCTATGGAATTTCCTCCGGCAGAGGATTCCGCTTGGATTTCCGACATTCTTCCCGAACGGCGCCAAGCTTCCGGTAAGTCTCCCGGCCCTCCGCCAGGGTCATACCCCGGTTCTCATCGCTGGGCTGGTCCTCGCCGGGATCGAACACATCGTTTTCCCAAAGGCAGACCGGGCAGATAAAGGCCAGAGCGTCCTCCTTTGGCACCGGGAAGGTTTTATAGCCGCAGCAGGGGCAGGGAAATTTCCCCGGCATGGGCGGAGCCTCTGGTTCCGCCGGGGTTTGCCTCGGTGTGGAGTCCTGTCCATTAACCGCTGTTGGATAAAGCATGGATTTCTTCCTCACAGCGCCGTACCTTTTTCCGGAATATACATCCCCGACAGGTCCGCGCCCTCCAGCTCCAGCAAAAAGCGCTTCTTCTCCACGCCTCCCGCATAGCCCGTCAGGCTGCCGTCCGTCCCCACCACCCGGTGGCAGGGAATGAGGATGGAAATGGGGTTGTGCCCCACGGCCCCGCCCACCGCCTGGGGGGAGGCGGGGACTCCGGCGGCTTTCAGGATCTTCGCCAGCGCACCGTAAGTTGTGGTTTCCCCAAAGGGGATTTCCAGCAGCCGTTTCCACACCTTTTTCCGGAATTCACTCCCTTCAGGAGCCAGCGGTGGCAGGGGAGGGAGATCCCGCTTTGCAAAATAGGCCTCCAACCAGTCCTCCGCCTGACGGAAAACCGGTAAATCCGCCCGTTCCTCCGCCGTTTCCTCCAAACCAGCGGCAAAGTATTTCTGCCCCTCCAGCCACAGGCCAAGAATGTGCTCCCCGTCGGAGGCCAGGGACAGGGGACCCAGGGGGGATACCAGCGTTGTTCGATACGTCATCTGCCGCACCTTCCTCTCTTTTCTTTTAGATTCATTATGTTCTTTCCAAAACAGTCTTCCAGCGCAATCCGAAAAAGCACCGTCACTCGTAAGCGTGTTTTACTTGTACGATATCCTCCAACGAAAAATCCTCAATTTCCATAACGTTTTGCTTCAAAATCTCTTGGATATGTGTTGGAAGCGACGCAAAGTTCAATGGCTCTTTGGAAAAAGATTACTTCGTATAGTAGCCATGCAGGACACAAACTCCAGGTTTCGTACCGTCATCCGCGTCATAATAATAGAATCCCCGGTCCGAGAAATCCCGCGCGACCTGCTCCGCACGCTCTGTCTGGCGGAAACACAATTCGCTGGTTGTACGTTTTTCGATACCATTGAAATATCCGATTAGCGCCTCCGCTCTTTCCCGGTCTTCGCAGACAAACTCCGGTATGCAGCCTTCGCCCGCGCTGCAAAATACCGCGATATTTCCCCGGCGGTCAACGCCGTACCACTCCATATCCATCACGAAACATTCCTCGGAGCCAATTCTTGACATGGCGGTTTCTCCCTATGATGCAGTGGATTTCAAGAGCACGCGCCCTTATAAAGGCATATTCTCAGGCAAGCCGCTTTTAATCATACTCATTATACCGGAACAAATGTATCAGATCAAGTCTTTTTTACTCCCTGGGCCGCCAAATTGCCAATGGTTTCAGATAGCAACGCCGTTCTTGCGTGGGTTTTGAGAAGGACCGCCCTTGCAAGACGGCCCGCCTCGTGTTACTATAGAACCATACAATCAACCCGCGACGAAAGGAGTAATTTTCATGCTGCTTGCCATTGATGTCGGTAACTCCACCACCTCTGTGGGCCTCTTTGACCGGGACAAGACCCTTCGTTTTCTGGCCTCTCTGGACACAGACAGCCGGAAAACCGCCGATCAAATCAGCATTGACCTGATGAACCTGTTCACTCTCTATCACTTCAGCTATAAAGACGTCACCGGGGCAATTCTGTGTAACGTGGTTCCGCCGCTAAATTTCATGATGGAAAAAGCCCTGACCCGTCTTCTGGGCAAGCCGCCCATGGTCGTGGGGCCCGGCGTCAAAACCGGACTGAACATCCGCCTGACGGTTCAGACCCAGGTGGGAGCGGACATCGTGGCGGACGCTGTGGCGGCTCTGGAGAAGTTCACGCCTCCTATCATTACCATCGACATGGGCACCGCCACTACCATCGGTGTGATCTCTGAGGGCCGGACCTATGAGGGGGGCCTGCTGCTGCCGGGAGTCAACGTGTCCCTGGAGGCCCTGAGCCGCCGGGCGGCCCAACTGCCGGACATCTCTCTCCAACACCCCAAGTCCCTGATCGGGAAAAATACCGAAGACTGCATGCGCTCCGGCATTGTCTACGGCACCGCCGGAATGTTGGATGGCATCATTGACCGCATCCGGGAGGAATTCCCGGGCCGGGAGGTCAGCGTTGTGGCAACGGGGGGGAATGCCCCGGTAATCGTACGCTACTGTCGAAACCGGATCCTCTATGACAAGTTCCTCCTGATGGACGGGCTGTGGACCATTTATCAGAAAAACCACTGAATGTTCAAATCTGCGGAAAGCCATTTGCAGCAGCGCGGCAGGGAGGCAGATTATAACCGCCAAAAGATTCATCAAGCCGCCTGTCCGGGTTCACCGGCAGGCGGCTTTTTCGAAAATTATGAAATAAACGGGAACGCCCGCCCGACTTTTCCGTCTGTACCAGTGAAGGGACCTTCCATCAAAGACGAAAGGGGAGCGATTATGGAAGACTGTGCCATCGTAAATTTATACTGGTCCCGGGACCCGGAGGCCATCCGACGGACCGGCGAGAAATACGGCGGATACTGCCGGGCCATTGCCCGGAACATTCTAGCGGATTACCGGGACGCGGAGGAGTGTGTCAACGACACCTGGCTCAACGCCTGGAATTCCATGCCCAAAGACCGTCCCAGCCTTTTGGCCCCATATCTGGGAAAAATCACTCGGAACTTAGCTCTGAGCCGCTGGCGAGCCGGACACGCGGAGAAACGGGGAGGGGGCGAACTCCCCTTGGTTTTAGACGAATTAACAGAGTGCGTTTCCCCAGGCGGCGTTCTCCAGTCTCTGGAGGCGGCGGAGCTGGAAGAGGCGGTGAATCGTTTTCTTGGCGCCCTGCCGGAGCGGGAGCGCAGCGTCTTCCTCCGGCGGTACTGGTTCGCCGAACCTATGGCAGACATTGCCAAACGCTACGGCATGAGGGAAGTCACCGTGCGAACCAGCCTGTTTCGCAGCCGGGAGAAGCTGCGGCGCTATTTGGAAAAGGAGGCGCTTCTATGAACCATCAAGAACGGCTGTTCATCGCCATCGGGGGCGCGGAGCCAAAGTGGGTTGCTCGCAGCGAGCGGCGGAGGCCACGGCGCTGGCCCGGATACGTTCTGACTGCCGCCGCCTGTTTGGCACTGGTGCTGGCTGTTGGATATGTCCTTCCACAGAGGACAGAACCGGCAGGGCCCCAGGAGCCGTCCCATGTTACTCCTTCAAACCCACCATCTACCGACACGCCTGATACCGATGGAACAAAGTCCTTTCTGCCGCCCCAAGGAGGGGAGATTGGAACCCTGCGGATGCTGAGTTATGCTCCGCAATCCCAAGAAAACGCCGTGGATTTTCTTCTCTATGTCAACGAGGAGCAGTTTTATATCTGTGAAGAAAATGGACTTTACAGTATTCGAAATACCAGCCCTTTGCCTGAGAATTTCCCTCTCTGTGGCCTGGATGTTCTCCACATTCCCGGAACATCTCCGGAAGAGGCAAAAGCGGCGGCAGGGGAGACCTTGGCGGACCACTATCTGGAGATTTTACCGGAGGAGGCAAATATCGTTTTGCCAGGAAGCCTCTATCTTCGGGCCCAAAACGGCACGGACTGGGACTCCGAACAGGCGGAGGTCTGGTTTGTGGACGACGGACAGGGCGGAACTTTTGTGCTCACCTCCCGTTACTTCCTAGAGGCGGAGGAGGGCTTGGGACAAGGGTTCCGGGACATGGTGTCCAGCTTCCGGGTGGTTTCCCTGAACGAAGCTGTGCCCGAGTGGATGCGTACTCTTTATAGTACCACGGAACGCCTGTTTCCCGCGCTGCTGTCCAATGATCTCTCCGGTGTTTCGGACCTGTTGACAGAGGATGCCGACGCAGAGGCCTACGGGGAAGACGTTTGGGAAAACCTTAGAATTGCCTCCGTGGACTACACCCCGGACAGTGACCGGGACCCATCCTCCGCCATCGTATCGGTCAAGCACCGTTTGAATCTGGAGGAAGGGGAGAGCTTCAACTATTTAACGATGAAACTGCTGCGGCAGGATGGTCAGTGGCGTCTTGCTTGGTCCGGCATTGAAAAGTGAGTAAGAGCGCCGGGAACACACCGGAGGGTTTGCGAACTGCACTCCCTCCGGTATTCACACACACTTCATCAGGATTTGCCTCGCTTCATCCGGCAAAACAAGAGCGCGTTCCGCATACCTTAAAAGGGAGGAGGGATGGCGGTATGCGAAACCACATACAACGAACGGACGGCGGGCAAAACCAAGAGATCACCAAGGAAACCAGCGGGCAGTTTTTGTTTGCGCTGCAGCAGGCGCTGCTGCTTACTCTGAAAGAGGAGGGTATCCTGGATGATGCTCAGTGCCAATGGGCGGAAGCGTATTTGGAAAAACAGCGCAGACCTGTCTCCGGAGGGATTTTGGGTTGATTTGAGCGGGAAAATGGAGTACAATCGCTACAGAGGTTTCCGGCAAACCCGCCGCCCGGCGGGCATTTCCGCCTTTCGCACATACGGAAACAAACGACCTTTCATCCACGGAGGACAATAAGATGGTTACAAAATATATTTATGGAAATCCTGTGGAAACGTACGCGGTGGTGGAGGAGGTTCCCTTAGGAGAAACACCGGCTCACGTTTTCCTGGAAACAGGGAATTCCCTGACCTTTACCCACTCTTTGGGTTCTGAGGATATCGTCTACGGTCTGGGAGAGACCATGCGGGGGATCAACAAGCGCGGACACCGGTACATCAGCTTCAACTACGACGATCCTTACCACAAGGATGAGATGCCCTCCATGTACGGATCCCACAACTTCATCGTTGTAGACGGTGAGACGGCCTTTGGCGCGTTTTTTGACACTCCGGCCAAAGTTGTTTTCGACGTGGACTCCAAGAAGAACGGCCAGCTCACCGTTACCTGTACCTCTCCGGACCTTCGTTTGTATTTGGTGGAAGGGGAAGGGCCCTACGATGTGGTCCGGCAGTTTCTCGCCATCATTGGCAGAAGTTTCCTGCCTCCTCTCTGGGCCTTTGGATACGGCCAGAGCCGCTGGGGTTACAAAACCGCCCGGGACATTGACCGGGTCGCCAGGAAACACCGGGACGCAGGTATCCCTCTGGATTATATCTGCATGGACATCGACTATATGGACCAATACCGGGACTTCACCGTAAACTGTCGGAGATTCCCGAATTTCCCGGATTTTGTGGCCCGGCATCGGAAGGAGGGGCTGCATCTGGTGCCCATCGTGGACGCCGGAATCAAAATCGAACCCGGAGACCCCGTCTTTGAGGAAGGCGTGAAGGAGGGACACTTCTGCAAAAACCGGGAGGGCAGGGAGTTTCAGGCGGAGGTGTGGCCTGGCCTGACCCATTTCCCGGATTTTCTCCAGAAGAAGACCCGCCGGTGGTTTGGGGAGCAGTATCGTTTCTATACGGACCAGGGGATCGAGGGCTTTTGGAACGACATGAACGAGCCCGCTATTTTCTCCACCGAGTACCGGGAGCGGGACGCGGAGCCTGACGCCGTGCGAGGCGACCCAGACCAACCCGAGCGGCACATTGCCGATTTCAAAGACTTTTTCCATCAGCTGGACGATGGCCGCCGGATGCGCAATTACGAGGTCCACAACCTATACGGAGCCATGATGACCCGGGCCTCCGGCCAAGGGCTGGACCAGCTGTTGGACAAGCGCTATCTGCTGTTTTCCCGCTCTTCCTATATCGGAGCCCATCGCTATGGTGGCATGTGGACCGGGGACAACGCCTCGACTTGGAAGATGCTGCGCCAGAACGTGTATCACATGCCCTCCCTGAATATGTGCGGCTTCCTTTTCAGCGGCGCGGACACCGGGGGATTTGGCGGCGATACCAACCGGGAGCTGCTGCTGCGCTGGCTGGCAGTGTCGGCCTTTACGCCGCTGATGCGCAATCACGCGTCCATCCAAACCCGGCATCAGGAGTGTTACCGCTTCCGGAAACCGGAGGATTTTAAAACCTTGGTCTCCCTCCGCTATCGGCTGCTGCCCTATTTGTATTCCGAATTTATGAAGGCCGCCCTCCGGCAGGATATGTTCATCCTTCCTCTGGCCTTCGGTTACCCCGGGGACCGAAGGGCCCGGCGAATCGAGGACCAGTTGCTTGTCGGGGAGAGTATTATGATCGCGCCGGTGCTTGAGCCAGGGGTTCGGGGCCGGTCTGTCTATCTGCCGGAACCCATGACGCAGGTGCGCTATGGCGCCGGGGGCTTCACCTGCACGGAGGTCGAGGCAGGGGAACAAACCATTGAGGTTCCTCAGAATGAGGTGGTATTTTATATCCGCCAGGGCAAGTTGGTCCCTGTTGGGAAGGCCGCCGCCAACACGGCGGATCTGGCTTTGACGGAGGTGGAGCTTTTGGGCGGTGGAACCACCTATGAGCAGTACATCGACGACGGGTACACAAAGCAGTGCGGGCTGGAGCGCTGCGTAACCCGAAGAAAGGGAGAAGACGCCTTGGGAGAATAGGATTCCAGGATTGGCTTGTTGTAGGGGCCCTGCAAGGATTTCCTTCCCAGTAAAATGCTCTTTGTTCATTTGCTGTCTATTGGGGATGTCTTTCATAAAAAGAGGCACGGTCTTTTGGCCGTGTCTGATAAAGAATGACGCGCAGAACCTAAAAATATCAGGCAGTCACCGCAAAATGAAGCCAATGTGACACAAATTAACACCCGAGAAAAAGCACGATTGAAAAATCGTGCTTTTTCTTTTGCCCAAAAGGAGGCCCTGACCATGCCGGAAGTCATCTTGTCGGATTATTTCTACGGCGACGAATCGGAGGAATTTGTCTTTTTCAAAATTCCCCGCCAGTTGATCACGAACCCCAAATTCAAGCACGTCTCCACAGACGCCAAGCTGCTGTATGGGATGCTGCTGGACCGCATGAGCCTGTCCGCCAGGAACGATTGGTATGACAAAGACACATGGCGCGTTTATATCTACTACACCGTGGAGGAAATCTGCGAGGATATGACCTGCGGGCGGGACAAGGCCATGAAGCTGCTGGCCGAGCTGGACACAAAGAAGGGCATCGGCCTGATCGAGCGGATCAAGCAAGGCCAGGGGAAGCCCACGAAAATCTACGTCAAACGGTTCACTACCCAGACAGTGCCGCCCAAACCGGCCCCGCCTCCCCCGGAGCCTTTTGCACCCATTTCACAGGTCGATTTTTCCAACGTGCAGAGGTCGGAAATTCCGACTTCAAGAGGTGGAAAAAATCGACGTGCAGCCGTCGAAAAAACCGACCCTAATCATACTAAGAGAAACCAGACGGAGCTTATTCAGCCTGATCCATCCATCTCCCCCCGAAAGCCCCCGGCGATTGGATTGGAGATGGAGCGATTCGAGCGGAGAGAAGAACTGAAAGCGAATATTGATTACGAGCGTTTGCGGAGGGAGTACCCCTACGATGACATAGACGATCTGCTGGAGCTGATGCTGGACACCGTATGCAGCACCGCCCCCGCCATACGGATCGGCGGCAGCGACATTCCAGCCAAAACGGTCCGAGACCGTTTCCTTCAGCTTGACAGCGAGCATATCCAGTATGTGATCGACGCGCTGAAACAGACCACCACAAAAATCAATAACATCCGGGCCTATCTTCTAACGGCGCTCTACAACGCGCCGGTGACGATAGGCCCTTACTATTCCGCCGCCGTGCGGCATGATTTCCACTGAAATAAATCCCACCGTGAGACGCAATTCCAGAAGAAATAAATCCCACGGTGAGACGCAAATCCGGCGGAAACACTTAACTTTCTGTTGAAAATCAAATCTCACTGTGAGACGCGATTTTTGGCAAATATATTTCAAAACGGAGGAATTTATGGCAAACGAAAACAGCAGAGACCCCACGATCCCCAAGCCCCAGAGCATCCCCCTGGCGAAGATCCACGACCTGTCCGGCATCCCCATTTCCAGGCAGCCGGACAAGAGCTACGGCGGCCTTGTCACCAGTATCCAGGCGAGCGGCATCAAGGAGCCGGTGATCCTCCGGCTCCGGGAGGACGGCGAATACCAGCTTGTTACCGGCTACCGGCGCATGAGGGCCAGTGAGCTGGCGAAGAAGCAGGAAATCCCCGCCCTGGTCTACGACATGAGCTTGCAGGAGGCCATCCGGTATCACGGGCTGGCGAACGGGAAGCCCGCTCCCCCTGTTCCCGGCAAGCTGGTGGAGCCTGGAGCCAATGGCAAAAAGGAGGAAAAGGCCGACCTCAAGGGACCGGAAAATCCGACCCCTGGCGAGAAGCCCAAGGAGGTCAAGCCTCCCGAGGGGGCCAGGGGTCCCGAGCCCGCCCAAGGTGAGAAGAAGGATGCTCCGGCCCCCAAGAAGCCGGAGCCGCCCGCGCCCCCTGCCGCTGGTGAGAAGCCCAAGGAGGTCAAGCCCCCCGAGGGCCCCAAGGCCCCCGAACCGCCCACGGATGAGAAGAAGGAAGCCCCGGCCCCCAAGGTGGAGGGTAAGCCCGCCGCCCCTGTCTCTGGCGAGAAGCCCAAGGAGGTCAAGCCCCCCGAGGCCCCCAAGGGCCCCGAACCGCCCACGGGTGAGAAGAAGGAGGCCCCGGCCCCCAAGGTGGAGAACAAGCCCGCCGCTCCTGTTACTGGCGAGAAACCCAAGGAGGCCAAGGCCCCCAAGGGCCCCGAGCCGCCCACGGGCGAGAAGAAGGGGGCCCCCGTGACCGGCCCCGCCGCCAAGGGCCCCGCCGGAACCGCCATTTCCCAGGTGTTTGACGAGCGCCTGACGCCCCCGGACGAAAAGGCCAAGCGGGATGTTCCCAGCCCCAAGGAAAACGAAGCCTTCTTCATCCTCCTGCACCCCGCCTATCTGGAGAAGTCCAAGTACAACACCATTTCCGTGGACACCAGGAGCGAGGACTACCAGGAACTGAAAAAGTCCATTGAGCTGAACGGCGTGAAGGACCCCGTTCTCGCCCGGATCGGTGACGAGGGTACTTTGGAAATCCTCTCCGGCCAGCGCCGCCACCTGATCGCCACGGAGCTGAATTACCCCGTTCCCACCATCATCCAGAAAATCTCCGACGCCGACGCGAAAATCCTGGTGGCCGACGGCAACCTCCACCGGCCCCATATCTCCATGTTCGATCTCTCCCGCTCCCTGCGGATGAAGATGGAGGGCATGAAACAGAAAGCGGGCCGGAAGAAGAAGGGCGCGGTCAAGGCGGAGGAACTGGACAGCGATGAAAAGCTGGCCCAGGAGATGGGCATGAAGGTGAGCAAGCTCAACCGGATCATCCGTCTGTCCGAGGCCACCAAGGACGTGTGCGACCGGGTGGATGACAACTCCCTGCCCCTGTCCATCGCCTCCGCCATCTCGTTTTTGAAGCCGGACAATCAGGATGAGGTCCTCCACCTGTCGGACCTGGGGTATAAGATCACCACCGAGCGGGTGGAGCGCATGAAAAAGACGGAGAAGGCCGGAAAGTTGGATGAACAGGCCATGCGGAACATCCTGGAGGACAAGGACCTGGCTCCCAAGCAGACCACGCCGCCCCCGGCTCCCCAGCAGCCTGCACCACAGCCGCCCACGCTGTCCAACGGCCCCTCCGCTCCGCCGCCCATTCCCCCCTCCCCGGACGTGAAGCCGGAGCAGGCGGCGCCTTCGGCTCCCAATGTTCCCGGTATGCCGGGGCCCGCACCCTCTGTCGGTTCTCCCGCGCCGGAGAGTACGGCCCCGCCCTCCGGTCCCGCCGCCAATGTTCCCCCGGAGGAAAAGGCCCCTTTCAAGGGTGAGCAGGAGCGGCCTGAGTACACCAAGGTCATCCTGGCCGGGGACCGTCTGCGGAAGTATTTCCCCGATGTGTCCATGACGCCCCGTGAGATCGAGGAAAGCGTCTATGACGCCCTGGAGGAACGCCGCCAGCGGCAGTTGAAGGCCCAGCAGAAAGAGAGCGTTTTCAAAAAGAACGTCCCCAAAAGATAAGGTATGGAGTTTACCGCCAATATCGCCAACCTGGGCAAGTACAACGCCGGGGTCCTCGCCGCCGCGTGGCTGTCCTTCCCCGCCACCACAGAGCAGGTACAGTCCGTTCTGCGGGAGATCGGCGTGGACGGCCTGCGGTACGAGGAAACCATCATCCTGGAATACTCCACCGGCGTCAAGGGCCTCGCCGGGCGGCTGGGGGAATACGTACCCATTGACGAGCTGAACTACCTCGCCAGCCGGATCGGGGCCCTGACGCCGGAGGAAACGGACAAGTTCACCGCCGCCGTCAGCCACGGGGAGTACGGGGACAGTATGCAGGATTTGATCAATCTGACCTACAATCTGGACTGCTACGACTTTCTGCCGGACGTGCGGACGGAGGAAGAATACGGGCGCTGGCTGGTGGACCACCGCCAGGAGTTCCACTTGCCGGAGAAGGCCAAGCTGTATTTTGACTACGAATCCTACGGCGGAGACACCTGCATCAACGAGGGCGGGGACTTTTCGGAGCTGGGTTACATCTTCAATAACCGGACTCCGTTCCAGGCGGTCTATGACGGGCGGAACGTCCCGGAGAAATACAAGGTGTTCCGCTATCCCCTGCAAGCAAAGGTAAGGCCCGTCCGGTCCGGCAGGGGGCGGGACAGCCCTTCCCGCAAGCGCCCATGAGGGCGCCTTTTTCATATCAAATTTCAATAAAGGAGCTGATTATTTGAACGTTTTGGTAGTGGAGCCCGGAATGGCCCCCTACGAGAAGGAGATCAACGGCCTCCGTGATATGCAGGCCATCGTTGGAGGCACCATCACCGCCAGTTACCCCTTCGAGGAAAAAGTCGCCATTGTGAGCAATGATGAGGCCCTTGTCAGGGGCATGGAGTTCAACCGCAGCATTGAGGGCGGGTACGGCGGCATCTGCGGCCCGTTCTTCGTCTGCGGGCTGGGCGAGGAGGATTTTTGTTCCCTGACCCCGGAGCAGATGGACTTCTACAAGAAGAAATACCACCACGCGGAAATCCTGCTGGGGTTCCGGGGTAGCGAACCCGTCACGCTGAAAGTGGAACCCCGCAAGCCGCCCGGCCAGGAGCCGCCCCAGCGTCCGCCCAAGACGCGGTGAGCGATGCCCCCGGTAACAGATGAACGGCTGGCGGAGCTGACGGACCGTCTGGAAAACGGGATCAAGGAGTTGTACGCCAGTGGGCGCTACGCCGAATACCTCTCCGCCATGTCCAAATTTCATCATTACAGCTTCGGAAACGCGCTGCTGATCCTGCTGCAATGTCCCACCGCCACCAGCGTGGCGGGGTACAACGACTGGAAAAAGAAGTTCGGGCGGCAGGTCAAGCGGTACGAGAAGGGCATCCAGATTCTCGCCCCCTGCCATTTTACTTACCTTGTGGAGTATGAGAAGAAGGACCCGGCCACCGGGCGGACCCTGTACGGGCCGGACGGCAAACCCCTGACAGAGAAGCGTCGGGAGAACGCCACCCGTTTCCGAATCGCCACCGTGTTTGACGTGAGTCAGACGGAGGGCCGGGAGCTGCCCAGCCTCGTCTCCGATTTGAGCGGAGACGTTCCAGACTTTGAGAACGTTTATGCCCGCCTCGCTGCCCTGTGCCCTCTCCCCGTGGATCTGGGCCCTGTCCCCGGAACGGCAAAGGGTTACGCCAGCTTTGTGGAAAACCGCGTTGTGGTCCGCTCCGGCATGAGCCAGGTCCAGACCATCAAGACGCTGATCCATGAGACCGCCCACGCCAAGCTCCATGCCCCGGACTTTCTGTCGGACAACCCCAAACCCCGGCGGGAGAAGGAGGTAGAGGCGGAGAGCGTGGCCTATATCGTCTGCCAGCACTTCGGCATCGACACCTCGGACTACTCCCTGGGCTATGTGGCCGGGTGGAGCCGGGGGAAGGAGCTGGCGGAGCTGAAAGCCTCCCTGGACGTGATTCACTCCACCGCCGGGGAGATCATCAACGCCATCCAGCCGCCTCCGCCGAAACTGACCAGGGACGAGCCGTCCCAGGAGCACATGCGGAAAACCAGTTATCGAAAATCCAGGAAAAGGAAGTGACAGATTGAACGACTACGAGGAACGCAAACAGGCCCGGATCGACCGCCTCCACGAAAAAGCGGAAAAGGCCCGCGCTGAAAGCCAGTCCTTATTCAAGCAATCCACCGATATGGCGTCCGCCATTCCGTTTGGACAGCCTGTCCACGGTCCCGCCGACCGGAAATACCGGGATAAGATCGGCAGGAAAATGGACCAGTCCATTGCCGCCTCGGATAAAGCGGACTACTACGAGCGCAGAGCAGAAGCGGCGGAGAACAACACCGCCATTTCCTCCGATGACCCGGAGGCCCTTGCCAAGCTGAAGGAGAAGCTGGAAGATTTGCAAATCTCCCAGACCCGCATGAAGCAGATCAACGCCTACTACAAGAAAAACGGCACCTGCCGGGGCTTTCATGGCCTTTCTGACGAGCTGGCGGACAAGCTGGTGGAGGATATACAGTACCATCCTTGGGACAAGCGGCCCTTTGGCTCTTACGCCCTGGCAAACAACAATCAGAATATTAACGCTGTCAAAAAGCGCATCGAGCAGCTTACTATGGCAAAAGAGCTGGGCTATCAGGGCTGGGAGTTTAACGGCGGCAAGGTGGTTGCCAACGCGGATATGAACCGCCTGCAAATCTTTTTCGACGCGATCCCCGATGAAGAAGTCCGCAAGGAGCTGAAAGGCCGGGGCTTCAAATGGGCCCGGAGTGTGGGGGCGTGGCAGAGGCAGTTGACGGACAACGCCATCTATGCCGCAAGCCGTGTCCAGGCCATCCGGCCCTCCGACGGCTCCGATCCCATCAAAATCCAACCCAAGCGGAAGCCGAAATCCGGCCCACAGCGATAAGGAGGAAAGCGAAATGGAGAACTCCACCACCATCCCGGAGCGCATGAGAGAGATTGAGATTTTCGGCGTCCCCGCCCTGTTCACCAACAAGGCCATTCCCCCGGAGGCCGTCTACCCCGGCATGTTCCGCTATGAGCTCCAGACCGGGAGCGGTCAGCGTCCCCACTGTCTGGCGGAGGGACCGGGCGGCAAGTTCTTGGGCACCGTCCTGACCCCGGTCCCCGTCCCCATGGAGGGCCAGCGGGAGATCGGGCCGGGGGAGCTGTCCCTGGACACCGGGGCCGGGTACTACACCCCCTCCGAGTTTGAGGAAAAGTATCTGTCCCCGGACTATGACCCCGCCACGCAGAAGGAACGGTATGGAAAAGAAGGCTGATATTATCCCCTTCCTGGAGAGCGTCGTGGAGGAAAACACCCGGAGCTATCAATCGGATCTCAAACTTGATGAACGCATTTTGCAGGCCGCTATGCTGGAGGTCCGCCAGGAGGATCGGACATTTCTCTGGATGAGCCGCCCCTGCGGAACACGCTGTCTCCTGGAACGGGAGGTTTTTTTGCGGGAAACAAGCGCACACATCACCTGGACGCACTATGACTACGATGCCGAGTATATCAAAGCCTTCCGTATCATTGTGGCCCCTGGGCGGCCCGGAGCTTTTGTGCTGGGGAAAATCCAGCCCTTGAACTATGGGGAACAGATACAGCGCGTCAAACAGAACGCTCTCCCTGTTGAGACCGTGGAAATGACCTTTGAGGACGGAGAAGCCTGTACCATGACATTTGAAGAATACCGCGGGCAGGTCCATGCTTTGACCCAGTATCACGGCAAAATTCAACAGATATGCTATAAGCCGGAGAATGAAAATGAGCTGACTTGCATTCTCCAAGCGGAGCGTGCCATCTCCGCCGCCAGGAAACGGGTCCGCCGTCCCCGGAAGCCACAGACCCGGTAGCCCACCCCCGCACAGCGCCGCTTGCGGCGCTGCTTTAGACCAACTAAGCATTTGTCAAGAGGAAATTAGGCGGCAAGAGAGAGTTTAGCGGCTCGGTCCCTCATAATTTGGCAATGCAATTCGGGGGAACGTAGCTCAAACGGCTTTTGGTCCCGGAGAACAGCGAAAATAATGTTGACTATTTTGTGCATGACGGCGCACAGCGCGGATTTGTAGGGCTTCGATTGCCGCTTGCGCTGGAAGTATTCAGCAAGCACCGGGTTTGCGTAGGTCCCTTTACATCCAGGCTGGATAGAAATGTGGGCGGACATATTCAAAATGCACCGCAAATACTTTGATCCGCGCTTGGATATTTTGCTACGCGTGCCAGTGAATTGGCCGGACTGCCGTTCTGTGGGGTCGAGGCCGCAGAAAGCTACCAACTGTTTCGCGGATTGGAAAGAAGAAACTGAACCGATTTCAGAGAGGATAACAGCCGCCGCATAATCAGCGATGCCGGGGATGCTCTTGAGCAATTCGGCGTCTGTGCGCAGGCCTGCGTCCGAGCGTATCAGGGCGCGGATCTGCAAATCGACTTCACGGATAGATTTTTTGAGGATTTGCAACATAGATACAAGGTTTTTCATGATAACCGCACAGGAAGGGGTGGATATGGCAATGGGCAGGGCATTTCGCGCGGCTTGCCTTAACGCGTGAATCTTTTTCTGCAAGTAAGCGGACTTCCTGGTGACAACAGAAAGGATCGCGCCCTCAATGTCCTGGTCTGAGGCGGACAGGATCAAGGAAGGCAGCGGAAAGCGCTCCAGAACGCTCAAGGCGGACAGATTTACAAGGGACGAGAAAACTCCCGCAAAACCGGGAAAGCACTGGTCCAGTTGGGCGTGCAGCCTGCTGCGGTAAGCAATCAGGTCTTGGGTGAGGTCGTAGTGCTGGCGGCAGAGGGAACGCAGATCGGCTATCAAATCTGTAGGCAGATTTGTCCTTTTGGCAGCCTTCAGGCGGTAAAGCAGGGCAATCCTGTAGGCGTCCACCCGGTCATTTTTCACTTTTCGGATACTGATATTTTTTAACGCGCCGCTCTGGATCGGATTGACTACGACTACGTCAAACCCCTCGTTTTTCATAAATTGAAGGACGATCCGATGGTAGTGGCCGGTGGCTTCCATGATGATGACCGGCGCAGCGCCGTATTGTACGCCAATATCAGTCAGACGGCGTGCCACCTGGGCCATTGACTGCGAGGTATGTGCCATTTTTGAGCGCCAGACCACCTCGTTGCCGGGGGCCAGCACGCATATATCGCTTGAGCTCTTGCTGATGTCAAATCCTGCGACCGGTGCTTCTTTCATGGGTGATCCCTCCTAATTTCGCGGGAATCTTTTTCATTCCTACAAAGGCAGTAAGCTTGTTTGTGACGCGGGTAATCAGACGGGCTGAACCCAACCAACCAAATAAAGAACTCTTTGTAGGATGAATGCTCGGTCTAGGCCATAAGTAATTCCATAGGACATGGAAACTCAGCAAGCATGATTTGCAGTTTCATCCCGCTTTTTATTCAGAGTACCCGATTGTCTGGCCGGGTTCAACCCTTTTCTGATACCGCCTATGCGGTAGTTATATTGTACAAGCAAGTATGTCATCTGTTAAACACAGATGACCCTTGTTAGGGGCTGACGCCCCTAATACCCCACGAAAAATGCGTCTCACGGTGAGACGCGAAACGAGGCGGCGGAGAACCGCGCCGCCCATTCAAAATAAATCCCACGGTGAGACACGAATCCAAAGGAGGGATCATAATAAGCAGCGGCTATAAAGCTGTACGCAGCAGTCGAGAGATCAGCAGGGATATTCAAGAGCTATTGGAACAGCTTGATCCAAAGCGTTTCAACAGCATCAACAGAACCGGGAACATCCGGGCGTTCAACAATATCTTGCAAGGACGCTCTGAAAAAACGGCAGAGACATTTCTTGCCGAATTGCAGGAGAAGGCAGATGGCCGGGCTGCGGAAAAAATTCAAACCATTACGCAGTCGATCACAGAATTTCAAACGCAGAAATTCCTGCTGTCCCAGCCTTACACCAAGGTCAGCGGTAAAGCGTATAAGTTTGAAATCCGGGATTTTTCTTTCAGTGGTCCCCGAAAAATCATCGATCAGCGGCTTTTCAACCGTGCGGCCAAGAGCGGCTTTCCCCCGGATTTCTTTCGGGGGTCTTGTTTTGAGCACGTAACTTTCTTCTGCTTGCCGGACGGCGCTGATTTTACGGGCTCCCGGTTCAAGGACTGTACATTCGCCGTATGCAGGATCGTCGGCGCCAATTTCAAGGATGCGGTTTTTTACGACAGTGACTTCCACTCCTGCAAACTGGAAGAAACCTCTTTTGAATGGGCCAATATCGTCCATACCCATTTTCGGGACTGTTCCATCCAATCCGTGAGTTTTCAGAAGGCAATGCTGAAATCCTGTTCCACCACCGACTGCGTGATGGATACGGTGGATTTTCGGGAGGCCGTATTGGACGGCAGCACCTACGGCGGGATCACCGCCAGCGGCATTGTAAATCTGTCCAGCGCAGAGATCAGTCAGGGCGGAGCCACCGCAGAAGAAGTCCGGCATTTGGCTGTTTCCACCTTCCGGGAACTGGGCGTTTCCATGTTCCCGGTCCGTCAGCCGTCCGGAAGAAAAAGTGCGGCAAAAAAGAATCAAATCCCACGGTGAGACGCAAATCGAAAGGAGGATGCCATGCGAAAACGAGAACACTTCATCGGCCTCTGGCTGGATGACAGGGAGTACAGCCACCTCTTGAAGCAATGCTCCGTCTCCGGCCTGAGCACCAGCGCCCTGATCCGGCACAGCGTCATGGGGGTCGAGGTCCTCCCACGTCCGCCCGACGCCTACGCCGCCCTGCTTCGGGAGCTGTCCGCCATCGGCAACAACGCCAACCAGATCGCGTATTGGGCCAATGCCCAGCGAAGCATTTCCGAAGGAGATATTCGGGAGGCCGCCGCCCTGGTTCGGGAGGCGTGGCGGCTGGTGAAGGAGGCGCTGTAATGGCCTACGACAAGATCATCGTCATTCACAGCCGCCTGGACCACTGTCTGGACTACACGCTGAACGAGGAAAAGACCGATCTGAAAAACACCCTGGACTACGGCATGAATCCGGCGAAGGCCCGCCTTGTGACGGGGATCAACTGCGACCCGGACCGCGCCCACAGGGAGATGCAGGCCACCAAGCGCCGTTGGGACAAACGGGGCGGGATTTTGGGCTATCACATCGTCCACTCGTTTGCCCCCGGCGAAGTGACGCCGGAGGAAGCCCATGAGACCGGGGTGGAGTTCGCCCGCCGTCTGCTGGGGGACCGCTACGAGGCAGTCGTCTCCACCCATACGGACCGGGAACACCTGCATTGTCATATCGTGTTCAACTCCGTCTCCTTCATGGACGGGAAGAAGTACCGCAGCGACTTTGAAAGCTATTTCGATACCCTGCGGGAGACCTCCAACGCCGTCAGCCGGGAGCGGGGCCTCTCCGTCATTGAGGCGGAGGGTCATGGAAAACAGTATGCCGAGTGGGACGCCGAGCGGACAGGAAAAGCTACCATTTCCGGCCTTGTGCGGCAGGACATTGACGCCGCCATCCGGGAGAGCTTCACCTTTGAATCCTTCCTGGCGGCTCTGCGGCGGCAAGGGTATACCATTAAATATGGCGAGAATATCAAGCACACCGCCATTACGCCACCGGGAGGCAAACGGGCCTTCCGTCTGGACAGCCTGGGAGACGGGTACACCGAGGCGGACATTCGGTCACGGCTGGCCGCTGTTCGGAACGGTGAAGCAACGACACAGCCTATGCCGCTGCCTCCCATCATCCCCAAGCGATACCGGGTCCGCAGCGGGAACATCCGCCAGCGGCCCCGGAAGAAGCTCCGGGGATTCCGGGCCCTATATGTGTACTACTTATATCTCCTGGGCGGTCCCCGCCGGAGACAGCGCCGCCCGCCCCCCTTCTCCGTCCGGGCGGAGGTAACGAGGCTCCACCAGTATCAGCGGCAGTTTTCCCTCCTGCAAAAATACCGCGTAGACACGGACCGCCAGCTTTCCACGCTGGAGGACGCCCTGCAAGCCCGGATCGACGCCCTGACGGACAGCCGGAAGGAGCTGTACGGCCAGAGGCGGGAGAGCCTGGACGTGGAGGCGGAAATCGCCGCCGTCAACGGAGAACTCCGCCAGCTCCGCCGGGAGCTGAAAATCTGCGGCAGGATCGAGGCGGATATTCCCCGCGTCCGCCAGCAGGTCCGGCTTTGCCGGGAACAGGAGCCCCACGCGCCGGAGCGGGACCGGAAGATCAGAAAATCCAGATAATTTTTTAATTTCTGTCATAAAGGAAGTGAGCGAATGGACGTAAGCGCCGAGGCCGCCGATCTGGTGGTTAAAGAGGGCATCCAGGCGACAGAGAGCGCCGTGAAGCTGGCGGGGTCCGCCATGAAGAACGTGGCCGCGCTGCTGCTGGCCTTACAGCGCCAGGACAACAAGGTCATCGGCAAGACCACCGCCAAGCGGCTGGCCCGGGACCCGGCCCCCGCCGAGGTCATCCCCTTGAAAAAGGAGGATATGCGGCAGTTCAGGAAGCTGGCGAAGGAGTACGGCATTCTGTACTTCTTTGCGCAGAAAAAAGGAAACGAGAAGGGCATGATCAACGTAGTCACCAACCAAAACTACGCTGCCCAGCTCAACGCCGTCATGATCGCCCTGGGCTATCCCATTCCCCAGGAGACCCAGGAGGGCGAACCGCCAAAAAAAGCGCAAGCCCCTGCTCCACAAGAGAGGTCCTCGCCCGAGCGCGGGAGTGGCTTGAATCCCTCCCAGATGACCGGGCCGGATATTGAGATGAAGGAATCCGTGCGGGCGAGGCTGGAGGGGCTGCGGGCTATGGCGGAGAGCCGTTCCAGGGAAAAGACCAGAGACAAAACACGATAACACGAAGGAGGAATTATTTTTATGCCGAGTATCAGCGATATTCTCAAGGGCAAGGCCGCCCGGGACGAGGCCAGGACGGCGGAGCTCCGGGCTGACCGGGAGAACCTGTCCCTCATGCGGGACGGGGCCCTGGAGGAGATCACCACCAAGCCGGACCGCTACCGGCAGTACCTTACCTTGCAGGCGGACAACATCCGGTGCAGTGTGGGCAACGTGGCTTTGACCATAGTCCAGATGCCGGAGGCCACCAGGATTGGCACCACGAACTTCTGGCACGAGCAGGGCCGCTACGTTCTGGACGAGGCCATGAAAGACGGCGCGAAGGTATACGTTCCCCCCAGCGACCCCAAGCGCCGGGGATACTTCATGGGTTACTACTATGACGTGAGCCAGACCAATGGCCGCCCCCTGCGGGAAACGGAAGCCCTTACGGACAAGAGCCCCCGGATGATGGCGGCCCTCACCGCCCTCATGGACCAGTCCCCCGTGGCGCTGGCGGAGGACAAGGAGATTTCTTCCCCCGCCTTCTATGACGAGGCCAGCTATACCATTTACATCAACCCGGATCAGAAGCCCTCGACGGTGTTCGCTGCCCTGGCCACGGAGATCGCCTACGCCCGCGCCCATGAGAGGGGTTACAACAAGGGCTTCAAACGGGAGATTTATAAACTGGACGCCGAAAGCGTGGGCTACATGGTATGCCGCAGGTTCGGCGTGGAATGCAGCCCCCCGGACGCCAAGTATGTGAACATCCTCTATGACGGCTACCCCGCTGCCAACCGAGGGGAGGCCCTGGAACAGCTCCGGGGCACGGCCCGAAAAATTGGGGACGGTTTGGATCAGAAGCTGAATCCCCGCCAGCAGGAGCGGAAAACGTCCCGCCAGTACGGCAGGAGATAAGGCCGCCCTATCCGGGTGTGTTCCCCCCTGGGAGGGTACGCCGCCGGTCCCTGCCAGTCAAGGCCGGACGATTGCTGGCGCAATCGCCCGCGAGCCGGCCAGTTTGAGAACTGGCCGGGCCTTGACAGACAGCGCCCGCCGGCGTTTCTGGTAATCAAGGGGAACACACCCCCAAAGCCGCCTGACGGCGGCTTTGTCTATCCTGGGAAGTGGTTCTTCCCCTTCCGGCCAGGGGGACCACAGGTCCCCCCGGCCTGCCCTAAACTAAAATTGGAGGTTTTGCAAATGAAGCGAACATGGAGGCGTCTTGCCCCTGCCCTGGCTGCGCTGGTCCTGGCGCTGGCCTTGTGTCCCGCCGCCCTGGCCGCCGGGCCGGAGAGCGAACCGGAGACGCAGATCGTTCCCGCCGCCCCGGCCCCCAGCGCCGTCTATCCCGCCGAGGTTCGGGAGAGCGAGGAAAACGGCGTCCACCGGATCGAGAAAGTCTACTATCTGACCCGCCGGGACGACCCCGCCGCCATCCCCACCGGGGACTTTGAGCGGGAGGGCCGGACGTATACCCTGCTGGACGTGCTGAAAAATGACCAGAGCGAGACGGACAGCAAGGAACACATCGAGGTTGTCACGGTGGAGAGCTCCACGGACAACATGACAGAGATCATCCAGCAGTTGGAGCCTGCGCTGGAAGTCAACACCGAGGACGGATTCTCCGGCGTCCTCGCCCCGGACTATCCCGGCATCCAGGTGGAGGCGGCGGGCTACAAGACCAGCTCCCGCACCGTCACCGCCTCCCGGAGCTATCCCAACCTCTCCGACGCCGACGCATCCTTGATCCCCAAGACCATTTCGGACGGTGGGCGGACCCTGACCTTGGCGGACGTGCAATGGCAGGAGGCCGGAGGGTACTACAACGCCTCCGCCACCTACTCCGGCACCGCCACGGGGAAGTACTCCACCGGCTATCATGTGACGGTGGAGTACAAGGGCGAAGTGACCCGGACCCGCAGCGACTGCGTGATCTATACCGCCGTTTTTGCGTCTCACGGTGAGACGCAATTCCAGCCGGACGCCGCAGGAACAGACGGCACAGAGCTGGCGGAGGGCGGCGTGAGCAAGGCCGTCCTGCTGATCCCCCTGGCCGCGCTGCTGGGAGCTGCTGGCTTTGGAGGCTGGAAGCTGATGAAATACTACAAGAACAAGAAAAGGGGGTATGTGTAATGAAGAAACGCTTTGTCACGCTGCTGGCCGCCTGCTGTCTGCTGGCGGCTCTTTCTATTTCTGCAAGTGCTCTGGAATATACCTTTGACAGCCCCTCCACCGGAGACTTCGGAGCGCCCACCAGCGCCGATGACACCATCCGGGAGCGGGAGAATCCCAACACAGACAAGAGCAAGAACAGCGCCCTGATCCCGCCCGGCTTTGGAACGCCGACCAGCTATCTTCCGGGTTCCGGCGAGTTCCTGACGCCGAACCTCGCGGCGGATGGGCCTCTGAATAGTCCTTCGCTTATGGCCTCCGTAGGCGGGGCCAATCCCTCCGGCGGGTCCGTGGTCCTGCCCGGCCCCGTGGGTTCTGTTTCCAGCACCCCGCCCTCGTTCTCCGCGTCCACTTCGATTGACAGCGCCGGAGGCGGTTCCTCCGGCGGCGGCTATACGGAGGTGACTTCCGACAGCTACTACAAGGGCGGACACCTGGGGACGCTGAAAATCCCGGCCATTGACTTGACAGTGAAAGTCTACCAGGGCACCGGCAGCGCCACGCTGAAAAAGGGAGCGGGCCACTTCACCAACACCAGCATCTGGAATGGCAACGTTTCCCTCGCCGCCCACAACCGGGGGGCCAACAGCTACTTCGGAGAAATCCACACCCTGGAGAATGGGGACCAGATCACTCTGACCACCAAGGAGGGGACACGGACTTATTCTGTTACCAGCGTCTCCAAGGTCAGTGAGACAGACAATTCCATGCTGGAATCCACTGGCGAGAACTGCATTACCCTCTTTACCTGCGTCCGGGATCAGAGGGAATACCGCTGGTGCGTCCGCGCGGTGGAAGTCTAAAATGAATCCCACCGTGAGATTGATTTGACAGGTGAATTTTTGACGCTTTTCCATATTTTTGGTACAATATTAGTGAGGAAACCCACTAAAAAACCATTAGGAGGTATCAGAAAATGAAGGGAAAGTTTCTGCAATTCGCACTGGGCGTTCTCACCGGGGCGGCGCTGTTCGGCGGGGCCTCCGCCGCAGCCGCCGGGATCGCGGCACAGCCCGCGTGGTCCCCCATCTTCGTGGACGGACAGCAGGTACAGATGACGGCCTATAACATCCTGGGCAATAACTATGTGAAGCTCCGGGACATTGGGAAGGCTGTGGGCTTCAATGTCTATTTCCAGAACGGCGTCCAGGTGGACAGCAAGGCCTCCTATACCGGCGAGGCCCCGGCCCAAGCGGTTCAGTCCGTAGAATCCACGGATACAGATACCATCCGCCAGGAAATGATCCGGTTCATCAATCAGGTGCGCCGGGAGAACAGTGTGGGAGACTTGGCAGTCAACACGGCGCTCATGGACGCCGCCCAGGACTGCGCCCGGCAGGGGTTCAGGTCCCATGACGTTCAATACGAGAATGAATCTGCCCTGCGGCACGGCTATCCCCACGGTATTGGAAGCAATCTCACGGTGTTCACATACAACTGCAACACGGACATTGCGCAGACGGCGGTTTCCCATTGGAGGTATTCGCCCGGACACTTCCAGACCATGATTGCGGAACGCTATGACAGCATCGGCGTGGGCGTTATGCTCCGGGACGATGTGGCCTACTGCTACATGTTCGCCGGAAACTCCAATAGCATCAACCCCTATGCGTAAGCCCTTCCACAGCAGCCCTCCCGGCAAAAAGCTGGGAGGGTTTTTCTATCCCCTTTTGCGTCTCACGGTGAGACGCATTTCTTTTTGAAATCTGAACATGAAAGGAAATCGGTTTATGAAGAAAATGAACCATCCCCTGCGGACCCGCGTGACGGCGCTGCTGCTGGCGCTGATCTGCGTTCTGGGCCTGCTTCCGGCCACGGCTTTCGCCGCCAGCGACACGATCAAGCTGGAGCGGTTCGGCATGTCCGGCGTCAGCTACGAATCCGCGGCGCTGGGCCGCTGTTCCCTCCACGAGATGTATTTCTCCGGCGGGAACAAGACCTCCGTGGGCTTCTGCGGCACCAAGGGAGGCGGCATGGGCCAGTCCCTGATCGGCCAGACCTGGGGAAACAAAACTCCTGTCTCCGATCCCACCGTCCTGACCATGATGGCCTACTACTATGCCCACTCCACCGGCATCTTTACGGACGAGGCCAAGGCCCTGGGCGTAGACACCATTTGGGGCGGGGGCTATACCTGGTATATGAACGCCTGGGTGCAGGCGGTCATCTGGCGGTATCAGCAGGGCAGTATGGGCAATCCCGTGACGGCCTGCGCCGAAGAACTGATGGCGGTCTACAATTCCCTGGAGGGCACCCACTATACCAGCATCGACGAGGAAAAGGACGGCTCCTCCTTCCGCTCCAGAGCGCAGTATATCCTGGACCTGGGCCAGAGGGGCGTATGGGGCCAGTGTACGGCCTACGAGTACGGCTTCACCGGCGCGGGCTCCAACGCACACCCCGCAAGCTCTGTCCAGAAGATCGTCCTGGGAGAGCTGGAAGTCACCACGGGGGACAGCTATACCCTGACCGTCAAGAAGGTGGATTCCACCAACCCCTCCAAGGGCCTTGCCGGGGCGAAGTTTCACATTGAATCCGAAAGCGGCTCCTTCTCCAAGGATGTGACTACCGGGAGCGATGGAACGGCCACGCTGGAAAACCTGACCCCCGGAACCTATGCCATAACGGAAACAGCTCCCCCTCCGGGAGGATATAAGATTGACAATGCCGGACCGCAGTATGTTGTTCTGCCCGGCAACGGCAGCAATACCGTAACTGTCACCTTTATGGATACCCCAGAGGTTACTGGTGAAGGAAGCATCCGAAAAGTAGATGCAGACAATCCTTCCAAGGGCCTCGCCGGAGCGATTATTAAGATTACCGGCGTGGACAACAACTTTTCCGGCACCTTCATGACCCGTGAGGGCGGCTATATTACGGACATCCCCTGGGACACCATGCCCATTGGCAGCTTTGTGGCGGAAGAAGTGACCCCACCGGAGGGTTACACGAAAAGCCAGGACCAGCACAAGGTCAAGCAGACATTTGTTTGGGACGGCAAAACGGATGTTGCCCTGATTTTCGAGAACGACGCTAAAGTCAAAGTCCGGCTTATCAAGCTGGACGACAGCGGCAATCCTCTCCCCGGAGCGGTGTTTAACATTATCCGGGATGGCCAGATCATCGGCACCGAGGCCACCAAGGCGGACGGCTCTATCACCGTTACCGACGTAACCGAGGGAATGTACGCCTTTGTTGAGGTTTCTGCCCCCTCGCCCTATGCCAAACTGACCGAACCCGTGTTTGCCCATGTTGACCAAGCCACCATCAACGGAGGGGGCACCGTTACCGTCACGGCCTCCGATAAGAAGCTCCCGAACCTGACCATTCTCAAACGGGACGCTAAAACCGGAGACGTGATCCCCAACACCAATTTTGAAGTTCGTGGCATCCATTACGGTTTTCATTATGACGTGACCACCGGGCCGGATGGCACCGCTACTTTGACGGCTATCCCTTCGGACAGCTATGAAGTGACGGAAATCTCTGTCCCGGACCCCTATGTGGTCAGCGATGAACCCACTCAAACGATTTGGCTGGAGGCTGGCGACAATAAGCAGCTTATTTTCGATAACCAAAAACAACCCCTTCTGAAAATTACCAAGATTGAGAAGGGAACCAACAAGCCCATCCCCGGCACCGTCTTTCTCCTGGAGGCTATCGACGGCGATTACCGCCACGAAGTCACCACCGAGGCCAGCGGCTCCGTAGAACTGCGCGTGGCCCCTGGCAGCTATCGTGTGACGGAACAGTCCGTCCCGGAGCCGTATTATATCAGTGACGAACCTACACAGACTATCAGCTTGAACGGCGGCGATGAAAAGGAAGTGATCTTCCAGAATTTGAAGAAGCCGGAGCTGACCATTTCCAAGATCGACGCCGACAGCGGCCAGCCCGTTCCCGGCACCGTGTTTACCGTCAAGGCCATCAACGGGGACTATCAGGATGACTGGACCACCGGGACAGACGGCAAGACTGCCCTCCGGGTAGAACCCGGCACCTATCAGGTTACAGAGAAGTCCGTTCCTGCGCCCTACTACCTGCCCGACAAGGACAAGGACCGGGTACAGACCATTTCCTTGAATCCCGGCGATGAAAAGACACTGGTATTCCGCAACCACAAGGCCCCGGAGCTGACGATCTATAAGGAGGACAGCGTGGCGGGCGCTCCTATCGAGGGCGCGAAATTCCATGTTACCTACACCTCCAACGGCGAATCCGCCGACGCCCCGGCCTCCGTGGACTTCGGCTATTTCCTAACCGACGCCAATGGTGAAATCAAGCTGCATGAAAAAGGGAAGAAGCTATACCCTGGTGAGTTTGCCATTACAGAAGTAGAACCCGCTCCTGGGTTCCAGATGAAGGAACCTGTTACGCAGAAGGTTATTATTCGCGGCGGTGAATCAAAAACCGTTACTTTCCAGAACGAACCGCTTAATGCAATCGTGGTCGAGAAATACGACAGCGTAACCGGAGAGGCCCTGCCCGGCTGTACCTTCCAACTTCGGTTCTTAGGCGGAACAAGTGGAACCGGCGGAACCGTCATCGGGCAGAAGATAACAGGAAAGAACGGCACCGCCATTTGGACCGGCCTCACTGCGGGAACGTACATTGTCGAGGAGGTAGACCCCGGGGACGGTTATTCCATCATCAAATCTTCTGAAACCATCTACATTTCCGATGATGGTGTGCAGAATGTTGTCACCGTCACCTTCGACAACGCGCCGGATGGTCTGCTTCTTATCAGAAAGGTATGCAGCGTCAACCCCAGCGTCACCCTCCAGGACGCTGAGTTTAAGGTCACCTATGCGGACGGCACCCTGATCGGGGACAGCAACGGCATTTATCGTACCGATGAAAACGGCGAAATCCGCATTTCCGGGTTAAAGCCCGGAAAGAGCGTGATTGTCACCGAAACGAAAGCCCCTGCTGGATTCCTGATCGACACCCAGAGCCAGACCATTCAGATCAAGGAGGGCCGCACGGTTTCCTTGACATTCAAGAACCAGCCTACGGGAAAACTGATTGTGCAGAAACGGGACAGCATCACCGGACAGCCTTTGCCGGGGGTGGAGTTCCGCATTACAACTGCCGCAGGCTGTGAAGTGGGTTTGGACGGTGTAATCGGCACGTCCACGCTTACTCAAAACGGCATTTTTAAAACGGACAGCAACGGAGAAATCCGCATTTCCAATCTGGCCCCCGGTGCATACGTCTTGACGGAAATCAAGAGCTTACCGGGCTATGTTATGGATTCTCCCAGCACAAACGTTGTAATCGGGACTAACGGAGACACGCAGACTGTGGTTGTCACCAATACTCCGAAGGGCGGCCTCCTGATCCGCAAGACCGACAGCGTGACCGGAGCGCCCCTTCCCGGCGTCAAATTCAAAATTACCGCCGCCAATGGGGAACTGGTCCCCGATAATGAGGGCCTGACCTCCAGCAACGGCCTATACACCACCGATGAAAACGGACAGATTTACCTCCGCAAACTCAATCCCAACACCTATGTGGTTTCGGAAGTGGAAACGATTGACGGCTACCTGCTGAACGCCGCACCGCAGACCGTCGTGGTCAGCGAGGCTGACACCCAGGTTTTGAGCTTTACCAACATGCCCCTGGGCGGTCTGCTGGTAAAGAAAATGGACTCCGCCACGAAGGAGCCTCTTGCGGAAGTCATTTTCAAGATCACCCGGACAGACGGCACTGTCGTGGGCAACTCCAACGGTGAATACCGGACGGACGAGCGGGGCTTCATTTCCCTGCCGGATCTGGAACCCGGCGGCTATATTGTGCGGGAGGTTCAAGCCAAGTCCGGTTATCTGCTGGATGATACACCCCATGCCGTGGAAATCAAGGACCACCAGACGTATACCCTGGAAGTGTTCAACCAGCCCCTCGGCAATCTCATTATTAACAAACTGAGTTCTCTGGACAACTCTCCCCTGGAGGGTGTGAAGTTCCAGATCAAGTACGCCAACGGGCAAGTCGTAGACAATAAGAATGGGCAGGTTTCCTCTAACGGCATCTATTTCACGGACCGCAACGGGCAGATTATCCTCTCCGGCATTACCGGGACTGTCGTTGTAACGGAGCTGGAGACGGTCCCCGGCTACCGGATCGACCCCAATACCCGGACGCAGACCGTGGTCATCAACCCCAACGATACGCAGACCATCAATTTCTATAACACCCCCACGACAACGCTGATTATCCGCAAATTTGTGGAAGGCACCGAGAACGAACCTCTTTCCGGCGTAGCCTTCCGGGTGGTGGACGGAGCCGGGGCCGCTGTTGGTCCAGACGACGGCCTCTACTACACCGATAAATCCGGCGAGATTGTTCTGACTGGCATTGAACCCGGAACCACAGTTATTGCCCGTGAGGTTAAGACGGTGGAGGGCTTTGTGCTGGACGGCACCCCCCAGGACATCAAGATCGAGGCGGGCCATGTGCAGCAGCTTACGTTCTGGAACAAGCGGGCCGGGACGCTGGTAATCCAGAAGAAGGACAAGGTTTCCGGTGCGTTCATCGCCGGGGCGGAGTTCCAGCTTACCTATGCCAATGGCGGCTATGTGGACAATGACAATGGACATCTGTCCTCCAATGGCATCTATACCACCAACGACAAGGGAGAAATCCGTGTTTCCGGCGTGGTGGGGACCATCGTTGCGAAGGAGACAAAGCCCGCCCCCGGCTATGTGATCGACCCGGCCACGCAGACGCAGACCGTCACCGTGAATCCCATGGACACGCAGACCCTCGTTTTCCTCAATGATCCCCTGTGCAGTCTGACGCTGACGAAGCTGGATTCCGTCACCGGCAAGCCCGTCCCCGGCACCGAGTTCATCGTGAAGGACGGAGATGGCCACATCCTGGGCCGCTATGTCACCGGCAAGGACGGCACCGCTCTCGTGACGGGCCTCGTCCCCGGCAGTACCGTTGTCGTGGTGGAAACCAAGGTGCCCCAGGGCTACGTCCTGGACAGCACCCCCAGGACCATTACGGTCAAGAACGGTTCCGGCAACGGCGTGACCACCGGCGGAACCACTGGAGGCGGCTCCGGCAGCTCCGGCGGGAACGACCTGATTATTGAGAACGACCCCGCCACAACGCTGGTCATCCAGAAATTCATTGACGGTACGGCAAATACTCCGCTGGCTGGCGTGGAATTTTTGGTGACAGACGGGACCGGGGCCGTTGTCGGTCCCAACAATGGCTATTACACCACTGACAAGGACGGGCGCATTACCATCCCCAACCTGGAACCCGGAACCGTGATTGCCGCCAGGGAGACCAGGACCCAGGCCGGGTACATTCTTGACGGCACCCCGCAGAGCATCACCATCAAGACCGGAGAAGTCCAGAGCATGACCTTCTGGAACAAGAGGGCCGGAGGGCTGATTATCAACAAGATCGACGCCCTGACGAAGAAGCCCCTGGCCGGAGTGAAATTCAAGATCACCTACGCTGACGGCTCCAATGTGGACCTGGACGGCGGCAAGGTTTCCTCCAACGGCCTCTACACCACCAACACCGAGGGCCAGATCGTCATTTCCGGTATCACCGGGACCGTCATTGTCACGGAGCTGGAGGCCCTGCCCGGCTACGTCCTGGACCCCAACGCCAAGAGCCAGACGGTCCAGGTGAATCCCAACGACACGCAGACCATCACCTTTGAAAATACGCCCATGGGCGGCCTCACCATCATCAAGAAGGACGAGGAAACCGGGGAGCGAATCAGCGGCGTGCAGTTTGAAATCCACAAGCTCAACGGCGAAGTCATCGGCACCTACACCACCGACCGTACCGGCGTCATCACGCTGCCCCAGGCAGACAAAGGCTGGTATCAGGTGACAGAACTGAAAGCCGCCAAGGGCTACCGCCTGGACAGCCAGCCCTACCAGATTGAAGTGAAGGACGGCGGCACGGCCACCCTGGAAATCACCAACCGCCAGATCGGCAGCGCCGTCATTCGCAAGGTGGACAGCCTCACCGGGGAGGGTATCTATGGCGTTAAATTCTTGATTTCCGACGCCTCCGGCCACCCTGTCGGCACCTATGAAAGCGACAATGAGGGCTATGTCTACATTGAGCGGGAGCTGCCGGACGGCAAGTACACCGCCCGGGAAATGGAATGTGCGGACGGCTACATCCTGGACACGGTGCCCAAGACCTTCTATGTGGAGTACGGCGGATGTACCACCATTACCTGGCCCAATACCGCAGTCCGGGGACAGATTCAGGTTATCAAAAAGTCCGCCGACTACAACTCCACCAACGGCCTCCCAGCCGGGACGCTGCTGGAGGGGGCCACCTTTGAAATCTGCAACGAGCGTACCGGGAACAAGGTGGACACCATCGTCACCGGAGCAAATGGCCTCGCCTCGTCCAAGCAGCTCCCCCTGGGCCGCTACACCATCCGGGAAGTCAAAGCCCCGGCGAATTACGGCGTCTCTACGGAGACCTATACCGCCGTGTTGGAGTTCTCCGGCCAGATCGTAAAGCTGGAGGTTTCCAATAAGAGCATGAGCACCGGCGTCTCCATCACCAAGACCGGACCCAAGGAGGCTATGAGCGGCCAGCCGGTCCGCTATGTGTTCTCCAAAATCGGCAACAGCAGTAATGTTATGCTCCAATCCTTCTACTGGCGTGACACCCTGCCCGCCGCCGTGCGCCTTTCCAGCGTTGTCACGGGGACCTACAATTTCCCCGGCACCTACAAGATCGTCTACAAGGTGAACAACACCGGCGATTACCGGACCCTGGCGGACAGCCTCTCCACCAGCCAGAACTACACCCTCGCCGCTTCTCCCGTGGCCCTGGGCCTTGCCAGCAACGAACGTGTGACCGAAATCATGTTTGTGTTTGGACAGGTCCCCGGAGGATTTGCCCAGGTGGAGGCCCCCGCGCTGCATTGCATCGCTATTTCCGGCCTTGCGGCTGGAAGCAGCTTTGCCAATGTGGCGGACGTGGGCGGCACCTACAACGGCGTTTGGGTGCAGGCGGTCTCCCGCTGGGTGACGACCGTCTACGGAAAGAAAGTCCCTACGCCCAAGCTGCCCCGGACTGGCTACTAAAATAAATCCCACCGTGGGACGCAAAAATAGATCCCATGGTGAGACGCGAATCGACAGGAGGTTTCCGTGAAGCAGAAGAACAGCGGCCCCCTCCCGTGGCTCCTGCTGGCCGTCCCCGTCCTCTGGGCGGGGACGGCCCTCGCCAGCGGCTACCGGGAGGGCATGACCGTCTTTGATCTTATGGGGCGTTTCAGTGTGATGCTGGAACGCCCCTTTGACATCCACTGGACCCCGTACACCCTCAAATTCATGCTGGGGGCGCTGGTGGTCTATGCCTTCGCCATTGTGCTGTACATTTCCTCCAAGCAGAACCGCCGCCCCGGAGAGGAACACGGCTCCGCACGCTGGGGGAACGTCTACCAGCTTGACCGGAAGTACCGGGACAAGGACCCTCACAATAACGCCATCCTTACCCAAAACCTCCGCATGAGCCTCAACGGGCGGAAGCACCAGAGAAACCTCTTGCAGATCGTGGTAGGCGGCTCCGGCGCGGGCAAGACCCGATATGTGGTCAAGCCCAATCTCTACGAGGCCAATGCCTCCTATATCGCCACTGATCCGAAGGGGGAACTGGCCCGCTCCGCCGTTCCGCTGCTTCTGCGGGAGGGCTATACCATCCGCATTATCGACCTTGTGGACCCGGAGCACTCCGACTGCTACAACCCCTTCCACTACATCCGAAATGACGCCGACGTGCTGAAACTGATTGCCAATTTCATCCGCAACACCACGCCGAAGAACGCCCATTCCAATGACCCGTTTTGGGAGAAAAGCGAGATCGCCCTTGATTCCGCCCTCATGCTGTATCTGCTCCACGAGGCCCCGCCGGAAGAACAGACCATGGAGATGATGCTGACCATGCTGGAATACGGCGCGGCCAAGGAGGGGGACGGGGACTACCAATCTCCCCTTGATCTGCTGTTCGAGGCCCTGGAGGAAGAAAACCCGAATCATATTGCTCTCCGCCAGTACAAGGTGTTCAAGCAGGCCCCCAGCGAGACGGCCATGAGCATCCTCATTACCGCCTCCGTCCGGCTAGCGCCCTTCACCTTGCCGGAGGTCCAGAGGATCACCAGCCGGGACACCATGGAGCTGGGGAAGCTGGGGGAGCGGAAGCAGGCGGTGTTCTGCATCATCCCGGACAGCAACGACGCCTCCTTGAATTTCCTGGTGGGTATGCTGTATACGCAAGCCTTCCAGGAGCTGTACTATCAGGCGGACAAGGTGCATGGAGGCAGCCTGCCCATTCCAGTCCGGCTTATGTTTGACGAGTTCGCCAATGTCGCTCTCCCGGACGGCTATGCCCGGCTCCAGGCCACCATGCGTTCCCGGAACGTCATGGCCACCATCATCCTGCAAAATATCTCGCAGTTGAAGGCGCTGTTCAAGGACGATTGGGAGGGGATCATCGGGAATGCGGACGCCTTTATCTACTTGGGTGGAAACGAGCAGTCCACCCATAAATACGTCTCTGAGCTGCTGGGCAAAGAGACGATCCAGACGCAGACCAGCAGCCAGAGCAAGGGACGCAACGGCTCCTTCAGCCAGAATTTTCAATCGGCGGGCCGCGAATTGCTCACGCCGGATGAAGTGCGGATGCTAGATAACCGCCTCGCCCTGGTCCTGATCCGGGGCGAGGCCCCGGTGATCGACGCCAAGTACGATCTCATGCACCACCCCAACATCAAGCGGACCGCCGACGGCGGGGCCGCCCCCTACACCCACAGCGCCCGCTGCCTTTACGCCGCGGACGATCTGGACTTTACCTTTACATCCCTGGACGATATTGAAATCTTTGAAGATACGGAGGAATCTTGAATATGAAAAAGTACCTTTCCCGCAGTACCCATAATGCCCCCACCCGCCAGCAGCTCCGGCAGAGGGACCGGGCCCGCCGCCTCTACTTCTCCGCCGTTCTGCTCCTGGCCTTCTGCGCCGCGCTGACCGTCCCGGCCTTCGCCGCCGGGGGCAGCGACCCCCTTACCATCGTCAATAACCTGTCTGAATTTATCTTCTCCATCATCAAGGCCCTGGGCATCATCATCCTGGGCTGGGGGATTGTGCAGGTGGGCATGAGCTTTCAGTCCCACGATGCCAGCCAGCGGACCCAGGGCTTTCTCTGTCTGTTCGGCGGCCTCATGATAGCTTTTGCGAAGGAAATCCTGGGCGTGATCGGCGTGGTATGACGAAACCGAAATACAACCGGATTCTCTGGTGCGACCAAACGGTGCAAGGCTGGAGTTTTGGCCTTGAAGCGCCAAACGGCGAAATTTTTACAATGCACTACATCGGGTACAGCAAGGCCGAGGCCACCAGAAGGGCACGCCGGGAAGAATCCCGCATAAAAGCCATCGTGAATCAGCCGCCTCCCCGCCGCAGACATTCACGGTAAAAATCAAAAGCGGGAATTGCGTCTCACGGTGGGACGCAATTCCCCATGGAGGTGATTTTCAATTAGCGACAACTGGATCGTAAGCATCCTGGAAAGCGCCCTGACGGACTGGAACGGCAAGCTGTCCGAGATATGGACCCTGCTGACGCAGACACCGCAGAGCTTCAAGGGCGGCGATATTTGGATCGCCGTCTCCGGCATCCACACCGCCATGGTGGGCATTGGCTACGGCCTTCTGGTCCTGTTCTTCGCCATGGGCATCTTCCAGAGCGCCGCCAGCTTCCGGGACTTCCAGCGCCCGGAGTTTGCCCTGCGGCATTTTATCCGCTTCCTTCTGGCGAAGGTGGCCGTAGGAAGCTGCATGGAGATCATGACCGCCATTTTTAGTGTGTGCGGCGGGATCGTGGCAACGGTCATGAGCGGCATGGGCGGCTCCGTTTCCACGGCGGCAACCCTGCCCGCCGAGATCGTGACGGCCATAGAGGGCCTGGGCCTCCTGGAGAGCATTCCCTTGTGGCTGGTATCCCTGCTGGGCAGCCTGTTTATCACGGTCATGTCCTTTATCCTGCTGCTGACGGTGTATGGCCGGTTCTTCCGGCTCTACATGTTCACAGCCCTGGCGCCCTTGCCCCTGGCCTCCTTCGCCGGGGAGGGCGCCGCTGCCAGCGGCAAGGCGTTCCTCAAAAGCTACATCGGCGTGTGCATGGAGGGGGCGGTCATCGTTCTGGCCTGCCTGATTTACTCCGCGTTCCTCTCCAGCAGCAGCCCCGCCGTGGACAGCAGTCTCCCCGCCGTGACTATGGCGTGGCAGTACATTGGACAGTTAATTTTCAATATGCTGATCCTCACGGGGCTGGTGAAGGGGGCGGACCGGATCGTAAAGGAGATGTTGGGATTATAGGAAAAAAGTACAATGTCATTTATGCCGACCCGCCCTGGAACTACCGGGTATGGAGCTGCGGCGGACTGGCGGAGGACCATTACCCCACTATGACCATTGAGGACATCAAGGCCCTGCCTGTCTCCGAGCTGGCCGCCGAGGACTGCGCCCTGTTCCTCTGGATCACCATGCCCATGCTCTGCGAGGCGTGGGAGGTCATGGAGGCGTGGGGCTTTTCCTACAAGACCGCCGCCTTCGTCTGGATCAAGCTGAACCAGAAGGCGGACAGCGTGTATTGGGGCATGGGCCACTGGACCAGGGCCAATGCGGAATTGTGCCTGCTGGCAACCAAGGGGACCCCGCGCCGCCAAGCGAAGAATATCCACCAAGTCATCCTCTCCCGCATTGAGGAACACAGCAAAAAGCCGGAGGAGGCCCGGCGGCGCATTGAGGCCCTGATGGGTGACGTGCCCCGCGTGGAGCTGTTCGCCCGCCGCCCCGCTACCGGCTGGGACGTTTGGGGGAACGAGGTGGACAGCACCATTGACTGGATCAAAACTTGAAAACGAGGTGAGCAAATATCGAAATTAAAATCCCGAAAGAAGTCCGCCAGCACAAGGAAACCATCTTCTTCGGCCTCTCCACTCGGCAATTCTTCTGCGCCGTGGCCGCCGTGGGGATCGCCGTGGCCGTCTACCTGGGCCTGGGCCCCGTACTCGGCCAGGAGACCGCAAGCTGGCTCTGCGTCCTGGCCGCCGCGCCCGTGGCCGTGGCCGGGTTCTTCAGCTACAACGGCCTGACCCTGGAGCAGTTCGCTTGGGCCTTCCTCAAATCCGAGCTGCTTTGCGCCGGAGGACGGCGCTTTGTCTCCAAAAACTTCTACTACACAATACTGAACCGAAAGGAGGCCATAGACTTTGATTAAGGCCCTTGCCGCCGCCAACAAGAGCGAGCGGGACAAGTTCAAAATTCCCCGCAGCGTCCAGCGGTCCATCCCCGTCAAATGCGTCTACGAGGACGGTATCTGGCTGGTTGGCCGCAAGCACAGCCGGACCTGGCGCTTTTCCGACGTGAACTACGCCGCCGCATCCGAGGATGACCGGCGGGGCATCTTCCTCTCCTACGGCGGCGTTCTCAACAGTCTGCCCACGGACGCCGCCGCCAAGATCACCATCATCAACCGCCGCCTCAACCCCGTGGACTTCCAGCGCACCATTTTGATGAAGGAGCGGGGGGACGGCCTGGACCAGTACCGCCGGGAATCCAACCGCATTCTCACCCAGCGGGCGGCGGAGAGCAACAATCTGGTCCAGGAGAAGTACATCACCCTCTCCATCCCCCAGCGGAGGATCGAGGAAAGCCGGGCCTACTTCCGCCGGGTGGACGCCAACCTCTCCAAGAGCTTCGGACGCCTGGACAGCGGCGCCCGGCCCGTCACCACCCATGACCGGCTCCGTATCCTCCACGATTTCTTCCGCCCCGGAGAGGAACAATACTTTACCTTCGACCAGTCCGCCGCCGTCCGCCGGGGCCTGGACTTCCGGGACCTGATCTGCCCGGATGGCCTGCGGTTCCGGGCCGGACATTTTGAAATGGGGGACAAGGTGGGCCGGGTCCTATTCCTCAAGGACTACGCCAGCTACATCAAGGACAGCATGATCTCCGACCTCTCCGACTTCTCCCGGAGCCTCATGCTGTCCATTGATATTCTCCCCATTCCAACGGACGAGGCCGTGAAGGAGATTCAAGGCCGCATCCTGGGCATTGAGACGGACATCACCCGCTGGCAGCAGCGCCAGAACGACAAGAACAACTTCACCGCCACGGTCCCCTATGACCTGGAACAGTTCCGGGGAGAGGCCAAGGAATTTCTCTCCGACCTCACCGAGCGGGACCAGCGGATGATGTTCGCTGTGGTGACGTTGGTCCATATCGCGGACAGCCTGGAGCAGCTGGACGCCGACACGGAGACGCTTCTTTCCATTGGCAGGGAACACCTCTGCCAGTTCTCCGTCCTGCGCTACCAGCAGGAGGACGGCTTAAACACCGTCCTGCCCTACGGCCTGCGCCGAGTGAAGGCCCTGCGGACTCTCACCACCGAGAGCGCCGCCGTCCTCATGCCCTTCCGGGTCCAGGAGATACAGGACCCCGGCGGTCTGCCCTACGGCGTCAACGCCATCTCCAAGAACCTGCTGATCTGTGACCGCAAGCGGCTGATCTCGCCCCACGCCTTCTACTTGGGTGTCTCCGGCTCCGGCAAGTCCATGGCGATGAAATCCACCATCCAAAACGTGGCTCTGGCGACCCAGGATGACATTATTATCATCGACGCCGAGCGGGAGTACGGCCCCCTGGCCCGCGCCCTGGGCGGGGAGGTTATCGAAATCTCGCCCCACAGCAAGCACCACATCAACCCCCTGGAAGTGACGGAGGACTACGGGGACGGGGAGAATCCTGTCGCCATGAAATCCGAGATCATCACCAGCATTTTGGAACAGCAGATGGGCGTGGGGCGGCTCACCGGCAGCCATAAGTCCATCATTGACCGCTGTACCGCCAACGTCTACCAGACCTATTTCAGCAGCCGGGGAAAGGCCCCTATGCCGCTGCTGACGGACTGGCGGAACGAGGTGATCCGGCAGGTGGACCCGGAGGCCCGGGAGATCGCCCTGGCCGCCGAGCTGATCACCGAGGGCAGCTTGAACGTGTTCGCCCACCCCGGCAACGTCAACATGGACAGCCGGATCGTGGTGCTGGACCTCTACGAGATGGGCGAACAGCTCCGGCCCACGGCCCTGGTCGTCACCCTGGAGGCCATTCAGAACCGCGTCATGGAGAACCGGAAGAGGGGAAAGTACACCTGGGTATTCCTGGACGAGTGCTATTTGTACTTCAAATACCACTACTCCGGGGAATTTCTCTACCGGGCTTGGAAGCGGTTCAGAAAGTACGCCGCGCCCATGACCGCCGCCACGCAGAACATTGAGGAATGTCTGAAATCCGAGACGGCCCGCCTCATGCTGGCGAACTCCGAATTTCTGCTGCTGTTCAATCAGGCGGCCACGGACCGGGCGGAGCTAGCGAAGCTCCTGCATATCTCCGACACGCAGATGGGCTACATCACCAACGCCGAGGCGGGACACGGCCTCCTGCGGATCGGCGGCTCCCTGGTGCCCTTCTCCAACACCATTCCAAAGGATACGGAGCTCTACCGGCTCATGTCCACCACTCCCGGCGAGGGATAAATAAATCCCACGGTGAGACGCGAATCGGCAGTATGGAGAACATCACACTAGGCAGCCTCTTTGACGGCATCGGCGTGTTTCCCCTGGCGGCCACGCTTCACGGCATCACGCCGCTTTGGGCAAGTGAAATTGAAAAAGCCCCCATCTCCATCACCCGGCGGCACTTCCCGGATATGGAGTATTTGGGGGACATAACGAAGCTGGACGGCGGGAAGATACCCGCCGTCCACATTTTGACCTTCGGCTCACCCTGCCAAAATCTCTCGCAGATCGGCAACAGAACAGGGCTTACCGGAGAAAAATCCAGCCTGTTTTTTCAGGCAATACGAATTATAAAGGAAATGAGGGATGCAACTGACGGACGGTTTCCAGTTATCGCTGTTTGGGAGAACGTCATGGGAAGCCTTTCATCAAGCGACCGGCTTGATTTTGCGGCCGTGCTCCGGGCGTTCACAGATACCGACATTCCAATTCCTGCTTCTGGAGGATGGGCCCACGCCGGAATGGTGCGAGGCCGAGGGCCTGACCTCTGCTGGCGGCTCATGGACGCCCAATATTGGGCAAGCCCCCGCCTGGCACGACGGCAGAGAATTTTCATCGTGGCGGATTTTGGAGGGCGGCGTGCTCATGAAATACTGTTTAAGCCCCGCCCAATGTTCCAGGTTTCTCTACCTCGCGGAGAAGGCGGGATGCCCGCCGCCCAGGATCATCGAGGCCCTGTTATTGAAGCAAGGGGGCGAGTACCCGTCGTCCGACCCTTTCAAATGTTCCGTATGCGCGGCGCTGCGAATGACCGATACCACGTCCAATTCCGGGACAGCTTTGGATTCGCAGATGACCCTTTTCCCACTCTTTTAGCGGGCGGGACATCTCCTTTTGCTTTCTGGTATGAGGACGATCCCATGGGCTGCTGCATCCGGTTCCCCACGGAGCTGGAGAGCGAACGGCTCATGGGCCTGCCGGACGGCTGGACGAAGTATGGAGCGGACGGGCGGGAGATCAACAGCGCCCAGCGTTACCGAGCCCTGGGAAACTCCATCGCTTTGCCCTGTGCTGAATATATCATGGCAGGGATCAGTGAAATATTGAACCAATGACCGGATGCGCCTCTTGCGGGGCGCGTCCTATTTTTGATGAAGGAGGCGATGCCATGCCCAAAGCAAAGGAACGAAAACCATACGATAAAATCAAGAATCAGGGCAAGCATAAAAGTAGCACGCCGGTCCAGGATCAGGCCCGCCGCGTCATGACTGCGAAAATGCGGAAGGAGCTGGCCCAGCAGAAGCGGAGTGCCATCGGCACCACCGGCGAGGCGGCCCGGGAGAATAGCCCGACCACCGAAGCCGTGGAACAGGTGGAGCAGACCGCCGGGGCCGCCATCCAGGAAGTGGGTCAGCGGACAAAGCAGGGAATTTCCCGAGCTGTCACCACGGCAAAACAGAAACGCCAGGAAATCAAGGGGCGGCAGGACCAACCGAAGGAGAAGGCTCCGCCCCCGGAATCTTCGCCCCCGAAGGTCCCGGAGGCCCCCGCCCCGGAGATGTCAGATGTTCCCGCCCCCAGGCCGGACCGCCCAGCACCCAAGGAACAGGCCAGCCGGACGCCGTCGCGCTCCAGGGCCCATCCGCCCGGCAGAACCGGCACCGGACCAGCGGCCCCGAAGGAGAAACCCATCCCGGTTATCCGCTCCAAAACTCCGAAAACACGGCCCCAAAGGGTCCCGGAAGCTCCGGCCATTCCGAAGGTGCGCCCGGCAGATACACCGACAGATCCTCCGGTCCCCAGGACACGGACGGCGAAAGCGCAGCCTACACCGACACCTGATAAACCGTTACTTACTGAACCATGGACAGCAGACAAGCCGCCCGCCCCGCCAACGCCAAGGGAGCGTATGCGGGAGTGGGCCATGGAGAGGCGGCGGAAACAGGCCCAGGAGCATGGGGAAGTCCCCGCCTCGCCGGAGTACGGGGAGCCGTCCCCGGTCAGTCATTACGGAAAATCCCCCGTTACCCCCGGCAGCTCCACTACTCCTAAAACGACCCCTTCTCTTGAAAATCAATCTATCTATCCATCAATCAAAGAGCGGCCCCGGTTCTCCGCCATTCTGAAAGAGAAAGCCCAGGGCTGGACGATCACCCCCAGGACACGCCGGAGCGTGGAACAGGCCGCCGGGAGTACGGCGGCCCCTCTAAAAGCTCCTGCCCCCGCAGGGGGGAAAAGCGCCGGAAAGCATTTCATGGACCGGGCGCGCCAAAAGGCGAAAGCGGAGGCCCAGCAGGCCATGGCACAGAGCACGAAAAGGACAGCCAAGGCCGCCGCGGACCTCTCCAGGAAAGCGGCCACAGCCACCGCGAAGGCGGTGAAGTCCCTGATTGGTGCCCTCTCCGCCCTGGTAGGCGGGGCCACCCTCGCCGCCGCTCTCTGCGTGATCTTCCTGATTGCCGCCGTGATCGCCTCGCCCTTCGGACTTCTCTTTTCCAACGAGCCCTCCCCCGGAGCCGTCCCACTGAACGCCGCCGTGACGCGGATCAATGTGGAGCTGACGGACAAGCTGTCCCTTCTGCAAGCCGGAGACTATGACAGCATCGACATCCAGGGCACCGGCCCGGACTGGCGGGAGGTAGCGGCGGTGTTCGCCTGCAAGACCGCCCTGGGCGCGGGCGGCGTAGACGTGGCCGCGCTGACCCCGGACCGGGTGGATCGGCTGAAAGTCGTCTTTTGGGATATGTGCGAGATTACCAGCAGCGTGGAGACCATAGACCACCCTGCCAGCCAAGCGGTGGAAGCCTGGACGGAGAAGATACTACATATCACCATCACCGCCAGGACCGCCGATGAAATGCGGACGGTCTATTTTTTTACCCCTGAGCAGAACAGCGCCTTGACGGAGCTCCTGGCGGAGCTGAACGGGATCGGGACCTTGCTGGGGGACCTGGGCGTCACCCAGGAAGACGCCGCTGAGCTGCTGCGCCGCTTGCCGGAGGACTTGTCCCCGGAACGCCGGGCCGTGGTGGAGACGGCCTGCAAGCTGGTGGGCAAGGTGAACTATTTTTGGGGCGGGAAGTCCTTGGTCCTTGGCTGGGACTCTCGCTGGGGGACCATCCAAAAGGTTTGGGCGGCTGGCAGTCCCTCCACGGGGACCTACCGACCCTTCGGTATGGATTGCTCCGGTTTTGTGGACTGGACCTTCTACAATATGTCCGGCGGCAGCTACGTCATAGGCCACGGCGGAGGGGCCCGGATGCAGCATAACTACTGTACCCCCATTTCCTGGTCCCAGGCCCAACCCGGCGATTTGGTATTCTACCCGGAGGACACCCACGTTGGTATTGTGGGCGGCTGGGACGAGAGCGGAAATATCCAGATCATCCATTGTGCCAGCGGGCAAAACAACGTGGTCATTACCGGAAAGGCCGGGTTTACCTCCATAGGCAGGCCGGACTACTACGGCTGAAAAATGAATCTCACGGTGAGACGCGATTCTTGTCGAGAATCAAATCCCACCGTGAGATTTATTTTGATGCAAAAAATATCTTGACTAGACACTCCTGTTTTCCTCAATAGCTCCATCTAACGCTCCCTCAATCACAGGGAGGTATACCTCTGGACACATCATCACTTTGCGGCTGATGCGCTGGCGCTGATCGTTTTCATCTCCTGCCAAAAGTGGATTGAAATACTTTTCCGATGGCAGGCCAAAGATTTGAATAAGCTGTATGATAACCGGCAGGCTTGGCAGGACGTGGTTATTCTCAATGTTGATAAGGTAGACCACAGAAATATTCGCCATTTCAGCAACCTTTTGTCTGGACAGCCGCCGCTTTTTCCTTGCCGCCTTGACATCCTCCCCAAAGGGTTCAAAACCGGGGTAATCTTGAATGTTAGCCATATTGTATCACCCATCTATATTGTATACTTTACTTTTTGACTTGAAAATAAAGCATACAGAGCAGGTCCTAATCTTTATTGTTTACACTTTGAGAGTTGATTTATTCGCTGTATCTTCGTAAAATGTAGGCTATACAATGCAATACAAAACGGTTGTGATATTTCTGTGACATTTTCATGTTACCTTATCAGGAAAAGGGAGTGAAACTATGAGGCTTTTAGTCGTTGAGGATAATCGTCTTTTGAACAATACACTTTGCTACAATCTTTCGGCGGCGGGCTACACTGTGGACGCTGCTATGTCAAAATCAGCGGCGGTCAATTTCTGCGAAACGCAGGACTATGATCTGATTGTGCTGGATGTCAACTTACCTGACGGGAACGGATTTGACTTCTGTACGGAAATCAAAGAGCGCCGTCCTGATACCGCCGTAATTTTCCTGACCGCAAACGATATGGAAAGCGATATGCTGAAAGGCTTTGAGTTGGGAGCAGACGATTATGTGACGAAGCCGTTTCCGATCAGTGTATTCCGAAAAAAGGTTTCGGCCCTGCTGGGCCGCATCCAGAAGCAGACAGGCGGAGATTGCTACACAGACGGCACATTATCTGTCAATTTTTCGGAGTTGACCGCCACTCTCGCAGGGAAGCCAGTTATCTTCACACCGATGGAATATCGTTTACTAAAGGTACTGGTGAGAAATCCGCAAATCGTTCTGACCCGACAGGTACTTCTTGAAAAGCTGTGGGACGCGGACGAAAACTTTGTGGATGAACACGCCCTGACTGTTGCCATCAGCCGCATCCGGGGAAAAATCGAAGTAGACGGCCTGCAATATATCAAGACCGTCTACGGCATGGGCTATATGTGGATTGGGGGGATGAAGAAGTGACTGGATGTAAACTTTCCATCAACCGAGCCTGTGCGGTAGGGGCTGTTTTTTTAGGTTTGCTCTCCACTGTGACCGTTACTGCGGCTTTTCTCTTTACCAGAAACCCGGCAATCGTATGGCTGGGTCTGCTGTTTATTCTGCTGGTGTTCGCCTGTGTAGCCCTTTTCGTGGCCTTTCTGCGCCGGAAGCTGGTGTTGTTTTCGGACAGGCTGTGCGAAACAATAGACAATATGCTGGACGGGACATCGACCCCGCCGCAGATCTATGAGGAAGAAAACCTGTTTTATAAAATCAACCACCGGCTTGTCCGCCTATATGAAGTTATGCGGGAAAATCGGGAAAGCGTAGCAAGGGAGCGGGCTGATTTGCAGGAATTGATTTCTGACATTTCCCATCAGGTAAAAACGCCCATTGCAAATCTCCAGATAGTAAACGCCACTTTGCTGGAACAGTCTGTGGCAGAAGAAAAACGTCAGGAATTTTTAAAGGCATCCAGCGGCCAGCTTGAAAAACTGGACTTTCTTATGCAGGCCATGATAAAGACCTCCCGACTGGAAACTGGCGTGATTGCCTTGGATAAAAAAGTGCAGCCGATTTATAACACCTTGGCGGCGGCGCTGGGAGGGATTTTGCTGAACGCTGAAAAGAAAAATATTCATGTCAACGTAGAATGTCCACCCGACATACTGCTGGCCCATGATAAGAAATGGACAAGTGAAGCCCTGTTTAATATTTTGGATAATGCTGTGAAGTACACGCCAGCGGGCGGCGCGATCCGGGTGTCCGTTCAAAGCTGGGAACTGTATGTGAAAATTGACATTGCGGACAGCGGCAAGGGTATCGCAGAGAGCAAGCAGGGGATGATCTTCAAACGCTTCTATCGCGAGGAAGAAGTACACGATGTTGAGGGCATCGGCATAGGGCTGTACCTTGCCCGCGAGATCATCACCATGCAAGGCGGCTATATCAAGGTGACTTCGGCAGTAGGCAGCGGCTCAACATTTTCTGTGTTTTTGCCCCGTAAATAAAAATCTGAAATCTTGCTGTGCTGTGACATTTCTGTGAGAATTGGCTGTTATGATAGCGGCATCACAGAAAGGATGGTGCAATCCATGAGCATTTTACAAGCAACTGACCTCAAAAAATACTATGGCGCGGAGCCGAACATCACAAAGGCGCTGGACGGCGTGACCCTCTCCATTGAGCAGGGGGAATTTGTCGCCATTGTCGGAACTTCCGGCAGCGGCAAGTCCACTCTGCTGAACATGATGGGCGGTCTGGACGTGCCCACCTCCGGTAGCGTTCAGATCAAGGGCAAGGAGCTGTCCGAGCTGAACGATGAGCAGCTTACCATCTTCCGCAGGCGCAACATCGGCTTTATCTTCCAGAACTACAACCTTGTCCCTGTCCTGAATGTCTATGAAAACATTGTCCTGCCCGTGGAGCTGGACGGCGATACGGTGGACAAAAAATTCATGGATGAGATAGTGCGCCTGCTGGCCCTGGGGGACAAGCTGAACAATATGCCCAACAACCTGTCCGGCGGACAGCAGCAGCGTGTTGCTATCGCCCGCGCCCTCGTTTCCAAGCCCGCCATCGTTCTGGCAGACGAACCGACCGGCAATCTGGACAGCCGGACAAGCAGCGATGTGTTAGGGCTTTTGAAAGTAACCAGCAGCCAATTCCGTCAAACGCTGGTGATGATTACCCACAACAACGAGATCGCCCAGCTTGCCGACCGCATTGTTCGTATTGAGGACGGTAAAATCGTGCAGTAAAGGAGGGCAGGAACATGAACGATATTCTCTTTGGAAATAACAATACAAAAATAATCAGAAGCCTCTCAAAAAAGTACTTCAAAAAAAACAGGGTGCGGAATGTTACTGCAATCCTGGCTATCACGCTGACAGCGTTTCTATTCACCTCAATTATCTCTCTCGCATTTAATATGACTTCGTCCTTGCAGCTTTCCATGTTTATGCAAAAGGGAAGCAAGGCGGATGGTACGCTGGGCTATATGACAGAAGAACAGTACCGGCAGCTCGTCGAGAGCGATTTCATTCAGGAAGCAGGACACAGGCGTTTCCTTGCGTATGCCAGCAATCCTATCGGCCATACCGTTGAAATCAACTATGCTGACAGCATACAGCAGGAATTGACATTCTGTGCACCAACGCATGGAGCCGCGCCCCAGCAGGCGAATGAGATTATCACTACTGACCGTGCGCTCAAGGCGTTAGGTGTTGAAGTTAAGATTGGCGCTTCGGTTCCCATAGAATTTGAAGTGCGGGGCCGGACTTATCACTACGACATGGTGCTTTCCGGCTGGTGGGAGTCTAATAACGACACTGTTAGCCGGATAATTGTATCAGAGCAGTTTGTAGAAGAAAACCCTGAATTGTTCAAAAACACCTATGCAGCGGACGGGGAAATGGCAGGGCTTATTTTTTCCGATGTGGTACTGAAGAACAAGGTAAATATAAAAGGCCAGTTGGAGGATTTCGCATATATAGTCGGCGGCGACCCCGAAAACATGGAGGCAGATAATTATATCCTTTGCAGCGAAAATCAAATGACACAGGGAATGACATCAAAGGAAACAATTCTATTTGCAGGGGTATTTGCGCTTTTATTTGTGGTATGCGGTTATCTGCTGATTTACAACGTCTTTGATATTTCCGTCATGCAGGATGTACGGCAGTATGGTTTGCTGCGGACAATCGGAACATCCTCCCGCCAGATTAAAAAACTGGTAAACCGGCAGGCGCTCTGCCTTACTCTTATAAGTTTACCTATTGGGTTAGCAACTGGTTTCCTTGCTGGATGGCTGGTGCTACCAGTGGCAATGAGCCTTTTCAGCTCTGAACACAAGTCTGTAATGTCAGCTTTGCAGGTTTCGACCTCCCCTCTAATTTTTATCATTGCGTCCATGTTTACAATTTTGACTGTATATATCAGCACGCGGAAACCTGCAAAAAGAGCGGCAAAGGTATCGCCGTTAGAGGCTGTTCGCTATACAGAACAAGGAAATTTCAAGCGGAAACCCACTAAACGGACACAAGGAGCCAAATTGTCCCGCATGGCTTTGTCTAACTTTGGACGAAACAAACGGCGTTCGGTATTTATAATCATTTCCTTGCTGCTGTGCATTGTTTTTGTCAACTCGGCTGTTGTTATCACGCAAAGTATTGATGAAGAAAAATTTATCAGACGCAATACAAAAACAGACTACACTGTTTATAACTCTATTGTAGCCAATGTTTACGAGGGGTTCCGATACCATTCGGATGAACTGCCGACATCCGTTATTGATTTCATCAATCAACAGCCGGGAATAGAAAACGGGAGAAGCCTTTACCGCAATACCCTGGACGACACAAATGTGTTGGTTGATTATGGTATTGAGAATATATCTTGCACAGGTACTTGGGAAGAAGATGATGGCCGTATCAATAAAGCCTATGGCAATTATTCTATGGCTGCCGCGCCTGATACGGAAAATCTTTTTTATGGGAATATTTATGGGGCGTCTGAACAATTCTTCTCTGACCTGACGATCTTCGATGGCGAACAAGATGCAGAAGTCCTAAAACAGAAAATGCAGTCCGGGGAATATGTTATACTTGGATGTTCTATGGACAGACTGACCGGAGAGCCAAAAGAAACACCGCTTACAGAACAGCTACAAGTAGGGGACAGTATTTCTTTCTATAAAGATGGAGAACTGCTTAAGACTTTTACGATCCTCGCAAGGGCAAAGGTTGTAGGCACAGAAATAGAAACCGCTTCATCAACCTCCGCAGAAACTAAAATTGGGAAAGATGCTCCGCGCCTCTACATGGCCGACAGTATGTTTATGCAGCTCTACGACAACCCGACCATATTCAGTTATGGGTTTAATGTGTCCGAGGGACAGGAAGCACAGATAGAAGTCTTTTTGAATAATTTCACAGCAAGCAATCCCGCTGTTGCCTATACTTCCACCGAAGTGCTGAAACAGTACACAGATTCGGTTCAAAACACGGTTTTGCTGGTGGGTGGTATGATTGCGGCGATTATGGCTTTTGCCGGGCTGATTAACTTTACCAATATGATGATTACCAGCATTATTACCCGCCGCAACGAATTTGCTACAATGCAGAGCATTGGTATGACAAACCGGCAGCTTCGCCGTTTAATGGTCTATGAGGGGTTATATTATGCCGCAGGAGCAGATATAGTCGGCAGCATGATTGCGGCGATATTTGCGCTGACAGTCCTGGAAAATGCCTTAAATGCGCCATCCATGTGGTACTTTACCATGCACTTTACGCTGGCTCCTGCTTTGATCGTGGCCTTGGTCTATGTATTTCTGGCAACGGTCATTCCTGCCATTGCGCTGCATTTCTTTAACAATGGAACAGTAGTCGAGCGGTTAAGAACGGCGGAATAAATATTATGGCTTGAAAAACCGGGGAATTTTTCCCCGGTTTTTCAAATGTCACCGTTTTGTGACATTTCCTAAAGTTATTTTGTCGAGACTGGTCGAAGCAGTGACATTCTTGTGATATTTGCGATTTAGAATAGAAATCAATAAAGAGAAGTCTGCCCAGCGGCAGAAAAGAAAAAAACCGCTGCTGGGCAGACCGATTTCCCATGCCTATTTATTTCATGCGGCGGTTTTAAGAGATTAAAGCCGCCGTTCTTTTATCCCCCAAAAGAATGACGCGGTAATGCTGGAGAGTACGGCGGCTGACAGGAGGGAGCCGCCATGAAGTACATAGCCGTTCGACACAATCCGACAGAATTTGAACCGTCAAAAAAAACACGTTCCCCACCCAGGAGAACTGCGGCCATGAGGTTATACTATACGGTGCAGTTTCTATAAACAATACAAGGTATTCCGCCCGGCAGGTCTATGACCAGCCGGGCATTTTTTGTCGAATCTCGCCGCTGTCTAAAAATTTCCAAAAATTTTTTTCAAAAAAGCCCCATTTAGCGGGCAGCGAAGGACAGCGGCGGTGTCTTGGTAGCGGAAAGGGAGAGGACCACCTTATCCCCCAACGAAAGGGGGTGAGAAAATGGGATCGATCCCCCGCGACCATGACGAGCGGGTCCGCTTTGACGCTTTCTGCAAGGCGGTTCTGCGAAACGAGGCCCGGAACCACATGCGGGACCTGCGCCGCCAGCGGAGGCACGAGACTTCGCTGGACGCCGTTCCGCAGGAGGAAATGGACAAGCTCTCCACGGCAGACCACTACCCCAGCGACAGCTTCGTGTTTTCCTCGCATGGGTATGATCTGCTGATCGACAACGAGCTTGTGGCCGACGCCTTCGCCGGTCTGCCCGCCACGGAGCAGAGCATTTTGATCCTGCGCTGTGTGCTGGACCTGACGGACGAGGAAATCGGCGGCCTCCTGGGAATGTCCAGAAGCGCCGTACAGCGGCGCAGGACGAAAACTCTGGAGGGACTTCGGGCGAAATTGACGGCGTTGATGCCGAAAGGAGGTTGAAAGCAAATGGAACGGCCCCATCACAAGGGCAGAGAGCTGCTGCCCCTTTCGGTGATCCATGCGGCCCAGGCCGGGGACGCCGAGGCCACGGAGCAGATTCTGCGGTACTACGGAGGCTACATAAACAAGCTCTGTACCCGGAAGCTCTATGACGAAGGCGGATTTCCCCACGAGTGCCTGGACGAGTACATGAAGCGCCGTCTGGAAATCAAGCTCATTCAGGCCATCGTCACCACGAGCTGACGAGGCAGGACAGTCGGAACGGCTTACCCTTTCCCCGTTCTGACCGCCCGATCTGCTGGACCTTGACAAAGAAAGCCCGCAAGATAACGGCGGCGCAGCATAGGGCAACGGATACATTCTGTTCGCGCCGAGCCGGACGGCGGACGCGCCATGACACTTTTCCCCTACGGGGAAAAGCCGAGCGAACCATATCGCGCTGGGGAGCAAGGGCGGCACCTTGCGGGCAACGACACGCGAACAGGGCAGATACTCCCTTACAGCCACAGTCCGAGCGTTCAAAGCGTCGCAGGCAATGGGTAGGGCCGCGTGAGAACCACGCGGGGGTGAAAGTCCCGTGGAGCTGGTGAGCCGCCAGCCGTCCGTCTGTGCCCATAAAAAGCCGCACGATGTTCGTGCGGATGTCCCTATCAACAATAAATCCCACGGTGAGACGCAAATCCGTAGGAAACAGAGGTTCCTGCAAATAAATCTCACCGTGGGACGCGAATACAAAGAAAGGGTGTTCGCATTGGATGATAAAAATTTGAGCAGACAGACCGATGTTGAAGAGATCAAAATTGGCAGCACGACCTATGTCGTGAATGGATATTTCGCCGCCAGCGGCGTCACTGTTTCTGAAAAAATCAAGCGTTTACTTGACAAGGAAACCAAGCGGAAAGCCTGCTGATTTCCTCGAAAATTTGACGCTTTCCTTGACATTTAGTATAATATAAGTGTCACAAGGCAAGAAACGGTGACTGCCGGATTGGAGGCTACGATGAATAGGCAGTTCAACAATATGACTGAAAAATGGGCGGCCCTCTATGTCCGCCTTTCCCGCGACGATGAGAACGAAGGGGATAGCAACAGCATCGCTCACCAAATCGAAATCCTCACCAAGTACGCCAGAGACCACAGTATCACCAACTACAAGATTTACAAGGACGACGGGTACTCTGGCACCAGCTTCAAGCGTCCTGGGTTCCAGGAAATGCTGGGGGACATTGAGGCGGGATTGGTCAGCATGGTTGTGGTCAAGGATATGTCCCGGTTTGGCCGCAACTATTTGGAGGTAGGGCTTTACACGGAAATCCGGTTCCCGGAGATGGGCGTCCGCTTCATTGCCGTCAATGACGGCGTGGACAGTGAGGATCAAAGCTCGAATGACTTTACGCCCTTCCGCAACATCATCAATGAATGGTATGCGAAGGACACGAGCAAGAAGATTCGGGCCGTATTCCGTAACAAAGGAATGTCCGGCCAGCGGCTGTCCACAAATGCCCCCTATGGCTATATAAAGGGGGAAAACGGCCACCTTCTCATTGACGAGGAAACCGCGCCGGTAGTGGAACTGATTTTTCAGTTGTGCGTGGAGGGAAACGGAACCGGAATGATCGCCCGAATGCTGAAAGAGAGAAGTATCCCTACACCGGGGACTATTGAATTTCAACGCACGGGCCGAACTCGCCATTACCACCCGGATGACCCTTGCCGCTGGGACCCCAAAACAATTGCACATATTTTAGAACAAGATGCTTATTTAGGCCGCACAACAAATTTCAAAACTTCCATGTTGTCTTATAAAAGCAAGAAAAGCATCGTCAATTCGCCGGACAAATGGGCGGTTTTCGAGAATACCCACAAGGCTATTATTGATAAGGACACATGGGATATTGTGCAAAAAGCTAGGACCCAGCGCCGCCGTCCCACAAAAATGGGAGAAATGGGGATGTTCTCTGGATTGGTATACTGCGCCGACTGCGGCGCAAGATTATATCATTGCCGGGCCGCCTCATGGACGAAAAATCAAGAATGCTACACCTGCGCTAATTATCGCAATAGGAATCAATGCTCCTCTCATTACATCCGGGCCGTAGTTCTGGAGCGGCTGGTACTTCAAAACCTGCAAAGAGTAGTGGCCTATGCACAGGAGGACGAGGACGAGTTTGTACGGCGCGTTATGGAGAACAAGACCGCCGTCCAGCGGGCAGAGCAGGAGCAGGCCAAGAGGACCCTGGAAAAGCAGGAGCGGCGGATCAATGAACTGGATGCCATTATTCAGAGGCTCTATGAGGATCACGTTATGGGCAAGCTGAACGCAGAACGGTTTGCGAAGCTGTCCGAGGGCTACGAGAAGGAACAGACGGATTTGAAACAGTCCGTTGAGAATCTTCGGAGGATTGTGGACGCCGCCGAAACCCAGGCTGTCAATGTTCAGAGCTTTCTGAAAATCGTGAAGAAGTACACCGAGCCCACCGAACTGACCCCGGCGCTTCTGCGGGAGTTTGTGGAGAAGGTGGTCGTTCATGCCCCGGATAAGTCCAGCGGACACCGTGTCCAGCGGATTGATGTACACTACACCTTCATTGGGGCGATTGATTTGTCCCCGGAGTACAGCAAGTACGAGAAAGAGACAACCGCATGATGCTCTCGCACCATGCGGCTGCCTCCTACTAGAAAAACATCTTTACCAGACTTGCCCTTTTGACCGTGCCTCTTTCGCAGTTTTGATTAATCCTCCTCGTAGGCCAACTCGGTGGTCGGTTCCTTGGGAGGGAAGAGCTTGGAGAACACCAGGAAAAACACCAGCGCCACCAAAAGGCCAGGGACGATGGGCTGGCTGAGCTTCACGCCAAAGAGCACACCGCCGGAAATTTTCTCCAGATATACCACCACTACGGAGCCGGAGACCAGGGAAGCGATTGTACCCGCCAGAGACGCGCCCTTCCAATAGTGGCCCAGCACATAGGGGAAGAAGGAACCGGCAGCCCGGAGGGTAAAACAGAACATCAGAATATCCACGATGCTGGAAGTATTGAACAGGGCGATAAACATAGCCGCCACACCCACCAAAGCCATGACACCCTGTGTCACCCGCATAACCTCCTGGCTAGAGGCGTCCGGCTTCAGCACGGCGTGGTAGATGTCATTAGCAAAAATGGAACCGGCTCCCAGCAGATCGGAGTCCGAGGAGGACATGGTAGCGGAAATGATGCCGGCGAAGAGGAGGCCGCAGATCAGGGCGGGCATAACCTCCATAGCCAGGACAGGCAGGGCGTAGCGGGCGCCGACGTCAGCGAAGTCCTCCGCGTTGAACTTGCCCATATTGAGGAGGGCCAGGGTGATGATGCCGAGGACAGCGGGGATGAACGCATAGACGAAGTTTACGATGGCGGCCAAAATGGAGCCCTGCTGAGCGGCCTTGCCATCCCGGGCGGCGTAATACCGGGAGACCGCCTCCTGGCCCACGGTGAAGGTGGCCACGTACATTACGGTGAGGGACAGCACCGCCATGGGCTGATAGCCCTTGAACATGTCAAAGGTCTCCGGGGGAACGTTGGCGATCACGTTGTCCCAGCCTCCGGCCATGTTCAGCGCGAAAGGTACGGCGATAATCATGCCGATGACAATCAGGAAAACCTGGATAAAGTCGGTGAGGGTGACGGACCACAGGCCGCCCATGATGGAATAGACGGTAACCACCACCGCTACGATGATGACCGCCGTTTGATAGCGGATGCCCAGCATGGTGGAGAGGATGACGGAGGAAGCGATGAATTGCCCTGCCGTCAGGCCCACCAGAGGCAGCAGCATAATGATAGCGGTGATGATTCCCGCGCTCTTGCCATAGCGGCGGCGGAAATACTCGGGAACGGTTTTCACGGTGGCCGCGCGGAACTTTGGGGCCAGGAAGGTCAGAATCACAAAGGCGAAGCCCATGGTAATGATATACCAGGCGGAGGAGATCCCGTGACTCTGCATGCCCTGCTGCACCACGCCCAGGGAACTGCCGCCGCCGATCTCCGTAGCGGCCAGGGTGCCGGCCATCAGGAAGGGGCCTAAACGCCGTCCGGCCACCATAAAGTCCGTATTCGAGGTGATTTTCTTGGAGGAATACCAGCCAATAAACAGCATGATGAGTAGATAAATTGCTACAATGGCGGTGACAACGGGATTAAATTTCATACGTTTCTCCTTTTCAACCGTGGACTCATAGTTTCTAGGCTGCGGGGAGCTGCGGACAACACCTCCTCTCTGTTTTCCTATATTTTACAAAATCTTTCTGAAAATGTAAAGCAGTTTGTTAAGAATACGCAAAAATTTATGACGAATAGTTTTGGGCTTCTTGGGTCATTCGGAGGAGGCCCGCGCATATGCTCTTTTGGAAATAAGGTGGCCGAAAGGGAAGCGCAGCACTTCTCTGCGAAAACACTTCCGCCCTGTTTCCAAATTTGAGGGCCAGGTTTGAGACAAACCGGAACACTGCTTGATTTCGCTGAGACGTTCCAAAACCGCCGGGCCTTCCGGCGCCGATCAAACAAGGCCAAACGGGAGGGATACCCATGCTTGAGGTGGCGGCCTATTGCCGCGTGTCCACGGACCGGGAGGACCAGGCCAGTTCCTTTGAAAACCAACGGAGATTCTTTCAGGAATACATCGAAAGCCATCCGGATTGGCGGCTCTTTTGCATTTATGCCGACGAGGGGGTCACCGGCACTTCTACCAAAAAACGGGAGGCCTTCAACCGCATGATCGGCGACGCCCGCCGAAGAGCCTTTCAACTCATTCTGACCAAGGAGGTAAGCCGCTTCTCCCGGAACATCCTGGACGCCATCGCCTACACACGGGAGCTGCGGGGACTGGGCATCGGAGTTCTGTTTCTGAACGACGGCATCAATACCCTGGACCCCGACGCAGAGCTTCGCCTGTCCATCATGGGCTCCCTGGCCCAGGAGGAGAGCCGGAGGACCTCCAGCCGGGTGAAATGGGGGCAGACCCGGCGGATGGAACAGGGGGTGGTCTTTGGAAGATCTTTGTTGGGCTACGATGTGCGGAACGGACAGATGACCATAAACCCGGAGGGCGCGGAGGTGGTGCGGCGGATCTTTCACATGTACGGCGTGGAAAAGAAGGGAACCACCGCCATTGCCCAAGCGCTGGAAGCAGAGGGCATCCGGACCCGCAGCGGCGGCGTCAAGTGGTCCAACAGCCACATTGTCAAGCTGCTGAAAAACGAAAAGTACGCTGGGGATTTGGTGCAGAAGAAGACCATCACGCCGGACTATCTGAGTCACGCGAAAAAATACAATCACGGCGAGGAGCCCCTGGTCATTCTTCGAAACCATCATCCTCCCATTGTGGACCGGGCGCTATGGGACTTCGTACAGAAGGAGCTGCGCCGGCGGGCCCGGAAAAGGGGGGAGGGAAGGGGAAGCTCCAGTGATTATGCCCTCAGCGGGAAGCTGGTCTGCGGCCAATGCGGCGCAAGCCTCGTCGCCCGGAAGCGGCTGCGAAGCGACGGCAGCTGTTACAGGCGCTGGAGCTGCCGCACCGCCGTAACGAAGGGACGGGCGGGCTGCGCCCTGGGCTGGAGCTTGCGGGAGGAATCCGCTCTGATCCTTTTGCAGCAATCGCTGGACACCCTGGATCTGGACCACGAGGCTCTTCTTCAAAACGTAACGGACTGCGCGGTTGCCGCTATCCAACAGAAAGGGGGAGAACGCGCCGGGGAACTGGAGCGCGCCTCAAAAAAACTGCGGCAAAAGAGGGCGGACGCCCTGGACGCGTTTTTCTCAAAGCGCATCACGGAGGAGGACTTGGCGCTGCTCAAACGCCGGTATGACCAGGAGCTGGATGCGCTGGAAAAGCGTCTGGAGGCGGCTGAACGGGCGAATGCAGCGGCGCCGGGAAACCTGCGATGGGATATCTACGATAAGCTTACCTCCATTTGGAACGATGGAGTGACCGGGGAAATTCTTTGCAGGAGCATCCTGGAAGAAATGACAATTTATCAGGATCGCAGGGTCGTTGTACGCCTGCGGCATTTGCCTGGCAGCTGGACTTATTTTTTGGGGTCATCTTGACCCCACGGTACCAATATCGGTCAAAAGCCCTTTCAGTTCCGCGTAGGGCATGGAATAGCGCTGGCTCAGATAACGAAGGGACGCGCCCAGTTCGCCGTCAGGGCCACCGTACTGGGAGATGATGACCGCCGCCAGTTTGGGGTTTGGGGTCTTCACCTTGACAGGGTATTGCAGCTTCTTCTCATATACAAACATCAGTCATTCCCTCCGATCTCCCAGGGCCAGGGATCCTTCAGCCAGGCATAGCCGTCCTCCGGAGTCAGGGCGGTGGACATCAGGGGCCCATACATGCTTTCATACTTTTCCCGGCCCTCTTTGGCCAGCTTGAGGTAGGACCAATAGAGCTGAAGCACCTCCTGGTCGTTGGAGTGGGTATCCAGATAGAGGTTCAGTTCCCGAATGGCAAAGTCCAGGGCCATCAGCTCCACCATGGCGGTATTCGCCAGCTTGGTTTTTGCCTGAATGGCCGCTTTAAAGGGCAAATTCAGGCCGGGGAACAGGGTGCCGGTCTGTAAAGCCTCCGCGCGGCTGAACCGGGGGGGATTTTGTTCCTGCATGGGAATATAGGGAAACGCCAGCGGCGCACACTTGGGCAGTGCGCCGGTTCCTGCCCCGCAGGATCCGCCGGCGGGTTGATTGGGTCGTTCCATATTGCTGCCTCCTTTGCGTTCGAATCCGTATTCGCAGAAAGCGGATACGGCAGCAGCGCGAAAGTGAACTCGCGCTCATTCCATGGTATGCTCCTGAGAGAAAAAGGGCGCTGAGACAAATGTTCGGATTGCCTTGCTTTTTCCGCCCCGCATTGCTATAATGGGGAACACAAGGGAAACGACCGCATATTGGATAAGCAGGCAGTCATATCCTCTAGGGACGGGACAATGGAAAACCCGGGAGCACCGGCCGGTGCCCGGGGCATTTCCGCTGGTTCCGGCAGTTCTGCGTGAGGAGGCATTGCCTGTGGTCATCCTGTTGCGAAAACGCGATTTACTGCGCTTCGTTTTCTGCTGCTTTTTTCTGGGTCTGGCAACCGTGCTGTGGCAGGGAGGAGCTGTGCCGGTGTTTCAGCCCGGAGATTCCGATATCCCCGTCACGGTGGTAATCGACCCAGGACACGGCGGGGAGGACGGCGGCGCGGTGTCTCCCGGCGGTGTGGAGGAGAGCCATATCAATCTGGCGGTGTCCCTTCGGGTCAGCGACCTCCTCCGCTTCACAGGTCAAAGGACCCGGCTGACCAGAAGCGAGGACGTGACCACCAGCGACGAAGGGCTGGATACCCTCCGCCAGCGGAAGAGCTCAGACCTGAAAAACCGGGTTCGTTTTGTGGAGGAGACAGAGAATGCGCTTCTTTTGAGTATCCACCAAAACAGCCTGCCCTCGTCCCCGGTGACCCATGGGGCCCAGGTGTTCTGGAACCGGCAGGAGGAGGCGGAGGGCCTGGCGGAGCAGGTCCAAGAGGCCTTGAACCAAAGTATCAACGCCGGAAACGAGAAACACCCCCGGCCGATACCGGACAGCATTTATCTGATGAAACATATCACCGCCCCTGGGATTCTGGTGGAGTGCGGCTTTCTCTCCAACGGCCCGGAAACAGAGCGCCTTCAAGACCCCTCGTATCAGCTGCGGCTGGCCACGGCCATTGTGGCGGGGTATTTGGAACACGCCAGATAGATTTTCTGGAAAGGGAACATACCAATGAAACAGCCAAAAACTCGTTTTTACTGCACGGAATGCGGCAATGAAACTCCGAAGTGGGCGGGGCGCTGCCCCGCCTGCGGCGCGTGGAACACCGTGGTGGAATGTCCGGAAACCAGGGGGAAGGGGGGCGGCCGGACCTCCGTCCGGGTGACGGAACGGCCCAGGGCCTGTCCCATGACCGAGCTTCAAGACAGCGTGGAAATCCGCTTTTCCACCGGCATGGGGGAGCTGGACCGGGTGCTGGGCGGCGGGGCTGTCAAGGGCTCCCTTGTGCTGGTGGGCGGGGCGCCGGGTATTGGAAAATCCACGCTCATGCTGCAAATCTGCGGCCGGCTCTGTGAGTTTGCCAAGGTATTATATGTATCCGGGGAGGAGTCCCAGCACCAGTTAAAGCTCCGGGCCCAGCGGCTGCGTGTAGAGCGGGAGAACCTTCTGGTATTGTCGGAAACCGGGCTGGAGGAGATGCTGGAGGCCGTAGGCCAGGAGCGGCCGGATGTGCTGATCGTGGATTCCATCCAGACTCTGTACCACGACACGGTGGACTCTCCGGCGGGCAGTGTCAGCCAGGTGAAAGACTGCACAATGGCGCTGATGCGGCTGGCCAAGGAGAGCGGCATCACCGTTTTCGTCATTGGCCATGTGAACAAAGAGGGGTCCATCGCCGGGCCCAAGGTCCTGGAGCACATGGTGGACTGTGTGTTGTACTTTGAGGGAGACCGGCACACTTTTTTTCGAATTCTCCGGGCGGCAAAGAATCGCTTTGGCGCCACCAATGAGATCGGCGTATTCGAGATGGGGGACGGCGGGTTGACCGAGGTAGAGAATCCCTCCCGGATGCTGTTGTCAGGCCGCCCGGAGGAGGCTCCGGGCACCTGTGTCGCCTGTGTGATGGAGGGGGCCCGGCCCGTGCTGGCAGAGGTTCAGGCCCTGGTGGTAACCTCCGCGGGAGGACAGCCCCGAAGAACCAGCAACGGTTTTGATTACAATCGGGCCGTTATGCTGCTGGCGGTGCTGGAAAAGCGGGGCGGGCTGAAGCTGTCCAGCTGCGACGCCTATCTGAACATCATCGGCGGTTTACAGCTGGACGAGCCCGCCGCGGATCTGGCTGCCGTGGTGGCTCTGGCCTCCAGCTATCTGGATAAGCCCGTCCCCGGGGACTTGGCCGCCATCGGGGAGGTGGGCCTCACCGGAGAGCTGCGGAGCGTCAGCCAGTTGTCCCAGCGGATTTCCGAGGTTCGGCGGCTAGGCTTTAAGCGCTGTGTGGTTCCGGCCCATCGGGGGCTGGAGGGGGATTCGGAGCTGCGGCTTCTGCCCGTGCGGAATATCGGTGAGGCGATTCGAGCCGCTTTGCAGGGATAAAGTGGACGCAGGCACCGCCTAAGGCGGGCAATCCAACGGCAGCGGCGCTGTCCAGTCCGCAGAGGCCGTCGGATTGATAGACACAGTCACTGGTACACGGAATCAAAGCAATCCTCCGTTCGGTTGATGATAGGATAGTTTGACCGGAGCGGCGGATTTTATGAAAAGAAACCTGGGCCGGCGTATCCAAGAACCGCTGGACGGCCTATCGTCAGGGAGGAGGAAATTGGGAAATAGGATCGATTGAACAAAATGTAATCAGGTTTTGTTGCGAAATGACCGCTGAAACAGGCCGGAAGCTGAACCACTGAAAGGAGTGGGAAAACAGCTTCCGGCCTGATATTTTGCAACAATAACCGCTATTTTGTTCAGTCGCCCGGGGGCGGGGAAGAGAGTGTATTACAAGATAGATCGGCCGGCGTCCAGGCCTCCAGGAATTTTGTCATACAGCCGATGCTCTACCGTCTTCGTTCCCGCTGGCTTCGACCTGGGACCTGTGCGCGAGCGCGGGAAGGGCTTGACCTCTTAGAGCCCCTTGAAAAATCTTTGTCCGCGAAAAATATTTCTAGGACCGCATTGTGTCAGAACCTCATCGACAAAATGGCGGAAGTGGCAAGATTGGTAGGTATGGAGCTGAGGAAGTATGTGAAGGACGGGCAGGGGCGGCAGTATCGCGGCCTACACCTGGTGCATTTGGAGAACGAGGATGACGGAGAGCTGTTAGGTAGCAGGGTGCAGGAGCTGAGCTGTCCAATGAGCGATTCGGAAGAGGACGAGTCCGCCCCGGAGCCAGAGGCCCCGGAGGAAGGTCCTGCCGATCCGGAGCCGGAGACACCACCCGCTGAGGAAACCGAAGACGGCAGCGAATCCATGAAGGACCTGATCGACGCCATCGGCAATCTGAACGAGACGATTACCGGAGCCGTCACCCAGGAGCCGGAGGAGCTGCCGGCGGAAGGGGAGGAGGGCGGAGGCGGCTCAGGCGGGAACCTGGTTGTGGAGGAGTCCGCCGGTGTGGACTTGACGCCTGTTGTTCAGGTGCTGGCGCATACCAATGAACTGCTGGTGAAGCAGGAGGAAATCCTGGTTACGCAGCACAACGACCTTTTGCAGCTCCAGGCCAACGTAGACTTTGTGTTTCTGGCGGTGGCCACGCTGATTGGCGTGGTGCTGGGCGTGTCGGTGGGGAAGCTGTTCCACGATCTTTGGAGGGCGTAATGGAAGGATTTCAGATCAGCCTGGAAGTCATGGAGGCTATGCCCGGAGTGGTGGCCGCAGGGTTTGCCGCCGGGGTGCTGGTTGTCTCAGCCGTGAGCGTGGTTGTGAGCGGCTTTAAGGCATTACTACGGATAATAGGGAGGTGAAAGGTATGAAGAAGCTGGGTAGAGAGTTTTTGCAGAGCCGGGCCTTCAAGATTGGCGTGCTGGGCTGCCTTATTGGTTCCATGATGGTCTGCACGGTGTTTGCCGAGGAAGTGACTTCGCCGTCCATTGACACGGCGGGTATCACGGCAGCATTTACGAACGGATTCAATAGCATGGTGACCAACAGTATCAGCATGATCTCCGCGATGGTTCCTATCGCCCTGACGCTGGCGGGCACGATCTTCTTGGTCAAGAAGGCCATGAGCTGGTTCAAGGGCATGGCAAAGTAACGCTGCATTACAAAGAGGCCCCGGAGGATTCCGGGGCTTCTTTGGGAAGGGGAGTGTAATACAAAATGAACTTGGCTGCGCGACGATCTTCACACCTGAAGGAAAAGCTTGTAATGCGTCTGGGCTGCTTCCTGGTGACGTTTTCGGTTCTGGCGTCGCTGGTGCTGGAGCCGCCGAAGGCAAAGGCGTTCGTCATGACCTCCAGCGCGGTGACGTCCCTGGCCAGCGGCTTCCTCTCCGCGTGCGGCCTGACGCCGGTGGTATCCGGGATGGGCAGCAGCAGCGAAGTCAATGAATCCGTGGCTCGGCTGATTCAGGATTTTCTTAATGAGGAGGTGGGCGGAATCTCGGTGGCAGACTGGGCGCTGAGCTTCGGGGAAATCGGACTGGCGGTGAAGGACAAGAGGATCGTCATACCTAAGCCGTTTGCCGAGAAGCTGGGAGAGTTCGCCCGGTGGGTGGCGGAGAAGTATGGGGCCCAGGCGGGGGTGAATGTGGTTTATAGTAGTGTGAATTTCGTTCTTGCAGATGGGACAGTTATTGTATTGGGAAGTAGAGCAGCTAATGCTGCAAATGCATTTATAACGATTCCTTCTGATGCAACGGCCTTTTCTTTTGATACTTTCTATGAGTTGAAAAATGGTAGATCATTTGGAATTTTTATAAAATCTGGTACATATTGGATGAAAAATAGCATTTCTCCTAATTTCCCTTCTGATACATGTAAATCTGTTATTCCTGGATTAGACCATTTTTTTCTTTCTATTGTTCAGAGTAGTTCTGAACTTATTGTTACGCCAGCGTTTTTTGATGTTTCGCTATCTAAATACGTTTCGTTTGGTCTGTCTTGGAACGAAAAAGTATTTTCAAGTGTTGAATCTTCTTTGGCCATTGATGCGACGGAAACCATGCAGGAAGTCCTGGACCGCCTGACCGCCCTGGAAGAAGGCCAGTCCATCGCCCTGGACGTCGGGGCGACGCAGTCCATGGAAATTCAGGACATCCTCCAGGGCATCCTGGATGCCATCCTTGCCGGAGATCTGGCTGCCAGCGCGGAAATCGTGGATACCGCCGAGGTTCCGGTGGAGCCGGAGGAGCCGGATCCGCCCGTAGTCCCGGTGGTCCCTTCTGGCCTGGACAAGCTGGGCGCGGCCCTGACCTCCCGGTTTCCGTTCTCCATCCCCTGGGACGTGTACAAAGGCGTCACCTTGCTGGCCGCGCCGCCAAAGGCCCCGTATTTCGAGGTAGATTTCCTGGCCCCCATCGCGTACCGGGTGGGCGGCTGGAAGGGCAGTACCAAGATTGTGCTGGATTTCTCGGAGTATGAGATCATCGGCCAGGTCTGCCGCTGGACCAGCACGGTGGGCTTCTGCCTGATGCTTGCCAGTGGGACGAAACGCTTGATATGGACGGCCTGAGAAGGGGGAAAGCTTTATATGTTCAATGACTTGTCTGATACGCTGGTGAACTTCGCCGTCAGCGTGATTGAGCTGCTTCCGGCCTCGCCCTTCGGCGTTCTGGACGGGCTGTCCGGCTCCGTGGCCTATGAATGGCTCCAGTTCGTCAACTGGTTTATCCCGGTAGGGGTCTTCGTGAGCATCTTTGAGGCATGGCTGCTGGGAGTGGGCGCATATTACATCTATCAAATTGTGCTGCGCTGGATAAAGGTAATTGAATGAGTATCACATTGTATACCGGAACACCCGGCAGCGGCAAGAGCTTCCACGCTGCCAAGGATATCGAACGGAGGATGCGCCGGGGCGGCACGCTCATATGCAACTTTCCGGTGAATACGGGCTTTGTCAGGAAGTGCCGTGCCCAAGTGGAGTATTGGGATAACTCGGAGCTGACGGCGGAACGGCTGGTGGCGTATGCCCTGGAACATCACAAAATCGGCAAGGAGGGCCAAGCTCTGGTGGTGATCGACGAGTGCCAGATTATCGATCTTGCCGGCGAGCTGCTGCGGCACGAATCCTGTAATACAGCCAGGGCCAAGGATGCCGGAGGCCGCATGGGCTCCGATTTGCTGCCTTTGCCCATATTCCTTTGCCAACTTCCCGAAGGGGGGCATGGCGGGGGGGACACTTCCCCCCCGACCGCTAATTCAAGCCGCACAAGGGAGGGGCCCGCTCCGCAGAGCGGGCCAGCAGGTGGCTCTTTCAAAGGCCCGGAAAAGTTGGGCGTTTTTCCGGGCTTAGGGGCCTACTACGACAGGCCCCTATATGTCCATTGTCCATTGTCCAGGACTTGGGGGGAAAAGTTATGAATACTCGAAATTCTCGGGGGAGAAACTGGACCTTCGTAGGCTATCCCGAGGACAGCCTTCCGGAAGACTATGCTTCCATTCTTTCGGATGAGCTTCATCTGTGCTGGTGTGAAAGCCCTGTGCATGATGCCGATCTGAACGGGGACGGTTCGGAGAAGAAAAAGCATATCCACTTCATCGTGTCCTTTGAAGGGAATAAGTCCTTTGAACAGATCCAGGAGATCACGGAGTTCTGTGATCTCGTGGAAGCGGTTTTTCAGATGGATAATAACGACTGGATCGATATTATCACTTGCCGGAACACGATGTTTTTGTCAGCGTATTTGAAAAGCCGCTATTACCGGAGCCAGCAGCCGGAGCGGCCCGCTTTGGGCCAGGGGATTTTGATTGATCGGCTATCCGGCGAGGAGATTTAGGAGGGAATTGTATGGCAAAAACAAATCAAAAGTGTGTCCGCCTCTCGGACCGGGTGACGAAGTACATAGAGCAGTAGGTGCGCATCCAGGAGCGGGTAAAGAAGCTCCGTGAAGCAGACCGCCGCCTCGGGCCGCTGGTGGAATCTCTGCTGGACTTGATGCGGCTGCCGTGATATAATCGTATGGAAACGAAAACCCACCAGAGAGGAGGCAAAAAGGGGAAGATATAGGCGATTGAACAAAATGCAAATTTTGTTCAATTTAGGGGAGGACAAATCGGTGAAACGCCTTTGCACAACCGTTTGACTCCAATGTTTTCCCAGGAAAAGCGTTATGAGCGATTATCGAACCGAGGCTCCGCCGGTGTTGCGTGATTTTCTCGCGTATCATGAAACGGTCAAAGCCCATTCCAAACGCACGGTGGACGAATACTTTCTGGATCTGCGGAATTTCTTCCGTTATCTCAAGCAGAACCGGAACACCGGACTTTCCGGTCTGGCCCTGGATGAGATCGATATCCTGGATGTGGACCTGGATTTTGTGTCCAGCGTGACGTTGACGGATATCTACGGCTATATGACGTATCTGAGCCGGGACCGAATTCTGCATCAAAATAGTCAGGTTTCTGACTATGGCTTAAACGCCGCGTCCCGGGCCCGGAAGCTGGCTACCATTCGTTCCTTTTACAATTACCTGACCAACAAGGCTCACTTAATTCGTGAAAATCCTGTCAAGGATATCGACTCACCCAAGCTGAAAAAAAGCTTGCCCAAATACCTGACCCTGGATGAGAGCGTTCATCTGTTGGACTCCGTGGACGGCAAAAATCAGGAACGGGACTACTGTATTCTAACCCTGTTTTTGAACTGCGGATTGCGGATTTCGGAGTTAGTTGGATTAAACCTCCGGGATATTCAGGACGATGCCCTGCGGGTCCTGGGCAAAGGCAATAAGGTTCGAATTCTTTATTTGAATGACGCCTGTCAGGACGCCTTGAAGCGCTATTTGGCCGTTCGCCGTCCCATCATCGGCCGGGACGCCAACGCCCTCTTTCTCTCCTCCCGGAATGAACGGGTCAGCCGGTCCACCGTTCACGCCATGGTCAAAAAGCGCCTCGCCGCCGCTGGAATCGATGAGAGCGAATACTCCTCCCACAAGCTGCGCCACACCGCCGCCACGCTGATGCTGCAAAACGGTGTGGACGTCCGGGCCGTTCAGGAAGTCCTGGGCCACGACCACCTGAATACCACGCAAATCTACACCCATATCGACAATGACGCCCTGCGGGTTGCCGCAAAGGCAAATCCCTTATCCCATATAAAAAGCACAAAGAAATCAAAGAAGGAATCGTAAAAAACCCGCCCAAACAGGGCGGGTTTTCCTATGGGCAACAGCTGCGTCCGCAAAAGTTTTTGAACAAAATCTTATGCAGGACGCACTACACCAGCGATGTGGATCATTCGAATTGCCCGGTATTCATAAGTGGACAACGGCCGGTAATCCGCGTCATAGCTGTGAGCGGCAATCAGAACGTTCTCCCGGGTTGCCGGCTGCCCAACAGAGACTACAATGGGTGAATGTTGGAATTCCGTGCCCTTGAAAGACAGCTGAATGATATCCCCCGGCAGCAAATCTTCCAAATGGCAGGGCTCCCCCAGCGGACCGACAGCCTGGTTTTTCCGTGTCAGGAAATTGTAGAGATACGGAACCCCCGTCCAAGCCGGGGCCTTCCGGTTGGCGTCGATGTAGTACCAGCCGTAGGTCGGTGTAAAATTCATAATGCCGCTTCCGGCGTAGAGACACTGGGACGCAAAGTTGGTGCAGTCCCCTCCCAGGTGCTCGTAGTCGTAGAAGCGGGGGTTCCGGCCATAGGCCCACTGGTGGGCGTAGAGCACGGCGGCCTCCCGGTCATATGGATACAGCAGCAGCATACCGCTTCCCTCCCCTTCTCCACAGGATATGCAGAGCAAGGCGGAAGGGTGCGTCAGCGCCTCGTAACCGGCAGCCAGACCTGGAAGCGGCTTTCCTCTCCAGGCCGGTTCAAATAGACCTCAATGTCCGGCGCCTTGGCCCACCCATAGCCGGAATCCGGTAAATATTCCGAGACGATCCGCTTTTGAAGCTCCTGCATGGCCTCCGGCAGACGGCCCGTCCCGGCGAAAATCGCCCAGGTGGCGGCGGGCACCATCCATTCATGCATTCCCTCCGGGGCGGGGGCGCTGGAGGCCACAGCGATATAATAGAAGTTTTCCTCCTCGTCACAGGTGCACACGCCCAACATTCCGGCCGGCTCCCCGTTCATCAGCGGAACCAGCTCCGCTTGCCGCGGGCCGATCTCCGCCCAGAATTTCGGGACCACTTGAAAGCTCTTTTCCACGTCCATGGGCAGCGGCGTGCGGAAGCCCACAATGCGGAAAGCCTCCCGTTTTTCGATCTGATACTCCATTTCCTCGGCTCCTTTGAGTACAAATTTGAAGTGGATACTCGGAAAGGCTTTTAGCTTTACACCTTCTTGCTTTGCTTGGGATGGAGGCAGCTTGTGTACCGCCTGGAAGGCCCGGTTAAAGGCGGTAGGCGATTCATAGCCATAGCGCAGGGCCACGTCCAGCACTTTCTCCCCGTTTTGCAGATCCGCCGCCGCCCGGGTCATGCGCCTCCGGCGGATGTACTCGCCAAGCGGGATTCCGGCCAAGTAAGAAAACATCCGCTGAAAGTGGTAGGCGGAACAGCCCGCCAGCCTGCCAAGCTCCTTTGGGTCGATGTCCCTATCCAGGTTTGCTTCCAGATAGGCCAGCGCCTTGTTCCAGTCGTTCAGCCAATCCATACCATCCCCTCCTTGTCTCAAAAGTATACCGCGTTCTGCCGCCGCTGTCCTCTCTGTTTCCGTGCGGAAAAAAAGAGGTAAAAAGCGGAGGCGCTCCGCGCCTCCGCCTTTGGCCCGCTATGTGGAAATAAATCAGGCCTTGTGGTCGCAACCCAAGACGTCCACCAGCTTATGGCGGACCAGCTCCTTGATGTTGGCCCGGGCAGGCTTGAGGTACTGACGGGGATCAAAGTCGCCGGGATGCTCGTTGAAGTGCTGCCGGATGGTGCCGGTCATGGCCAGGCGCAGATCGGAGTCGATGTTAATCTTGCAGACGGCGCTCTCCGCGGCCTTACGCAGCTGCTCCTCGGGGATGCCCACGGCGTCGGGCATCTTGCCGCCGTTGGTGTTGACCATCTTCACGTAGTCCTGAGGCACAGAGGAAGAGCCGTGGAGCACGATGGGGAACTCCGGCAGACGCTTCACGATTTCCTCCAGAATGTCGAAACGCAGCGGAGGCGGAACCAGAATTCCCTTCTCGTTGCGGGTGCACTGCTCGGGGGTGAACTTGAAAGCGCCGTGAGAAGTGCCGATGGCAATGGCCAAGGAGTCGCATCCGGTCTTGGAGACAAACTCCTCCACTTCCTCGGGACGGGTGTAGTGGGACGCCTCGGCAGAGACGTTGACGTCGTCTTCCACGCCGGCCAGAGCGCCCAGCTCCGCCTCAACCACCACGCCGTGGTCGTGGGCGTACTCGACGACCTTCTTGGTGAGCTCAATGTTCTCCGCGAAGGGCTTGGAGGAGGCGTCGATCATGACAGAGGTAAACCCGTCGTCAATGCAGGACTTGCAGGTCTCAAAGGAGTCGCCGTGGTCCAGGTGCAGCACAATGGGAATCTCGGGGCACTCAATGACGGCGGCCTCCACCAACTTTACCAGATACGTACGGTTGGCATAGGCCCGGGCGCCCTTGGACACCTGAAGAATCACGGGAGCCTGTTCCTCGCGGCAGGCCTCGGTGATACCCTGAATGATTTCCATGTTGTTGACGTTGAAAGCTCCGATGGCGTACCCTCCGTGATAGGCCTTTTTGAACATCTCGGTAGAAGTGACCAGTGCCATAACAATACATCTCCTGACAAATTTTATTTGTCCCGTCCCCGGTCCGGATTCGAAAAAGGCCCTGGGCCTTCTTTCCCTCCCTTTCCGGAGACGAAAACGATTTTCCTTTATGATAATATCACAAAAAAAATAAAATGCAAGTATTTACAATTCTTTTTTTGAATGGTATGATAAAAAATACCATGGGCTCTGTTCCTTGGTCTGAATCAGAAGGCAAAATTTTTTGAGGAGGCTGTTTCTCATGAGTGAATTGAAAGGCGCCTGCATCTTTGGCCAGTCCGGAGGCCCCACTTCCGTCATCAACGCCAGTGCCTACGGCGTCATCAGCACCGCGCTGAAAAACCCCAACATCACCCGGGTTCTGGGCGCGGAGCATGGCATCAAGGGCGTGCTGAATGATCGGCTCTTCGACATGGGCCAGGAGGACCCCGCCGAACTGGAGCTGCTGAAGTATACGCCCTCTTCCGCCCTGGGCTCCTGCCGCTATAAGATGAAGGATCCGGACGTGGACGATACGGATTACAAGCGTATTCTGGAGATCTTCAAGAAGTACGACGTTCGCTACTTCTTCTATAACGGCGGCAACGACTCCATGGACACCTGCAACAAGATCAGCAAATACATGCAGAAGGTGGGCTATGAGTGCCGGGTTATGGGCGTGCCCAAGACCATTGACAACGATCTTTTCGGCACAGACCACTGCCCCGGCTTTGCCTCCGCCGCCAAGTATATCGCCACCAGCTGCATGGAGGTCTATCAGGACGCCCGGGTCTATGATACCGGCATGGTCTGCGTCATTGAGATCATGGGCCGTCACGCGGGCTGGCTGGCCGGTGCGGCCGCCCTGGCCACCGCTTACGGCGCGGGCCCTGACCTGGTGTACCTCCCCGAAGTGGACTTTGATATGGAGCAGTTCCTGACCGATGTGGATCGTATTTATAATGAGAAGGGCAACTGTATGGTGGCCGTCTCCGAGGGCATCCACTACGCCGACGGCTCCTTTGTCTCCGAGGCCAAGACCTCCGCCACCGACGGTTTTGGACATGCTCAGCTGGGTGGCCTGGCCGCCACGCTGGCGGAAGCCGTGAAGCAGAAAACCGGCGCCAAGGTCCGCGGCATCGAGCTGAGCCTGCTCCAGCGCTGCGGCGCGCACCTGGCCTCCGAGACCGACATTGAGGAGTCCTTTATGTCCGGCAAGGCCGCCGTGGAGAACGCTGTGGCGGGCATCACCGACAAAATGGTGGGCTTCGAGCGGAGCTATGAGGGCGGCCAGTATGTTTGCAAAACTAAGCTCCTGGGCTTAACCGATGTGGCCAATACCGAGAAGAAGGTACCTCTGGAATGGATCAACGCCGCTCATAACGGCGTGGAGAAACCCTTCATTGATTATGTGCTGCCTCTGGTCCAGGGCGAGCCCAAGCTGCCGAAGCAGGATTCCCTGCCCCGGTTTGCCAAGCTGAAGAAGGTTCTGGCAAAGTAATCACTCTCTTCCAAGCAGTAAAGCGGCCCCGCTCTTGTGAGCGGGGCCGCTATTTCTGTTTATAAGAGGTACGGGATGCCCCGCTTACTTATCGAAAGCGGGGTTCATATAGTAGACATTCTTTTCGTTCATCTTGTCCTTCGCCAGCCGCAAGCCCTCGCCAAAGCGCTGGAAGTGCACCACTTCCCGGGCCCGGAGGAAGCGGATGACATCGCTGACATCCGGGTCGTCGGAAAGTCGGAGAATATTGTCGTAGGTCACTCGGGCCTTCTGCTCTGGTGCAATCACGAAAGTGCAACATTATTGCAAAAAACGGCGAAAAATGGCACTAAATCGTATCGGCGATGCGGTCAATCGCCTGGTCGATGGATTGAATGGTTTGCTCAAATTCTTCTTTGGATTGCATAGGGTCTATATGCTCCTTAAAAATTCCAGTGGATTTCAATGGGAACGTCACGGGTGCCAGGGATGCGTTTGCCTACAGTGATGTGGTTGATGAGGATTTCTACGATTTCCCGTGTCAAGTGTTCTAGGTTTATATACCGCTCCACCAGGGCTTTTCGGTTATCTCCCGCGGCAATCCTGTCCTCCAATTCCGCAAGCTGACGCTGACCGTCCAGCAGGACACGCTCCAGCCGGGACTTCTCGGAGGAAAACTCTTTGGAGAGGGCGGAGAAGTCACTGTCGTTGAGCAGACCCTTGACCTTATCCATGTATAAATCCCGCAGGCCCTTGGTGTACTCGACAATCCGTTTCTCATAGGCAGAGAGGGTGTCCAGGAGCTGCCTTTTCTGGCCTTGCAGACTTTCGCAGAACTCAATGCTCCACTCCAACTCGTCCTTGTCCAAATACGCCGCCGCCAGCCGGTTCAGTTCGTCAATGACCATCCGCTCCAGCTTTTCCACGGAAATGAAAGAGCCGATGCAGGCGTCCTTCGCCACATGGCGGTTGGAGCATTGGAGGTAGTGCCGCCCGCGATTTTTGGAGGAGCGCATGGTGTAGCCGCAGTTGGCGCAGATCGCTTTCCGGGCGAACAGGCCCACAGTGCCGCAGTCAAAGGGCTTGGCTCGCTCCGCAATCATGGACTGCACCCGGTTCCAGAGGGGGCGGTCAATGATGGCCTCGTGGGTTCCCTCCACCCGATACCATTCACTTTGAGGGCGAGGCTTGTTCTGCTTGGTCTTATAGGACACACTGCCATATTTGCCTTGTACCATATTGCCGATATAAATCTCATTGGTGAGCATATCAGAGATGGCGAAATACTTCCAAAGGGTGCTGTTTTTCCGCTTGGGCTGCTGGTAGCGTAGGCCGTGAAGCCGCTTGTACTCGGTGGGATTGGGAATACCCCGGTCGTTGAGCATCCGGGCGATGGCCGTCTTGCCGTAGCCCTGGGAAAAGAGGGTGAACACCTCCCGGACAACGGCGGCGGCCTCCTCGTCAATGAGAAGATGGCCTTTCTGGTCGGGGTCTTTTTTGTAGCCATAGAGGGCAAAGGCCCCAATGTGAAAACCATTCTGCCGCCGGTTGGTGAGGACGCTGCGGATGTTCTCCGACATATCCTCCAGATACCACTCGTTCACCAGCCCGTTGATCTGCCGGGACTTCTTATTGCCCTTGTTGGCGGTGTCGGCGTTGTCCACGATGCTGACAAAGCGGATACCCCAAATAGGGAAGAGGCCGTGGATGTACTTTTCTACCAGCTCCAGCTCACGGGTAAAGCGGGATTGGGTCTTACAGAGAACAATGTCAAAGCGGTGAGCCTTAGCGTCCTCCAGCAAGCGGTTAAATTCGGGCCGTCTGCGGTCTGAACCTGTGTAATCATCATCACTGTAAAGGTTATAAACTTCCCACCCCTGTTCCATCGCATATTGCAGCAGCATAGCCTTTTGGTTCTGAATGCTGTTGCTGTCGTCGGTTTCAAATTGCTTGTTTCTATCTTCCTCGGATAAACGGCAGTAGATCGCTGCTTTCATAGTCATATCTCCTCAGAGATAGGACAAGCTGTTTCCTGCCTACAGTATAGCACAGAGGAAACAGCTTGTCACATTATTTTTGCTCGATGGTCTGTTTTCCTTTTTCCAGCTGATTGATTAGCTCAGTCAGCTTGTGCGTGAAATTTTCACGGGTGGTTTCTGTGGTTCCGTCTTTGAAAATACTTTTGCATAGCTCCTGTGTCTGCAAATAACATCACCCAGCCTTTCACAACAGCCTATGCGAAATTGCCTGTCCATTAGTCATCTGCGGCAGGGGAGAGAGCGGGTGGTTCCATAAGATTTTTCAGACGTGCCAGCTTGTCCTGCGCCGTTGCCCTGCGGAAGTTCTCGCCGGAAAAACGGATGGGGGCGCACATCTCCAACAGCCGGTCATAGATACGGGCGTGGGCGGTGTCCTTGGGGTGCTGTAAATCTTGCAAAGACAAGTTGGTAGTGACAATCAGCGGCCTGCGGCTGCGGTAACGGCTGTCAACCACGTTGTAGACCTGTTCCAAACCGTACTCCGTCCCACGCTCCATTCCAAAATCGTCCAGTATCAGCAGAGGGGCGCGGCACAATCTGGCTATGTACTCGTTCCGGCCCTTAAAGCTGGCGGTCAGGTCATTCAGTATCAGTGCAAAGTTTGTCATGCGGACAGCCACCTCCTGTTCCATCAGGGCGTTGGCAATGCAACCGGCAAAATAACTTTTACCAGTCCCCACGCCTCCCCACAGCAAATAGCCGATGTTTTCCTCCTGCATGGCCGTCCAGTTCTCAACGTAAAAATGGGCGTGTTTCATCTGCGGGCATTTGCCGTTGTCGTTGGCAAACGTCCAGCCCCTCATAGCTGGGTCAGTAAAGCCCCGGCGTTTCAAATCGGCCACAGCCTGATGGTGACGGCGGGCCTCCTGTTCCGCCGCCTCCCGGTCAAGCCTCTCCTGCTCACAGCGGCAGGGGTGGGGCAGCAAACGGCCCTCCAGCGGCGGTGCGTCCATGCGAAACTGTTTCGGGGTACGGCACTTGCCGCAGTACAAAAGCCCGTCCTCGCCAGTGTAGTCCCCCGGTTCCAGCCGGGTCACGGTGATGCGCTTGATGATGCTGTCAAAATCATTCATAGGCTCTCGCCCTCCTTGCACGAATAGTCAGATATGCCGCCCTTGCCTTTGCGCCGATCATCAGCTACCCAGCGGCGAATGGTGGCGGCGTGGCTCTTGTAGGTCTTGCCGGTAGAAGCCATGTACTCGGATAATCGCTCAATGTACTCCTGCCAGATGGTGGGAAAGTCGGTTTGCAGTTCGGCAACCTCGGCCTCCGTCAGAAAGACGTTCCCATAGCGGCCCCGCGCGCGGGCGCACGCGCCCTCTCTCCCGTAAGGTAATTCACTCAGGTTACTCGTAAAGTTATTAGTGGACAATTTTCTGTCCATCAAAGGGATAGTTTTCTGTCCATCAGGAGGACAATTTTCTGTCCGTCTGGAGGATAATTTTTTGTCCATCAAACGGACAATATCCTGTCCATCAGGTATCTTTACAAAAATGCGGTTTGGCTGGGACTGGCCCCGACGTTTGCGCTCAATCAAACCAGCAGTTTCCAGTTCGTTCAATGCGTTCTTGACAGTCATGGGGCTGCGGTCAATGGCGTTGGCAATTTCAACGATGGGAAAGACGATGTAAATCTGGCCGTTATCATCGGCCCAGCCGTTGGCCTGGGAGAGCTGCGCCCTGTCCAGCAGAACGGCATAGACCAGCTTGGTAGCCAGCGCCAAATCCGCCTCCATCAGAAAACGGGGGTATGGCAAATAGGGCGGCATTTTGGTGTCGGCGGTCATGTAGTCAGCAATCGTGTTCACCTCCCGATTTGTGGGCTGTTAGAGGGCCGTTTTAGGGGTTCGGAATGATAACATACAGCCCCCCTATCGACCACGCCTGGAAAGTCCCGTAATATCAAGGCTTTTTCGGGCCTAAAGCGTTACATACCAGCCCTATGTCGGCGCACTCGCTCACAGGTCTTTCGCCGCCGTTCCAGTTCAGCACAATCAGGGCAGTATTTGGCCCGGTTCGACTTGGGGATGTACCAGCCGCCGCATAGGACGCATTTCTTCATGTCCTCCCGGTAGAGCAGAGCGGCGCACAGGCTTTCATCCAGCGGCAGCACAGCGGCCCGGAACCAGCGGCAGATCAGTGAGTAGGAAATGCTTTGTGGACAGACACATTCCTCCCCATCGTCCAGCAGCAGACAATTCCCCCGGTCGTAGTTGCAGCAGCTATGTACCAGCCGTTGGACAGTGCGGTACTGCGGATAGGTCATGTGGGGTATCATCGCTCCTGTTCCTCCCTGCGCTGGGTCTGGCCCTCCCTGGCAAGACGCTCGGCGGTCTTTTTCAAAGTCTCAACCGCCTTAATGTCCTCCCGCATATCACGCATTTTCAAATAATCAGCGTCTTTCTCGGCGGTCAGCCGTTGGACCTCGGCCCTCCACGCCTTGGGGGTGATGCTCTCGCCGGAGGCTTTCAGCATATCCAGATAGCGGACGGCGGCATCGAATAGGGCAAGGTCGGCACTGTGCCGCTGCTCGAATTGCTCCCGCTTGGCCGGGGCAACCTTGTCCAATTTCTGGCGGACGGGCTTATACTTCTGATATTGCGCCCACATTTCCAGCCGTTCAGTCAGAGCGGAAATGCGCCGCTCCTTACTCACGATTTTGCCGCGCAAGTCGTAATAATCGCTGTTCATGGCGGCAACCTTGTCAAACAATTCCTGCATGGATTTGATACCGTTCTCCATCAGGAAATTGAAAAGTTTTGCATCTGCCTGGAGCGCCTTGACCTTGGCATAGCGGGAAGTCGGGGCGGTGTCTTGCTTTGCCTGGAAAAGAAAATCCTTGATGCTTTCCCGGCCCTGGGACTGGGCAGATTGCTCCTTGCTCCAGTTATACAGCCGGGTAATACGGGCTTTGATTTCTTTCAGCAGCTTGTTGTCGGCGGCGATTTCCCGGTTGATATTTCCTTTCTCGGTGACAATGCCCCGGCGCTCCATCTGGCTGGCGGCAGGCCCCATGTGAACGGTGGGGATTTTGTCAACGCCCTGGCGTTTGTAACTGCGGTGGTCGATGCGCTCCGGCCTGCCAGCAGCTTCTAATGCCTGGTTGGTATAAGCGGCCCACGCCGCCCTCCACTTCTCGGCGTTCTCCCGCCGGTTCCAGTCGGTGGTATCCTCCCGATGGTTCTTCCAGCCGCCTTTGCCGTCTGGGATGCGCTGGCCCTGGCTGTCCAAATCATAAACCTTGCGGCACTTCGCCCCCCATTTCCCATTTTCTTTTATGGGGCGGATGGTGAGCATGATGTGAGCGTGAGGGTTGCCGGTTCCCTTGTCGTGGATAGCGAAGTCGGCGCACATTCCAGCGTCAACAAAATTATCTTTCACGAAAGAGCGGACAAGGGCAAGCTGCTCCGCCCTGGACAACTCAACCGGCAAGGCCACTTCAATTTCCCTGGCAAGCTGGGCGGTGCTGGATTTCTCGATTTGCTCCACGCTGTTCCAAAGGGTGGAGCGGTCTTGAAACTCCGGCGGGGCGTGAGAGGGCAATATGATTTCAACATGGACAACGCCGCTTTTGCGAGTGTAGTCATGGGTCATGCCGTCCCACTCATTCACCAGCTTTTCACCGCTCCGATAGGCGGCAGCGGCCACAGCGGACTTGCCCTGGCTCCGCTGAATGATTTGGATGGGACAATGAAAAATTGCCGTAAAAATGCACCTCTTTTCAGTGCTGGATATTGGCCCCGCCGGAAAGTGACAGACGCGCAGCGGGTGTCACTTTCTGGCGGGGGGGCAAGGGTTTGGGGGCGCAGCCCCCATCGCGCTCGGAGAGCGCAATAGCCCCCGGCAGGGCGCACGACACCGGCCACGGTGTATAAGTGCGCCAT
>CAJTFN010000012.1 GCA_910575815.1 Oscillospiraceae bacterium
GGGTCCACCCGTTCCCATTCCGAACACGGTAGTTAAGCTCGTTTCTGCCCACAATACTTGGCTGGCGACGGCCCGGGAAGATAGGTGGCGCCAACACAGGTCTTGGCTCGATAGAGCTGGGGCCTGTATATTCCTCCTTAGCTCAATGGTAGAGCACGCGGCTGTTAACCGCGGGGTTGTTGGTTCGAGCCCAACAGGGGGAGCCAAGGAGAATTGCCGCCACAATGGTGGCGGCAATTCCTCTCTTTAGAAAAGAGCTGCACGGGCCTTTAGCTCAGTTGGTTAGAGCAGCCGGCTCATAACCGGCCGGTCCCGGGTTCGAGTCCCCGAAGGCCCACCAGATGGTTGTTCGCCGCGGGGTGCTCCTGAAGCGAAATAGGGGTATAGCTCAGTTGGTAGAGCAGCGGTCTCCAAAACCGCGTGCCGAGGGTTCAAGTCCTTCTGCCCCTGCCATACAATTCTACGGCGTAGCTGTATTGCGATAGATTTTCTTATGGCCCGGTAGTTCAGTTGGTTAGAACGCTAGCCTGTCACGCTAGAGGTCGACGGTTCGAGCCCGTTCCGGGTCGCCATATTTGCTGCTGTAGCTCAGTCGGTAGAGCGCATCCTTGGTAAGGATGAGGTCGGCGGTTCGAATCCGCCCAGCAGCTCCAGAAAGTCCAGTTTTTCCTGCGGGAAAGGCTGGATTTTTCTTATGTTTCAGAACTTTTTCTGCTGGTTTGAATTTCTGGATTTGGATTTGACCACACAACCAGCCACAGACAGAGAAAAACGGCTCACCGGGGGGATATCCCACTCGTTGAGCCGTAGATTTTTGTCAGCCTGCTTTCAGACGCTCTCCTTCAGCGTCGATTTCCGTTTTCGTTTCTGCTATCATCTCTGCCAGCAGTTTTTCGCACTCTTCCTCACTGTGAGCGTAGATGTTCCGGGGGTGCTTTTTGCCGTCCGGCCAGATAGGAGAGTAGCGGCCTTCCCAGAGTTTTTCGTTGATCTGGGTGACGCATCCGGTTCCCGCTTTACGCCGCCGGCCTTTGTGGGCCTGGAATGTACTGGGAGCGGGCTTTCGTAGGACTGCCTGATTCTCCGGTTGAATCTCCGCTTTGCCGATGCCCTGGTCGATCTTTACCGCCGCTGTACGGCGCATCTCATCGGTAACGTGAGCGTAGATATTCAGTGTGGTACTGCTGGAGACGTGGCCGATAATAGTGGACAGAGTTTTGATGTCCATCCCATGCTCCAGGGCAGTGGTAGAAAATGTGTGCCTGAGATCGTGAAATCTGATTTTCTTACATTCTGCCCGTTCCAGAACGGTCTGTAATCTTTTGCGAACTGCGGCTGGGTCTCTGGGTGAGTCCTCGCTGACCGGGGAGGGAAACATCCACCGAGAGCTGATAGTTTCCTTATAAGCCTTAAGGACATTCAGCACAGGCGTGGGGAGGACCACGCTACGGTTACCGGCCTTGGTTTTGGGTGGAGAGGCCACCAGCCTGCTTTTGACCCGATGGACCTGTCGCTGTACTCGGAGTTCTCCAGTGCGGAGGTTGAGGTCATCCCATTGAAGGGCACATATCTCGCCCCGCCGCAGACCGGTGGAGAGCTCCAACAGGAGAAGCTCGAAGCAACTGTCCTCTTTGGCTTGGATCAGCAGACGTTGGATTTCCTCCGGAGAAAGCACCTGCATTTCTCTGGCTTTGGCGGAGGGGAGACGGCAGCCATCGGCGGGATTGCGGAAGAGGAGCTTTTCCGCAACGGCCTTGTCCAGTGCGGCATGGAGGGTGGTGTGGATGCCCCGAACAGTCTGGTCGGACAGTCCTTCACCATATAATTCAGACCGGAGCAGTCTGCCGCTCTGCTTGAGTTTAGCGTAGAACTGCTGGATGTCGTTGGTGGTCAGTTTGTCCATCTGGATATTGCCCAAGGCTGGGGTGATGTGCTGGTAGATGCGCCGCTCGTAGGACATCTGAGTATTGGGGCGGAGATTGGATTTCTTATAGGTCTGATACCAGATATCCAGCCAGTCCCCCAATAGGATTCCAGGTTTAGGCTGTTCAGGAGCAGGAGCCTGGATGCTGTCCCTCAGTGCCTTGAGTTTTGCGATACAGTCCGACTTGGTCTTTGCCAGAACATTTTTGGTGACGGGGAGGCCTTTATCGTCGTAGCCGACGACTACCCTCCCCTCCCAGCGGCCGTCTTTTCTCAGGCTGACGCCGCCGTCCCCGCGCTTTCTGCGTTTTGCCACGGTTTCATCTCCTCTCCAAGGTAATCAGTCAGAAAGTCGCCGACAATGTCAGCGGCACGCTTCTGCATATCGCCGGTGGTGTGGGTATAGGTATCCAGAGTGAAGGACGCTTTGGTGTGGCCAAGGATTCCAGCCAGGGTTTTGGCGTCCACACCGCTGGACAGCGCATGAGTTGAGAATGTGTGTCTGAGGTCGTGGAAGCGGATATTTGGCAGTCCAGCCTCCGCCAGAAATTTCTTCAGCTGTCGGTAGGCACTGTCGGGATTCATAGGGGCCTCAGGCCGAAGTGGATCGTGAAAGATCCAGGGAGAGAAAGATTTCCGCTTTCGATCTTTCAACAGCTCCGCTGTGCTGGGCGGCAGGACGATCTTCCGTGTGCCGGCGTAGGTTTTGGTATCTCCTGCCACCAGCCTGCCGCCCTTTTCCCGATGGAGGGTGCGGCAGACTTTCAGGGTGCCGCCACGCTCATCAAGGTCGGTCCACATGAGTCCGCAGATCTCACCTCTGCGCAGACCGGTGGTCAACTCAGTGTAGAAGAAGTCATACCAGAATTCATCGGCTTTGATCGCTGTCAGGAAAATATTCAGTTGTTCCTCGGTTAGAATCTTCATAGGCTGGTGAATTACCTTGGGCGGCTCCACCTCGTCAGCGGGATTAACAGGAATAAGTCCCTGATCTCTCGCCGCTTTGAGTGCGTGGTGAAGCGTGGTGTGGATTCCGTGGACAGTGGTACTAGAGAGTCCAAGATTCTGACCAGGGCGAGGTTTCACTCTGCCATTCTGCTTCAAGGTATCATAGAGTTTTCGGAGGTCAGCTGCGGTCAAATGAGTGAGAGGCTTTGCTCCCAGGCGGGGCTTCACGTGGTTTTCCATATCCCGGCGATAGTGTTCCAGTGTGCCAGGCCGGAGGGTGACCGCCATTTGCTCCAACCATTGATCCAGCCACTCCCCAAGAGTCATCCTGCTTTGCTCCGTCAGGTCAATGCCTTGGTAGGCATCGATATTCTGGCGGAGCTTTGCAGTCAACTCTTTTTGATTATCAGCGTAGACGTAGCGGAAGATGGAGTCTCCGTTTTCTTTGTGGCCCACCACGATGCGGCCTTCCCACCGACCGTCGTCCCGCTTGCGTACCATGCCGTCACCGGACGGTCTGCGCTTTGCCATTTGTTACTCACCTCCAGTCCGAATATCACCGTCGTTATCATCCATACACTCAGCCATGATCCTGACGCCCAGCCGGAAGCCCAAGATGAAATTCTCGGTTGCTGTGATGCCGTTGATCTCATGCTGTGACCGAATAAGTTTTGTAAGAGTCTCCTGCTCGGTTTCCTCCAGCTGTTCCATGAGCTGCTTTTCATATTTGGCGACACGGTCTACTGCCCGCTTCAGTTCTGAGCCAGGTGTCATCTGCTGTTCGTTGGGTATGATGTTGCCATAGTAGAGATCTTCCAGAGTCGTTCTCATATCTACTGCCTCCTTTGCAACACCAACACATACCACACTTTGTCGGGAATAGCTACTACTTTTTTCGAGGACTTTTATTCTTTGTTTTGCGGTGCAGAATCTGAGAGGGGGATGGATGATCACAGGCTACCCCTTTGATAGTGGACGGCGTCGTCGAGAGAGATACTGCCGCTGGTCTTTTTCACGACCTGGATGCACCGACCCCGGAGCGCCTTGAGCTGCTCATCGGGAATCTCCATCCCCGCCGCCAGCACATTCATCACCATGTCCTGTTCCACCGCCAGCTTGAACAGCAGACGGCAGATTCGGTTCTCCGTGTCCTGCACCGTTCCGCGCAGAACGGACGCCAGTGCGGGTGGCAGATAGGCGGTGGCGTCCTGACCGGAGACGTAGCCGGCGTAGAACAGCGCGGCCTTTTCCAGATACTCACTGCGGCTTTTGCAGTTCGCAATTTTCATTGCTCTGTCTATCACTTCCAGTGTGGATGGGTACAGCCAGACGGGGATGCGGGTCTTGACTTCTGCGGGTGTGTTTGGTTCCACCGAAATGTGCGTATTTTTGCTCATTGGAAAATTCCTCCTTTTTGTTGGAAAACCACCTGTCACAGCCACCTTGGAAAAGGTTGAAACAGGGCGGTTTTTCCTCTGTTTTTCTTCATTCCGACCACCTGGGACAGCCAACAGGGGGTAAAACCGACCACCTATGGAAAATCCCCGACCCGCGTTGCGGGGCGGTGTGGCTGGCAGGGGGGCGCGTAAGCGACCACCTGCCTTTATCCTGCACTTTTTTCGCCCCCCCGGTTCACCCGCCACTTTCGGTTGTGCTGAATTCGCCGGATGGCGCACACTGGGCACACACTTTGGACACGGCTGTGCCTGCGGTGAGCGGTGGCTTGTTACCTTCCGGATAGCAGAGGGGGCACACAGCGGCGCACAGGCTGTCACGCTGAGTGCGCACTATCACTGCGGAGTGCGAGAGCCTTTGCGACTCGCTGACGTTCAGCCGCCACATCTATCTGCGCCAGTTGCTGTTCGTAGAACTGGTCGAGCGCCAGTTGGATCAGGCGGATGGTGTAGAGCAGATTGCCGTTACGTTTCAGACCGGTCTTGGTGGTGACGGTCGTGTTCTTTGTACTGATGAGTTGCCGCTCCTCCAGCTCACACAAATACTTGCGGACGGTGCTAGTGCTCATCCGCACTGCGTTTCCGATAGTCTTGTAGCTGGGCCAGCACTGGTAGGTCTCCCTGTTTTCACAGCAGAGCAGATAGGAGTAGACCGCCAGCGCACCGGGCGACAGCCCCAGCAGGAATATCTCGTTGGGCAACTGGAAGTAGTTCTTGATCGGATCACGCTTAGACCACTGTTTGTACCTCAATCTGCACCTCCCTGAGTGTGCCGCGATACCCACTCCACGAATTGCTCCTTGGGTACCACCATCCTGCTGCCGATTTTCAGCATCGGGAAATCCGGTTCGTGCATCAGCTCGTACCCGCTGGACGGTGAGACGCCCAGCACCTTTGCCACTGTTTTCGCGTTCAGGAACAGCGGCAGTTCGTCATAGTTCTTGTAGTTGGATTCTTTCATGTTGTACTTGCCCACCCTTTCTATTGAGTCAGTTTTTCCTCTGCCCTTATGCGCTGACTCCCTCATCCTTCTACCACAACCTCCAGTGGATGAAACCGAACTTTCTTATAGACGAGTTTACAAAATGTTTACCGATTCAGAGCGTAGGCCCATCATCCCTCTACTACAACCTCCAGGTTCCAAAAGCGAACTTTATTTTTTCGTTCACAGGAAAAGTTTTTGCTGTAGAAAACTCACCCGCCAGAACTGAGTCTGGCGGGTGATCGCATCAGAAGATTTGAGGGGTATCTGACGATGGACTGTATTTCTTTGTTTAGGCGAAGCAGATTTTGAGTATGCCACGGAAGAGCGGAATACTAAAAATCACAGTTCCTGAAATCGCTGAGCCAGCTGCATGAAGGAGGAGCTTGGCAGAACCTGCTTGGATGGGATAAACAGATAGCGCCATGCCTTATAGCCGTTGGCTTTGCCCCAGCGGGAGGCCGCCTCGCAGTACTGTATACCGCGTTTTTTCTTGGCGATCACATCAGGATCGTTCAGTTTATCCTCGCCCTTAACCTCGACCAGGTAGATGATTCGCTCTGTTTCCACAACAAAATCCGGCTCATAGATGTGGCCGCGGTTGTAGGTGATGTTGAACTCCTTGGGATGAGGGCGAAGCCAATTCAGAACGTCATCGTCTGATTCCAGCACACGGGCAAGAGTCAGTTCACCCTCTTTGCTGTCGAACTTCGCGGTGGTGAAAACGCCATTCCTGATTCCGGTGAAAAGAACCGACCGGATGTCCTCAGTGAACTCCTCATACAGACCGACCCTTTCTTTGAACTGGTAGCTCTGCTGCATGTTGTAGTTCCTGATACCCACGACCTCCTCTTGGAGGAATCCGTTCTCACAGTAGAAATGCCGCATCATCTGCTGATAGATCTTGTTCCCGATATCCCGCTTGTACATCATGACAATGTTCTGCATCCCGTTTGTACCGAACTCTGTTTCATAGTGGTCGCAGAGCTGCGTGATCAGCTTGAACAGCAGGGCGGAACATTTCATGTAGTCGATTTCCGGTTTGTTGCGGAGCTGTTCCAGAATCACCTTCTTGGGATTGTACCCCTCAAAATCAATGGCGTCACCCTTGATCCTCTGCCTGTCCTGCATATCCTCCAGGTTCTGAATGAGCAGTTCATTCTTGATCGGCACATGGGTAAAATCAGTTAGCGCCAAATCGAAATCGGTGAAGACATATTCCTCCACGCCGGCGTCTGTGATTTTGATACGGGGAATGGGAATAAATCCGGACTGTGCGGCGCGGTGGGTTTCCTCGGTCTGATACAGCATCCAAGCGGTGAGGGGCATTTCGTTCTCCCGGAAAACATCTCCCAGATCCTTGTCCCCAGAGACCTTCTCCTTCACCTCAGCCACAATTTTTTGCGCCTGAGCGGGGGTTACGGTGTGCTCCGGGGCGGTTTGGATCTGTGCGGAGACAGCCTGCTGGATGAGCTCCGCTGCCGCTTCCAGTAGCGCGTCAGCGGCGTCGGACTTCTGCATCCCGGTTTGCTGATAGGCGGTTTCCAGGGCCTTGTTCGGTTCCAGATCAAGGGCAAGCTGGGTATGTGTGACCTGCTCCGGGACGAATTCCTCGGCCTTGATGATGTTGCCTGCCTTGAAAATGGAGTCGCCTTTTTGAGCCTCGGCCAGAATGTCGGCGAACTTGTCGTGGGCGGTAAGCATGACGGCGTCTACGTCCCGGTCGCCGGTGCGCTCCCCGTAGGGCAGGCGCAGGCCCCGGCCCACCATCTGCTCCCGCAGGATTTTGGAGGCCGCGGTGCGCAGAGGGACGATAGTGTAGAGGTTGTTGACGTCCCAGCCCTCTTTCAGCATATTGACGTGGATGACGATTTCCACCGGGTTCTCCGGGCCTTCCACATCCAGCAGCAGGCGGGTGTTGGCCTCGCTCTCCGCGCCCTTCTGCTTGGAGTGGACAACGATGGTCTTATTGCGGTAGGCTCCATCCCGGAACTCGTCGGAGCGGATGTAGTCCTCCACCCAGGCGGCGTGGGCAGTGTCCTTGCAGACCACCAGCATAAAAGGCTTTACTGTTCGAACGGGCTTGTCTGGAGTGCTGCTGTTGGCGGCGTACAGCTCCAGCTTCCGCTTTGCGTTTTCGTGACAGGTGATGCCGTCGGTCAGCATCAGCTTGTCCAGCGCCTCGTCGCCGAAATTATAAAAGTCTATGTCGGAGCGGGTCACGGCGAAGGGGGTGCGGGTGTAGCCGTCCTCAATGGCCTTGGACAGGGGATACTCATACACCACATTTTTGAAGGGGACCTGTTTGGCCCCCTTGGTCACAAGAGGGGTGGCGGTCAGCTCCAGACCCAGCAGCGGGTGGAGATCGTTCAAGACCTGGGCACCCTTTTCCGCCCGATAGTGGTGGGACTCGTCCATAATGAGCACCAGGTCCGGCAGGCTGGAAAGATACTGATAGAACGAGCTGCCAATGAACTCGTTCACCCGCCTCATGTTGGCCCCTTCCTTGTTGAACTTGTCGATGTTATAGACAAAGATATGGATATCCGATTCAAACAGGGAGATGGGTTTTTCCCTGTAATCGTCGTCTGTGATGATTTGGGGCAGGGCGGAGAAACAGCCCAGCCCTTTGAACACATATTTGGGGCTGTTGTTGTCGCTGAGATCTTTTTTAAGCTTCTCATAGATGGTGGTGTTGGGGGCGACAACAAAAAAATTCCTGATGTTGTGCTGGGTATACAGATAGGCGATAAAGGCCCCCATCAGCCGGGTTTTGCCTACCCCAGTAGCCAGGGCGAAGGTCAGGGAGAGAAACTCCCGCTCGAAATCGGAGCAGATGGGATACATAGCGTGGACGGCGCCCAGGGCCGCATTCAGATTCATATCCTTGCGCAGCTGCACACTGTTTACGATTTCCTCCAGGATTTTGAGAGATTCCTTCTGAGGCTTGCGCAGGGACATGACGCCGCTGATGTAGTCCGTGGTATACAGGGGAAAATCACTCCGCATCGTATCCCTCCTCGTCCTCATACACCGGGGGATGTACGATATTCAGATTGTAATCCGTTTTGCCAAACTCACAGCGTTCCAGGAGCATCTGGGGAATTTTTTTGACGGTGATATGGTCATAGATCCTGTCCAGCCCTTTGTCGTAGGAGCAGCAGGCGATGGTGAGATATTCGTTCTCCTCCATAGTGCTTTGGATGGAGTCCAGATAATCGCTGTTCAAATGGCGGGTGGTGACGAACAGATAGGACTTTTCGCTGCCCGAGGACTGCTTCCAGAACAGCTTGCCGTCCGGATGGTAAGTAAAGCCCTCATGGAGCGCCACGCCCGCGGCCAGCATGTCCGCGTCGTAATCCGGGTTGATGACTGCCTCCCCGAAGGCGTCCTCGTTGATGAGAGTGGGGGCCAGCTCGTAGAAACGGTATCCGCCGCCCTTTTCCCATTTGGCGGACTTGGTGATCCCGCCCGGGTCCTCCCCGGCGATCACCTTGTCCAAACGCACCTTGCAGTGGGTGTATGCATGACTGCCCATTTCAATGCCGATGTACCGGCGGCCCATCTTGTGGGCGACGGCGGCGGTTGTTTCGGAGCCGAGGAAGGAGTCGAGAACCAGGTCGCCGGGGTTGCTGGCTATATGTATGATACGTTCAATTAGTATTTCTGGCTTCGGTGTGTCAAAAATATTTTCTTTTCCGAATAGCACAAGAATCTCCTTTTTAGCTGCGTCAGTATGGCCTACTTCGTCGCTGGGCCACCACGTCCACGGAGCAACACCTGGAACCTCGGATAAGTAACGGATTGTATTAGGCTGGCTATTATTGTCCTTGCCAAAATATATTCTTCCTTCTGCCAGTAGCTGTTCAAAAGTCGCCTTTGATAAGGCCCAACACCGGCCTGCTGGGGGTGTATGGACTTTTCCTCCTGGTGCGGTTATCGGGTAGAATTGTTCGGGAGTAGCGTGACCAGCTTGTGCAGTCATTGGAACCGGACGCCATCTTCCCTTGGGATCATTATTCGGATTTTTATATACTTTCGCCTGTTCTTCAGACATTGGGACAAGATTGCGTGTTGCTTTGAAACGCTCCTTATTTTTTGCATACACAAAAACATACTCATGAACGTCGCCGATTGCCTCTCTGTTCTCTCTGGAATAACGCTTTTGCCATACAATTTGAGCTATAAAACTGTTGCGGCCAAACAGTTCGTCGCACAACACCCGCATGTAGGCTTGCTCATTGTCATCAATACTAATCCAGATACTGCCTACTTCTTTATCCAAAAGCGACCAGAGTATTTCCAGGCGAGGACGAATAAGTGATAACCATAAGCTGTGTTCAAGATTATTCTTTGTTTACAGCTATGCAATATCTGAGTAGTAAATCTGTGCCCTCCCGGCGTTATATTTTTCTGTCTGTACCCTGTTTTCTGCCATCACGAGGGAGGGCCATCCAGTTTCTTGGACGGCCCTCTTTGAGTATTATTTGATTACGCATAGAAGTTGACACTGTTGGGTATCCCGACGAACATGTAGCAGTAGGTGATGCCGTCGTACCGGGTCACGCCCACGCCGATGCAGTCGCATCTCGGGTCGATCATGGTCTGGAAGTGGCCGGGCGAGTTGATCCAATTGTCGACAGCGCGCTGAGCGGCGTTGTCTGTACCAGTGAACACGGTGAGGTTGTCGCCGAAGCCGTAGGGGTAGCCAGCATCGACAGCGGCCTTGCTTTCCTCTGGGGAGTGGTGCCAGGTGTACCGCTGGTTGGAGCAGGCTTGGGCGGCGTTCATCAGGGCCTCATTGACCGGCAACTCTGACACTCCATTGGCCTTTCTGGTCTGGTTGATGAGGCGGATCATCTCCTGCCGTATCTCCATGTTGTCTGTCAGGCCAGCGCTGTCCCCGCTGGCGGGGACCTCCAGTGGGGCGGAGTCAGCGGCGGCGCCGACCGTCAGTGTCACGCTCCCGCATTCTCCAGTGCTGTTGGATGCGGTGATCACTGCGGTCCCCGACCCCTTGGCGACCGCCACCCAGAAGGTCAGCACTTGTTCTACCGCCACTGTATCCGGATCGCTGGAAGTAACGGTGTAGTCTGTACTGCTGGGACCGATGATGAGTCCGCTACGCTCTCCCACCTTCAGAGTACTGCCCTTGTAGCTGCTCACCCGGACAGATTTGTCAGGCGTTTCCGCTGCCATGGCGGGGACAGTGAGGACAGTTGTGAGGATGGCTGCTGTCAGTGTGGTGGCAATGCGCTTTTTCATGTTGGTCATACATTTTCCTCCTAATTTTCAGTGCTTTGTGGGACTTTTGCAAGCAACACAATACCGTAATAGGAGGCGAAAGTCGATAGAAAATTGCAATCTAAAACGGAGAAATACAGAGGTGAAAATCGGGCGGATTACACAGTCGACAGGACTTTAAGAAATCTGCTTATCATTGGAGACGGAGGTGCAATTCATCGCTTGATACCTCCCCAGAGTTGACAGTCGGTTTAAGACAGCCTGATTCAAATTTGACCACTTTCTTGGCCTGGAACAATATTGCTTCAGGACTGGAACTTCAAGCGCCGCAAGGGTTTCTGACCACATAATCAGCCACAGACAGACGTGGAATATACGGAAACCCTGTTTGTAAAGAGTGTCGGAAAGCGAATGAAATGGAGCAAAAACGGCTATAAACAAGTGGAAAATATGTGAAAAATATTACCATGGCAGTTGGTAAGGATGAGGTCGGCGGTTCAAATCCGCCCAGCAGCTCCATGAAAACCGCTTAAATCGAAAGATTTGGGCGGTTTTTATTTTGTAACTTTTTGGGGATGTTTGAAAAACCAAAAGGACCTCGTTTCTAAAAAAAGATTTTTGCAAAAAATTATGCAATGTCAGAGAGGACCTAAGTACTTTAAACCCTTACGCCGCAAGGGAGTCTGGGGCAGGCCCGCTGCAAATTTCTTGCAACTTGCGGAGTAGGCCCGGTCAACGACTGCGGCGGCCTTGCTGATGGTTTTCCGGCCATTGATATAGTAGCGGAGGGCCATGGCGGAGGTGGTATGTTCTGCCGCCACTTAGGCCGGAGTTATGCCCTTGGCTTGGTCGTATAAGTCGGGTAATATAGCTGAACGTATTTTCCAAATATAACAAGGAACACCGTTTTCGATGTATGAACTCGAAAACGGTGTTCCTTATTTTTGTTTGTAAACAGAGGAGAAGAACCTTATTCCTCCAATAACCATTCCCTTCACCAACGGGCAAACCCGCAGCCGTCACTCCTCCTCCAAGCGCCGTAGGCCCGCCAGATCCGTAACCGGCAAGGAGAAGACCACGGACTGCGCTTCTGTCCCCATTCCAGCCTGATCCATCACCGCCTTCATAATCGGCTTTCGGTCTTCCGCCCGGGCCAGAATAAAAACCATTTCCTTCTCCGCCGCCAGAGAAACGCCGAAAAATTTCTTCGCCAACTCTGTTCCCGTGCCCTTGGCGTGGATGGTGGTGCCTCCGGCCGCCCCGGCGGACCGGGCTGCGTTCATCACTTGATCGGTATACCCTCGGTTGGTGATGACTACGATCAGTTCATGGGTGATCTGCTGCTCCATATCCTCTTCCTCCGTCTCCCATTGCAGGAGATAATCCCTGGCCCTGGCGCCGCCTATGCTGGAAATGGGGATGGCCATTAAAATCCCCCGGCCCGGCACATCCAGCCAGAGGGCCCGCTCTGCCCGGCGCACCAGCCGAGAGGACCGGGGAGCCGCCAACATCAAAACCACCTTTTCCGTGGCCTCCAGCCCCAGGCAGTCCAGGATTTCCGTTGTCGCCGTGCCCCGGCCCAGGGCGGCCAGCACCAGGGAAGCTCCCTGCCCTTGAAACCAGGAGGCAAACTCCCCGCCCCGGCAGCGGTCCGTGATGGTGATGATCAAAACGGCTCCGGCCATAGCGGGCCTCCTCTCTCCGGCGGCAGTGCCGCCGGTTACAGATCGATGATCTCCTCGTCCCCGGTCTCCGGGTTCTCCCCGGCACGCCGTAGCTTCCATTGATAAACCAGGCCCAGGAGCTGGATGGTCAACAGCGGCGTCATAGCCACCATGGCAACCACCCCGAAGGCGTCGGTGACCACGTTTCCCCCCACGGCCTCACAGGCCCCCATGGCAAAGGGCAGCAAAAAGGTGGCCGTCATGGGGCCGGAGGCCACGCCGCCGGAGTCGAAGGCGATGGAAGTAAACATCCGGGGCACAAAGAAGGAAAGCGCAATGGCAATCAGATACCCCGGCAGCAGAAAGACAAAGATGGACACGCCGGTCAACACCCGAACCATGGCCAGGCCGATGGACAGAGCCACGCCGGCGGACAGGCTGACGCTCATGGCGCTGCCGGGAATGGCGCCGGCGGTGATCTCCTCCACCTGCCGGTTCAGCACGTGGACGGCGGGTTCCGCCTGGACGATAAACCATCCCATCAGCATGCCTATGGGAACCAGCACCCAGCGGAAGGGCAGCGCGGCAATCTGCCGCCCCAGGTAGGCCCCCGCCGGGAGAAAGCCCACGTTTACCCCGGTGAGAAACAGGGTTAATCCAAGATAAGTATACAGAATTCCCACGGTGATTTTCAAGACCTTTTTTCGCTTTAGCCGCAGGGCCACCGCCTGAAAGGCGGCGAAGAAAGCGACGATGGGGAAAAGGCTCTTCAGGACCTCCCGGGCATAGGTGGGAAGGGCGGCCAGAAAGAGCCCGCCCAGCTCCCGGCTGTCCGCCGCCCGGGGCACGGCCGCGGGCACATAGGCCCCGGAGGCGGGGTACTGCATTCCCAGCAGCAGCACGGCCAAAATGGGGCCCACGGAACAGAGGGCTACCAGGCCGAAGCTGTCCTGGGCGGCGCTCCGGTCGCTGCGGATGGAGGAGACGCCCAGGCCCAGAGCCATGATGAAGGGCACGGTCATGGGCCCGGTGGTGACGCCGCCGGAGTCGAAAGCCACGGCCAGGAAATCCCGGGGGACGAAGAAGGCCGCCAGGAGGAACACCACGCTGTAGGAGCCAATGAGCAGCCATTGCAGGGGAATCTGGAAGAGAATGCGCAGCAGGGCCACCACCAGAAAGACCCCCACGCCGGCGGCCACGGCTCCCACCAGCAGGGCGTTGGGGATGCCGGGGACCTGGGTCGCCAAAACCTGGAGGTCCGGCTCGGAGACTGTGACCACGACGCCGATCAGAAAGCTGACGGAGACGACCACCCAAAGCTTCCGGGACCCGGCTATATGGGATCCCGCCTGTTCGCCGATGGGCGTCATGGCGGTTTCAGCCCCCAGAGTGAAAAACCCCATGCCCACAATGAGCAGCACGGCTCCCGCCAGGAAGGCTAAAAGGATGTCTACAGGCAGCGGGGCCAGGGTGAGGCAGAGAACCAGCACGATGGCGGTGATGGGCAGCACGGAGGACAGGGCCTCCCGGACCTTTTCTCCCAGAACGGTTTTTACCGCCCCGGCTCCGGTCCGCCAGTTGTGTTTGCCCATTGCGCCGCCTCCCTACTGTTAAAATTCTGGATTTAATAATATATTAACATAAAAGAGATGGCTTCTCCAACAAATGATCGGTTCTTTACAACTTCTTTACGGAGTGCCCAAAAGTGGGGCTCTGTTTCGGGAGATCCCTTTGCCCGCCGGAAGGTCCCGGAGATGACGGCGTTTTGCCCCCGCTGGGGCGCCGCGGTCATGGAACAGAGGCTTGACCTGGAAAAGAAAAGTATCAAAAATCGATATAATATAACAATATAAAGATTATTGCACAAAAAATTGATATATTCTATCGAAAAGGAGGGTAGTCATGGTTCGAATTTTACTTTCGACCCGACTGGGGGAGCGGCGCCTGACCCAGGCGGATCTTTCCAGGATGACGGGAATCCGCAAAAACACCATCAGCGAACTGTATCACGAACTGGCGACCCGCATCAGCCTGGAGCACCTGGACCTGATTTGCGAGGCTCTGGACTGTGGCCTTACGGATCTGCTGGAGATTACGCCCAATCCGGAGCCCAGAGTTAAAACCCGGTCCGGCGCGCCCCGGACCAGCAGGAGCAGGAAAACCTGAGAGGAAGGGAGAAAAGAAACATGTCCGTCAAAATCAAGAATTTCGGAGGGCGGCTTTTGTGGTTTGCCCGGAAATACCGCTCGGACTGGGTGTCCAGCGTTTCCTTTCCCCTGGTGGCGGCCTTGCGGACGCCGAAAATCAACGCTTTTATCGACCGATTTCTCCAGAAGGAGGAGACGCCGGATTTTCAATTCCTGATGCTGGAGACGGTCAACCGCTGCAACGGCAAGTGCTCTTTCTGCCCCGCCAACGTCCGGGATGAGAAGCGGGAGTACAAGCGGATGACGGAGGAGCTGTTCTCCAGGATCATCGACGAGCTGGTGGAGATTCGCTGGACAGGGACGATCTTTTTACAGGTGAACAATGAACCCTTCCTGGACAAGCGCATTTTGGAGTTCGCCGGGGAAATCCGCCGGAAGAAGCCCGAGTGCAGAATCTGCATCATCACCAACGGCACCATGCTCAACGTGGAGAAGCTGCGGACCCTGGTTCCCCTGGTGGATGAACTGGTCATCAATGACTACAGCGAGCACTACCGGCTGGCGGACCATCTGGAGGAAATTTACCGATACGTCAAGGAGAACCCAGCGGAGTTCGAACAGATGGAAATCAGCATCAGCCGCCGGTACAGCGGCGAAATTCTGGCCACCCGGGCGGGAAACGCCCCCAATAAGCCCAAGAAGAACAACCGGGTGAAGGCCCCCTGCATCTATCCCTTTACGGACCTCATCATCTTTCCGGACGGTCAGGTGGGTATGTGCTGCAACGACTGTTTCGAGGTGACGGCCTTCGGGGACGTGACCCGGGACCGTCTGCGGGACATCTGGAGGAACGAAAAGTTTACGGAGCTGCGCAAAGCCATGCGCCAGGGCCGGGAGCATTACCCCTTCTGCGTAGAATGCGACGTGGTGGACGCGGGAAGCCGGGAAAAAATCATCGCCGCCCAGGAGGCCCGAAGGGCGTAGGACAGCGGTCCCCCCGGCAAAAATCCCACTTGCTTTTTGAACCGTTCTCTAGTAGAATGAATGTTTGACAGAGTCGAATTTCAAGGCGGCGGACGCCGCCAAAAGCGAGGTTACCAATGAATCAAAAAGAACTCAGCGAGCTGCGCCGCCGCTTCCGCCCGGAGAAGAGCGCCGTCAGCCGGGTTTACGGCTGCTATGTCAACGGCGGCAGTCGGGAAATCATCTCCTATCTGGACGAATCCCTGGGCATGATGCCCCAGGAGGAGGCCGAGAAATACCTGAGCCTCCTGAAAAAGACCCTCTCCGGCGGCTTGGGCCGGAATCTCATCGACGTAGTTTTCTCCACCCAGCAGGTGGCCGACAGCGACGAGCACCGCCTGCTCTCCGCCCTCCGGGAGTCGGAGCTGAAGGACGGCGAGATCCGCGAGACGTTCTATCGCACCGTCATCGACAGCCTGGACATGGGAGACAGCAATTACCTCCTTCTCCTGGCCCACGACGCCTATGACGTCCCCCGCCGGAGCAAGGACGACCTGACCCAGGCCGACGCCTCCGACGAGGTCTTTTCCTACATCCTCTGCTGCGTCTGCCCGGTGAAGAACTGCAGGATGGAGCTGGGCTATTTCCCCGGGGAGAACGAGTTCCACAGCTGCGCCGCGGGGCAGATTGTCTCCGCTCCGGAGCTGGGCTTCCTCTTCCCCGCCTTTGACGACCGAGCCGCCAATATTTACAACGCCCTCTTCTACTCCCGGAAAGCCGACCAGCTCCACCAGGAGTTCATCGACGCGGTGTTCCGCACGGAGCCCCCCATGTCCGCCGCGGAGCAGAAGGAGGCCTTCCAGAGCGCCCTTACCGAGGCGCTGGAGGAGGCGTGCAGCCTGGATGTGGTCCAGACAGTCCATGGCCGGCTGCTGGAGAAGATCGAGGCCCATAAGGAGACCAAGGACCCGGAGCCCCTGGCCCTCTCCGCCCAGGAGCTGGGCGGCATCCTCCGGGACTGCGGCGTGCCGGAGGAACGGGCCCAGGCCTTCCAGACTCAGTGCGGCGAGGCCTTCGGCGGCGGCGTGCTGAACCCGGAGAATTTGATTGACAGCAAACGCTTCGACATCAAAACGGAACAGGCCACCATCTCCCTGGATCCGGACTACAGCTATCTGGTGGAGACCCGGATCATCGACGGGCGGAAATACCTGCTGATTCCCGCCGAGGACGGCGTGGAGGTCAACGGCCTGGCCGTGGGCCTGACGGCGCGGGAGACGGAAGCCTCCGAGTGATTCCCCAGCCAACGCAAAACCCCGCCCTCCGGGAGACCGGAAGGCGGGGGTTGATTTTTCATGTGGGGGGATTCAGGCTTGCAGATCGATTTCCCCTCCCGCCGGGACCTCCGGCACCGGGGCGCTGCCGGCGGCATACTGCCGGGCCACGGCCTCCGGGGAAGGCTGAAGGGAGGCGGCCAGGTCCTGAGCTTGCTTTTGCAGCTCCATCCGGGTGGCGGAGAGCTGGGCCTGCATCCGGTTGTCGATCTCGGCCTCCCGGATGTAGCCGGATTCCCGGATGATCCGGGCCGCCTGTTTCCGGCGGAGTTCCAGGCGCTGGCGCTGTGCCTCCCGGCTTTTCTTCTCCTGGGCCAGCTTTTCCTGCCGGGCCTTATCCAGACGTTCCCGGTCCAGTTCCCGGCTCTTCTTTCCCGCCCGGGTGACGGCCTTTTGAAGTTGATTGATGGCGGCCTGAATCCGCTTGGCGTTGTCGGGGTCCGTGCGCTTGGCGGCCTTGAGCCGGGCAATCTGCCGCCGGGCGAATCCGGCGGCGGCGGTGGCCTCGGAAGGGCGCTTTGCCCTGGCCAAGCGGGCATAGGCCTCCATCGGGGCGTCCCCGTAGCGGGGGTTGCCCTTGAGGCCTTTGAATTTCTCCCGGGTGGCGTCGGCCTTTTCCCTGGCGTCCCGCATCATCTCGTAGATGTCCGGAGAGCGGTCCCGCTTTTCCTGGGAGGCGGACGGCGTTTGGGCCTGCCGGGGAGGCGGGGGGTAATTCACTTGTGTAACGCCCATGGTCCCACCTGCTTTCCTGCTGGGAATTCTGGAGCGCCGGTTTCGGGCGGGGAGCCGGAGGGGGATTTTCCGGCGGAGGCCTGGGGAGGCTTGAGGAAAATCCCGAGTGCCGGCGGGAGAATGGCCCGAAGATGGCGTTCGGACTGGTTTTTAACAAGGTCCACTGTATATTATATCGGCAGAGTGCTGGAAAAGTGAAGGGATATTGGGAAAAATTCGGAGATTTTCCCCTGGAACATTGGCCGGATTGTTTCACCGGGAGTGACGGAGAGGGAGAGGCCCCGGAAGGGCGGGCTGAAAATTTTTGCCACCCGGAGAAATTTTGCGCTTTCTATTTGGGAAAAATGTGCTATAATGACATCAGACAGGCGGAACGGCCCGCCGCTTCCCTGCCGGCCCGGCGGAGAGGCCCGGCCCGGAGCCGCCAGTACAAGAGGAGGTAAAAGAATGCAGACTAAGAAATTTCTGTCCCTGCTGCTGGCTCTTGTGATGATGTTCTCCCTGGCCGTCACTGCCAGCGCGGAGGAAGCGGCCAAGCCCCTGGAGGGGCAGATCGTCATCCTCCACACCAACGACGTCCATGGCGCTGTCGCCAGCTACGCCAAGGTGGCTGCTTTGAAGCAGTCCTTCCAGGACGCGGGAGCCTATACTCTGCTGCTGGACGCCGGCGACTACATCCAGGGCGACCCCACCGTCAGCGTCAGCCAGGGCAAGACCGCCATCGAGCTGATGAACATGGCGGGCTATGACGCTGCTACCATCGGCAACCATGAGTTTGACTATGGGTATCCCAACTTCAAGGAAATCAGCAAGAACGCGGATTTCCCCATCGTCTCCGCCAACCTGAGCTATAATGGCAAGGTGGAGAGCGCCCACACCGTCTTCACCGCCCCCGGCGGCGAGAAGATCGGCGTCTTCGGCCTGACCACCCCCGAGGTGAGCACCAAGGCCCATCCTGCCAAGATCAAGGGCGTTTCCGTTCTGGCGCAGCAGAAGATGTTCGATTGCGCCCAGAAGGAAGTGAACGCCCTGAGAGCCGAGGGCTGCGACTACGTCGTGTGCCTCAGCCACCTGGGCATCGCCGACGAGTCCAAGGGCAACCGCTCCCTGGACCTGCTGGAGAAGGTGGAGGGCATTGACGTCCTGATCGACGGCCACTCTCACTCCACCCTGGAAGAGACCGCCGAGGCCGCTGGCGAGACCGTGGAGGTTCTCCCCGAGCAGGGCGGCGTCATCACCGGCGAGACCGCGGTTATCACCGTGGAGTCCGGCAAGACCCTGATCAGCTCCACCGGCACGAAGCTTGAAAACGTGGGCGCGGTGACCCTGTCCAAGGACGGCTGCGCCGCCCGGAACATCCCCCTGGAGGCCGTGACCCTGGAGGGCGTGAAGGAAGTGGCCGACCGGGCCGCCGCCATCCAGAAGCAGATTGACGACGACTATGGCGCCGTCTTCGCCAAGACCGAGGTCCTTCTCAACGGCGAGAAGGCCCCCGGCAACCGCACCGAGGAGACCAACCTGGGCGACCTGATCACCGACGCCCTGGTTTGGGGCGCCGCCAAGAACGGCGAGACCGTGGACGCGGCCATCACCAACGGCGGCGGCATCCGGGCTGCCATTGCCGCCGGTGACATCACCAAGAAGGACGTCAACACCGTTCTGCCCTTCGGGAACACCCTGAGCATCGTCAAGGTCACCGGCGCGGAGCTGCTGGAGGCTCTGGAAGCTTCCACCTTCTCCACCCCCGAGGCCGTGGGCGGCTTCCCTCAGGTCAGCGGCATTGAGTTCATCGTGAACACCGCCAAGGAGTTCAAGGCCGGCGCTCTGTATCCCGATTCCACCTATCACAAGCCCGCCTCCATCGAGCGGGTGACCATCGTTTCCGTGAACGGCAAGGACTTCGACGCCAAGGCCACTTACGCCATTGCCACCAACGACTTCATGGCCGCCGGCGGCGACACCTACTATGCCTTCTCCGCCGCCAAGAGCAACTACGACCTGGGCCTGCCCATGGACGAGGTCCTGATGGACTACATCAAGGAAGAGCTCAAGGGCGTCGTCACCGAGGAGGCCTATGGCGAGCCCGCCGGCCGCATCAGCATTGCGGAGGCCGCTCCCGAGACCGAAACCCCCGAGGACGGTGTCGTGGTTGATGAGACTCCTGTTGAGGAGCCCGCCCCTGTGGAAGAGCCCGCTCCCGAGCCGGCTCCCGTTCCCGAGCCGGTTCCTGCGCCGGAGCCCATCCCTGTGGAGGAGCCCGCTCCCTCCGAGATCGAGGGCGACTATGTGGTCAAGTCCGGCGACTGCCTGTGGAGCATCTCCCAGAAGGCCTATGGCACCGGCCGTCAGTGGCAGGTGATCTATGAGGCCAACAAGACCGCCATTAAGAACCCCAACGACCTTCGGGTTGGCCAGGTTCTGGTGATTCCCGCCGCGTAAGCCCTGGGGAAATTGTTGCCTGGCATCATCTTTTGCGCGAGGCGCGGGACCGTAGGTCCTGCGCCTTGTTTCTTGCGGGAGGGGGGCCGCCTTCTGACAGACGGCGGAAGGAGCAAAACCGGGGCTTCGCCTGAATTTGCACCTGGAAATCCGTACGCGGGTGTGGTATACTTCGATCATACATTCTCATTGGGAGAGGAGGCCCCGCCTTGGCTGCCACGAATTTTTCCGATCTCTTTGACGACGACATCAACCTCCGGGGCCTGTTCGACATTCTCAGCCCGGAGAACAACCTGGTTCTGGCCGACGACATGATGCTCTCCGACGCCAAGGGCGTCATCCTCCGGGTCAGCGAGAGCTATGAAAAGAATTTCGGCTTTGTCCACAACTCCATCGTGGGCCGTTCCGCGTTTGACCTGGAGGCCGATGGCACCTTCTCGCCCTGCATCACCGCCGAGGTCATCCGCCAGCGGAAGAAGATCACCGCCACCCAGACCATCAACCACTCCCACAAAAACGTCATGACCGTTGGGATTCCCCTGTTTGACCGGAGCGGCGAATTGAAGTTTGCCGTCTGCTTCAACACCGTTTCCATGGAGCAGATCAACACCATTCAGCGGAACTACCGCCACTTGCAGGACTCCCTCCAGCAGTATACCCAGGAGATCGCCGAACTGCGGGCCCGGGCCACGTCCACCAGCCTGATTTTCAAAAGCGCATCCATGCAGCGGCTGTGGACCCTGATGCAGAACACGGCGAACACCAAGGCCAACATTCTCATCACCGGGGAGACCGGCGTGGGCAAAAGCGCCGTGGCCAAGGCCATCCACGTCATGAGCAACCGGGCCGACGGGCCCTTCATCGAGGTCAACTGCGCCGTGCTCCACGAGAACCTCATCGAGTCGGAGCTCTTCGGCTATGAGAAGGGAGCCTTCACCGGGGCGGCCAGCGGCGGCAAGATCGGCAAGATCGAGCTGGCCAACCACGGCACCCTCTTTTTGGACGAGATCGGGGAACTGCCCGCCCATATTCAGTCCAAGCTTCTGCAATTGATTCAGGAGAAGACCATTGAGCGGCTGTCCGGAAACAAACGCATTGAGCTGGACTTCCGCCTGCTGGTGGCGACGAACCGAAATCTGGAGGAGGCCGTCCAACGGGGCCTGTTCCGTTCAGATCTTTTCTACCGGCTCAATGTGATTCGTATTCACATCCCTCCCCTGCGGCAGCGGCGGGAGGACATTCTCCCCATGGCCCACCAGTTCCTGGCCCGGTTCTGCGGGGAGTACGACAAGTCCCTGACCTTCAGTCCCCGGCTGCTGGCCTTTCTGGAGCGCTACGACTGGCCGGGAAACGTGCGGCAGCTGGAGAACCTGGTGGAGCGGCTGTCCATTACCGTTCAGGACCCCATTGTGGACCTGGGGCATCTTCCGGCGGAGTTCGCGGGGGACCCCGCCGCGCCCGCTCCCGCCCGGGAGGGGACCCTGGCCCAGCGGATGGACGCCTACGAGGGGCAGATCATCCGGGAGTCCTATCGCCGCTGGGGCACCACCGTGGCGGTGGCCAAGGAGCTGGGCATCTCCCAGGCCACGGCGGCCCGGAAGGTGGCCAAGTATGTAAAGTGAGAGCTCCGGGGCCCGGAGAAGCGGCCGGGAGACCGGCACAGGAGGAGCCCATGAGCCTTGTTCAGCTGAAAACCGAGCTGCGCCAGGAGCTGAAACTGACGCCCCAGCTGATGCAGTCCATGGAGGTTTTGCAGATGACCTCCCAGGAGCTGCTGGAATATGTGGGACGCATGGCGGAGGAGAATCCCCTGCTGGATCAATCCGACCCGCCGGAACAGGCCCTGGAGGCCCTGCGCCGTCAGGCCAGCTGGATGGACAGCGGGCCCAGCCGGGGGACCTTTGTCCACGACCAGGCCGCGTCCCCGGAGGAGGGGGCGGCGGACTACGCGCTGGAGGGTCTGCCCGCGTTCCTCCGGGACCAGCTCCACCGCCTCCGCCTGCCGAAGCCCTTGAAGGCCCTCTGCGATTATCTGGCGGAGCTGGTGGACGAGGACGGGTATCTGGCCCAGGAGGATCTGGAGGGTCTGGAGGCCCTGAAAATTCCCCGGGCCTTGACGGACCAGGCCCTGGAGACGGTGCAGAGCCTGGAGCCCCCGGGGGTGGGGGCCCGGTCCCTGTCCGAGTGTCTGCTGCTCCAGCTCAGCCGCCGGGGGGAGGCGGATCCCCTGACGATGGAGATTGCCGCCCGGTTCCTGCCGGAGCTGGGACGGAAGCACTACACCGCCATCGCCCGGAAGCTGGGGGTCCGGACGGAGGCGGTCCGGGCGGCGGAGCGGACCATTGCCGCGCTGGACCCCCGCCCCGGCCGGGTCTTTCAGCCGGAGGAGCCCACGGCGTATGTCCGGCCCGACGTCTTCGTGGCGGAGCTGGAGGACGGGCTGCAAGTGATTTTGAACGAATACTACCTCCCCCGGGTGTCCATCAACGATTACTACGCTCAGCTCCTGAAAAGCTCCGACGAGAAGGAGACCCGGGATTATCTCCGCCAGAAGCTTCAGCAGGCCAAATGGCTGCTGGACAGCCTGGAGCGCCGGGGAGGCACGCTCCGCCGCTGCGCGGAGGCGGTGCTGGAGGCCCAGCGGCCCTTCTTCGCCGGGGAGACGGGAACCCTGGCGCCCATGACCCTCTCCGTTCTGGCGGAGCGGCTGGAGCTCCATCCCTCCACGGTCTCCCGGGCCGTCCGGGGGAAGTACCTCCAGTGCCGCCAGGGTACATATCCTCTGCGCTATTTTTTCAGCCGCCCCGTCAGCGGCGGCGAGGTCTCCCGTCAGGCGGTGAAACAGACGCTGCTGCTCCTCCTCCGGGAGGAGGACTGCCGACGTCCCCTCAGCGACCAGGCCCTGTGCGGACTCCTGGCCGGACGGGGCATCCAGGTGGCCCGGCGGACGGTGACCAAATACCGGCTGGAGCTGGGGGTCGGGTCCTCGGCGGCCCGGAGAAAATGAGGGCTTCCCAGGGCTTTCCGCCCCGGGGAGCCGCCATAAACGAAAGAGGTCCTGCCGCTGAAACGGCAGGACCTCTTTTGAAAACAAGCTCCCAGAGCCCCGGCTTCCGCCGGGGAGGGGACGGTCCGGCCCTGGCGCGCGCCAGGGCCTTTCATCAGGTCCCTTACATCTGGTTTTCCGGCAAACGGGGCCCTCGGGCAGAGGGGGCCTGTTGGAGGGGACCATTTGGGACTCCCCTCCGCCTCTCAGGCGTCCGCCGGAAACATAAAAGCGGTGCCGGGTTTTTTGGGGCCTTCGCAAACTCAGCACCGCAAAAATTATGCGTTTGCACATCACGCTTGGTTTATGCCCTTGCAAAAAGCAGTGGAAGAGGGTATAATAAGCGCGTGGTACAGGTAAACTGCTGTGCTGAGTGGGGTTTGCACTCCGTACAGGGCCGTTGGGGTGCCCTTTACACCCTGACGGCCTGCCGCAATTATGCTTCCACCGTCTATTCTAATGGATTTTGCCTGAAAAAGCAAGAGCCTCTTTCGGGAATGTTCACCAAAAAACGCCCCGCCTGTCTTACAGGCGGGGCGTTGGCATGAAATCGCTTACTGGGAAGATCTGGCCTGCTCCGCGGGCGCGTAGGCGGCGCGGTGCAGGAAGGTCACGATCTGGTCCCGGGTGCAGGGGGTGCAGGGGGTGTCGGGGGAGAGGGTGGCTCCGTCTCCGGAGCCGGAGGTGACGCCCTTTTCCACGGCCCAGGCCACGGCGGCGGCCCCCACGAGTATTCTGCCGGCAGAAGCGCAAATGAAGAGAAAGGAATCCAAGCCGATTCGATGACCAGGCCAGCGACAGCGGAAAGAGAAATACGCCAAGTCGAGAACCACCAGCCCCCGTTTAACTACGCCGCGTGAGAAGTCATTCCTGTCTCCCGCCAGTCATTCAGGCGCGCCCCCGTATCGTAACCCCCGTACTTCTTTTTCTCTTTTGGACCGTGCACGGCCCGTTTTCTCTTTTTCTTCTGGCAAGAAAAAGAGAAAATGGGGGGTGCAATGAACCAGCCATCCTCATGGCTGAAATCCCCCCCGCCCGCAAGGGCGAGCACCATCGTGAGGAAAAACCCAGTAGAAATTCTCCCATCGCTATGGTATACTAGCCTCAAGAACCAATACAGAAATGGAGGGACCGACATGCGCACATTGTTCAAAGGCGGCAGCCTGGCCTCCGGCAAGGGCATCCGCCGGGCCGACCTGCTGGTGGAGGGCGAAAAGATCGTCTCCCTGGGCCGGGGACGAAAGGAATCCGCAGACCGCGTCGTCGATGTGAGCGGCTGCATCCTCTTCCCCGGCTTCATCGACGCCCATACCCACTTCGATCTGGAGGTGGCCGGCACTGTCACCGCCGACGGCTTTGCCTCCGGCAGCCGGGCCGCCCTCCGGGGCGGAACCACCACCGTGATAGATTTCGCGACCCCCAACAAGGGGGAGTCCCTGGCTTCCGGACTGGCCCGCTGGCGGGAGAAGGCTGTGGGAAAGACCTTCTGCGACTATGGTTTCCATATGACCATCGACGACTGGAACGAGTCCATCCGCCGGGAGCTGCCGGAGATGTTTGCCCAGGGAATTTCCTCATTCAAGCTGTATATGACCTATCCCGCCATGCTGCTGGGGGACCGGGAGCTCTATTGGGCGCTGAAGGAGCTGCGGACCCTGGGCGGCGTCTGCGGCGTCCACTGCGAGAACGCCGGGGTCATCGACGGCATGATTGCCGAGAAGAAGGCCGCCGGGGAGCTGGCTCCCGCCAGCCATCCCCAGACCCGCCCGCCCTATCTGGAGGCGGAGGCGGTGGCCCGGCTCCTGCGCATCGCCCAGGCGGCCCAGGCCCCGGTTATCATCGTTCACCTCTCCAACGGCGAGGCGCTGGACGAGGTTCTGCGGGCCCGGAAGCGGGGACAGACGGTCTATGTGGAAACCTGCCCCCACTACCTGACTCTGGACGAGAGCCTGTACTACCAGGAGAGCTTCACCGAGGCCGCCCGTTACGTCTGCGCCCCGCCGCTTCGGCCCCGGAAGGAACAGGACGTCCTCTGGAAGGCCCTCCGCCGGGGGGAGATTCAGACGGTCTCCACGGATCACTGCTCCTTCACTCTGGAACAGAAGGGCCTGGGGCTGGAGGACTTCACAAAGATTCCCGGCGGACTCCCCGGCGTGGAAACCCGGGGGGAGATCATGTGGACCTGCGGCGTGGCCAAGCGGAAAATCAGCGTGGCGCAGATGTGCCGCCTTCTCAGCGAGAACCCCGCCAAGCTTTACGGCCTGTTCCCCAGAAAGGGAACCCTCCAGCCGGGGAGCGACGCGGACATCGTGGTCTACGATCCCAGCGGCGGCCATGTGATTCAGGCGGAGGACTGCGTGTCCGCCGCCGGGTACAGCCCCTATGAGGGCTTCGCCGTCGACGGCGGCATCCGCCAGGTCTGGCTGCGGGGCCGCCTGGCTGCGGAGAATGGAAACGTGCTGGTTTCCAGCCCCGAGGGCAAGTACATGGCCCGGGGGAAGTGTTCGTTATAACCGGCGGCGCGTGAACAGCCCCGGCCTTTGCGAAACAGAGAAGAGAGGGTTTTCCCTGGTGGGACCGGTTCCTTGGAAATCCGGGCCCGCCAGGGGAAACCCTCTGTTGTTTGCTTGGCGGAAAGGGGGGAGTGCCGGGAGGAATCCCGTCTTTTCAAAAAAATTTTCCCAGGAGTGAAAGGATTTCCTCCGCTGGATCGTATCCATAACGAGAGCGCTCCAAAGGAGTTGATGCCATGAATACCAATCAGCAGGCGGAGCGGCTGGCAAACGCCTACGCCGACGCCATTCTCCGCCTCAGTTACACCTATCTGAAAAACACCTATGACGCCCAGGATATCTGCCAGACGGTGTTCGTCAAGCTCCTCACGGAGCCCCGGCAGTTTGAAAGCGCGGAGCACGAGCGGGCCTACGTCCTCCGTATGGCCGCCAACGCCTGCAAGGACCTTCTGAAAAGTCCCTGGCGGAAGCGGACCTGCGGCCTGGAAACCGTGCTGGAGGTCCCTGCCCCGGAGGCAGGAGACGGCTCCGTTTTGGCGGCGGTAAACCAGCTCCCCGCCCATTACCGGACGGTGATTTATCTCTTTTACTACGAGGGCTATCAGGCTGCCGAGATCGGCAAAATTCTGGGCGTCCCCACCGCCACCGTCCATACCCGCCTGGCCCGGGGCCGGGCAAGGCTCAAGGACATCTTAGGAGGTACCGACTATGAGCGATCTGTTTGATTACAAAAAGGAGATGAGCGAGTTGCGCTTTTCGGAAAATCAGAAGAAGATCCTGGCGGCGACTGCCGCTTCCGCCGCCCAAGGGACCGGGGCCAAGCGCCGCCGCCCGGTGTTCCGCACCGCCCTCATCGCCGCCGCCATGGCCGCGGCGCTGGTGGTGGGTTCCAGCGCTGCGGGGATTCTGCCAAGCCCTGCGGAAATTTTCGCCCCTCTCTTCGGCGGGTCCGTGGCCCAGACGGAGGTCATCGACAAGATCGGCCGCCCCATCGGGGCCAGCGACACGGACGGCGGAATCACCATCACGGCGGAGGCCATCATGGGCGACCAGTATAACGCCGTCATTGTTTACACACTCACCCGAGACGACGGGGAGCGGTTTTTGCCGGAGGGCCAGGGTCTGGACGAGAAGCACCTGATGATGGGCGGCTTCGGCGGGGCCAGCTGGATTAAGGGCGGCGCCCACGGCGGGTCCTGGTTTGTGGACGAGGACCCGGAGGACAATCAGATTCAGCTGGTAGAGACTGCCAGCTCCGACGTAGCCATGACGAAGGGAACCGCCAACGCGAGCTTTGAGAATCTGCGGTATTGGGACGCGGAGGCGGACCGGGACGAGCTTCTCTATCCCGGCAAGTGGAAGCTCCGCTTTGAGGTGGACTATGAGGACTGCTCCGTCCGCCTGGGCGGTGGCGAGACCTTCTCTCAGGACGGCCTGAATTTCACCATTGAGGAAATCAGCGTTTCCCCCATCGCCATCCGGGCGGCCTACACGGCGGACGAGGCGGTGGTCTGGAGCGACGCCCCCAGCGGGCGGCAGGACCCCGAGGACGCCCGTCAGTCCCAGCGGTATCTGGAGAACATCCGGATTCTCCTGACCAAAACCGACGGCACCGTTGTGGACCTCAGCAGCTCCGGCGGCAGCATCGCGCCCAAGGACGGCGTGTCCGTCTGCGCCAAGGGCCAGGTCCTGGAGGAGATCATCCCCCTGGAGGATATGGCCAGCATTTCCGTGGGCGGCGTGACCTATGACATTCCCCACACCTGATCCCCAGGTTCCAGCGAAATCGCCGGACCCCAAAACACCAAAAAGGCCGGGACATTCGTCCCGGCCTTGCCGTTTGTCTCCCGGCCCCATCCATGGGGCCCACTGATGAAACCGCCTCTTTCAGCGAACCGGCTTCCCTTGCGGGGCCATTCCCTCCGGAACCGCCGGAGAACCAAGCGCCGGTTCACGGAATCTCGATGTGCACCGACTCCTGGAATACCGGCTCCACCAATCCGGGGATGTCCACCGCGTCGGTAAAATATACCTGTTCCGCATACTCCCGCAGCAGGGAAATAATGTAGGGATGGGGCCGCTCGTCGGGCCGACCCGCCGCCACGCTGACTACCACAGTCTTCGGGGCCAGGCGGCTGAGGGCCTTGCGGGTGGTGGAGGTCAGGGAGGCGTGGTGGGGAAGCTTCAAAATGTCGCAGGGGGACAGGGTGTCGTTGTCCCACAGGGCGGCGTACAGGTCCCCGCCCAGAACGATTTCCTTTCCGTGGTAGTGCAGCCTCTGCCGGAGGCTGGAGCTGTTCATGGCCTTGGTCCAGCGCATCAGGTCATAGCGGTTCCGCTCCCCCCGGAAGGCGGCGTCAAAGACTTCCTTCTGCCGGGGGTATAGAGCCGGCTCGCCGGGGAGAATGTCCAGTGTCAGGTCCTCAGTCAGCCGCAGGGTCTCCACCCGCTCGCCGCGGAGCTCCACGAACTCCCCCACCTGTCCGGGGTGCTCCCGAAGGGCTGTTGCGTAAATATCCAGACAGCGCAGCAGGTTCCGCGCCGCGCCGGGGAGGCCGTTGCTTCCGTCGGGCTCCAGGGGCCCATGGCCCTCCGGGGGAACGTAGGTGGTGACAAAGCGGTCCGCCTTCACCGCCTCCAGAACCCGGCCCAGGCCGCCGATGTGGTCCCGGTGGAAGTGAGTGGGCAGCAAAATGTCCAAACGGCCGACACCCTGCTTCCTTAAAAAATCCCCCGCGAAGATCCGGCGGGAGCGGGGGTCCAGCGGGCTGGGATGGTCGTCCCGAATCAGGTTGTCGTGACCACAGTCCACCAGCATGGCGAAGCGCCGCGCGCCTCCCTCCAGCTCCTGAATGAGGACGGAGTCCCCGTTGCCGACGTTGATGAAGTCCAATACCAGCATAAGCCGCGCCCCCCACACTTTTTTATTTGAAATAGGATACCACAGCCGAAGGGACCTTGCAAGAAAAAGCCCAGGCACGGTCTGCCAAAATTTCCGGAGAAAATTTGGCAGACTGACGAAGGCGGACCTTGTCCCGCCGGAGGAACCTCTTTTTGGGTTCCGATTATGAGATATATAGTTGTAACAAAACGGCGGCGGAAACTCCGGCGTCTCCAAGGGGTGACTGGAGGGGACTGGAAATCAATTGGAAAACGTTCTTATAATTTGCTATATAAACGTAACATAAAAAATCGTGATGGCCCGCCTCTGAAACGAAGGGACAAGCCGTGGGGCCGCCCCGCTTCCATAAGCCAGGCTCAGACGGAGCAATGCACGCTTCAGAAGAACGGGCGCGGCCATTTACAGCCATCGTCGGGAGAAGAGAGTCGCCTCCCCAAGGAGAAATCCCACCACGATTTCCTGGAAGAAAGTCGCCAAGGCGTTATCCATGATTGTAACAATAAGCGCCCCTCCGCTCACGTCCCCTGGAGAAACCGGCTTTTCAAATCCCACATGTGGTCCATGGGCCCGGAGCCGTGTCCCAGATCCAGCATGGCGGAAAGGGCCCCGATGAGGTATTCCTTCGCCAGTCCGACGGCGGCCTCTAAGGACAGGCCCTTGGCCAGACCGGCGGCAATGGCGCTGGAGAGGGTGCAGCCGGTGCCGTGGGTGTTGGAGGTGTCCACCCGGGGGGAGGGGAACCAGGTCTGAGTTCCCCCAGGGGGCCAGAGGAGGTCGTTGGCCTCGTTAACCTGGTGTCCGCCCTTGCAAAGAACGGCGCCGCCGTAAATTTCCCCGATGACCCGGGCGGCCCGGACCATATCCTCCGGGCCCCGGATGGTCAGCCCGGATAGAATTTCCGCCTCGGGGATGTTGGGGGTCGCCACGGTGGCCAGGGGCAAAAGCTGGTGCTTCAGGGCCTCCAGGGCATCCTCTGAGATGAGCCGGTTTCCGGAGGTGGCAACCATGACGGGGTCCACCACTGGGGTCGGTTCCGGCGATGGTCAAAGCGGTTTTCATCATGTCGTACTCCTTTTCAGAGCCTCTGCATCCTGCCGTGCCGCGGGCCGTTTCCCGGGTCTCGCGTTCCCTGAGAGGCAAAAACGCCGCGGAAAACCCAACTGGGTTCATCCGCGGCGAAACGCCCGTTTATCTCCCTGCGTTGGCATGATCCAAATCAGGTTCTGGGTCGGGACCTTCACGGTCCCCTCTCAGCCCGCGCCAGCGGACTCCCCTTTTGTTGTGTGGATATAATGCTAGGCTCCGTATACACGCTTTGCCGCCGGATTGCAAGGGCGGGGAGGGGTTTTGCTTGAATTTGTAGGGAAATGGGCCGGATTTTTGAGAAAATGAGGCTTACGCTTGCTGCCGAAGTGTGATATGGTTCATTCAGCGCTGCCAGTAACGGTAGGCGGACGCCCCTTTTTTGGGGGGCAGCTTCTTGCCCCCTGAGACTCGGAAAGGGGGCTGCCCAATGGTTACATATAGTGAGCTTTTCGCTTACTCCCTGGTCATCACCGGCATTTGCGGCCTGTTTATTCAGGTATACAAAAAGAAGTAACCGCCCAGCCACCAAGCAAGCGGTTACTTCTGCAATCCGGTAGGGGCAGCCGTCTACCGGCAGCGCCCTTTCTTAATTTAGCATAACGAGCCCTGGTTCTTTTGTCAACCCCCACCGGGGCGTTCCATTGCGCAATTTCATAGGCGGCAATTCCCTGTAGGGGGCGGACCTGGGTGTCCGCCTTTTTTTCGTGACAGCGCCGCGCCTGAAAGGGGTGCTTCTCAAAACTGGAAAAAGGCGTCCATGTCCGCGTAATAGTTCAGCGCGTGCAGCAGCTCCTCTTTCGTGGCGTCCCGTTTCTGCTCCAGGGCGCTGAGAATTACGTCTTCCAGTATCTCCGGCATCAGCTCACTGTACATCCGGTGTTCGTCGCAGAAATCGGGGAAGAGCTCCCGCTGGTCGTCATAGCCCGGCGGGGCCGCGAGGATGCAGGGCGTGTCCAGGCGGTATTCGTCCTTTGTGCCGCGGGTGTAGATGAACCAGTCCGCGCTTTGGCTGAGGGAATCCGGACCCTCCTGAAAATAGGCGTCCCGGCGGGCCCGGATGACGTCCCCAATGGTACAAACCGTATTCAGCTCCATGGTATCCTCCTTCTGCCGGGAACCACCCGGTGTGGTTGTTCATAAGCTAAGACTGGTGATCGTATGAGAAATCCCAATTGTGACCCTCTGGCCCTGACCACCGCCGTCAACTCCCTGGCGGTGGCCATCGCCAACCAATTGAACGACGAACAGCTGGGCTTGGTAGGAGCCATTCTCACCCAGTTGGGCGACACCCTGGAGACCATCGCCGCCCAGCGGGAAATCTGCTCCCGCTAAACGCCGCGCCGGATTTTCTGCCCGGCGGCGAAGACTTGCGCTGCCCGGCAAATCCGCGCCAGCCAGCAATACCGGTATCCCAAAGAGAGTGTCCCTAACGTTCCTCCCGCCCCAACAGCCGCCGCGCAACATCCACGTTTCCCCGCTCCAACTCCTGGAGCTTTCGAACTGCCGCGGCCTGGGCCTGCTTGTCCGCGGCCTGAGCCATGGCCCGGTCGATCATCATCCGGAGCTCCTCCGCGGTCAAAGTCTCCAGGTCCGTAAAGTTTTCCTGGCCGATATACCGAAGGAAGGCCGAGACCTTCGGGTCGTACACCACCCCGGCCAGAGGGATTCCCTGACCCGCCGCGAAAATCAGGGCATGGAGCCGCATGGAAACCACGACCTCCATCCGGGCCAAGGCCCCGATGATGGTCCCCGCCATCCCGGCGTCGTCCAGGAAATAGTGGGGCGTTCCCTCCCCCAGCGCCTGGGCCGCCAAACGGGCGGCGCCGGGGTCCTGACCTTTCTCCACGGCGGTAAATACCGCCGTCAGGCCATAGCGCTCCCAGGCGTAGCGGGCGGCCTCTCCAAAGAGGCGCGCCTTTTCCTGGAACCCCGGCCAGGGCCGCAGGGCGAAGCAGATATAGTTCCCGTGGGGCGGGATTCCCGCCCGGAGAAGCACGCTGTCCGTTTTTTCCTCCGAGGCGGGGCGGAGCGTGAGCGCCGGGTCCGCCGCCAGCAGAATTTCCGGCTCCGTCACCCCCATAGACTTCAGCTCCTCCAGAGAGTCCGGCTCCCGGAGGGTAATCATGTCCACGTTCCGGTTCAGCACCTTGGCCGTCAGCTTCCGGTGGTCCGCCCGGGTGACGGGGCCGATGCCGCAGCCGTACATCTGGACCTTGCAGCCCGCCCATTTGGCCGCCCGGATGTTCATCAGATAGAACCAGAGGGACCGCCGGGAGGTCACGTCCTGAATGAGGCTGCCGCCGCCGTTGATATAGAGCCTGGCCCGCTTCATGGCGCCCAGCCAGCCCCTGATATCGGTCTGGCTTACCGCCCGGACCCGATAGCGCAGGCGGGTGCTCTTGGGGTCCTTGGAAATCACTGTGGCGGGCATGTCCGGGTCAATGGAACGGATCTCCTGAAGAATGGCCTCCAGGATGGCGTCGTCCCCGGCGTTGCCCCGGCCGTAGGCCCCGCAGATCACCACGCCGTCCCGCCCGGTTTCAGGGCGGCTGTGACGGCGAAGGATTTCCTCGTAAATCCGCAGCTGTGTGTTCACGGTCCGCTGAATGGAAAACTGGGTGGAGGCCTTCTCATAAAGACGCTCCCCCAGCTCCCGGCGGAGCGTCCCATCGTTCCCCAGGGCGGCCAGACGTTTCCCCAAAGTCTGCCAGTCCCCGGGCTGGAAGAGATACCCGTTGACGCCCTGGTCGATGAGGTAGGGGATTCCCCCCACGGCCGTGGAAATGGTGGCCAGGTGGAACCGGGCGCCCTCGGTCAGGGCGTAGGAGAAGGTCTCGGAGAGGCTGGTCAGGACATTGATGTCCAGAGCGCTGTAGAAGCGGTCCATGCCGCCGCTGATCCATCCGGCAAAGGTGACGCGGTTTTCCACTCCCAGCTCCCGGGCGAGATTTCCCAGCTTTTCCCGCTCCTCCCCGTCTCCGGCGATTACTAATCGTAATTTATCACAAGATTTATACGCCTCGGCGAATCCGCGGATCAGGGTAGACATGTTCTTTACCGGGTTCAGCCGGGCGGCGATGCCCACGACCACGGAGTCGTTCTCCATCTGGACGCCCAAGTCCCGCAGATAGGGGATCCGGTCTCCCTGATCCGGGGCGGGGGTGAAGTCGATGCCGTTGTAGATGGCGAAGAAGCGGTCAGCGGGGAAGCCCCGGGAGATCAGGAGGTCCACCATGGCGTCGGAGACGCCGATGCGGTAGTCCAGCCGCCGGAGGGCCCAGGTATTGATGACGCCGAAGGTGCACCTGGCCAAGGGGCGGCCCATGTAGTCGATTTTGTAGTCGCTGTGAACGGTGGTAACCACGGGGAGTCCGGTAATTTTGCGAAGGAGTGCGCCGGTCATGTTGGCCCGGGCACCGTGGCAGTGGATGATTTGGTAGCCCTCCTGACGGATGTAGGAGGCCAGCTCCCGGCGGACCTTGAGGACGTTGTTTCCGCCCATGATTTTGGTGGGGATGCCCATAGAGCGGGCCTCGTCAGCGAAGGGGCCATCCCGGAAGCAGACGAGCTGGGCGGTGATGGATTGGTTCAGGTTTCGCAGCAGACTGAGGACGTGGGTTTTGGCTCCGCCGGAGTCGCCGCCGCTGATAAGATGGATGACTTTCATAAACGCCTCACAGATGATTAATTTTTTAGGGAGTCCCCCCAAGGAACGGGAGATTCAGCCATGAAGATGGCTGGTTCTTTGCACCCCCCATTTTCTCTTTTTCTTGCCAGAAGAAAAAGAGAAAACGGGCCGTGCACGGTCCAAAAGAGAAAAAGAAGTACGGGGGAACGATACGGGGGCGCGCCTGAATGACTGGCTGAAGCCAGGAATGACTTCTCCGCACGCAATTGGATTGAGCGGGGGTTTGTCCGTGATCGAACGGACCAGCTGCTGTTTTCGCTGACGCTCACAAGCAATCGAATCGGTCCGGCGCCGCCAGCCAGGCCGATTCTATTACCGGCCAGCGACAGCGGAAAGAGAAATACGCCAAGTCGAGCAGCACCAGCTCCCGTTTGACTGCGCCGCGGGGAAGTCATTCCTGGCTTCGGCCAGTCATTCAGGCGCGCCCCCTCGTCCTTCGTCTCGTACTTCTTTTTCTCTTTTGGACCGTGCACGGCCCGTTTTCTTTTTTTCTTCTGGAAGAAAAAGAGAAAATGGGGGGTGCATTGCACCAGCCATCTTCATGGCTGAATTCTCCCCTGCCCGTTAGGGCGAGTAAAATCCCCCCTTGTTATTTTTCAAAAAATATTATACAATACTTTTTGGGACTTGTCCATAAGGCCCAATCCCAAAGAAATCGCGGATGGAATCGGTTACTTGGAGGTCAAGCATGGAACAAAAGAAATCATTTCGCATCGGAAAATTCAACGTCATTGACATCATCGCCGTGGCCCTGATCCTGGCCGTGGCCCTCTACGCCGCCGCGCGGCTCTTGAACCGGGGCGGTACCATCGAAGTCCCCACCATGGAAATCACCTACGTCGTCCGGGTCCAGAATGTGGCCACGGAGCTCTACGAAACCTCCGCCGCCAACCTGCCCTCTCCCTTGATGGCTTCCGGAGCCCGCCTGAACGGACAGATCGAGTCCGTGGAAATGACCCCCTATCTGGTCCTTGGCCCCGACGGACAGTGGTACGAGGACCCGGACCACGTGAACCTTTACTTCACCTGCACCGCCACGGTGCCCCAGGAAGAGGTCATGACCACCAAAGTGGGCGAGCAGGAAGTCCGTATCGGCAAAACAGACTACATTATGAAGAGCGAAACCGTTGAGTTTCAAAACGGTACCGTCATTGACGTCCGCCGGTGACGCCTTTTTGGAAAGATTCAACAATTCCCGTCCGTCCGGGAACCGCGGAGAAAGGAAGACCGATGAAAAGACTGCTGACACTGTTTGCCCTCCTTGCCCTGACCCTCAGCGCCTGCGGCGCTCAGGCGGCCCCGGCCATGTATATCGAGCCGGCGAAGCTGACCGAGGAGGAGGAATCCATCGCCAAGCTCCTGGGGGCGGACACGGACCAGTTTCTTTTGGACGTGGTCCTGGACAGCACCGTCCGCAGTTTCCACGTCCGTTACTATGATCTGGACGACGGCGGCCAATGGCACGTCTTCTCTGAAAGCCGTATGGCCCTGGACGGCAGCGGGACCAAGGGCCGGATGGCCTTCACCTACGGGGACCTCAGCAAAGGCACCCGGGAGGCCGTTCAGTTTGGAAAGGGCGTCTCCGCGGTGAGCCACACCCCGCCTCCGGAGGAGGACGCCGGGAACTCCATGAGCTGCGGCAGCAGCCGCCTCTCCGAACGGAGAGAAGTGGTCTATGAAGAGGAGATTCCCCTGGTGCTTCAGGTCGTCACGTCGAAAAACGGGACCGTTTTATATGACGTGGACTACTTTTTCCAGCCCGAGGCCTACGAGGATTTGGGCTATGAGCACGTCTACGCCCTGACCATAACCTTTAGCCAGCGCAGCTTAGGCGAGCTGGAGGGGGAACCGGAGTTCAGCCGCCAGGATTGAGCAGCGCCGGAGGACCGCCCTTGCGGCCCCTGCCTGACAGGATGCCGGCATGGACCGACGGAGATTTGTTCGGGGTAACGGCTATCTGGGCCGTGCCGTTTGCGCGCCGCCGGTTCCTCCGGAGAAGGCGGCGGGGTCCCTGTGCGCCACCCTGCTGAAAAATATGTTTTTCAATCCCCTAAAATCTAGTTTACAAAATCGCGTCCCGGTGTTACAATAACCATTGCCCAGCCGCCCGGCTTGCCGGGCGGCTTTCCTGTTGGACAACGCTACATCTTATGAGAAAGGAAATTCCATGAACGATCTAAGCGACCTCGAAGCCCGCCTGCGGGAGCAGCGCCCGGTGGAGTGGGACCAGCTGCCGGACTTTTCCCTGTACATGGACCAGGTCCTCTCCTACATGGACCGGCAGGTCATCCGCTTTGACGGGGACGACGGCCTCACCGCCGCCATGGTGAACAATTACACAAAAAGCGGCCTGGCCCCGCGGGCCGAGGGGAAAAAGTATGGCCGGGAGCACTTGGCCTATTTCACCGTCATCTGCGTCTTGAAGCGGGTGATGTCCACCCGGGATATGGACCTTTTGATTCGGGAGGAGCTCCAGGGAGACCGCTCTGTGGCCGACGGCTACGCCGCCTTCCGGGAGAGCTTGAACAAGGCTCTGAACATCACCGCCGGTGAGCTGGCCGCCCGGGTGGGCGACAGGGAGCTGACGGACGCCGACGTGGCGGACGCCGCCATCCATTTCGCCCTCCTGAGCTACGCCGCCGGCGTGGCGGGAAACCGATGTGTGTCCCTTCTCCGGGAGCGCAAGGGTGCCGGGGACAAGGGAAAAAAAGAAAAGGAGCGTGACTGACCATGGCCGGCTATATCATTATGACCGACAGCTGCTGCGACCTCTCCGCGGAAATGGCGGCGGAGCTGGAATTGGAGGTCCTGCCCCTCCGCTTGGAGCTGGAAGGCCAGTCCTACCGGAATCTGCTGGACGGCAGCGAGATTGGCTTCCAGGAGTTTTACCGCCGGGTCCGGGACGGGGCCCTGCCGGTTACCTCCGCCGTCAATGTGGGAGAGTTCGACGCCGCTATGCGGCCCGTGCTGGAGTCCGGGCGGGACATCCTCTGCCTCTGCTTTTCCTCCGCCCTTTCCACCACGTATCAGTCCGCCATCATCGCGGCGAAGGAGCTGGAGGGGGAGTTCCCGGGACGAAACGTCCTGGTGATGGATACCCTCTGCGCCTCGGAGGGACAGGGGCTTTTGATCTGGCTCTGCGCCCAGGAGAAACGCCGGGGGAAGAGCCTGGAGGAGCTCTGGGACTATGCCCTGGACATGCGCGGCCACATCTGCCAGTGGTTCACGGTGAACGACCTGAACCATCTGAAGCGGGGCGGCCGGGTCAGCGCCACGGCGGCGCTCTTCGGCACGATGCTGTCCATCAAGCCCGTTCTCCACGTGGACGACCAGGGCCGCCTGATTCCCATGGAGAAGTGCCGGGGCCGCCGGGCCTCGCTGACGGCGCTGGTGGACCATATGGAGAAAACCGCCGTGGACCCTGAGCGGTACCCGGTGTTCATCAGCCACGGCGACTGTCTGGAGGACGCGGAGTTTGTGGCGGAGGAGGTCCGCCGCCGCCTGGGCGTGAAGGAGATCTATTGCAACTACGTGGGCCCCGTCATCGGCAGCCACACCGGCGCGGGGGTTGTGACGCTGTTCTTCGTGGGCAACAACCGCTGAGCGGCGTCCGAGACGGCCCGGTTGGAAGGTTGAATTGCGCAGGGGAGTTCTCCCGGATTGCCCTGGAGGATGGAACATGAGGGCTGTCTGGGGCGTTCCCCGCTGGGAACATCGGTTTTGATGCGAGAGAAAGGTGGTTTTGCTATGCGCTGGCTGGAAGTGCACATCGACACCAATCACGCCGGACTGGAGACGGTCCAGGCCCTGCTGTCCGGATTGGACGTGGACGGCGTGATGATTGAGGACGAGGAGGAGTTTCAGGCCTTCCTGGAGAACAACCGGGATTACTGGGACTACGTGGACGAGGACCTGGAGCGCCATATGGCGGGACGGTCCCGGATCACCTTTTACCTGGAGGCCAAGGAAACGGGCTTTGCCAAGCTGGGGGAAATCCGGGTGGCCCTGGAGGACCTGAAACGGCAGCGGCAGGACCTGGGAACGCTGCTGATGACCCTGGAGGACGTGCAGGACGCCGACTGGGAGAACAATTGGAAGCAATACTACAAGCCCATGGAGATTGGGGAACGGCTGCTGGTCATTCCCCAGTGGGAGCAGGCGGACCCAGGAGACCGGGTGCCCCTGTACCTGGACCCGGGCCTCACCTTCGGCACCGGGGCCCACGCCACCACCCGCCTGTGCCTGACGGCGCTGGAGGGGCTGATTCACGGCGGCGAGCGGGTGCTGGATCTGGGCTGCGGCAGCGGCATCTTGTCCGTGGCGGCGCTGCGCCTGGGGGCGGGCTCCGTCTTGGCGGTGGACATCGACGACAAATGCCGGGACGCTGCCCGGGAGAACGCCGGGCTGAACCAGATTGGCCCCGACCGGCTGGAGATTCTCGTGGGGAACCTGCTGACGGACGAGACCGTGGCCGCGAAGATCGGAGGGGGCTATGACCTGGTCCTGGCCAACATTGTGGCGGACGTCATCATTGCCCTGGCTCCCCGTGTCCGGGGTCTGCTGAACCCCGGCGGAACCTTCCTCTGCTCCGGCATCATCGAGGGCCGGGCGGCGGAGGTGGAGGCCGCCTTGTCCGCCAACGGCCTGGTTATCCGGGACCGGCGGGAGGACGGCGGCTGGTACGCCATAACCGGCCAATAAGCGGCAGACCAAGGGCGGGCCCATCTGGGCCCGCCCTTTTTCGCTCAGCCCTCCGGCATCTGGTCCATGACGATCACCAGGCCCAGCTTGTCCATCTGGAGGTGCTGGATGGAACCTCGGTAGAGATCGATAACGGCGTGCACTTCCTCCCATTTTTCCTGGGGAAGACAGAAGAGCATCCCGCCGGAGAAGAGATACTGCGCCCGGACCTGTCCGGTGGCCAGGTCTGCGCCGCTGACCTGGAAGAAGGATTCCTCCCCGATCTGCACGGTCCCCTGGTCCTGAAGGGCATAGGTCCCCGCTCCCAGGTGCTGGTCCGCAAGGCCGCTGTTCTCCAGGATGTAGCGGCAGAAGGCGGGCCCCGCCTGGGCGTAGAGGGATTGGATTTCCTCCAGGTCGAAGCCCTTGGGCGCGTAGGCCTCGTGGAAGGCCAGCCCCTTGTGGCAGAGAAAAACGGTGTAGCCCACCGCCTCGACGCTCTCTCCGTTTCGGTAGAAGGCGGCATAGGGCTGGTGCCAGGGCTCCGCCGCCAGCCGGGCGATCTCCTCCCCCAGGGCGGCGAGGTCCTCCTCCGCCCCCTGAAGGGGCAGGTCGAAGAGATAGGCCCTGGGGGCGTCTCCGGGGTGGCCGGTGTAGCCTTTCGGCTCCAGGGGAATCTCCCGTTCTTCGGCAAAGGCCTCCAGGGCCTGCTGTATCCGGACGTAGGGATAGTTCGTCCGGTAGCCCCGCCAGTGCGCCGTGCGGCTGGAGCTCCGGAGGGCCCAGAAGTGGAGATCCGGGTCCGACGCCGGGGCAAAGACGTCCGTGGACGCGACGTGGATAAAGGGCTCGCCATAGTCCGCCTCCAGCCACTGGGGAGCCTGCTCCGGCCAGGGAATCTCCGGCTCCTTCTCTGGGGCGTCGTAATCGCTGACGGCGGAACAGTACCAGATGACAAGAACGCACAGGCCCAACAGTATGCCGCAGACGATGAGCGTGGCCCTTCGCCAGGGGGGAAAGCTCCGCCACCGGGCCCGCCAGCCGCTCTTCTGCCGGGCCATCCGCCACTTGTCCTTCTGGGAGACGTTCAAGAGGCGGTAGAGACGGTTATATATGGGGTATTTGGAGGAATTGTAGGATTCATAAACGGCAAAGATGGCCTGGCGGACATCCCGGGAGAGGTCCGGATGCTGCTCGAGAAAATCCTCCAGGGCGAAGACAAAATCGATGTTCGCCCGGACGTTCAAAAACACCGGGCTGTCCAAAAAGCGCTTCCACTGAAACAGGGGCGCGCCGTTGGCGTACAGCAGCTCCAGGGCGTGAGCCGCCGCCATCACCGCGGCCCAGGCTTCCTCCTCGTCCGCCGCGCGCCTTCGCTGCGCCTGTTCCTGTTTGGCGTATCGGGCCCGGTTTTTCTCCCGGAGCTCCTCCAGCTTCCGGCGGCGGGCCGCCTGGGCCTCCGCCTCGCCCTCGGCGAAGAGCCGTTCGAAATCCCAGTCGGAAGTCCGTTCCTCCTTGGAGGACGGGGCTTCTTCCGGCTCTTTGGGCGGCGATTCTCCGTCCCGGTCTGCCTCTGGGGAAGAGGTGGCCTTTGGGGGCGTTTGGGGTTCCTCCGTCTCCTCCAGAAGTTCTTCGAAATCCCAGTCTGTCTTTTGAGGCTGCCGGGTGTCCTTTGGGGGCTTTTGAGGTTCCTCCGTTTCCTCCAAAAGCTCGTCGAAGTCCCAGTCCGTCTTTTGAGATGGTCCGGTGTCCTTTGGAGGCTTTTGAGGTTCCTTCGTCTTCTCCAGAAGCTCGTCAAAATCCCAATCTGCTTTCCGCGCCGGTCCGGAGGGCGTGTCTCCGCCTTCCGCAGGTTCTTTTGAGTCTTGCCGAAGTTTCGTTTCCGCGCCGTCTTCTTGCGGCGTCCGGCGGGACGGCGGTTTCTCCGCCGGCGCAGACGTTGCCGCCTGCCGGGCCCGGCGGCTGGCCTCCTGATAGGCGCTGTGAAGCCGCTGGAAGCCCTCCGGGTCCTCCTCCGGATGGGTGGTTTTCAGACGCTGGGCATAGGCCCGGCGAATCTCCGGCAGACCCGCCGGGCCGGAGAGGCCCAGCTCATTCCAAGGCCAGCTCACAGCGGTTCCTCCTCCTCGCCGTCCAGGGGCTCCGGCGGCGGCAGGGCCGCATCGCCCAGATAGGCCTCCACCTGGTCAAAGAACTGGTCCAGCCGCCGGGTGGCCTTGGCGATTTTCAGGACCTCCTGCGTGGAGAGGATCTTCTGATACCAGTCCAGAATCTCCGCCACCTGTTCCCGGAGCTGCCCCACCGTCACGGCGTACAGCCGCTCTCCCCGGGCCACCATGGCCCGGTTCTCCTCCTGCTCCCGGGGATGGAGCTTCAAACCGGAGAGCTCTTTCAGCCGCCGCTGGGCCTCCTGGGGGCTCATGTCCTTGTTCTGGAGGACCAGCCGCTCGGCGTGGCCGGTCTCGTTGACCGCCTCGACCTCCAGAAGGCCGTTGATGTCATAGGTGAAACGGATCCGCACGGACTGCCGTCCCCGGGGGGCCGGGGGCACGGAGACCAGCAGCTTGCCCAGCAGCGTGTTCCCCTCGCAGTAGCGGTGTTCCCCCTGGTAAATCCGGATGTCCACCTTGTCCTGGTTGTCCCGGACGGTATAGTAAATCCCCATTTTGCTGGTGGGGAGGACACTGTTCCGCTCAATGATGGGGCTCATCAAGTCCCGGTGGGGCTCGCTCTCGTTGTACCGGGCCACCCCCAGGGAGAAGGGGCACACATCCGTCAAAACCAGCTCCCGCAGGTCCGCCGCCCGGGACTTCATGCCGGCGCAGATGGCGGCGCCCAGGGCGATGGCGGTGTCCGGGCGGCTGTCCTTCACAGGCTCCCGATGCAAAAAGCGGGAGATATACCGCCGCACGGCGGGCATATGGCTGGACCCGCCCACCAGGACCAAGTCGTCCAGCTCCGTGGGAGAGATGCCGGCGTCCAGGAAGACCCGCTGGATGGGGGTGGTCATCCGCCGGAAGAGGGCCCCGCTCTTGCGGATCAGCCACTCGTTGTTAAGAGGCAGGGAGGCGGAAATGGTCCCGTCGTCCACGGACAGAATCACCAGGTCCTGCCGGGTCAAGGCCATTTTGCAGGTCTCCGCCTGGCGGACCAGCATCTCCCGCTGCCGGGGAGCCAGACCGTCGAAGTCCAGGCCGCAGTCCTCGCAAAAGCCCTTGGCAATGGCCAGGTCGAAGTCAGAGCCCCCCAGCCGGTTGTCCCCGCTGACGGCCGTGACGCTGACCACGTTCCCAAAGCGTTCCACCAGAGACACGTCCAGCGTCCCGCCGCCCAGGTCGAAGACCAGGCAGACCTTGTCCTCCTCCCCCTCGCTGATGTGCCCCGCCACGGCAGCGGCGGAGGGCTCGTTTACCAGCCGCTCCACCTTGAGCCCTGCCAGGGCGGCGGCCCGCTTCGTGGCGGCCCGCTGGGCCTCGGCGAAATAGGCGGGAACGCTGACCACGGCCTCTTCCACCGGCTCCCCCAGATAGGCCTCCGCGTCCTCCCGGAGACGGCGGAGGACCAAAGAGGACAGCTCCTCCGGTGTGAAGCTCCGGTCTCCCAGGGTATAGGTCTTGGCGGTGCCCATGAAGCGCTTAAAGCGGGCGGCGGTGCGCTCGGGGTGGGAGATCAGGCGGTCTCTGGCCGCCCGGCCCACCAGGACGGCGCCGTCCCCGTCCACGCTGACGGCGCTGGGGGTGAGAAAATCCCCGGCGGCGTTGGGAATCAGTTCGCTTCGCCCGTTCCGCCAGACGGCGGCCAGGGAGTTGGTGGTGCCCAGGTCAATTCCGATAATTGCCATATGCGATCCCCGCTTTCCTCGGTTTTGCTGCCCACATCATATCATTTCAAAATTAGAATTGCAAGAACTCCCCTGGGGCCGGGATTGCCCTATCGCGCATTTTAAAAGGGGACCATCGTGTAGGGGCCGCCGCCCTCGGCGGCCTGCCGGCACAAGAATTGGTCCTCACAACGGACCGCCCAGGGGGCCGGCCCCCACAAAAATAGGACACTTCCCCTGGGACTCGTTGGGGATGCCGGGGCGGGGAGTTCTGGGGAGCGGGCCTTCGCGGAGGCTCCTTTCCGCCCCGTCGCGGATGGCGCTTTTTCCACAAGCTGAGGGCCGTCCTTTTTTCGGACGGCCCTCAAAATGCTTCTTTATTGCCAGCGGCGGTAAACGGTGGTGACGCCCGCCTTGTCGATCAGACCGGAGAGCGGTCCCCAGTCGGACCAGCTCACCTTGCCGTTGCGCTCCAGGGCGCAGGCGGTGTAGTGGTCTTCTTCATAGTCCACGCCGGTCAGAATCAGCACCCGCTCCGATTCGACGCCTTTGATATAAATCATGTCTCCCACGGCCAGATTCCGCAGGGTGCGGGGGACGATCAGCGGCGCTTCTTCCCCAAAGACATAGTCGCTGACCGCCATGCCGAAGGCCAGGCAGCCCCGGGCCGGCGCGGCCCGAAGGGACTTGTAGTCATAACGCTCCGTGGCGCTCCAGACGGTGCCCTCCGGGCAGCCCTCTTTGACCAGCTCCAGCAGTTCGCTGATGTTCGCCTCGTTTCGGGGCTTGCCGTTGGGAAGGCGGCCCTCCTCGCAGCGGGGGGTGGCGAGGTTAATCCGGGTCATCATCTCCTGTACCGTCTCGTCCTCCTGGAGGCCGAAGGCGGGCATCTCCGTCTCTTCCGCCGGGGCGAGAGCTTCCTCACCTCCGGCGGAATCGGTACTGCCGAACAGGCCGTCCAGCCGGGACCAGATGACGGCGGCCTGGGCCCGGTTCAAATGGTCCTTCCCGGCGAAGCGGCCATCGCTCTGGCCCTTCAAAATCCCCAGGCCCCAGCAGGTGAAGACGGCGCTGTGGTATCCCTCGGGAATCTCCGTCCAGTCGGCGATGTCCGCGGTAGAGAGCTGAATCGTCTCGTGGAGGGCGTCCTTTTCCAGGATGACGTTATAGACGATCTGGGCCATATCATAGCGGCTCAGGGGCTCGTTGACAAAGCGGTCCCAGTGGTTCCCCCGCTCCTTATAGGCGGCCTCCACCGACGTGCCCCGGAGAACCGGCAGGCAGGCCTCCAGGGCCTGGTAGGTCCCCTCGGGCGTGGCGGCAAGCTCCTCCGCCAGGAGGGAACGGCCCAGCATGGCGCAGAACTGGGCGGCGGTGACGTCCCGTCCGGGCTGGAAGGAACCGTCTCCATAGCCGGAGATCACGCCGGCCTCCGCGGCCTGTTGGATGGTACCGGCGGCCCAGTGATCCGACGGCACGTCGTAAAAGCCCGCCGCCTGGGCCGGAAGGGTCAGACAGCAGAGGGCCAGCAGCAACAGCAGCGCTTTTTTCATAAATTTGGGTACTCCTTTTTGTCGAATTTGTCGTTATTTTACCACAGCTTCCAGCGAATCGCAAGGGGAATCCGTCCCCCGGTTCTCCGTGTGCCAGGGACACCAGACCATGTGGTCGTCCACCAGTCCGGCGGCTTGCAGGAAGGCATAGACAGTGGTGGGGCCCACAAAGCGGAAGCCCCACTTCTTGAGATCCCGGCTGATGGTTTCCGAGAGCGGCGTGGAGGCCGGGACGTCCTCCACGGCGGCGGGGTGGTTGACGATGGGAACCCCGTCCACGTAGTCCCAGAGAAAATGGGCAAAGCTGCCCCGGGCCTCCTGGAGCCGCAGAAAGGCCCGGGCGTTTTCAACGGCGGCGGTCAGCTTTCCCCGGTGGCGGATGATGGCGGGATTTTGAAGGAGGGCCTCCAGGTCCGCCTCCCCGTAGCGGGCCACCTGTTCCGGGTCGAAGTTCCGGAAGGCCCTGCGGAAGGCCTCCCGCTTTTTGAGGACGGTAATCCAGGAAAGACCGGCCTGCATGCCCTCCAGAACCAGGAGCTCGTAGAGACGGCGGCTGTCGTAGAGGGGACGGCCCCACTCCTGGTCGTGGTAGTCGATGTAAATCGGGTCCGGTCCTGCCCAAGGGCAGCGCTGGGGCGTTGTCATGGCGAGGCTCCTTTCTGCGGGGACTCTTGAGGCATGTAGGAGGTTTCCCTTTTCGCGAGAGGGCGGCTTCCCGCGGAACCGGGGCCGCCGCTTTATGCCCAGGTCATCTCATACTCCGGTTCGCCGGTGTTCTCGTCTGGACGCTCCCTTTGAATCACAAAGCCCTCTCTTTGATAAAACCGCGTTGCCCGGGCGTTCTTCCGGTATACGGTTAAACACAGGCGCTCTTTTCTGCCCTTTACGAAGTCCAGCAAGCGTTTTCCGATTCCCTGGGACTGCGCTTCGCCGGAGACAAAAATCCCCGCGATGTATTCGCCGCACAGCCCCACAAAGCCCTGGATTTCGCCCTTTTGTTCGCAAACATAGAGCTCCGCCTGTGAAAGCTGGCTTTTTACCACCTCGAAATGGCTCCGCCAATAGGAAGCCGGAATAAAATCATGCGTTTCGAGATTGGTGGCAAGCCAAATATCCGCCACGGCGTCCAGGTCGGTTCTTTTGAATTTTCGAATCATGATGCATCCTCTAATTTAGAAAAATCGGCGTTCTTCCCCGGCGGGGGCCGGCGCGTCCGACGTCCCCGGCAGCGCTGGCTTAACCATACCACACTTCGCCGGCAAGCGCAAGCCTTGCCAAAGTCCGGCACGTAAGGGGTTACGCAGCGAGGGACGTCCTTCCGGGGCGTTCCGCGAGGCGGACGCATACGCGAAACCGCCGGACCCGGCGCTCCCGCATTTGGGAGTATCCTATTCAGAGGTTTTGTTTTGTAAGGGCCGGCCCCTTGGGCGGCCCGTTGTGAGGGCCAATTCTTGTGCCGGCGGGCCGCCGAGGGCGGCGGCCTCTACACGATGGTCCCCTTTTAAAATGCGCGATAGGGCACTCCCCCGCATTTCTTCCCCTTGCCTTTTCCCTGGGTTTCCTGTACAATCATAGGAAAGCCAAAACCTGAAAAATTTTACATAGCTCGGAGGAAAACGACATGACCTATCAGGAAGTCCTGGAAAATGCCCGCACCTGTATGGGCCCTTACTGCAAGTCCTGCCCCACCTGCAACGGCCTGGCCTGCCGGAATACCATCCCCGGTCCCGGAGCCAAGGGCATCGGCACCGGCTTCATCCGCAACTACCAGAAGTGGCAGGAGCTCTGCCTCAACATGGACACCATCTGCGAGAACAAGCCTGTGGACACCGCCCTCACCCTTTTCGGGCAGAAGGCGGAGCTCCCCGTTTTCGCCGCCCCGGTGGGCGCTATGCAGCTCCACTACGGCGACAAGTACGACGATCTGGCCTATAACGACATCCTGGTCGCCGCCTGCGCGGAGGCCGGCATCGCCGCCTTCACCGGGGACGGAACCAACCCCGCTGTCATGGAGGCCGCCGCCGGGGCCCTGAAGAAGCAGGGTGGCCGGGGAATTCCCACGATTAAGCCCTGGAACACCGAGACCATCCGGGAGAAGCTGGCCCTGGTAAAGGCCGCCAATCCCATTGCCGTGGCCATGGACATCGACGGGGCGGGGCTGCCGTTTTTGAAGAACCTCCAGCCCCCCGCGGGGAGCAAGACCGTGGCGGAGCTCCGGGAGATCGTGGATATGCTGGAGGGAACGCCTTTCATCCTCAAGGGGATCATGACCGTCCGGGGAGCGGAGAAGGCGCTGGAGGCCGGAGCGTCCGGCATCGTGGTCAGCAACCACGGCGGTCGGGTGCTGGACCAGTGCCCCTCCACGGCGGAGGTCCTGCCGGGCATCGTGGACGCCGTGGGCGGAAAGATGACCGTGCTGGTGGACGGCGGAATTCGCTCCGGCCTGGACGTGTTCAAGGCCCTGGCGCTGGGAGCCGGCGCCGTGCTGATCGGACGGCCCTTTGTGAACATGGTCTACGGCGGCGGCGCGGAGGGCGTGAAGGTCTACGTGGACAAGCTGAAAGCCGAGCTGGCGGACGCCATGGCCATGTGTGGCGCCCACTCCCTGGCGGAGATTCGCCGGGATATGATTTACGGATATTGAGGAAAAAGGACCGCCAGGATTATTCCCTGGCGGTCTCTTGTTCTTCCGGTTCTTCCAGCTGGGCAAGGTGCCGGTGCAGCAGCCAGCGAAAATAGCCCGCTGGTGAGCGCATTGTGTCCTGGGCCATCTGAGAGAGAGGGGTGCAGTCTTTTTCCGTGAGTGTTACGCAGACGCGCTTTTTGGGCATATGTTTGTTCAAAATCTCATCACCCCGGCTGCCATCTTATCATGAAAAGCAGCAGACCCGGGAAGTTTAGATAGGATATATCTAAAAGAATTCCTGCCGGAGTGGACCTTGACAGAGATGGCGCGCCGGGGACACTGGTTCTCGGCGGATGGGGCCGCCGGAAAACGAGGTGGATTTTTGAAGGAGGCCACAGAACTACAGGCCAAGGGCATCCCGGGAAAAGGCCCTATAACCGGCAAAACGGGCGGCGTCCATCCGGACGCCGCCGCTCTCTTACCCAATCGACTTCCCCCGCTCCAGCCAATCCAGCTCCCGCAGGGCCCGGAGCTGCACCGGCACCGCGCAGAGCAGCGTCAGCGCGTCCGCGGCGGACTGGGTCATCTCCACCCCCGTCAGGCCCAGCGAGGAGGAGAGTATATACACCAGCGGAATGAAGAAAATCCCCTGCCGGGACATGGCCACAAAGGTGGCCCCGGCGGTTTTCCCGATGGTTTGAAGCATCATATTGCTCATGACAATCCATCCCGAGAGGCACAGCGTCAGGCACTGGAAGCGCAGGGCCGCGGATCCGATCTGAATGACCTCCGGGTCGTCCCGGAAAAGGGCGATGAGCTGAGGCGCGAAGAAAATCCCCAGGGTGCTGACCGCCAGCAGAAACAGCGTGGAGGTTTTCACGCAGAACCAAAAGCCCTCCTTGACCCGCCGGTAGAGCTTGGCGCCGTAGTTGAAGCCGCAGACGGGCTGGAAGCCCTGGCCAAAGCCGATCATGGCGGAGCCACCAAACATCATGATCCGCTGCACCACCCCCATGGCGGCGATGGCCGCGTCGCCGTAAGGCCCGGCGGCCCGGTTCAGGCAGATGGTGGCCACGCTGGCCAGGCCCTGCCGGGCCAGGGAGGGCAGGCCGCCCCGGAAAATCTGAACGTAATAGGAGAGCTTCCACTGCACGTTGGCGATATGAATATGGAGGTTCCCCCCCTTGGCGCATCCGGACAGCAGCAGACAGAAGCTGACAAACTGGCTGAGGATGGTGGCCCAGGCCGCTCCGGCCACCCCCAGGCCAAAGGTGAAGATCAACAGCGGGTCCAGGGCGATGTTCAGCACCGCGCCGCTGGCGATGCCCACCATGGCGTAGACGGCGGAGCCCTGATAGCGGAGCTGGTTGTTCAGCACCAGGGAGGAGGTCATCCAGGGCGCGCCCAGAAGGATGACCTTAAGATAGGCTTTGGTATAGGGGAGAATGGTGACGGTGGAGCCCAGCAGCATGGCCAGAGGCTCCAGAAACAGCTGGCCCAGCAAGCAGATCAGCGTGCCCGCCGCCAGGGCGGAAAAGAAGCCCGTGGCGGCCATGTTGGAGGCCTCCACGTAGTTCTGCTTCCCCAGCTCCCGGGAGATGAAATTGCCGCTGCCGTGGCCGAAAAAGAAGCCCACGGCCTGGATGATGGCCATCAGGGAGAAGACCACGCCCACGGCGCCGGTGGCGCTGTTGCTTTTCAGCATGCCCACAAAAAAGGTGTCGGCCATGTTGTAAAAGGAGGTCACAAGCATGCTGACGATACAGGGAAACGCCAGGCGGCAGATGAGACGGCCCACGGGGGCCTCGGTCATCTGGTGAAATTTCTGTTCTTGTTTTTCGTCGATACGGTCGTCCATCGTGCAAATCCTTCTCCGGATTTTCCGGAATTGTTTTCTTTTCAGTATAACACGGTTTGTCCCGGAACGGAAGGAAAATTTTGAAAGGGGGACCAGAGGGCCCTCCGCCGCATAGGATGGAACAGTACCGGGAGGTACAATTTAAGGAAACGAGGGATGCGCTTTGCGTATTAACGAAGCCTATGAGCACGAGGCCATTCTCCCCCGCCAGAGCGAGGAGAGCTGCCTGGGGGGCTGCAATAAGCTGATTACACAGTGTGTTGACATTTCCGCGCCGGTGACCCTGGTCCCGGCGGCGTCCCTGGGCACCGTGACGGTGTCCTGCCAGGGGAACCCGGTGGTGAACTGCATGCCCGATCCCTGCGGGACGTCCAGCACCATCACGGTAACCCAGCGGGTTTGCGTCACCATTCCCATCAAGTACGATATCGCCATGAACAGCTGCGAGCCTACCATTTCCTGCGCGGACAACGGGACGGTCTGCCCCTGCAAGGGCTAAGGCCCCGAAAGAAAGATTCTCCGTCCGCTTTCCATAAATGCAAACAGGGCCACGCCTTCCGGGAGGAGGTGTGGCCCTGTCAGCCCGTCTGCGTCCTCCGCCTTGCCCTCGCTTCCTTTTTCTCATGATTTCTGGGAACTGCCCTAAAAACGTAGTCCGAAAGAGACCGGAAAGGAAAAGAGCTACGAGAGAAACCCATCAGGGGTTTCTCTCGTTTTCAATCAGAAGTTTTTCCGGGCTTCAAAGAAGACCGGAAAAGCTTGCACAGGCTGGGGAAAAAATTTTCGCCAGCCTGACAGAGCCGCAGCGCTTTTCGGAAAGCGCTGCGGCTCTGCGTGCTTTAGTGAAAGCAGCGGGGGTCGTCGGACAGGCCCACCAGATAGTCGATGCTGGTGTTGTAAAACCTGGCCAGGGCGATCAGCGCGCCGCTGGGAATGTCCAGCCCCCCGCTCTCATAGCGGGAATAGGTCGCCTGGGAGACGTGCAGCAGCTCCGCCAGAGCCCGCTGGGTCAAATCCCTGTCCTCCCGCAAGTCCCGCAGCCGCCGGTACATGCCTCGTCCCCCCTTGTCCCTTCGCACCCGTCCAGGGCGGTAAGGCCTATTCTAGGATATGCGAAAATTGCATATTGATTTTTATACGAAAATCGCATAAAATGAAAGGGAAACCTGGAGACGGAGGAACGGCCTTTGAGAACGAGAGAGGAAGCGGAGCGCCCTGTCTGGCGCATTTGGGTGGATCCCCGGCGGCGGCTGGTCTCCTTCCACGAGACCCCCGGCTGCCAGCTGCTGGAATTCCGGAGCTATGAGCTTTTTCAAAGCTGCATCGACGGTTACACCGCCCAGCGCTACCGCTATCAATAGGAAGTGTCCTATTCAGAAATTTTATTTTGTAGGGGCCGGCCCCTTAGGCGGCCTGCTGTGAGGACCAATTCTTGTGCCGGCGGGCCGCCGGGGGCAGCGGCCCCTACACGATGGTCCCTTTTAAAATGCGCAATAGGGCACTCCCCTATCAATAAAAGCAGTTGACAAACGGAAAAAACCTGCTATGATAGGGTGCAACCAAACAATTGGGCGTTGATGAGGACGAGTAGCCCTTTCAGTCCCCTTCAGAGAGTCGCCGGAACGGTGCGAGGCGGCGGGGAGGGAACGGCGAAAATCACCTCGGAGCCTCCTGCTGAAAGACGACGCGAGTAGGTAAGGACGTTTGATGGGCGTTACTCCATCAGCCCGTGACTGCGGGCGCAGAGGGGCCGTTTTCCGCGAGGGGACGGCAAGAAGAGTGGTAACGCAGAGGTGTTCGCCCCTGTCTCTTTTGGGAGACGGGGGCGTTTTTGCCGTTCCTGTCCGGGAGGAGGGCAGCGCATGGAGAAACGAGAGCGGTTCGCGGCCTTGGACGGCCTGCGGGCGGTCTTTGGAATGGGCATCGTGATCTACCATGTGAACGGGACCTTTGGGTCCGCCTTTTCCGGGGTCCTGGCGCCGGTATACGCCTATGGCGGATACTTCGGGAATTACTTCTTCTTCCTGCTGAGCGGCTTCCTGACGGAATTCCACAAATTACCAATCGGAGGGGGGCCATTTGCCCGCCTGAGCCGGCGGCTGGGCCGCCTGTATCCCGTCTATGCCCTTTCCAATTTGGCGATGATGGCCTCCGGGACGGTCACCCTCTCTCTTTGGAGAACTTGTGCGACATTTTTGATGCTGTCCTCCGCCTGGACCGGCGATACGCCCTATAACCTCCCCGGCTGGTTTTTCTGTGTTTGGATGCTCTGCGAGGTTTTCTACGCCCTGCTGGACCGGCTCCGGGAGCATGCTGCCCTCCGGCGGGGGCTGTGCCTGGCGCTGGCGGCGGGAGGAGCGGCTTTGGAGAAGCTGGATCTTGGGGTCCCCTTATTGTACCGGGTGTGCGGCGAGGGATACTTGAATTTCTTCCTGGGGGTTCTGCTGGCGGAGTGGCTGGGAGACGGCTCGGTTCTCCGGGAGAACCGGGGGAAGGTCTGGGGGCTTTTCTGCGGCCTTGTGGGCGCGGTTGCGGGGCTGACGGCCCTGACGGGCTTTTCGGAGCTGCCGGGGGATATGCGCTGGTGGGTGACCCTGCTCTGTGCCGGGCTGCTTGTGGCCGTGCTGTCGGGCGGGAGGATCGTCCGGCCCCTGACCCGGCCGGGGCTGACGGCCCTGGGGAGGTGCAGCTTGTCGCTGCTGCTGTGGCACGTTCCCCTGGCCCGGTATTGGAACCGGCTGGCGGGCTGGGCCCTGGAGCCCCGGGTGAGTTTCCTTTTGTATTTGGTGGCGGCGGTGGCGGCGGCGTTTGGCTCCCAGCGTTATTTAGAGCGCTTGCCCCGCTGGGACAAAGGAGGAATTGCGGAATGACTTTGACTAAGACCATCGTTCAGGACACCCCGGAGAAGTTCCGCCCCCTGGCGGAGGAGATCGTCCCGCCGTTGATAGAGCTTCTGCGGGGCCTCTGCGCCCTGGAGGAGAAGTTTTGCGCCCGGGGACAGAAGCAGCGGGCGGAACGCCCCGGCGGTATTTACTCCACCCAGGCCCACCCCAACAGCAAAGCCCTTTGGGATTACTATCGGGACGCTTACAAAGCCCTGCTGGACCCCCGCTGTACGGAAAAGCTTTTGGCCCAGCGCCGGGACTGCTGCCAGAGCATGGGAGACCCGGCGGATTTTGCTTGCTTGAAGGGAGCGGCGGAGGTCGTCTTCACCATGAAAAGCAAGAGCAAGGCCGTGGTGATTGTCCGGGCCTTCGACGGCTTCGGCAGCGACTGCCGCTTTGAGCTGAAACCGGAGGCCGGAGAGTGGAAAATTGACAAGGTGTCCCAGAACACCTGCGGCAGCGGGCCCTGGCGGACAAACTTCTATTTTTAATTTGATGGTAGCTCAATAAAATGTAAATAGTAACATTATAAAGGAGTAATACAAAATGGACTACAACAAGACCATCAACCTTCTCAAGACCGAGTTCCCCATGCGGGCGGGCCTGCCCAAGCGGGAGCCGGAGATGCTGAAGCGCTGGGAGGCCGAGGATGTCTACCACGAGCTTCTCAAGAAGAACGAGGGCAAGCCCCTCTTCAACCTCCACGACGGCCCTCCCTTCTCCAACGGCTCCATTCATATGGGCACCGCCATGAACAAGGCCATCAAGGACATCATCACCCGGTCCTACGCCATGCGGGGCTACTACACCCCCTATATCCCCGGCTGGGACAACCACGGCATGCCCATTGAGTCCGCCATCATCAAGCAGAACAAGCTGGACCACAAGGCCATGAGCATCCCCGAGTTCCGCTCCGCCTGCCATGACTTCGCCGCCCATTACGTGGACGTCCAGCGGGACGCCTTCAAGCGCATGGGCGTGGTGGGCGACTGGGACCACCCCTACCTCACCATGGATCCCGGCTTTGAGGCCGAGGAGGTGAAGGTCTTCGGGGAGATGTACAAGAAGGGCTATATCTACAAGGGCTCCAAGCCCGTGTACTGGTGCCCCCACGACGAGACCGCCCTGGCCGAGGCCGAGATCGAGTACAGGGATGACCCCTGTACCACCGTTTACGTGAAGTTCCCCTTGTGCGACGATCAGGGCAAGCTCTCCGCCTATGACAAGAGCAAGGTCTTCTTCCTGATCTGGACCACCACCATCTGGACCCTCCCCGGCAACCTGGCCATCGCCATGCACCCGGAGGAGAGCTATGCCTTGGTGAAGGTGCCCTCCGGGGAGATCTTCATTCTGGCGGAGGCCCTGACGGAGAAGGTCATGGGCATCGGCGGCTATGACCGGTACGAGATTCTGGAGACCCACCCCGGCGCGTTCTACGAGAACATGCTGGCCCGGCATCCCTTCATGGACAAGACCAGCCAGTTAATCTTGGCGGACTACGTCACCATGGATTCCGGCACGGGCTGCGTCCACACCGCCCCGGGCTTCGGTGCGGACGACTACAACTCCTGCCTGAAATACAACATCGAAGTGATCGTCCCCGTGGACGACCAGGGCAAGCACACGGACTACGCCGGGAAGTACGCCGGCATGAGTACCGACGAGTCCAACCCCGTCATCCTGGCGGACATGAAGGCCAACGGGTCCCTCTTCGCCTCCGAGGAGATCGTCCACAGCTATCCCCACTGCTGGCGCTGTCAGACGCCCATCATCTTCCGGGTGACGCCCCAGTGGTTCTGCTCCGTGGACAGCTTCAAGGACGAGGCCTGCGCCGCCGCCGACGAGGTCCGCTGGGTGCCCAAGTGGGGCATCGACCGGATGAAGTCCATGATCCGGGAACGGGCGGACTGGTGCATCAGCCGCCAGCGCCGCTGGGGTCTGCCCATCCCCGTGGTGTACTGCCAGGACTGCGGCAAGCCCGTGGTGACGGACGAGACTATCGAGGCCATCTCCAAGCTCTTTGGCGCCGAGGGCTCCAACGCCTGGTTCGCCAAGGAGGCGGAGGAGATTCTCCCCGCCGGCTTCGCCTGCCCCCATTGCGGCGGGAAGTCCGGCTTTGAGAAGGAGACGGACACGCTGGACGGCTGGTTCGACTCCGGCTCCACCCACTACGCCGCCATGAAGAGGGACCAGGGCTTCTGGCCCGCCACCATGTATATGGAGGGCCTGGACCAGTACCGCGGCTGGTTCCAGAGCTCCCTGCTCACCGCCGTGGGGGCCTTCGGCAAGGGCGCGCCCTTCAAGGAGTGCGTTACCCACGGCTGGACCGTGGACGGCGAGGGCAAGGCCATGCACAAGTCCGCCGGAAACGGCATGGACCCTGCGGAGATCATCGAAAAGTACGGCGCGGATCTCCTGCGCCTCTGGGCGGCCAACACGGACTACCACGCCGACGTGCGCTGCTCCCACGAGATTTTCGAGCAGCTGAGACAGAACTACCTGAAGTTCCGCAACACCGCCCGGTACTGCCTGGGCAACCTGGACGGCTTCGATCCCAACGGCCTGGTCAAGCCGGAGGAGATGCTGGAGCTGGACCGCTGGGCGGTGACGAGGCTGAACGGGCTCATGGAGAAGTGCTTTGCCGCCTATGACGAGTACGAATTCCTGGTGGTGACCCACGCCGTCAACGACTTCTGCGTGGTGGACATGTCCAACTTCTACTTGGACGTCATCAAGGACCGGCTGTACTGCGACGAGAAGGACGGCCTCTCCCGCCGCAGCGCACAAACGGCCCTGTACCTGATTCTGGACACCATGACCCGGATCATGGCCCCTATTCTGTGCTTTACCTGCGACGAAATCTGGCAGGCCATGGCCCACCGTCAGGGCGACGACGGCCGGAACGTCCTCTTCAACGACATGCACAAGCCCTTCGAGGCCTATGCCTTGGACGAGGAATCCATGGCCCGCTGGGCCGCCGTGGAGGACCTGCGGGACCAGGTGAACAGCGCCCTGGAGGCCGCCCGGAGCGAGAAGCGGATCGGCAAGAGCCTGGAGGCCGCCGTGGTGGTGACCGTGCCGGAGGACAACGCCTGGATGGCGTCGGCGCCGGACCTGGCGGACTGGCTGATCGTGTCCCAGGTGACGGTGAAGACCGGCGGCGAACCCGCCGTGGAGGTTGCCAGGGCCGAGGGCGGCAAGTGCGAGCGGTGCTGGAAGATTCTGCCCGCCGTGGGCTCTGACGCGGAGCACCCCACCCTCTGCCCCCGCTGCGCGGCGGCGGTGAGGAAGCTGCCCCAGTTCTGATTGACGAAAAACGAAAGCCCCGCCGGAAGGCGGGGCTTTTCGTGTGTTGGAGATTCTGGAGCCGCACCTGTAAGAGGCCTGGGAACCTATGGAAAACCGGGCCGCCTGCCTGGGGGGCGACCCTCTCTCGTTCCGGGGATTCCGCGTAAAAATCCTCCAGCATGGCCTCCGCTGTGACGCCCAAGGCCCGGCAGGGGCAAACCAGTTCATAGTCCGTGACGATGCGGGTGTTGTGGGCAAATGCGGCTGATGAGCCGCTGCGTCAGATTCACATCCATCACCTGCACTCTGGCGGCAAGTTGGTCCTGCGTGAGCCCCGCATTTTGCGAAAGCGGCGAAGGCTCTTATAAATCACATTTTTGTTTCCATCAAAAATGATTTCGTTCATGAGTCGCCCTTGTTCATAGAAATCTTCTCCTTGACTTTAGTACGTCGCAGGCTATAAAATAACCTGCGACGTACTAAAGGGAGGATTTGGATTTTATGATTCCATGATCAGAGGCTTCTATGAACAGCTCCGGAGCTTCACGGAGCCCGGTGGAATCGACGCGGCGGTGATGCGGGCGAAGCTGATGAAGAGCACGGCCTGTCAGGCTTTGGAGAAAATTCGAAAGGTCCTGATGGACGGCCGCCTGGACGACCCGGCGTGCTTTCTGCGCATTGAGGAAATCGTGAACATCTACGAGGAGCTCGGCTCCGACGGCGGGGGACGGCACGGCTTTTGATGTAGTTAAAACAAACAAGTTTACTTATGAAATTTTATTCAACCTCCCCCTTGCATCTGGCCGAAGATTGTGCTATGCTATATTTATTCTTGCGGTTAGGAGGAGCTAACTTTGCAAAAACGAACCCATACCTTATTGGCCCGGACGCTGCTGCGCAGCGAGACCGGCTTTTCCACCAAGCGTTTTGAAATGGCGTTCCTCTTCGGCTCGTTTCAGCCGGACGTGAACCCCTTCAGCTACCTGAAGGGCTCTTTGCACTACAACAAGCTCAGAGGGCACAATTACGAGAACTCCAAGGCTTACATCAACGCCAAGATCCGCAAACTACAGCGCCGCAGCCGCTGGACCATGTGGCAGTATTATACCCTGGGCAAGCTGACCCACTATCTGGCCGACGCGTATACTTACCCCCATAACGAAAATTATCCCAACACCATGCTGGACCACCACACTTACGAGACAAACCTCCGGCAGTTCATGCGCGGCTTTTTGGCTCATCGCTACGTCTGCCGCCAGCAGGCCCGGCGGGACCTCATCGCCGCCCTGGAGGAGCTGCACCAGCAGTACATGGCCACCCGGGCCAGCATGTACCGGGACGCCAACTATATCCTCAAGGCCACCGGCCTGCTGATGGCCGGCTGCCTCCCCGCCGCGTAATTCGGCGGATGTTACAGAGAAGGCGGCTGTGCGGACGGAGTATTTGGATAAACTCACAGTTTCTATTTTCCCGTGGCCGTGCTATGCTTGAACTATACAAGGAATGCAAGGGGAACCTGTTATGACGAAGTCCGCTCGTACATTTGCATACAGCTATTACTACTTTAGCTTTACCGGGTTCGGTAAGGCTTTTCGTGGTTTGGCTGAATGCGCGTGTGAGGGCGTCTGATCTGGTATCAGGCCGTTTGTACGAAGCTACCCGCAGCCAGGCCGGCTGCGGGTTTTTTGTATTCCCCGCTATTTTTCAGGAGGATTTAAATTATGATCGTGATTCTCAAGAACAACCCCAACCGGGACCAGCTGGAGAGCCTGATTCACTGGCTCCAGGAAAAGGGCGTCATCATTCATACCAGCATCGGCGAGGCCCAGACGATTTTGGGCCTGGTGGGGGATACCTCCAAGCTGGACATCGACCTCATTGCCGCCCTGGACATCGTGCAGGACGTGAAGCGGGTCCAGGAGCCCTATAAAAACGCCAACCGGAAGTTCCACCCGGAGGATACCGTCATCCCCGTGAGAGACACCCAAATCGGCGGCGGCACCCTGACCATCATGGCGGGGCCCTGCTCTGTGGAGAGCGAGGAACAGGTGGTGGCCATCGCCAAGGCCGTGAAGGCCAGCGGCGCCACCATGCTCCGGGGCGGCGCCTTCAAGCCCCGGACCTCGCCCTACGCCTTCCAGGGCCTGGGCGCCACGGGCCTGGAGTATCTGAAGGTCGCCCGGGAGGAGACGGGGCTCCCCATTGTGACGGAGCTGATGGACGTGACCCAGCTGGAGCTCTTCAAGGACGTGGACGTTATCCAGATCGGGGCCCGGAACATGCAGAATTTTGATCTCCTGAAAGCCGTGGGCCACCAGGACAAGCCCGTCATGATTAAGCGGGGCATGTCCGCCACCTACGAGGAGTGGCTGATGAGCGCTGAGTACGTCATGGCCAGCGGCAACGATAACGTGATTCTCTGCGAGCGGGGCATCCGCACCTTCGAGAGCTATACCCGGAACACGCTGGACGTGGCGGCCATCCCGGTTCTCCGGGCCTTGACCCATCTGCCCATTGTCATCGACCCCAGCCACGCCACGGGCAAATACTGGCTGGTGGAGCCTCTGGCCCGGGCCGCCGTGGCGGCGGGAACCGACGGGCTCCAGATCGAGGTGCACAACGACCCCTCCCACGCCCTCTGCGACGGGCCCCAGTCCCTGAAACCGGAGGTCTTCGACCCCCTGGCGAGGAAGCTCATTCGGCTCCACGTGTTCATGCGGGGTTTGGACCAGGAGGGCCTGGATTAAGAATTGGGAATATTCCAGGGAGAACCTCTGGGGTTCTCCCTTCGGTTCCCCATGAAACGGAAGGATTTTGCGGTATGAATATCGGAATCATCGGCCTCGGCCTCATTGGAGGTTCCATGGCCAAGAGCATCAAGGCCCGGACGGCCCACACCGTCTGGGGCGAGGACCTGGACCAGGAGACCCTGGACCTGGCCCGCATAAGCGGGGCCATGGACGCCCGGCTGACGGACGAGAATCTGCCGGAGTGCGACTTGGTGCTGGTGGCCATTTGCCCCGGCGCGGCGATTCAATGGGTGAAGGACCACGCGGACCGGATTTCCAGGGACGCCATCCTGGTGGACCTCTGCGGGGTGAAGCGCGTGGTGGTGAAGGCCCTGGCCCCGGTGGCTCAGGCCCACGGCTTTGCCTACATCGGCGGGCACCCCATGGCCGGCCGGGAGCGGGGCGGGTTTACCGCCTCCAGCGAGGATTTATACGTGGGCGCGTCGATGATTTTGACGCCGGACGAGCGGACGGACATGCGGCTTCTGGAGACCTTGAAGGCCTTTTTCCTGGACGTGGGCTTTGCCGGGCTGACCTTCTCCGACCCGGAGGAGCACGACCGGATCATCGCGTTCACATCCCAGCTGGCTCACATCACCTCCAGCGCCTATGTGAAGTCCCCCGAGGCCCAGCGCCGCCGGGGATTCTCTGCCGGGAGCTTTCAGGACATGACCCGGGTGGCCCGGCTGGATGAGAATATGTGGACGGAGCTGTTTATGAACGACGCGGACTATCTGGTGAAGGAGCTGGATATTCTGATTGAGAATCTGGCCGCCTACTCGGCGGCGCTGAAAGCCGGCGACGCGGATCGGGTCCGGGCCCTGCTGAAAGAGGGCCGGGAGCGGAAAGCCGCCGCCGGGGGAAGCTGAAGGGAGGAGCGTTCGATGCCGGATTACAAGGAAATACGGGTGAACACCCTGCCCGCCTATACGGTTACGATTGGCCCCGGTTTGCTGAAAAACTGCGGGGGGCTTTTGAGGAAGACCCTTCCCGTCTGCCGCGTGGCGGTGGTTACGGACTCCATCGTGGGGCCGCTGTATCTGGAGACGGTGACGGAGAGCCTGAAAGCGGCGGGGTACACGGTCAGCGCCTATGAATTCCCCGCCGGAGAGGGGAGCAAGAACCTGGAGACCCTGTCCGGTATTCTGGAGTTTCTGGCCTCGGAGCGCCTGACCCGCTCCGATTGCCTGGCTGCCCTAGGGGGCGGCGTGGCGGGGGACATGGCGGGCTTTGCCGCCGCTTGTTACCTCCGGGGAATCCGCTATGTGCAGCTGCCCACGACCCTCCTCTCCGCCGTGGACTCTTCTGTGGGCGGAAAGACGGCCATTGACTTGAAGGCCGGGAAGAATCTGGCCGGGGCCTTTCTCCAGCCCGCCGCCGTGCTGTGCGACACGGACTGCCTGAAAACCCTGCCGCTGGAGGTCCTGGCCGACGGGGCGGCGGAGGCCATCAAGACCGCCGTCCTGTCGGACCCGGGGCTGTTCAACAGCCTGGAGGACGGGATGGCGCCGCTTCTGGACCCCGCGGCCCTCATCGCCGGGTGCGTGGCCTACAAGGCCGGGGTGGTGGAGCGGGACGAGAGGGAACAGGGGGAGCGGAAACTGCTGAACCTGGGCCACACCGTGGGCCACGCCATTGAGAAGTGCAGCGGGTACACGGTTCCCCACGGCCACGCCGTGGCGGCGGGGCTGGCCATTATCGCCCGGGCCTCGGCGCGGCTGGGCTGGACGTCCGGAAACGGCGCCCGGACGGCGGAGCGCATCTGCTCCGCGCTGCGGCTGACGGGCCTGCCCGTTTCCACGGAGTACACCCCAGAGGCCCTGGCGGAGGCGGCCCTGGCCGACAAGAAGCGGGCCGGGGACTCCATCACGATTGTGGTCCCGAAGGAGATCGGGGCCTGTGCGCTGATGGAAATCCCCGTATCGGAGCTCCGCTTCGTCATCGGGACGGGTTGGGAGGCGTAGATGGACGTTAAGATCACCCCCCGGCGGCTCTCCGGCGTGGTCACGCCGCCTCCCAGCAAGTCCCTGGCCCACCGCTGGATTCTGGCGGCCTCCCTGGCGGCGGGGGTCAGCACCATTCACAATCTGGCGCTCTCCGAGGACATCGAGGCCACCCTCCGCTGCATGTCGGGCTTCCGCTGCCGGTGGGAGTGGCAGGACGAGAACACCCTAAAGGTCTGGGGCTGCATCAATCAGGAGCGGGACCGGAGCGGCTTGCCCCGGCTGGACTGCGGGGAGTCCGGGTCCACCCTGCGCTTCCTCATTCCGGTTGCCCTGGCCCTGGAGGGAGGCGGGGAATTCACCGGCCGGGGCCGTCTCATGGAGCGTCCCCTGGACCCCTATTTCCAGATCTTTGACCGCCAGGGCATCTCCCACCGGCTGGAGGACGGCCTTCTCACCATAGAGGGGGAGCTGTGGCCCGGGGAGTACCGTCTGCCGGGGAACGTGTCCAGCCAGTTTTTTACCGGCCTTCTCATGGCCCTGCCCCTTTTGGACGGGCCCAGCGTGGTGATCAGCACCACGAAGCTGGAGTCCGCCTCCTACACCTCCATGACCATGGGCGTGCTGGCCCGGTGCGGCGTCCGCGTCCGCTGGTCCCAGACCCTCAATGGCTTCGGCATCGAGCCGGGGGTTTACAGCCCCTTTGAGGAGACGGTGGAGGCCGACTGGTCCCAGGCCGCCTTCTGGTACGCCGCCATCGCCCTGGGGAGCAATCTCCGCCTCCGGGGCCTCAACGGCCAGTCCTCCCAGGGGGACGCGGCGGTGGTGGGCCATTACCGGAAGCTGGCCCAGACGGGAGAGGTGAAGATCAACCTCTCCGATTGCCCGGATCTCCTGCCGCCTCTGGCGGTGATGGCCGCCGTCCGCCGGGGGACCACCCGCTTCACCCACGCCGCCCGCCTCCGGCTGAAGGAGAGCGACCGTCTGGCCACCGTGGCCGGGATGCTCCGGGCGCTGGGAGGGGCGGTCAGCGAGGAGGAGGACGGGCTGACGGTTTACGGCGTCTCCACCCTTCCCGGCGGCACGGTGGACGGGGCCAACGACCACCGGATCGTCATGGCCGCCGCCGTGGCGGCCAGCCGCTGCCAGGGTCCCGTGGTCATCCGGGGAGCCGAGGCGGTGAGGAAATCCTACCCCAATTTCTGGCGGGACTATGAGAATCTGGGAGGTGCGGTTCATGTCCTCTGAATTTGGAAGAATTCTCCGGGTCGGTGTGTTCGGCCAGTCCCACGGGAAGGCCATCGGTGTGACCCTGGACGGTCTGCCCGCCGGGGAGGCCGTGGATCTGGAGGAGCTCCAGCGCTTTCTGGGCCGGAGGCGGCCCGGGAACAGCCCTCTCTCCACCGCCCGGAAGGAGACGGACGTGCCGGAGTTCCTCTCTGGACTGGAGAACGGCAGAACCTGCGGCGCGCCCCTGTGCGCCGTCATCCGCAACAGCGACCAGCACTCCGGAGACTATGCGGAGCTGGCCGACAAGCCCCGCCCCGGCCACGCCGACTACACCGCCTGGGTGAAGTGGGGAGGGCAGGCCGATATGCGGGGCGGGGGCCACTTCTCCGGCCGCCTCACAGCCCCTTTGTGCGTCGCCGGAGGCATCGCCAAGCAGATCCTGGCCCGCCGGGGCGTCTTCGTGGGAGCCCATCTGGACGCGGTGGCCGGGGAAAGGGACCGGCCCTTCCCCCTGTACCCCACGGCGGAGCTCTTCGCGGAGGTTGCCGCCAAGCCCTTCCCCGTTCTGGACGACGGGGCGGGAGAACGGATGCGGGACGCTATCCTGGCGGCCAAGGGGGACCTGGACAGCGTGGGAGGTGTCATCGAGTGCGCCGCCGTGGGCCTCCCCGCCGGATTGGGAGACCCCATGTTCGATGGGGTGGAAAACCGTTTGGCCGCCACCCTGTTCGGGATTCCGGCGGTGAAGGGCGTGGAGTTCGGCGCGGGCTTTGCCGCCGCCGAATGGCGGGGCTCCCGGAACAACGATGAATTTACCGTGGAGAATGGGCGGCTCCGGGCCCGCACCAACCACGCCGGAGGTATCCTGGGCGGCATCACCACAGGGATGCCCCTGGTGCTCCGGGTGGCCGTAAAGCCCACGCCATCCATCGGCAGGGCGCAGAGGACCGTCCGCCTCTCCCGGATGGAGGACGGGGAATTGACCATTCACGGGCGGCACGACCCCTGTGTGGCCCACCGGGCGGTCCCGGTGGTGGAGGCGGTGACCGCCGCCGTACTTTTGGATATGTTGTTGGAGGGAAACCATGGAACTTTCTGAGATTCGCGCCAAAATTGACGCGGTGGACGACCAAATGCTGAAGCTCTTCCTGGAACGCATGGACCTGGCGGAGGAGGTGGCCGCCTACAAGAACGAGCACCGCCTCCCCATTTTGAACAAGGAGCGGGAGCGGGCCGTACTGGCCAAGGTGACGGAGAACGCCGGGAATCGGGAGCGTTACGCCTATCACCTCTTCTCCACCCTCTTCGAGCTGGCCCGGTCCCGGCAGGCGGAGCTCATCGACGCGCCCACCAAAGTGGGCGCCCAGGTCCGGGCCTGCCTTGAAAACCGGGACCAGCTCTTCCCCCAGACGGGCCTGGTGGCCTGCCAGGGTGTGGAGGGAGCCAATTCCCAGGTGGCCTGTGACCGCATCTTCCCCCGGGGGAACCTCCTGTACGTCAAGACCTTTGACGCGGTGGTCTCCGCCGTGGAGGCGGGCTTCTGCAAGTTTGGCGTGCTGCCGATTGAAAACAGCTCCAACGGCTCTGTCCGGGCGGTCTACGAGCTCTTGCAGGAGCACAACCTTACCATCGTTCGCTCCACCCGCCTCTGCATTCACCATGAGCTCCTGGCTCTTCCGGGGGTGAAGCTGGAGGAGGTGACGGAGATTTACTCCCACCAGCAGGCTATTGGCCAGTGCAGCCGTTTTTTGAACAAGCTGGAGGGTGTGAAGGTCATTCCCTGCGACAACACCGCCGTGGCCGCCAAGCTGGTGGCCGAGTCCGGCAGCCGCCGCGCCGCCGCGATCTCCTCCCATCCCTGCGCGGCCCTCTACGGCTTGGAGTGCGTCACGGACAAGATTCAAAACAGCGACAACAACTACACCCGCTTTATCTGCGTGTCCAAGGACCCGGTCATCTACGCCGGGGCCAGCCGGGTCAGCCTCATCATCGCCTTTGACAACCGCCCCGGGGCCCTTTACGAAATGCTCTCCAAGCTGGCGGCTCTGGACATCAACATGACCAAGCTGGAGTCCTGCCCGGTTTCCGGCAGCGATTTTGAGTATATCTTCTTTATCGAGATGGAGGCGGACCTCCGGGACCCCAGCGTTTTGGTGATGCTGGAGGAGCTGGAGCGGAGCTGCGCCCAGTTCCAGTTCCTGGGCAACTACGCGGAAGTGTGAGCCATGGAGAAGGGATACGGTCTTCTGGGCCGGAAGCTGGGTCACAGCTGGTCCGAGCCCATCCATCAGGCCCTGGGGTGCCGGGACTACCGGAATTTCGAGCTGGAGCCGGAGGAGCTGGAGGCGTTTCTCCGCCGGAAGGACCTTGGGGGGCTGAATGTCACCATGCCCTACAAGCGGGACGTGATGCGCTATTGCGACGTGATCGACCCGGCGGCGGCGGCCATCGGCAGCGTGAACACCCTGGTCTGGCGGGATGGAAAACTATACGGGTACAACACGGACATCGACGGCTTCCTCTACATGCTCCGCCGGGCGGAGATTTCCCTGAGGGGAAAGAAGGTCGTCGTGCTGGGCAGCGGCGGGGCCTCTCTCATGGCCCAGGCGGCGGCGCGGCGGGAGGGGGCCCGGGAGATCGTGGTGGTCTCCCGCTCCGGGGAGGTGAACTATGAAAACCTCCCGGACCGCCATGGCGACGCAGAGGTTTTGATCAACACCACCCCTGTGGGTATGTGGCCCAGGTTGGAGGGGCGGCCTGTGGACTTGCGGCTTTTGCCAAAGGTGACGGATGTGGCCGACGTGGTGTACAACCCGGGGCGGACGAACCTTCTTTTGCAGGCAGAGGAGACGGCCCGCTGGCTGGAGACGCCGCGGGGCGCGGACGAGTCGAGAGGACGCGCCATCCGCTACACCGGGGGCCTTGCCATGCTGGTGGCCCAGGCCAAGCGGGCGGAGGAGCTGTTTTTCGACAGGAACATTCCCGACAGCGAGACCGAGCGGATCATCGCCCAGCTCTGGCGGGACAGGACCAACCTGGTTTTGACCGGGATGCCCGGCAGCGGCAAGACCACCGTGGGCCAGGAGCTGGCGAGACTCTCCGGAAAGCCCTTTGTGGACCTGGATGGCGAGATCGTCAAAAAGGCCGGAAAATCCATTCCGGAGATTTTCGCCCAGGAGGGCGAGGGGGCCTTCCGGAAGATCGAGAACGAGGTTTTGACAGAGGTCTGCACCCGGAACGGGCAGATCGTCGCCACCGGCGGCGGGGCGGTCCTCTGGTCCGAGAACCGGGCGGCCATGCGCCGGACGGGCTGGGTCTATTGGCTCAAGCGGGACCTGGACCGGCTGCCGAAGGACGGCAGGCCGCTGTCCCAGTCGGGGAAGCTGGAGGAGATGGCCCGGGTCCGGGAACCGCTGTACACGGCGGCGGCGGACGTTTCAGCCTGGAACGACAAACGGCCGGAGGAGACGGCCGCGGAGATTTGGAGGGACTTTGTGGGGGCGGAGAAGAAAAAAATTTTGGTGGTCAACGGGCCCAACATGAACATGCTGGGCATCCGCCAGCCGGAAATTTACGGCAGGGCCACTTATGAGGACTTGAAAGAGCTGATTTCCGCCGAGGCGGAAAAGCTGGGGGTGGAGGTTTCCTTTTTCCAGTCGAACCACGAGGGGGACCTGGTGGACGCCATTCAGAAGGCGTATTTTGACGGGGTGGACGGCATTGTCCTGAACCCGGCGGCGTATACCCACACCAGCGTGGCGCTGCTGGACGCGGTGAAGGCCGTGGGGATTCCCACGGTGGAGGTGCATGTGTCCGACCCGGACAGCCGGGAGGAGTTTCGACACGTGTCCTTTGTGCGCGCCGCGTGCGTGGAGACGATCCGCGGCCATGGGCTGGGGGGGTATTTGGAGGCGGTGCGCCTCCTGGCAGGGGACTCGCCCTGACGGGCGGGGGAGATTTCAGCCATGAAGATGGCTGGTGCTTTGCACCCCCCATTTTCTCTTTTTCTTGCCAGAAGAAAAAGAGAAAACGGGCCGTGCACGGTCCAAAAGAGAAAAAGAAGTACGGGGGCTGCGATACGGGGGCGCGCCGAATGACTGGCGGGAGACAGGAATGACTTCCCCGCGGCGTGGTGCAACGGGGGCTGGTGCTTGTCGATTTGGCGTATTTCTCTTTCCGCTGTCGCTGGCCTGGTGGGTGAATCGGCCTGGTTTCCTTTTCTCCTTTTCCCCTTTTCTCTTCTTCTCTTCATTTGCTTTTCTATCGATAGATCACCCTGTAGGGGCGGACCGATGTGTCCGCCCTTTTCCCGTTGGGGGATTACTCGATGGACCACCTTGACTACTTTAAGAAAATCCGCCGCCCCCCGCGGAAGGGGCGGACTTCCCCTATGCGCTGCGCACTGGGAACGGTGCCTTTCAATTCCACAAAAAGCTTCTCCGCGTCCTCTGGGTCCACTGCCATCAGCAGCCCGCCAGAGGTCTGGGGGTCATACAGCAGGTCCTGCTGCCAGAGGGGGGCGGCGCCGGAATCGACGGCGTCCTGGGCAAAGGCCCGGTTGCGGTACATGCCCTCGGGCAAAATGCCCATCCGGGCCAGCTCCGCTGCCTCGGGGATGCAATCCACTGCCGCCGTCCAAAGCTCCAGCTCCACATCGCTGCCCTGGGCCATCTCCAGGCCGTGGCCCAGAAGACCAAAGCCGGTTACGTCCGTACAGGCGTGGACCCGATGGTTTACCATCACGTCCCGGGCGCCCTTGTTCAGGGTGGTCATCAGCTTCTGCGCCAGCGCCGCGCCCTTGCGGGAGAGCAGATCTGCCTTGGCGGCGGTGGTGAGGACGCCTATGCCAAGGGGCTTGGTGAGAAACAGCACATCCCCGGGCTTTGCGCCGGAGTTGGTGAGCATTTTTTCCGGGTGGACAAAGCCGGTGACCGCCAGGCCGTATTTGGGTTCGTCATCCAGGATGCTATGGCCGCCGGTGATGAGGGCCCCGGCCTCGTAGACCTTTTCATAGCCGCCCCGGAGCAGCTCGTGGACCGCCTCCTGGGGCATGTCCTTGGGAACGGCCATGATGTTCAAACAGAGCTTCGGCTCCCCGCCCATGGCGTACACGTCGCTGAGGGCGTTGGCCGCGGCGATCTGGCCGAAGAGATAGGGATCGTCGGCGATGGGTGGGAAAAAATCCACCGTCTGGACCAGGGCCAGACTGTCGGTGAGCCGGTAGACCGAGGCGTCGTCGCTTCGGTCAAAGCCCACCAGCAGGTTGGGGTCCCGGTGGACCTGGATGCCCTCCAGGAGCTGGGCCAGGACCCCGGCCCCCACCTTCGCGCCGCAGCCGGCGCACTTGGCCAGCTTGGTCAGTTTGACTTCGTTTTCAGGCATGAGGTTCCTCCTCCCCGCCGTCTCGAGACGGCGGCACAAACGTTTCTTCCACGGGGTAGCGGGTTTCGTCGGCATAGTGCCACCACTCCCCGGAATAGGGCTGGAAGCCCTGGGCGGTCATGGCCGCCTCCAGCCGCCGGGCGTTCTCCGCCGCCTGGGGAGGTACGTCCCGGTAGTCCCGGTCCGCCTTGGGGGAGAAGTCGTCAAAGCCCGTGGGCATCTCCAGCTCGTGGCCCTGGCGGTCCACCAGGGTGAGATCCACGGTGTTCCCCCGGCTGTGGGAGGAGGCCCCTTGGTTGGGGTTGGCCACATAGCGGCTGTCGGGGCAGATTTCCCAGAGCTTGAACTGGGCGGCGGGAGGACGAAACGCGTCCCAGATTTTCAGGCCATAGCCCTCCTCTTCCAGGGCGGTTTGAACGGCGGCCAGCTTGCGGACGGTGCCGTAGCGGAGATAGGCGTCGGTGAAATCATAGATCGTCTGCCCGGTAAAATTATCTTCCGTCCCGTAGCGCAGATCAATGAGAAGCTGGGGAATGTAGTCCGTGACCTTCACGAAGTCCGCTTCCGCGGGCTCCGGAGAGGTTGCCGGTTCTGAGAGGGAATCTCCCTCCTGCGTGGGTTCGGGGGGTTCCGGAGGAAGGCCTGCCTCCGCCGCGGGAGAGGAAGCGCTTGAGCCGGCTTCGCCTTCCGGCACGGCGGGAGCGTCTTTTCCGGCGTCCGCTCCCTCTTTGGCGGAGAAAGAGCCGGAGGCGGCTTCCTTCCCCGCCGGGGCACTCCCGTTCTCCGCTGGGACGGAAGTCCCATCCGAGGCATTCCCATTCTCCGCCGGGGAGGAAGAAGCCTCCTCAGCCTCCGGCAAAACCGGGAACCCTTCAGGAGCGGAGACCTGGACCCGCCGCGTTGCCAGCAAAAGGGCGCAGCCGCTGAGCAGGAGTACCGCCGCCAGGAGGACCAGCCGCTTCATCTCAGCGCCCCGCTGAGGCAGAGCAGCGCCTCCAGAACCCCGCCGCCCACGGCCAGCGCCTTGTCACTGGCGCAGTAACAGTGCTCAAGCTTACAGCGGGGATCAATGTCCCCGGCTTTCATGCCCTTGCGGACCGGCGTCCCGTCCGGCAGGATGCCCCGGAGCACGCCGTCCAGGGTGCACACCATAGGCACACCCGCGACCTCGGCGGCCACGTCTCCCGCGCGCACTTCCGCGCCGATGTCCAGAAGCATGCGGAATACCCCGTCCGCCGGGGCCCGGAGAACCCGCTCCCCGGCGAAGCCGCCAATGAGACCGGGAATACCGGTGTTGGGCTGGGCGCTGCCCTGGTAGAGCACGCGGCCCAAATAGTGGCCCCGCATGGTCTCCACCACGGCGTGGCAGTCCTCCCCCGCCGTAAAGCCGGGCCCGACGCCCACGACTACAGGCGCGTCGTCCCGCTTTGTGCCCAGGTTTTTTTTCGCCAGGATGGCGTCCACTACGGCGGCGGGCCTCAGGACCCGAACGCAGTCCCCCCGGGGGTCCGCCAGCACGGGAATAACGCCGCCGCGCAGAAGCTCCAGGGCCTCCTTCGGGCGCTCCGCCCGCCGGGCGGTGATATCCTCCACAGTGGCTTCACCGCGGACAATGGCCTGGGAGAAAGCCACGGTCCGGCGGATAGCGGTGGGCTGTTCCAGATCGGTCATCACCACGGAAAGTCCTGCCCGCCGGAGACGGAGGGCAACGCCGGTGGCAATGTCCCCGGCGCCCCGAATTACAACAAGCATGTCCAACTCCTCCTGTTCAGCGCCCCGGCGCACACGGGCCAGGGCAGCCGTTCCGCCAGCCGCCTGGCGTTGGCCAAAGCGGCTTCGTCCTCTGCCTGATTGACAAATACCCGGACCGGCGGTCCCCCGGCAGCGGCCTCTATTTGCAGGGCCTCCGCCACCGCCTCCGGGGTGACTGGGTCCTCTGGCTCCAGATTCGACAGGAACCAGAAGAGCTCCGGCCGGTGAACCGCCTCCCGGACGGGACGGCCAAAGCCGGAGGCTCCCACCATATAGATGACCTGATTTGCCAGCCGGGGAAGCATCGGCTCATGGGCCGCGTGGGCCTTGAAAGGGCGGCCCGCCGAACCGTCGGCCTCCACCAGCACATAGTCCGCCAGAGCCGCCAGTTTTTTCATGGGGATGGCCGGAGCCGTAAGCTTCCCCGTTCCGGAGACCGGGGACCCGGCGCAGACCAGACGGCGGGCCTTCAAAGCCTCCGCCAGAGCCTCCTCCGAAGGGCCGGTCAGATTCAGAAGACCGTCAAAAGGGAATATCTTCGTAGTGGTGCAGAGCAGCACCCGGGCCCCCGCCTCCGCCAGCTCCGTCCCCAGGACCCGAAGGAGGGTGGTTTTTCCGCCGCCCCCGATGACAGCGGTGACGCCGGGGCGGATTTCCAGCAGCGCGGACAAATCCATGGTTTCCCTCCTGTTCGTTGTTCTTTTTATAGAATAGCACTTCTGATGGAAGCCGTCAAGGACTCCTGGCTTGACAGGGCAGGCGGGAGAGTCTATGATGGGGGCAGAAATGGGAAGGAGGAAGTTGCCGTGTATGACGAGCTGACGGCGGTGGATATTAAAAAGATGAAAGAGGAGCTGGAGCACCGGATTCAGGTTCTCCGGCCCCAGCTGATTGAGGAGGTCCAGACCGCCAGGGCCTTTGGGGACCTCAGCGAGAATTACGAATATAAGTGCGCCAAGCAGGCCAAGAACCGCAACGACAGCCGCATCCGGTATCTGGAGCGGATGATCCGCACCGCCAAGGTGATTGAGGTAAAAGCGGCGGAGGACGCCGTGGGACTGTTTGACCGGGTGACGATTTATCATGAGATGGCGAAGCGGGAGATGGAGGTCCGGATTGTCACCACGCTGCGCCAGGACGCCTTAAAAGGGCTGGTAAGCAAGGAATCCCCGGTGGGGAAGGCCCTGCTGGGCCGCCGGGTCGGGGAGCGGGTGCAGGTGGAAGTCAGCCCGGAGGTGAAGTATTTCGTGGAAATCCGTAAGATTGAAAAGGGCGAAGACGACGAGAGCTTGCGCATCAGCGCGTACTGAGATGTTGTGGTCTGATTATAAAGAATGGTTCTGCCACCGAAAATAGTTTTTAAGGAGGAACAGCTTATGATCCGTTGGCTGCGGCAAGAAGATGGAGAAGGGTGTTTCAACAGCAGCTTTTTCCGCAATGATGAAAATGAGGATGAACTCATTGTTTACGCGAACAGCGATCATCCTGACTTCAAGGAATGTGCGGAAAAGTGCGTTGAAGCATTCAACAACCTTTCAGAGCCTGTGATAAATGAGATTTGTCAAAAGCTCATAAGCTGTGCTCAGGAGGGGGGCGGCTTAAATGAAGAATTCGAATTACCTACCCTTGATAATCCGCTTGATATATTAAATTATTGCTGGTTCATGGCGCTATATGTGGGGATGGAAAGCAAAGATGATGAAATAGCCTATGCGGTTGAAGGCGAAGGTGAGTGGGGCGAGAATATCGGCTTTGTCATAACCAATAAGAGCGTTGTTTATGTGGGAGCTGATTATTTGGATTACATGGAAGGTGCACAGTAAGGTTCCGGTTTGCGAGGAGCTTTGTTCGGGTGAAATCCCCCTTGCGAATTCGCCCTCGTTTTAGGGGGGATGGGCCGCCGAGGGCTCCGCAAGGAGGGGAGCGTTCTACCGGAGTGTTCCTACAACAGGGGACGGGCGGACACAATGGTCCGCCCCTACAGGGTGATCTATCGATAGAAAAGCAGATGAAAAGCAGATGAAGAGAAGAAGAGAGAAAAAGAGAGAAGAAGAGAAAAGGAGAAAAGGAGAAAAGAAATCCAGGCCGATTCACCCACCAGGCCAGCGACAGCGAAAAGAGAAATACGCCAAGTCGAGAACCACCAGCCCCCGTTGCACCACGCCGCGGGGAAGTCATTCCTGTCTCCCGCCAGTCATTCGGCGCGCCCCCGTATCGCGCCCCCCGTACTTCTTTTTCTCTTTTGGACCGTGCACGGCCCGTTTTCTCTTTTTCTTCTGGCAAGAAAAAGAGAAAATGGGGGGTGCAAAGCACCAACCATCTTCATGGCTGAAATCTCCCCCGCCCGCAAGGGCGAGAGAAAACTTCCCTTTTTCCTGGAAAAAGCAGAATTTCCTCTTTACAAGCGCAAATCGCTGTGATATAGTTACAAAGTCCGCCCAGCGGATAAAAAACTCCCCCTATGCTTTGTGCCGTGGAGCTTCACCGGCCTGGCGCACAGTGTCGCGGGGTATACTTGTGAAAGGTGGAAACCATCTATGCTGCGCAAAGAAGAAAAGACCGCGATTATCAACGCCAACCGTACCCACGAAAGCGATACCGGCTCTCCCGAGGTCCAGATCGCCATTCTGACCGAGCGGATCAACGTCCTCACCGAGCACATGCGCGCCAATCCTCAGGACAAGCACTCCAACCGGGGCCTCCTGAAGATGGTCGGTAAGCGCCGCAGCCTCCTGGACTACCTCCAGAAGAAGGACGTGGAGCGTTACCGTGCCCTGATCGCCAAGCTGGGTATCCGTAAGTAAGACGTAAAAAGGGCGGCGGGTATCCGTTGCCCTTTTTTCCGTATCCCCCGCCGGGAGCCGTTGCTTTTTGTGTTTGAAAGGGGGCCTGACCGCCCTCCGGCTTCGGACCTCCTTTCAAATACGAAAAGGACTGCTCCCGCATATCAAATGAAAAGGAGTATCCTTATGTCGACCATCATCACCCAAAGACAATTCCCCCACTACCGCAAGTACGAAATGGAGCTGGCGGGCCGCCCCTTGACCCTGGAAGTGGGCAAGCTGGCGGAGCTGGCCAACGCCGCCGTTATGGTGGGCTACGGCGAAACCCGGGTCCTGGTCTGCGCCACCGCCTCCGCCCGTCCCCGGGACGGCATCGACTTCTTCCCCCTCTCCGTGGACTTCGAGGAGAAGCTCTACTCCGTGGGCCGCATCCCCGGCAGCTTTAACCGCCGGGAGGGCCGCCCCGGCGAAAAGGGCGTTCTCACCAGCCGGGTCATCGACCGGCCCATTCGCCCCCTCTTCCCCCACGACTTCCGCAACGACGTTTCCATCATGGCCACGGTCATGAGCGTGGACCACGACTGCTCCCCGGAGATCTGCGGCCTCATCGGCGCCTCCGCCGCCCTGGCCATCTCCGACATCCCCTGGCACGGTCCCGTGGGCGCGGTGAAGGTGGGCCTGGTGGACGGCAAGCTCATCTTCAACCCCACCAGCGAGGAGCGGAAGGTCTCCGACCTGGACGTCACCGTGGTCTCCACCGGCAGCAAGGTGGTCATGATCGAGGCCGGGGCCAACGAGGTGGACAACGACACCATGTTTAAGGCCATCCAGATGGCCCACGAGGAGAACCAGAAGCAGGTAGAGCTCATCAACCGGATGGTCTCCGAAATCGGCAAGGAGAAGTTCGACTACCCCCACGCCGATTTCGACGAGGAGCTCTTCGGCAAGATCGTCGCCGCTACCATGGACGAGGCCAAGGCCGCCATGGACACCGACGATAAGAACGTCCGGGAGACCCGGTGGAACGCCCTGATCGAGAAGTGGCACGAGCTCTTCCTGGACGAGTACCCCGAGATGGACAAGTACCTGGACGAGATCACCTACAAGTTCCAGAAGAAGATTGTCAAGGCCTGGCTGCTGGAGGGCCACCGGGTGGACGGACGGCAGAAAAACGAGATCCGGCCCCTGGCCTCCGAGGTGGGAATCCTGCCCCGGGCCCATGGCTCCGGACTCTTCACCCGGGGACAGACCCAGGTCCTCTCCGTGGTCACTCTGGACACCCTCTCCGCCAACCAGAAGCTGGACACCATCTGGGAGGAGACGGAGAAGCGGTATATGCACCACTACAACTTCCCCGGCTACTCCGTCGGCGAGGCGAAGCCCGCCCGTTCCCCCGGCCGCCGGGAGATCGGCCACGGCGCTTTGGCTGAGCGGGCCCTGCTGCCGGTGATTCCCGACGTGGAGCAGTTCCCCTACGCCATCCGGGTGGTTTCCGAGGTGGTCAGCTCCAACGGCTCCACCTCCCAGGGCTCTGTCTGCGGCTCCACCCTGGCGCTGATGGACGCCGGCGTGCCCATCAAGGCCCCGGTGGCGGGCATCTCCTGCGGCCTGATTCAGGACGACGACGGCGGCTTCACCACCTTCATTGACATTCAGGGCGTGGAGGACTTCCACGGCGAGATGGACTTCAAGGTGGCGGGCACCAAGAAGGGCATCACCGCCATTCAGATGGACCTGAAGAACGACGGCCTCACCATGGAGATCATCAAGAACGCCCTGGAGATCACCTACGACGGCCGCTGCCAGATTCTGGACCAGATCATGCTCCCCGCCATTGCCGAGCCCCGCAAGGACGTGAGCCGGTACGCCCCCAAGATGCTGACCATGCACATCGATCCCTCCCGGATTCGGGAGGTCATCGGCTCCGGCGGCAAGGTGATTCAGAAGATTGTGGCGGACACCGGCGCGAAGATCGACATCAATGACGACGGCTCCATTTTCATCGCCGGCGTGGACGCCGCCAGCTGCGACGCCGCCAAGAAGTGCATTGACGACATTGTCTTTGTCCCTGAGATCGGCGCGCTGTACTATGGCCGGGTGGTGCGCCTGATGACCTTCGGTGCCTTCGTGGAGCTGGCTCCGGGCAAGGACGGCCTGGTCCACATTTCCAAGCTGGCGGACCACCGCATCGAGAAGGTGGAGGACGCCTGCAAGATCGGCGACATGATGTGGGTGAAGGTTACCGACATCGACGAGAAAGGCCGGGTGAACCTGTCCCACAAGGACGCCGTCCGGGAGATCAAGGCCAAGGAGGCCGCGGGCGAGCGGGTGAAGTAACTTTTCTTAAAAGAAAAGTTACCAAAAGAACTTTATCGCGCTCTGGGGTCCGGAGCTTGTCCGGGCTGGAGCGGCGGCAACGCGGATTTGATGCAATCGAATGAAAGAAGCGGGACGGGCCGGGAGGTCCGTCCCGCTTTTTTCCAGGGAATTTTTTGGGGGACCCATTGAAAGGCCCGGGAATTTGTGCTATGCTGTAGCTGTGAAATTGGCGCGCAAGGCGCGTGAGACAGGAGGAGCGGAAGATGAGGCGTTGGATTTGGAGGGTTCTGCTGGCGGCGGTGCTGATGGCCGCGCTGACGGGGACCGCTTTGGCGGCGGATACAATTGTAGTACAGGACGGTATCAAGTATGACTTGAGTACCGGAACTGTGGTGCGCAACGAGGACAATACCGGAATTAAAACCGCTGTGATCAAGTCGGCGGTTCGGGGCGTGCCGATTACGGGAATTGCGAACGGCGCGTTCTCTGGTTTTGCGGGTTTGGGGTCCCTGACGATCCCGAGTTCGATTACGGAAATTGGCGCGAATGCCTTCCGGAACTGCGAGAACCTGGGCAGCGTTATAATTCCTGAAAACGTTGTAACAATTGGCGCAAACGCATTTTTTGGCTGTACGAGTTTGACCTCGCTGACCTTCCGGGACAAAGTAACCATGAACCCTGACGGGGCTCCGGTTGTACAGCAGGTCACGTCCATTGGAGAGGCAGCCTTTGCTTCCTGCTCAAATTTAAGAACGCTGAAACTCTCTGGCAGCATCCGAGAAATTGGCCCCATGGCCTTTGACAGCTGCAAAAATGCTCTGCGGGAAATCAAAATTCCCGATGGTGTGACAAAGATCGGAGAAAAGGCCTTTGCCAACTGCACGGAGCTGAGAACACTTTCCATCCCCGGCTCGGTGGGCAACTTTGACGCCGTAATTTTAGAGGGAAATAAAAATCTGAAGGTTGTGCATTACGGCGGCGCGGTTGATAAAATGCTGGATGGCCTTCCGGACGATATGAAGGGTTCCGGCACTGCCGACGACCCGGCCGGAAAGAATGTCCACACTACCACGGCGGGTCTTCCCAACGCCAAAGCGCCTACCTGTTCCGTGGCGGGCTTTGTGAATGAGGCCATAACCTGCAAAAGCTGCACGGGACTGAATATCGAACGGGAAGTTCCCAAGCTGGAGCACTCTTATACGTGGACTACCTCGATGGAGCCGGCTGCTCCGAAAGACTGTGAAGACCAGGTCAATACCTATACGGGAACCTGCCGCGTATGCAGCGCCACAAAGACTGAGAAGGAAACCATCAAGGCCGCTCAGCCCCACGGTGAGCGGGAGACGACGGAAGACGAAAGAAATCAAGAGGCGTTTATCAAGGAAAAATTGGATGCAACCTGCTTCGCGCCGGGTTATAAGGTTGTGATTTCCAAGGTTTGCCCCACCTGTGATAAGGAAATGGCCACGGAGCGGATTGAAAGTCCCATGTTGGACCATGCCTTTGACTCCGGCAAGACAGAGACCAGAGAATTTCTTGAGGCGACCTGCGGCCTGGAGGGAGCGAAGGTCACTGAGAGAGTTTGCGACAAATGTGAAACCGTAGAAAATTTTGCAGAAGGATGTACGACCTGTGAAGAGTATGAGGACAAAGAGCCTGATGAGGATTATATTAAACATTTGGAGACACATCAGGGAGTAACCATTATTCAAAAGAATGCTACACACACCTACGGCACCACCACAAAGGATGTTGTCGTTGCGGAACCGGATTGCGGAAAGGAGGAAAAGGGCACCAAGGTGCTGGGCGCCAAGGTCTGCGAGGTGTGCGGCAATGTGGATTCTACCGGCTGTAAAACCGAGGAGATTCCCTGGGCCCACACCCCCGACCCGGATGCGGAAACCAAAGAGGAAACTAAGGAAGACGCTACTTGCGAGAAGGAAGGACTAAAGATAGTCTCCTCCACCTGCAAAGTCTGTCAGAAGTCGTACGATGCGGAAGTCATCCTCGACAAGATAGACCATGAGCGGATTGGCGGGGAAGAGACGAACATACCGGCAACCTGTACCCAAGAGGGCAAAAAAGTCACCGAAGCCGTGACGTGCAAAATGTGCAAACAGGTGCTTGAAAAAGAAAAAACCGAAACCGTGGACCGCGTCCCCCACAAATGGGGTCCCTTCCAGGAGTCCAGCACCCCGCCGGAGACCCCCAGCACCCGGGAGGCGGACGGCACGGAAACCCCCGGCACTCCGGAAACCCCGGACGGTTCGGAAACCCCCGGCACTCCGGAAAATCCGGACACCCCGGGAGGCTCCACCGGCACCGCCGACTCCTGCGGCAAGCCCACCACCAAGCATGGCTATGTGGAGTGTGCCGTCTGCCACACAAGGGAATACCGCACCATTGAGATTCCCTCTACCAACCGCCACACCTACGGCGAATGGGTAGTCGTGGAGGAGCCCACGGAGACGGAACCGGGCAAGAAAGAGCGCACGTGCTCGGTCTGCAACTATGTGGAATCCCTGGAGATTCCCCCCACCGGTACGGAGGATCCCGACGATACCGAAGATCCCGACGACACCGAGGATCCTGATAACACCGACAAGCCGTCCAAGCCGGACGACAACCGCTATACCATCACCCTCATTCAGGCCAACAACGGCTATGTCTCCGCCCCCAGCGCGGCCATTGCCGGGAACCGGGTGACCATCACCGTCCGGCCCAACTCCGGCTATGAACTGGACAGCGTCACCGCCACCCGCTCCAGCGGCAGTGTGGTGCCCCTCAACGGCATCGGCAGCGATCAGTACACGTTCTCCATGCCCTATTCCAACGTGGAGATTCGGGCCTACTTCACCCGAAAGGCCTCCAGCGCCGCAGAATCCTCCAGCTCCTCCACACCCACGGCGGTGTCTCGCTGGGACCCTGTCCCAGGGCAGAATCCCACCCAGAGCATCCCCAGCCTGGGGGCCTCCGGGCAGGTGTTCTCCGATATTCCCACCAGCCATTGGGCGGCGGGGGAGATCAACTGGGCCAATCAGGCGGGTTACATGAACGGCAGCTATGGCCGCTTTAACCCCGACGGCACCATCTCCTTCCAGCAGCTCTGGATGGTTCTGGCCCGGTTGACCGGCAGCCGTCCCACGAACATGGAGGACGCCCGGCATTGGGCGGTCATCAAGGGCTTTGCTGAGGGCTTCAACCCCAACTACCCCGTGACCCGGCATCAGCTGGTGACGGCCCTGTACCGCTGTGCCCATCTCATGGGCAACGCCAACAACGCCACCACCAGCCTGGCGGGCTATACGGACAGCCGCACCGTCCCCGCCTCCGCCCGAAGCGCCATGGCCTGGGCCGTGGCCAACGGCATCGTGGGCGGCACCTCCGACGGACGGCTGAACCCCAACTCCACCATTACCCGGGCCCAGTTCGCGGTGCTGCTGTACCGCTTCAGCCAGCGGGCGTAAGGCCCCATTGGGGAGACCGGCTATTCATTCATCCCAAGACGCAGGGGCGGGCCAAAAAGCCCGTCCCTGTTTCTCATCACGCTGCGGGCCGCACCCGCGGGAAGGAGCCGCTATGGATACCATCGCCGCCATCGCCTCCGGGGGAAGGGCCCCCGCCGCCATTGGAATCGTCCGGATCTCCGGGCCGGACTGCTTCGCCGTCTGTGACCGGATCTTCCGCTCCGGAAAGCCCTTCGGGCGGCTGGAGCCCCGGCGGATGGCGCTGGGAGAGCTTCTGGACGCCGGAGGGCGGACCATCGACCGGGGGCTGGCGGTGCGCTTCCCCGGGCCCCACAGCTACACCGGCGAGGACTGTGCCGAGTTCCATTGTCACGGCTCCCCGGTGGTGCTGGGGGAGGTGCTGGCCGCCCTCTTCGCCGCCGGGGCGGCCGAGGGGCTTCCCGTGCGGCAGGCGGGGCCGGGGGAGTTCACGAAACGGGCCTTTTTAAACGGGCAGCTGGACCTGACCCAGGCGGAGGCCGTCATAGACCTCATCGACGCCGAGACCGCCGCCGCCGCCCGGAACGCCGCCGCCCAGCTGAACGGGGGGCTCCGCCGGGTGCTGGAGCCCATTCAGGAGGCCTTGCTGGAGGTCACCAGCCGGTTTTACGCCGTAGTGGACTATCCGGACGAGGACATCCAGGACGTACAGCCGGAGGAGATCGCCGCCGCCCTCCGGGAGGCCTCCGGAGCCCTGAAGGCCCTGCTGGCCACCTGCCGCCGGGGGCGGGTACTGAAAAAAGGCGTGCGGACCGCCATCGTGGGCCTGCCCAATGCCGGGAAGTCGTCGTTACTGAACGCCCTGGCGGGGTATGAGCGGGCCATCGTCACCGACGTGCCGGGAACCACCCGGGACACGGTGGAGGAAGCCGTCCTCTGCGGCGGGGTGCTGCTGCGGCTGGTGGACACGGCGGGCCTCCGGGAGACGGAGGACGAGGTGGAGCGATTGGGGGTGGAGCGTTCCCGGCGGGCCATGGAGACGGCGGAGCTGATCTTGCTGGTGGAGGACAGCGCCGATGAGGAGGCGCTGCCGGAGAAGACGGCGCTGGAGGAGGCCGTCTCCCAGACGGGAAAGCCCTGGATCCACGTTGCCTCCAAGCGGGACCGTTCCGGAATCCGCTCCGCATCGCTTGGTGGTCCGGACGGGGGCCGCATTCCCGCCGCCTCGGTGTCCCTCTCCGCCCTCACCGGAGAGGGCCTGGAGGACCTTGAAAACGCCGTCGCCGCCCTCTTTCCCGCCGGGGAGCAGGGGGAAGCGGGAAGCCTCCTCACAGACCAGCGGCAGGAGGATGCCGCCCGCCGGGCCCTGGAGGCCCTGGACCGGGCCCTGGAGGCCCTGGAGAGCGGGCTGACCCCCGACGCCGTCCTTACCGACGCGGAGGAGGCGCTGGACGCCGTGGGAGAGCTGACGGGCCGGACGGCGAAGGAGGAGATCGTCAGCCGGATTTTCTCCAGGTTCTGCGTGGGGAAATGAGCTCCCCGGAAGGGAGATGGCCTCCGGCCAGAGGGCTTGAAGGAAAAAGAACAGAGGATTTTTCCAGGCAGGGCGGAAGCCCTGGGGAAAAACCCTCTGTTTTTTCGCGGTCAAAGCGGCCTTGGGGCGGGGAAGGGAGACTGGGATCTTAGCGCTCTATGTAGGCGAAAGAGCCAACGAACCGCGCCGGCGCGCCGGGGACATAGCGGCTGCCCTCGAACTGGTAGTCGTAGATGGCCAGCACCGCATTATAGGGCTGGTCAAACCCTCTGGGGTACAGCTCCGCCAAAGCGCCCGCCAGAGCGCTACCCAAGGGCTCCGCCACCACGGCCGGGTCCTGGGAGGCGGCGGCGTTCAGCTCGTAGTCGAACACGTCCGGCTCAAAGGGCCAGAGATCGCCGTTGAAAAAGTCCTGGGTAAAGGAGGGGACCTTTTCGCCGTTCTCGTTCCGCATGAAGCGGTTTTCGGCGTAAGCCGTCAAGGCCTCCCTGCTCTCAAAGCTGCCAAGCCAGATGGAAACGATGCCTTCTTCTTCCATGGTGATTCTCCTTTGTCGTGATTTGGGACCTGTAGGCCGGAGCGAAGACGCCGGGGAAGAGCCGTTGGAGCCTGGGTTCCCCCGTCCTCCGGGGCGGCACAGGTTTTGCATGGGGTTCGCCTGAAAGCCGGCGGCGCGGTTTGGCGGTTCGTCCGGAACCCTGCCGTGCTTCCGATGGGCCCTGGTGGGTCAGCGCAGAACGGAGTGGCTGAGGATATAGAATTCCTCCTGGCAGGGGAGAACCCGCCGCTCCATGGGAGGCAGACGGTCGTCATAGCGCCGGGCGGCCTCCTCGTCGATCTGCATGACGGGACTGTCCCGGTAAACCCAGGGGCCGCCGTCCAGAGCGCCGGGGCGCAGCTCTTTGACCAGCATGGCGGTGGGGCAGCTGCCGTCCTCCATTTGAACCTGATAGCGTTTGCAGCACTGGAACCCCCGGCCCACGTAGTTGGCGGGCGCGCCGAAGATGACCACCGCTTCCCAGCCCAGAGCCCTGGCCTTGGCGAAGGAGTGCTCAATGAGGGCCTTGCCATAGCCCTGGCGCTGGCGCTCCGGCGCGACGCAGAGGGGACCGAAGGTCAGGATGTCCTTCCGCTGGCCGTTTTTGCCTTCAAGAGAGGCCCGGGTGTAGAGAATACTGCCAGCGATTTCCCCGTCCAGCTCCAGCACGAAGGACAGCTCCGGAAGAAAATCCCGGTGGTCCCGCATAATGTGGACCAGGTAGTGTTCGTGACAGCCGGGAACATAGAGATTATAGAACGCCCTTCGGGTCAGGTCTTCTACTCTCGGATAGTCGGCTTCGGTTTCGTTTCGGATGGTTACCATGCGTCGTTCTCCTTTGCGCGGCTGCCAGGGAGTCCCTGGGGGGACGCGGCAGGATGGAGACACCGCGTGCCTGTGCTATTAATATACCAGACGCCCGGCGGAATGTCCACAAAAAAAGGCGGTTTTCTGCCGCCATATTTCGTGGGACAATCCAGGACGCCAGAGGACTTCCAGGTCCTGGAAAGCTCTTCGGCAGAAGTCCCGGAAGCCCTCCGGCCCGCCAAGCCGCCGGAAGAATTCTCCCGACAGCCTGGCGGCGAGAGGAGGGATCAGCCCTGTAAGATGTCCCGGCCATAGGGGGCCATTTCCAGGCGGATGAAGAAGCCCTGATCGTGGGAGCAGACGGGGCAGACCTTGGGGGCCTGTAAGCCCTCGTGAATGTGGCCGCAGTTGAGGCACATCCAAGCGCATTTGACATCGGAGACGAAGAGCTTTCCGGCCTCCAGCAGATCGGCGAATTGGCAGAAGCGGTTGCCGTGGGTCTGCTCGATTTTGGCGATCTGCTGGAAGGAGGCGGCCACCTCGGGGAAGCCCTCTTTTCGGGCGGTGTCGGCAAAGCCGGCGTAAACGGGGTCGAATTCCTCGTACTCGTTGTGCTGGGCCCGGCGGAGAAGCTGGACCACGTCGTTGGTGATGTCCACAGGGTATCCCCCGTCGATTTGGACGGTCTCACCGGCCACGTCCTTCATGTGGTTGTAGAAGATTTCCGCGTGTTCCTTCTCCTGGCCCGCGGTGAAGGTGAAGATGGCCTCCAGGACATGGAGCTGCTGCTTCTGGCAGAGACCGGCGGCGAAGGTATAGCGGTTCCGGGCCTGGCTTTCGCCGGCGAAGGAGCGCATGAGGTTTTTAAGGGTTTCGCTTTCCTTGAGCTGTTTGGACATAAAAATATTGCCTCCCTACGTTCGAAGTATGGAGGCAGTATTTCCCAAAACCGAGGGATTATGCGCGTCCGGAGCAAGCATTGCCAGACCGGAGGTCCCGGAGGGAGGGGCCGCCGAGGGCGGCGGCCCCTGCGGGATGTTCCATCGAGGCCCCGTAAGGAGGGGGACGTTCTACCGGAGCAGTTCCACAACGAGAAAAGGGCGGACAAATTGTCCGCCCCTACAGGTGATCTATCGATAGAAGAACCGATGAGGAAAGAAGGAATCCAGGCCGATTCGATGACCAGGCCAGCGACAGCGGAAAGAGGAATACGCCAAGTCGAGAACCACCAGCCCCCGTTTAACTACGCCGCGTGAGAAGTCATTCCTGTCTCCCGCCAGTCATTCAGGCGCGCCCCCGTATCGCAACCCCCGTACTTCTTTTTCTCTTTTGGACCGTGCACGGCCCGTTTTCTCTTTTTCTTCTGGCAAGAAAAAGAGAAAATGGGGGGTGCAAAGCACCAGCCATCTTCATGGCTGAAATCCTCCCCGCCCGCAAGGGCGAGAAGAACTTCAGCAAAGCTTCGCCCCGGCGGGAATCGCGTCGTCCAGGATGATAAGGTGCAGCGCCTCCTCGCCCTTTTCCTTGTGCACGGCGGAGATCAGCATACCGTTGCTCTCATGCCCCATCATCTTCCGGGGCGGAAGGTTCACAATGGCCATCAGGGTTTTGCCCACCAAATCCTCGGGCTCATACCACTTGTGAATTCCGGAGAGAATCTGCCGGTCCACGCCGGTGCCGTCATCCAGAATAAATCTCAGCAGCTTCTCGCTCTTTTTCACCGCCTCGCAGGCCTTTACCTTTACCACCCGGAAGTCGCTCTTGCAGAACGTGTCGAAGTCCACCTTCTCCTCCAGCTGGGGCTCCACCTCCACGCCGGACTCCGCCTGCCGGGCGGCGGCCACGGCGGCCTCCAGCTCTTGCAGGGCCTTGTCCATGTCCACCCGGGGGAAGAGATTCTCGCCCTTGGAGACCACGGCAGTCTCGGACAATCCGCCCCACTGAGCGGCGGACTCCCAGCTCCGCTGCTCCGCGCCGATCTGGGCGAAGAGCTTATCCATGGACTCCGGCATAAAGGGAATCAGCAGAATACCGCAGATCCGGGCGGCCTCCAGCAGGTTGTACAGCACGTGGGCCAAACGGGCCCCGTTGACCTCCATGTCCTTGGCCAAGGTCCAGGGGGTGTTTTCGTCGATATATTTGTTCGCCCGCTGAATGACCTTGAAAATCTCCTCCAGGGCCTTATGAGGGGCGAAATGATCCATCTCGGCGGCATAGCGCGCCCGGAGGCCTCCGGCCAGCTCCTTGAGCTCCGTGTCAAAGGAGACGGTATCCCCCCAGACTCCGCAGCCCGCCGGCAAGGCGCCGCCGAAGTATTTGCCCACCATGGCGGTGGTGCGGGAGACCAGGTTCCCCAGGTCGTTGGCAAGATCGGTGTTGATGGTCTGAATCAGAAGCTCGTTGGAGAAGTTTCCGTCGGAGCCGAAGGGGAAGGTCCGCATGAGGAAGAAGCGCAGGGCGTCCACCCCGAACTGCTCCGCCAGAATATAGGGGTCCACCACGTTGCCCTTGGACTTGCTCATCTTGCCGCCGTCCAGCAGCAGCCACCCGTGGCCGAAGCACTTCTTGGGCACCGGCTCCCCCAGGCTCATGAGCATAGCGGGCCAGATAATGGAGTGGAAGCGGACAATCTCCTTCCCCACGATGTTCACGCCGGGCCACCAGCCCTTTTCGTAGTCGCTGTAGCGGTCGTTGCCATAGCCCAGGGCGGTGATATAGTTGGAGAGGGCGTCCACCCAGACGTAGACCACGTGGCCCGGGTCGAAGTCCACGGGCACGCCCCAGGTGAAGCTGGTCCGGGAGACGCACAGGTCCTCCAGGCCGGGGTCAATGAAGTTGCGCACCATCTCGTTCACCCGGGAGCGGGGCTCCAGGAAGTCTGTGTTTTCCAGCAGGTCCCGGATTTTATCCGCGTACTTGCTCAGACGGAAGAAATAGGCCTCCTCCTCCGCGTCCTTGACAGGGCGGCCGCAGTCGGGGCAGCAGCCGTCCTTCAGCTGGCTCTCGGTCCAGAAGGACTCGCAGGGGGTGCAGTACTTGCCCTTGTAGGTCCCCTTGTAGATGTCCCCGTTGTCGTGCATTTTGCGAAAGATATATTGGATGGACTTCACGTGGTAGCTGTCGGTGGTGCGGATGAAGCGGTCGTTGGAGATGTTCATCAGCTTCCACAGGTCCCGGACGCCCCGGGGGCCGTCCACGATGCGATCCACGAACTCCTGGGGGGTGACCCCGGCCTCCTTGGCCTTCTCCTCGATCTTCTGGCCGTGCTCGTCGGTGCCGGTGAGGAACATGACGTCCTCGCCGATCAGGCGGTGATAGCGGGCCAGGGTGTCGGTGGCGACGGTGCAGTAGGTGTGGCCGATGTGGAGCTTGTCCGAGGGGTAGTAAATCGGTGTGGTGATATAGAATTTTTTCTTTTCCATGGTGTTTCTCCTTTATCACGGCGGCCCCGGATGGAAGGGACGCCGGTACTGACCGGGACATGATTGGTTTATTATACCGAAAATGTTGGAAAATTACAAGCGGCTTTTCCAAAAGAGCGGGGTCACGTTCCGATTTTACAAGGAGAAATCAAACGCGGAAGAGGGGATTCGCGCCGGTCCGGCGTCCAGGCCTTCGGCGGAATCAACAAAAAGTCTTGCGCCTTCGGGCGATTTTTGCTATACTAAACGGAGAAACCGCGCCAAAGCAAGGAGGTACGCCGTGAAGACCCGCTATCAAACCCTGTTTCCGGCCACGCTGATTTTTTCCGCCGGGCTGATGATTTTGGGCCTGTGCCTGGAAGCGCCGGCGGACATTCTCCAGGGACTGTGGCACATCGTCACGATGCAGGACCTTCTGATTACGGACTATGTGTCCATTGGCGGCCCTGGGGCGGCCTTGGTCAACGCGGGACTGGTGACCATGATTTCCATCTGTGTCATCAAGTTCTCCGGCGACCCCTTCAATGGGTTCACCATTGTGGAAATGGGCCTGATGGCGGGCTTTTCCCTCTTTGGCAAGAATTTCATCAACATCTGGCCCATCCTCCTGGGCACGTGGCTGTACGCCCGCTACCAGCGGGAGCCCTTTTCGAAGCACGCCTCTGTGGCCCTGCTGGCCACCTCCCTGGCTCCGCTGGTCAGCTATATGTCCCTGGGCAGTATCCACGCCAGTATTCCCCTGGGGGTGACCGCCGGCCTCTTGATCGGCTTCATTCTGCCCTCCCTCTCCGCCTATACCTACAAAATACAAAACGGCATGAACCTCTACAACATGGGCTTCGCCTGCGGGCTGTTCGCCATGATGGTGGTGCCGGTGCTGACGGCCTTTGGGGACAGCCCGGACTCCGTCCTCTATTGGGCCAAGGGGTATAACCAGGGGTTTGTGGCCGTGCTGGGCCTTTTGTGCGTGTCCCTGATTCTAATGGGGTTCTTTGCCACGAACATTCCCCCCTGGTCCGTCTGGACGGGCTACTGCCGTCTGCTGACCACCACGGGCCGTGCTCCCAGCGACTATCTCCGTATGTTTGGCTATGGTCCCGTCATGGTGAACATCGGGGTCAACGGCCTGCTGGGGATGGCCTACGTCCTTCTGGTGGGAGGGGACCTCAACGGGCCCACCATCGGCGGCATCTTTACGATCATGGGCTTTTCCGCCTTCGGCAAGCACGCCCGGAACATCATCCCCGTCATGCTGGGGGTCTTTATCGGGGCCTATGGCATGCATCATACGCCGGACTACCCGGCTCTCCAGCTGGCGGGGCTGTTCGGCACCTGCCTGGCGCCCATCTCCGGGCACTTCGGCTGGCCCTACGGTGTTCTGGCTGGGTTTATCCATGCCTCTCTGGTGCTCCAGACAGGCGGCCCGGTGGCGGGACTGAACCTGTATAACAACGGCTTTTCCGGTGGCCTGATTGCCATCGTGCTCTATCCCACCATCACGGCCATCGCCCGGAAGCGCCGCCCCACGCTCCAGGACGAGGATTACTACGACCTGTTTGAAGAGAGCGATCCCATCGATCCTGCCGCTCTGAAAAAAGGAGAGACCGCCCCGGAGGAGCCTCCCGAAAACGAAGCCGAAGAGTCCGGCGAACACTGAGAATCGGTATTCCCGACGGTTGAACGCCGTGGGGAGGGGCTGCCCCATCGGGTGCCCGTTCTGAAAAACCTGCTCAGGCCGGCGAAAATGCTTTGCCGATCGCCTGACCCGGGCGGCCCTGAGGCCGCCCGGGTTTTTCGTTTCGAAGAAAGCCTTCAAATTCCCTTCGCCCCGGTTTAAAAACTGGAAAAATTGTCCATCCTCTCTGCAAAGGCCAAAAGCGCCCCTGAAAGCGCGGGCCGGGAGAGGAGCGGAAGCGCGATGAAAACTGCGCAGACTGGAAAGCTGAAACTGGTGGAGATTGTTTTGCTGCTGGCCCTGGCGGCGTTTTTGACCTCCGGAGCCCTGGCCCTGCAAACGGAACAGGAGCTGTCGGACCGGGTGGTCCGGCTTCACGTGCTGGCCAATTCCGATTCGGAGGAGGACCAGGCGCTGAAACTGAAGGTTCGGGATCGGGTGCTGGCCTATACGGAGCCCATTCTGGAGGGCTCCGCGGACCGCCGGGAGGCGGAGGCCCTGCTCCGGGGACAGCTGCTGGAGCTGGAGCGGGTTGCCCAGGAGGAAATCCGGGCGAACGGCTATGACTACGAGGTCAGCGCCCGTCTGGAGGACACGGCCTTCCCGACCCGGGAGTATGAGGGCTTCCATCTTCCGGCGGGGCGGTACCTGGCCCTGCGGCTGGTCATCGGCGAGGGGGCCGGGAAGAACTGGTGGTGCGTCGTGTTCCCGCCCTTGTGCGCGGCGGCGGCGGAAAAGGTTCCGGCGGCGGCCCTGGCGGCGGGACTCTCCCAGGAGCAGGTGGGGCTGATTACGGAAGAGAACCAGGGGTATGTGCTGAAAAGCAAGCTGCTGGAGTTTTGGGGAGAGGTGCAGACGGCGCTTGACAGGGGATAGAGCGGCAGCGCCCGTACATTCCGGTGCGTGAAACGCGCTGTGCGCCGCCTGGGAAGCCGGCGATGTGGCCGCCTTTCAAACGTGGCGACGGTATAAAGAAGCGGAGGACCGTTCGAACGGTTCTCCGCTTTTGCCGCTGTTTGGCAGGAAGGGGGGAGGGACTTTGGCTTTGCCGGGGGATCCGGTCCCTCACCGGCCGCGAATCTCAAAGGCCTTGGGGGGCATGGCGTCGGCCAGGGCCATCAGGCTGCGGTTGAAGCCGCCGCTGTAGTCGAAGGGGACATCCGAAAGAGTGGAGCCGCTGAGGCGGTCCGGCATGGAGAAGGTGAACCGGCTCCCTTTTCCCAGGCGGGACTCCGCCGTGATGGCGCCGCCGTGGCCCTGGGCGATGCCCCGGCAGATGGCCAGGCCCAGGCCCAGGCCTAGGTCGGGCGGGGCGGGGGCGTCCGGCTGGTGATAGCAGTCGAAGAGGGTTTCCAGGCGCTCCGGGGCAATGCCCTCGCCGGTGTCCTCCACCGAGAGGAGGATGTGCTTCCCGGACAGGCGAAGCTCCACCGTGATGAGCCCGCCGGGAGGCGTGAATTTGAAGGCGTTGGAGAGAAGCTGGTAGAGCAGCTGCTCCAAGGCGTCGGCGCAGAAGGCGCAGACGTGTTCGTCCGCCGCGCAGAGCAAACGGGTCTCCAGTCCCCGCAAGGGGGCCAGGGAGGCGACTTGGCCGAAGAGTTCCGCCAGGAATTCCACGATATCCCGGTCCCGGAGGGGGAGGGGTTCCTCGCTGAGGTAGCCCACGGCGGAGAGGTTGTTGACCAGCCGGACCAGCCGGTAATAGCTCTGGTCCAAGAGAGCGGCCTTGGCGTCCAGGTCAGGGCTTTGTTCCCGGTCCCCGGCGGGGGCCAGCCGGGCCGCGGCGAAGTAGAGATTGCTCAGCGCTCCCCGCAGCTGGGCGGCGGCCCGGGGGAGCAGCGAGAGGTCGGTGTCCATAGTGGGTAACTCCTTTCCGGCGAAAATCCCAGAGGTTCGATCAACCCTCCGGAAGCGTCTGAGGTTATGGATAAAGAGCGGGCGCTTGAGTTCGCCGCCCCTGCCGGGAGGCGGGCCGCTCTTGATACGTCGGGGGAACGGCTATAGCATTTACAGCGGGAGACTGTCCGAACCAAGGAAAAGACTGCCTGCCGCGAAAACAGCATAACAAAAAACCGCGGGAAACACAAGAAAATTATCGGAATTTGTCGAAACCTGTCGAGGCAATGGGAAATGAGCGACAAAAAACACCGCCTGTATCCGGCGGTGTTTTGGTGTGTTTTGACAAATCCGGGGCTTTGCTCAAGATCCGGCGTCATGTCTGCGGCGGGAGAGGTTCCGGCTTCCCGGAAGAGCCGGGGAGCCGTGCTCCCCTTGAAGGCGGCTCAGCAGAAAAATATGCCGGCGAGGCGGGCGATATGCCACGAACAAGCTCCCAAAATCCAGGCGTCCGTCAGACCGGATCGGCGGGATCCTGAGCGGGGGTTTTCTTCCGCCGGCTGCCCCGGTGAGGACGGGTGACCTTCACCGGCTTTTCCGGCTCCGGCTCCGGGGCCTGAAAAACGCGCTTGAGGTGGTTGTACAGAGCGCAGCCCTGAGCGGCGCCGTACTCCTTCACCAGGGCGTTGCAGAGCTCCTGGCGGTCCGCCGCCCGGAGGACGAAGGGCAGATGAAGGCAGCTTTCGATGGAGGGGCGGAGGGCCACCTCCTGAAAGGCGTTGGCGTACCGGGCCTGGAGGGCGTCAATGGAGGCGGCGTAGCCCTTGTCCTGGCTGATGACGTAGGCGTAATCCGCCTCCCGCTTGCCCACCAGGACGCCCAGTTCCGTGATGATCTGAAAATCGATGGAATTCTTGCCGCCCCGGACGCTCTCGATATACTGCACGTCCGCCGCCGTTCCGGCGCAGAGCTTTTGAAGCTTGGTCAGGGCCAGGCCCTTTTCCTTCTGGTAGAAAATCAGGACGGTGTCCTGCTCCGAGAGCATGTCGATGCCGGTGAGGCCGGTGCCGATGTTGTTGTCGCCGTCCACGAGAAAAATGGTTTTCATGAATTCGTTCCTTTGTGTTTTATGAAATTCACGCGAAAACAGGCGTGTGAGGTTATAAAGGCCAAGTATAACAGTTTTCCGGCGGAAAGGCAAGGGAAAAATGGCGGGGAGACGTGCCCCGCCGTATGATTTGCCGAAAATCCGCCCGGAAGAGCGAGGCACCCCGTTCCTCAGACGTGCTCCACCGGCAGACCCGTCAGATACCGCCGCACCACATCGAAGGCGTGATTCGCCGCCAGGCCCTGGATGCGGTCCCGCCGCCGGCGCCCCATGTCCAGAGAGCGGCAGAAGGTTCCCTCCGGCGTGGCCAGGCCTACGTACACAATGCCCACGGGGACGCCCCGCTCGTCCGGGGAAGGACCCGCCGCTCCGGTGACGGAGACCCCCAGGTCAGCCCCGGTGATTGCCCGGACTCCCTCGGCCATGGCCCGGGCACATTCCTGGGAGACGGGGCCGTGGGTATCCAGAATCTCCTGGGGGACGTGGAGCACATCCCCTTTGACGCTGGTCCAGTAGCTGACCACGCCGCCCCGGTAGACGGAGGAGGCCCCGGGAATGGCGGTAAGCTTTTCGGCGACCAGCCCGCCGGTGCAGCTCTCGGCGGTAGCCAGGGTCATGTTTCGCCGGAGGAGCCGGGCATAGCAGCACTCCGCGAGACCCGCCACATCCGCGCCGTAGACCACGTCGCCCAGGGTTTTGCAGACCATCTCCCGAACGGGGGCCAGCATGGCGCGGGCCTGGTCCTCGGTGGCGGCCTTGGCGGTGGCCCGGAGGCGGACCTCGCAGGGCTTGGCGTAGGTGGCCAGAGTGGGGTTGGTCATGTGGGCCATTTTTTCGTGGAGGAGTTCGTCTACGGAGGATTCGCCCATACCGAAGGTCATGATATCCTGGGAGACGATGACCTCATGGGAGAGCTTCCGGAGGTAGGGTTCCACATGGCGGCGGAGCATGGTTTCCATTTCGTGAGGCGGGCCGGGCAGCATGAGGACGTGGACGCCCTCTGATTCAAAGGCGCAGCCGGGGGCGGTGCCCACGGGGTTGTCGAAGACGGTGCAGCCCTGGGGCAGCTCCGCCTGCTGGGTGTTGTTCTCCGGCATGGGGACGTGGAGGGCAGATTCGTAGAAGGTTCGGATATCCTCCAGGATGTCCGGGTGAAGGACCAGGGGTTTTTGAAAGGCGGCGCAGATGGTTTGCTTGGTGAGGTCGTCGTAGGTGGGGCCCAGGCCGCCGGTGGTGATGAGGATGTCCGCGCGGTGGCGGGCGATATCCAGGGCGTCTTTCAGGCGGTCGGGGTTGTCGCCCACAACGGTATGCCAGAAGACGTTGATTCCCAGAGCGGAAAGGCTCTGACTCAAGGTCTGGGCGTTGGTGTTGGCGATGTTGCCAAGAAGCAGTTCGGTGCCTACGGCAATGAGTTCGGCGGTATGAGACATGGAGGGCTCCTTTCCCCCCTTAGGGGGGCTTGTACTCGCCCTAACGGGCGGGGGGGGATTTCAGCCATGAAGATGGCTGGTTCTTTGCACCCCCCATTTTCTCTTTTTCTTGCCAGAAGAAAAAGAGAAAACGGGCCGTGCACGGTCCAAAAGAGAAAAAGAAGTACGGGGGAACGATACGGGGGCGCGCCTGAATGACTGGCTGAAGCCAGGAATGACTTCTCCGCACGCAATTGGATTGAGCGGGGGTTTGTTCGTGATCGAACGGACCAGCTGCTCTTTTCGCTGACGCTCACAAGCAATCGAATCGGTCCGGCGCCGTCAGCCAGGCCGATTCTACTACCGGCCAGCGACAGCGGAAAGAGAAATACGCCAAGTCGAGCAGCACCAGCTCCCGTTTGACTGCGCCGCGGGGAAGTCATTCCTGGCTTCGGCCAGTCATTCAGGCGCGCCCCCTCGTCCTTCGTCTCGTACTTCTTTTTCTCTTTTGGACCGTGCACGGCCCGTTTTCTTTTTTTCTTCTGGAAGAAAAAGAGAAAATGGGGGGTGCAAAGGACCAGCCATCTTCATGGCTGAAATCCCCCCGCCCGGAAGGGCGAGCACCCGGTCAAGGCTTGACCCAGATCCACTCCTCCCCCTCCAGGGAGCGGGCCATGAGGCCCTCAATATCCAGCTTGGCCTCCGCGGCGCGGACGTCCTCCACCTTAGGCCGGGTGGCCGGATGCCGGGGCGTGAAGACGGTGCAGCAATCCTCATAGGGCAGAATGGACGTGTCGTAGGTCCCGATCTCCCGGGATATCCGGATGATTTCCACCTTGTCCATCCCGATGAGAGGCCGGAGAACCGGCATTTCCGTCACATCGTCCGTGACGCCCAGAGCCATCATGGTCTGGCTGGCCACCTGCCCCAGAGATTCCCCGGTGACAAGGGCTTTGGCCCCCGCCCGTTTGGCGATGGCCTGGGCCAGACGCATCATGAAACGGCGCATGATGAGGGTGAAATACTCCTCCGGGCAGTTCTTCCGGATTTCCTCCTGAATCTCCGTAAAGGGGACGATGTGAACCCGGAGGCGGCCGCAGTAGGCCGTCAGCAGCCGGGCCAGATCCAGGACCTTGTCCTGGGCCTGCTGGGAGGTATAGGGGGGGGAGACAAAATGTACCATCTCCAGCTCCACGCCCCGGCGGGCCATCATCCAGGAGGATACCGGGCTGTCCAATCCGCCGGACAGAAGGCTGATGGCATGGCCCCCCATGCCCACGGGGAGTCCTCCCGCGCCGGGGACGGCGGGGGCGTGGACGTAGGCGTGCTTTTCCCGGATTTCCACATGGACCGTCAGGTCCGGGTTGTGTACGTCCACGGTCACATTGGGAAACGCCTCCGCCAGCTCGCCGCCTACCGCCTGGGAGACCTGGATGGAATTCATGGGATAGTGCTTATCTGCCCGCTTGCTCTCCACCTTGAAGCTCCGGGCGGCGGCAAAGTCCTTGGCTAGGTAGCTCTTGGCGGTCTCCACAATGGCCTCCACCGTCTTCTCGCAGGGCACGGCCCGGGCGACGCTGACCACGCCGAAGACCTGCCGGGCGGCGGCGTAGGCCGCCTCCATGTCGCAGCTGTCCGTGGTGGGCTCGGCGTAGATGGTGCTTTGGCGGATGTAGACCTGAAAGCTGCCGCAGGATTTCAAACGGCGGGCCACGTTGGCCACCAGCCGGTCCTCAAAGGAGCGGCGGTTCAGGCCCTTCAAAACCACCTCGCCCAGCTTGAGTAAAAACATCTCGTTTTGCAGCATGGAATTGATCCTCCGTAGACAATTGATTTCGTCCGTCTATTATAGCGCACTCCGAAGAGAAGAAAAAGAGCTTTTGCTGAAATTTTATGACAGATGCCGGGATCTGTGCTATCATGGTCTGGAGAAGCGAAAGGAGAGACCGGGGAAGCCGTCTGGAAAGGACGGTTTGGCTGGCGTTGAGACCGGACGCGGAGGAGGCGAAGGATGGGGAACCTTGCGAATTATATAGGGCGGCAGTTTGGAAATCCCAGGGGCGCGGCGGGATGGATTTGCTGTCAGGTCATGAATGGAATAAACCGGCCCATGTACCGGGCCGCTCTTGCTCTGCTGGAGATTGCCCCGGAAGACCGGATTTTGGACATCGGCTATGGAAACGGATATTTGCTGCGGCAGATAGACCGGGCCTTTTCCCCGGAGCTCTATGGAATCGATCCGTCCGAGGACATGAAGACGCTGGCCGTCCGGCGCTGTAAGAGAGCGGCCCGGCAAGGGCGGCTGCGCTTGACGGTGGGGGACTGCTGCGCCCTGCCCTATGAGGACGGGGTGTTTGCCGCCGTGACGTCGGTAAACACGGTCTATTTCTGGCCGGAGCCCGAGAAGGGAATGGAGGAGATTTGCCGCTGTCTGAGGAGCGGGGGCGTGTTTTACAACGTGTTGTACACGCGGGAATGGCTGAACCGCCTGCCCTATACCCGGGTGGGCTTCCGGACCTTCCGGCCGCAAGAGCTGGCGGAACTGGGACTCCGGGCGGGATTTGCCTTAGCGGAGATTCGGGAGATCGTCCCAGGGAAGAACTTTGTGGTGGTGTACCGAAAGGAATGAGGACAGGTGTTGCCGGAGCGCCGAGAAAAGGCGGACCGTGTTGTTTTCCGGCGAAAGTGTATTCGGCGATAGACATCCATACAGGGAGTGTTCCTCCTAAATAGAACGCATGAAGAGAGACGCTGGTTTTAGGGAATGGCTTGCGGTCCTGGCAAAAATTCGGTATAATGATTTTGGTCCAACAATTCAATAACCAAAGGAGGAATGTCCCATGAACATTGTCGCTATCAACGGAAGCCCCCGCAAAAACGGAAACACCGCCCTTTGCCTGGAGGCGGCGGGGCGTGAAATTCAGGCCGCCGGTGTGGAATTCCGGGTCTTCCAGCCCGGAGCCGACGTGCGGCCCTGTATGGCCTGCTACCACTGCCTGAACACCGGCAGCCTCCGCTGCATCCGGAACGACGACGGCGTCAACGACATCATCGCCGCTTGCATCGGGGCGGACGGCATCCTGCTGGCCTCCCCTGTGTACCACGGCGGCATTGCCGGGGGGATGAAGTGTGTTCTGGACCGGCTGATGCTGGCCGCGGGATGCGGGGTGAACCAGCTCCACCATAAGGTGGGAGGGGCTCTGTGCACCCTGCGGCGCAGCGGCGGCATGGAGACCTATCAGCAGCTGCTGGGAACGATGGACGCGATGGAAATGGTTCTGGTGACCTCCGACTACTGGGGGGCTGTTCACGGCGCGGACCGCGGCGAGGCTCTGCGGGACGAAGAGGGCATGGCCGTTGCCGCCCGGCTGGGACGGAATATGGCTTGGATGGTGAAGGTGCTCCATGAGACAAGCCTTCCCGCGCCGCCGGCGGCCCAGCGGCCTATGATGAACTTTATACGGTAACCCCAACAGCGCATATACTGAAAGAGAACGGAAAGGAAAAGAGCTACGAGAGAAACCCATCAGGGGTTTCTCTCGTTTTTAATCAGAAGTTTTTTCGGGCTTCGGAGAAGACCGGAAAAACTTGCACAGGCTGGCGAAAAATTTCGCCAGCCTGAGAGCTACGAGAGGAACCCATCAGGAGTTTCTCTCATTTTTTTGCCTCAAGAAAGGAGACTTAGAGATCGCCCCGCAAAAGAAAAAGCTGGAGCACCTTTTCCGCCAACCGCAGTTCCCGGGGCGTGCAGCTGTTCAGAAGAATCTGAATCGGAGACAGATCCGGTTCCCCGGTCTCATCGCCGAAGAGTATGTATTCCATGGACAGGCGGGAGGTCCGGGCCACCTTGATCAGTGTGTCGATGGACATCTGGGAGGTGCCCACCTCGATTTGCCCATAATAACCGGCGCCAATGTCTGCCAGTTCGGAGAACTGCTCCCGGGTAAGGCCCAAGTGATTCCGCCGCTGGCGCAGGCGCTGCCCCACGGCGGCGCGCTCCTTTTTTGTCATAATTTGCCGCTCCTTCCGACTTGTTTTTTCCAGTTTATCTTGGGAGGGCCAGAGGCAAAATATGCGAATAGATATTGATTTTTGCTATTTTTTAGCGTATCCTGCAAGTGTAAAAATCCTTGTAACCGTTGCGGCACAATGGATTCGGAGGTTTGCACAGATTTTTGGATTGATATCCATAATCGTAACAATTGTTCTCTTTTTTGAAAACGCCGGTCCGCTGGGTTTTCGGCGATTGTCCCGGATTCCGGAGGAGGGAATATGCTTCCGAATTTATTGCACAGTCGTAACGTGACGAAAGGAGGCCGCTATGCAGGAGTACGTCGTCAACCGCCCCGACAAAGGGGCCATGGACCGCGCTTTGCAGAAAAATTTCAGCAATGCCGCGGGGGCAATTTTGCGTCTGGCCTGGCAGGCCGGTCTGCTGCGGGATGAGATTCAGCATCTGACGTGGGAGCAGGTGGATTTTCTGGACGCGGCCATCGTGCTGCCAGACCGGAAGGTGCCCGTCAGCCGGGAGCTGGCGGATTGGCTCCGGGCCCGGCGGGAGGACCGGGACCAGAGTCAGGAGACGGTGGTCCTCTCCGACCGGGACCAGAAGCCCCTGACGCCCCAATCCATCTCCCGCCTGGCCAGGAATGCCTTGGACAAGGAGGGGCAGACGGAGGTCCGGCTGATTGACCTTCGCCACGATTTTGTCCTCCGGCAGCTGGAAGAGCATGACTGGCAATACGTCTCCCGGATTACCGGCGTGGAGGCGGCGGGGCTCAACGTCCACTTTGCCGAGCATCTGGAGGAGAAAAAAATCTCCACCCGCATCCGCCGGGAGAAAACTCGTCAGATCGATGAGTTTGCCCTTTGGAAGCTGCTGCGGGCGGAGGGAAACAGCCCCGCCGGTATTGCTCTCTGGCTCACCTGGCAGGCGGGATTGCGCCTGGAGGAGATTGTGGCCCTTCGCTGGGAGCAGGTGAAGGGAGACCGTCTGTACCTGGAGGACCGGGAGGTCCCCCTGAGCGCGGGGGCCCGAAAGGCCCTGGAAGCCCTGGCCGCCGGAGGACGGGAGGGCTACGTCCTCACCGCGCCCCGGAGCCGCCAGCCCTATGACCGGACCCGGCTGTCCAAGCTGGCGCGGGCGGCGCTGATCCGGGCGGGATTGGATGACCTCACACTGCGGGATTTGCGGGTAGACTGCGCCTTGCGCTCCGGCGGGGAGGGCCAGATTCTCTCCCTGGTCCGGCGGCAGGGCTGGGTCACGCGGAATGAGGTCATGGAGCTTCTGGACGTTTCCCGGACCACCGCTTATAACCGCTTAAAGCTGCTGGTAAGCCGGGGGAAGCTGACCCAGGTGGGGGCCCGGTACTATCCGCCGGAGGCGGTGGTCCCCCCGGAGCGGCAGGAGGAGGCGGTGCTGGAATACCTGGCGCGGGAGGGCTTTGCCTACCGCCAGGACATCGCCCGGCTGTTGGGCATCGGCGTGGGGCAGTGCCGCCCGCTGCTCCAGCGGATGGTTGCTGGCGGAGCGGTGGTGCAGGAGCGGCAGAGATACCGGCTGAACCATGAAAAAAGCGCCGGAGAGGCCGGGCTGGAGCCTGCCGTGCCCGCCGGAGGAGAGCGGGGCGGCGGGCAGGAGGTGTGACCTTTTCGGGGCTTGATTTGTTACAAACATTTTGCACATAAAAGGGATTAAAACATGGCGTTTATCAAACAAATTACAACTCCGGGAAAGCTATAGACAAACGGGGGGGCGGCTGATACATTGAGCGTGCGGACGGCGGAAGAAGCGGCGAGGAGCCAATTCCAGGCTTGATGTGGGATCGGCTAGCCCCGACACGAATCCTGGAGGGGGGCTTGCGAGGCGCGGAGGCCGAACGGACCGCAAATATTTGAAGGAGGAATATTCGCATGAAGAAATTCCTGTCCCTGGTTCTTGCGATGATTATGACCATGTCTTTGGTCACGATCAGCGCGGGAGCCACCGAGTACAAGGATCTCACCGACAAAGATGAGATCAAGTACGAGGAAGCAGTTGCCGTTCTGAACCGGATCGGTGTCATCACCGGTTACCCGGACGGCAGCTTCCAGCCCGAGACGGAGCTGACCCGTGGCGCGGCTGCCAAGATCATCGTCTCTCTGATGATCGGCCCCGACGCTGCTGCGGCTCTGCCCAACACCAGCAGCCCCTATCCCGACGTTCCCGCCGGCCACACCTTCGCGGGCGTCATCAGCTACTGCAAGACCAAGGGCTACATCAGCGGCTACGGTGATGGCAACTTCAAGCCCACCGGCACCCTGACCGGCTATGCATTCGCGAAGATGCTGCTGGGCGCCCTGGGTTACAGCAGCGACATCGAGCGCTTCACCGGCGCTGGCTGGACCATGAACGTTGCCAACATCGGTAACGTGGCCGGCCTGTTCGACCGGATCAGCTTCGATGGCGCGGCGGCTGTCACCCGTGACGAGGCCTGCCAGCTGGCTCTGAACACCCTGAAGGCCACCATCGTGACCTACGGCGGTACCTCTGTGGTGAATGGTTCCACTGGTTCCTACACCATCCAGGGCACTCAGGCCACCCCCAAGACCAGCAACAACCGCGACATCAACGCCAACATCGGTCGTAAGGACTGGTACGGCGGCAACAACAAGGGTTCCGATTACCTGACTCTCGAGTTCGGTGAGGAGCACTTCAAGGACCTGCGTCTGGAGCATGATCGCTTCGATCCCGCTCACGACGACTTTGGCCGTCCCTCCAACGAGTGGAGCTACAAGAAGGTTACCATCGGCACCTTCCCCCTGGAGGCTGATTACACTTTCACCACTCAGGTTGCCCACATTGAAGACACTGACGGCACCAAGGAGAAGGCTCTGGGCCTGCGGAACTTCGACCTGGTCTCCGACGGCGGTTACTCCACCTGGAACGGCTGGGGCAACGACGGCCGCGGCGGCAGCACCTATGGCGGTACCACCACCCTCTGGCTGAACGGCCTGGAGGATGAGGACTACTTCAGTGCGACGAAGGACGGCAAGCTCGTCCGCAAGGTTGCCAACATCGCGGACTTCACCGACAACGGCACCCTCGTCGAAGTCTACGTTTCCAACGTGGACGCTGACTGGATCACCGACGTGGTCGTTATCCAGACCCAGCTGATGGAAGTCAAGAAGGTCGGTTCCGACTACATTTCCCTGGAGAAGAAGGAGCCCGACGCCCTCAAGAACAACTCTCCTCGCGGCACTGCCAACATCGGCTTCAACCTGGCCCCCATCGAGGTCAACATTGAGCAGGTGAAGGACAGCAACGAGGACTGCTACGGCATCCTCAAGGATCTCAAGTCCGGTGACGAGATTGCGGTTATCCCCGTGACCACCGACAACGGCAAGACCTATGAGGCCGCTGAGGTCTATGTTCCCGAGACCGTGTCCGGCGCGCTGACCCGCGTGGATACCTATGGTATCGGCAAGGACTCCGATGATAAGCGCGGCGCTGTCGAGATCACCGTCGGCGGCACCTCCTACAAGCTGGCCGACTGGAACGACGAGATGTGGGCCCTCAAGACCGAGGACATCAAGGCCACCCGCAAGGACGTCACCCTCCTCATGGATAAGTACGGCAACGCCCTGCTTGCCAAGGATGTCGGCGCCACCAATGACTTCATGGTCATCGGCAACTACTATCAGGCCCTCGTGGGCAACAAGGTCTGCACCTTCGTCCATGGCTGGGATATCTCCGGCAATGAGCTGGACCTCAACCTGGGCAGCAATGTCAAGATCACCAACCATGGCAACAGTGCCTCTGTGTACGGCCATGTCCTGGGCGAGCTTGTCTATTACACCAGCGTTGGCGCTTCCGGCGATGCGGACTATGTCCTCGCCCATCAGTCTGGCGACGGCAAGAAGACCGTCAACGACGTCTTCGTCAACCTGAAGAAGACCAACAGCGACGTTGCCGTTCCCGATAAGGACGCCGACTACGAGATCAAGGCTTCCAACCTCCTGATCCCCCTGGTCGAGGCGACCGGCAATGCTTACGGCGATACCAACGAGGATCCCGCCGGTAACGGCAAGACCACCCACAAGACCACCTATAATACCACCGACTTTGAGCAGTATTACTATGACAAGGGCGTCAAGTTCATCTATGTGAACTACGTCGCTGGCGAGGACGAGATCGACAGCATCGAGTTCAAGTCCGGCGTCCAGAACGTCTCCAACGACGAGCTGCGTCAGGCCATCCAGTTCTGGGGCTCTCAGGCCGCCGTGAAGGATGAGCAGGTCAAGGCCGTTGTCATCAAGCGCGAGAGCGCCGACGCCTCCGTCAACCGCATGCTCTATGTCACCAAGACCCTTGGCTTCAAGGAGTATGACAAGGAGTCCAACGAGTCCTTCTACGAGGTTGAGGTTGCCATGTTCTCCGACGGCAAGTTCGAGACGGAGCAGCACATCATCGTCAACAAGGACCTCCAGATTGGCGACTTTGCCACCTACACCAAGGTTTCTGGCACCAAGTATGAGGACAACTACTATCGCGTGAAGCAGTTCGTCCGTCACAATGCCAACCCCGCCGTCCTGAGCACCGATGGTGTTTCCGAGGTCCTGACCAGCGACGACGGCAAGGTCGTGAAGCACCTCATGAAGCTGAGCGACACCAAGACCACCACCATTGAGGGCAAGGCTCTCAGGCCCGATAGCGGCGATGACGGTGTCGATGCCCCGATGAACGTGGAGTCCTATGTCCTGGGCGGCTACCGCGGCAGCTCCACCACCGTGCCCAACACGGTTGGCAGCGCCAAGGGCATCATCCGCACGGATAAGGCCGAGTGGCTCAACGCTACCCGCGACAGCAAGTGGGATGACATTGACTCTGCTGAGGATCTCTTCGACGAGACCGACGGCAACGTCAAGCTTGACATCCTCCTCAACGAAAAGCCCGATGCTGACGGCTTCCGTACCGCTTACCTGATCGTTCTCAAGGAAGTCAACGGCACCTCTGGCGGCAGCGACAGCAGCACCGTGAAGGGCTCCAGCTGGACCGCGACCACCAAGATCAACAGCAACGGCGCTGTCCTGTATTCCTTCAATGTTAAGCGTCCTGACTGGGTGCCTGCGGATGCAGTGCTTACGAGCTTCGCTGGCGTTGTCCTGGCCGATGGTGCGGTTGTTGCAACCATTGACGAGACTGACTTCACCGGAAACTATAGCAAGAGCGGTGCTGTGGCCAGTGGATGGGAGTACACTCCCGCCGATGAGAGCAGCGACCTTACCTGCCGTGTCACCGATATTGTGTGGGATAAGGTCAAGGTCGAGACCAAGGGCGACACCAGCCTGGTTGCGACTGCTCCCGCTGAGACGATCGCTGTTGGTGCCAAGACTCCTTTGACCTTCAATGTGAAGAGCGATTGCGGCAACGGCAAGGCTATCATGTCCCAGAATGGCAAGGACCTGTGTGAAGTGACCGTCACGGCTGGTAGCAGTGGCCCCTACACCCTCACTCCCCGTGAGAACATCACCACCGAAGCTCCCGTCGTCGTGACCTTCGAGCTGAATGCTTCTACGGTTCCTGTCGAGGCGGAGCACACTGTGGGCATTGACGCTCCCGAGCCTGTTGAGAAGACCGGCACGGATGGGACTAACTACTACGTCGACTCCATCAAGGAGTGGGATCGCGGCGTTTACGAGGCTCCCAGCATTCCTCAGGATGAGCTCGGCAACGGCAACCCGATGTACCGTGGCGATACCGATGTTGCGGATGAGGACTGCATTGTCATCGTCTTCCCGAAGACCGGCAAGGCTGAGTCCTATACCCTGCAGGTCGATGATAGTGATAGCGTTTACAAAGAGGTTGTTGGACCCGCCACGGCTGGTAGCCTTTCGAACGCCTTCTTCCACGTGCAGGTGAACGACAACTACAGCACGCACTTCGCGAACGCTGGTGCTGACGGTACTATGAGGACGGCTGCTCTGGCTGCTGGTAAGCACACCTACAGCATCACTGGCTCTCTGAGCGGCACCATCCAGACCGGCGAGTTCGAGATCACGAAGAAAGGCCTGAATGAGGTCGTTACTCCCAGTGAGCCCGCCTTTACCATGCCTACCACTGGTGCGGATGGCGTACCGGAGGCTACTCAGGAAGAGAAGGACAATGCTTGCAAGGATTTCATCAAATCCTTGGAGGATGGTGTTTACGAGACTCCGGACTTCACTGGCACCTCCATGGGCATGCTCCAGAGCAGCAATTACGACAATACCAGACTGTGGAAGGTCAAGACTGCGAATGGTGGAGAGTCGATTACCATTGAGCTCTTCATGAATGGCAGCAAAGTGTTTGACGAGACCGTAAGCACTTCCTCCGCGGCGACCACTGTGTTCTTCCTGGTTGATGTTGCTGGTGGCTCTAACTCCACTAATCAAACTGTCAACTGGAGCTCCGGTAGCCTTATTTACAGGATTACCGGCTCTGAGAGTGGCGTTATGCTGCAAGGCACGCTCAACAAGTAACTTTTACTGACAAGCTGTCAGCACTAGTTAAGCGTGTGCCTCAAGCATCCCACAAAAAGCCCCCCGGGCATAAGCCCGGGGGGCTTTTCCCATTTCGCGTTACTTAAATCCCAGCAGCATATATCCGCCGCTGTTGTAATGCGCGGAGTCAGGCACGGCCTCGGTGCGGATCTGCTTCATGAAGCCGATGGGCCGGTCATAGCCGGTATCGGTGACGAACTTGATCATGTTGTCCCCCAGGAGGAGGAAGTGGAAGGGGACCTTGTCGGCGTTGTACATGGGGAAGAAGATGACCATGTGGAGGCCGAAGGGGACCTCGTGGCTGGTAATGTTCGTGTTGAAGAAGACCTTGGCGTCGGGATAACTGGGCAGGGGGCGCACAATCTGGAAGTAGGCGACCATCCAGTAGTCGCTCCAGTTCACCTGCTTGTCCAGGTTGTAGAGGAGGGTATAGCCGCCGTTGGGGTTGGGGTTGCCCTTGGAGATGACGTGGATGTGGTCGCCCCTCCCGGCGATGGCGGCCAGGGCAGCCAGGGCGGCGTCCACGGCGGCGTTGTCCTGGTTGAAGTCCTCCATCTTGATTTCGTCGCTGAGCTCCCATTGGCTCAGGTTGTAATTCTCCGTTTTACGCATAACGAATCCACCTTTCCAAAGTATAGCCCACAGGGCCTCTGAACAGCCCCTCCCCCCGCCCCGGAGTTGCACGTCCCCGTGCAGCCCGGGGAAAATTTTTTCTCTGGCAAAGGCGAAACTGCCGGGGATAGCAAAATCTTCCTGTAAAACCAGCGGAAGCTTGTGCAATCCGCCAATTGCATAATTATTCATAGAAGATGTATAATTTCAACATCAATCAAAACCTTGGAGGCGCGTTATGAAACAGGAAATCAAGAAAATCGTGCTTGCCTATTCCGGCGGCCTGGATACATCGATCATCATTCCCTGGCTGAAAGAGAACTATAATAACCCGGAGATCATCGCCGTAGCCGGCGACGTAGGCCAGGACCAGGAGCTGGAGGGTCTGGAGGAAAAGGCCATCCAAACCGGGGCCAGCAAGCTCTATATCGCGGACCTGACGGACGCCATGGTGGACGAGGTCATCATCCCCTCCCTGAAAATGGGCGCCAGCTACGAGCAGTACCTCTTGGGAACGGCCTTTGCCCGGCCCATCATCGCCCGGAGCCTGGTAGAGATTGCGAAGAAGGAAGGGGCGGACGCCATTGCCCACGGCTGCACCGGCAAGGGCAACGACCAGGTCCGGTTCGAGCTGGCCATCAAGCGCTTCGCCCCGGAGATGACCATCATCGCTCCCTGGCGGGAGTGGGAGATCAAGGGCCGGGACGAGGAGATTGACTACGCCGAGGCCCACAACGTCCCCCTAAAAATCAGCCGGGAGACAAACTATTCCAAGGATAAGAACCTCTGGCACCTGAGCCACGAAGGCCTGGACCTGGAGGACCCCGCCAACGAGCCCAAGTACGAGGAGCCGGGCTTTTTGGAGATGAGCGTCAGTCCCCTGTCCGCGCCGGACGCGCCGGCCTATGTGACCATCGACTTTGAGAAGGGTGTTCCCGTGGCGGTGGATGGTGAGAAGATGAAGGCCAGCGACGTCATTCGCAAGCTGAACAAGCTGGGCGGCGAAAACGGCATCGGCCTTCTGGACATCGTGGAAAACCGCCTGGTGGGCATGAAGGACCGGGGGGTCTACGAGACTCCCGGCGGCACGATTTTGTATAAAGCCCACCAGTGCCTGGAAATGATTACGGTAGACAAGGACACCGCCCACCTGAAAGCGAAGCTGGCGGTAGACTTCGCGGACCTGGTATATAACGGCAAGTGGTTCACCCCCCTGCGGGAGGCCCTGAGCGCCTTTGCCGACAAGACCCAGGAGCACGTGACGGGCAGCGTAAAGCTGAAGCTCTATAAGGGCAACATCATCACCGCCTCTCTCACGTCCCCGGAGAGCCTCTATTCTGAAGAGCTGGTAACGTTCAATGAGAGCGCCTACGACCAGACCAACGCCACGGGCTTCATCAATCTCTGGGGCCTTCCGGACACCGTGCTGGCCTTGCGGGAGCAAGGAAAACTTTAAAAAGACGGGAGATGGGAGAGCCGTTTCAAACGCGCTCCCATCTCGTCACAGGGGGAACCACTATGAAACTATGGGGCGGACGGTTCAGCAAGGAGACCGATTCCCTGGCGAACGACTTTCAGTCCTCCATCGCCTTCGACCAGAGGCTCTATCGGGAAGACATTCAGGGCAGCGTGGCCCACGCGGAAATGCTGGCGGCCCAGGGTGTCATCTCCCAGGAGGACAAGGCGGCCATTCAGGCGGGCTTGGCGGGCATCCTGGCGGACATCGAGGCGGGGAAGGTAGAGTTCTCCCCGGCCAATGAGGACATCCACATGAACATCGAGGCCCTGCTGACCCAGCGAATCGGCGGCGCGGGAAAACGGCTTCACACCGCCCGCTCCAGAAACGATCAGGTGGCCCTGGATTTCCGGATGTACGTCCGGAAGGAGATCGGGACCGTGATCGGGCAGCTGCTGGAGCTGGAAGCGGTTCTCTGCCGCCGGGCCCGGGAGCACCGGGAGACGGTGATGCCGGGGTACACCCACTTGCAGCGGGCCCAGCCGGTGTCCTTCGCCCAGCATCTGATGGCCTACGCTGCCCAGTTCCGCCGGGACGTGACCCGGCTGGAGGACTGCCAAAAGCGCCTGAACGAGTGTCCCCTGGGCGCCGGCGCCCTGGCGGGGACCACCTATCCCATCGACCGCTTTCAGACGGCGGCTGCCCTGGGCTTTGACCGTCCCTGCGGCAACTCCATGGACGGCGTCAGCGACCGGGATTACGCCCTGGAGCTGCTGAGCGATCTGTCGATTTTGATGATGCACCTCAGCCGCTTTGCCGAGGAGATCATCCTCTGGTGCAGCTGGGAGTTCAAGTTCATCGAGCTGGACGAGGCCTATTCCACCGGGTCCAGCATCATGCCCCAGAAGAAGAACCCGGACATGGCGGAGCTGATCCGGGGAAAGACGGGCCGGGTCTTCGGAGACCTGATGGGCCTGCTGACCGTGATGAAGGGGCTGCCCCTGGCCTATAACAAGGACATGCAGGAGGACAAGGAGCCGGTGTTCGACGCGCTGGACACCGTGACCATGTGCCTGCCGGTCTTCGCGGGGATGGCGGACACCATGACGGTGCTGCCGGAGAACATGCGCAAGGCGGCGGGCCGGGGCTTCATCAACGCCACGGACTGCGCGGATTACCTGACCAAGAAAGGCATGCCCTTCCGGGACGCCTACACCGCCGTGGGCCGGCTGGTGGCTGGCTGTGCCGCCCAGGGGAAGACCCTGGAGGAGCTGACCCTGGAGGAGCTGCAAGCCGTCTCTTCCCTTTTCGGCGAGGATGTGTACGAGGCGCTGAAGCTGGAGAACTGCATGGCCCTCCGGCGGAGCTTCGGCGGTCCGGCTATAGAGGAGACCACCCGGCAGATCCAGGAGATCGAGGCCTTTGTCGCGGAACGGAGAGCCTGAAAGAGGGGAGCATTCGTGTTTCAGCTAAACCCGAAGACGGAGATTTTACCGGCGGCCCAGGTAAAGCTGCCCACCGGGGAGTTTCAGAAGGTTCAGTATGTGGCGGCCCGTTTCCTCAAGGGGAAGACGCCCAAGGCCTGGAAGGACTTCCCGGACGAGGGCGGCAACTGGGCGGCGCTCTCCCCGGAGGAGGCCCGCCGGATGGTGGAGCAGCTGAAAAGCGCCGTCGCCGGCGGCAGGGTACAGGCCCTCTGGCTGAGCTTCGACCCCTGGGGGGAGGACAATTTCCTGAGCGCCGATTTTGAAGGGGGCCGGGCGGCGCTGCTGTACAACGCCTGTGACGAGTGCGGCGCCGCTCCCTGCGACCCGGACCGCCCGGACGCCTGGGAGGACGCCCATGTGGATATCGGCGGGCAGACCCCGGTCCCCATGGCCTGTGTGCTGGAGGACCTGGAGAAGGCCACCCGGATTCTGCTCCATTTCCTGGAGACCGGGACGCTTTCGCCGGAGACGAATTGGGCGGTAGATTTCACCGGGGGCCTGCCCTGGGATTTCTGAGGAGGCAGTTATGAGCAGACCAAAGGTATACATAGACGGCAGGGAGGGCACCACCGGCCTCCAGATTTACGACCGCCTGGCGGCCCGGGAGGACGTAGAGCTGCTCCTGATCGACGAGGCCCGGCGAAAGGACCCGGAGGAGCGGAAGCGATATCTCAACGAGGCGGATCTGGTCTTCCTCTGCCTGCCGGACGCCGCCGCCATAGAGGCGGTGGGCCTTCTGGAAAATGAAAACACCCGAGTCATCGACTGCTCCACCGCTCACCGGGTGTCCCCCGGCTGGGTGTACGGCTTCCCGGAGCTCCGGGGCCAGCGGGAGAAGATTGTCCCGGCGAAGCGGGTAGCCAATCCCGGCTGCCACGCCACCGGGTTTATCTCCATCGTCCGCCCGCTGGTGGAGCTGGGCCTGCTGGAGAAGGACGCCCGGCTGTCCTGCTTCTCCCTCACCGGCTACTCCGGCGGCGGGAAGAAGATGATCGCCCAGTACGAGGGGGAGCGAAGCCCAGAGCTAGATAGCCCCCGCATTTACGGATTGAATCAGGCTCACAAGCATCTGCCGGAGATGCAGAAGGTCTGCGGGCTGACGGTTCTTCCGGTGTTCTGCCCCATCGTGGACGACTATTACAAGGGCATGGCGACAACGGTTCCCCTGTTCCTGAACCGGGAGGCTGTGCTCCAGGCTCTGATGGACTACTACCAGGGCAGCGGAAGGTCCCTTGTGGTTCGGGTCAGCGCCGAATGGGAGGGCCCCATGCTGGCGGCCAACACCCTGGCGGGCAGCGACAGTCTGCATCTGTTTGTCCAGGGGAACCATGAGCGATGCACGGTCACCGCCATCTTTGACAACCTGGGCAAAGGTGCCGGCGGCGCGGCGGTGCAGAATATGAACCTGATGCTGGGCTTCCCGGAGACGACGGGACTGAACCTTTGACACGATCAGGAATTGGGAATGAGAAATCAGGAATGATTTCCATTCGGGTGGAATTCCGAGCCCCTGATTCCTGACGCCTAATTCAATTTGTGAGGTGTATTATGCTGAACTTCATCAACGGCGGCGTCTGCGCCGCCCAGGGCTTTCAGGCCGCGGGCATCCACGTGGGCGTCAAGACCCACGCCGAATGGAAAAAAGATGTGGCGCTGATCGTCTCCGACGTGGACTGCGCGGCGGCGGCGGTGTTTACCAAGAACGTGGTCAAGGCGGCTCCCATCCGGGTGGACCTCCAGCATCTGGCCGACGGAAAGGCCCGGGCCGTCATCGCCAACAGCGGCAACGCCAATGCCTGCGCCCCCCAGGGGGAGGAGAACGCCAAGCGGATGTGCGCAGCCGCCGCCAAGGTCATCGGCTGCGCGCCGGAGGACGTGGTGGTGTCCTCCACCGGCGTCATCGGCCAGCGGATCAACGTGGAGGCCATCGAGGCGGGCATCCCGGATCTCTATGCCGCCCTGGAGCGCTCCGCCGCCGCCAGCGACGCGGCGGGCCACGCCATCATGACCACGGACCTGGTGAAAAAGGAAGCGGCGGTGGAGACCACCGTGGGAGGGAAGACCGTCCGCATGGGCGGCATCGCCAAGGGCAGCGGCATGATCCATCCCAACATGGGCACCATGCTCTGCTTCCTGACCACCGACTGCGCCATCTCCCCGGAAATGATTAAAACCGCCCTGCTGGAGACGGTGAACGTCAGCTTCCACCGCATCAGCGTGGACGGGGACACCTCCACCAACGACACCTGCTGCGTCCTAGCCAACGGCCTGGCGGGCAACGCTCCCATCACCGCAAAGGGGCCGGATTACGATGCCTTTCTGGCGGCCCTCCAGGCTCTTTGCAAGGAGCTGGCGAAGAAGATGGCCTCCGACGGCGAGGGCGCCCGGCATCTGATTACCTGCACCGTCTCCGGAGCCAAGAGCGAGGAGAGCGCCGAGGTCATTTCGAAATCCGTCATTTCCTCCACCCTGACCAAGGCGGCCATCTTCGGCGCGGACGCCAACTGGGGCCGGGTCCTCTGCGCCATGGGCTATTCCGGCGAGGACTTCGATCCCGACCAGGTCAGCGTCCATTTCGCCAGCGCCGCCGGAAGCGTTCAGGTCTGCGCCAAGGGCCGGGGCCTGGACTTCGACGAGGAGCTGGCCAAGAAAATCCTGACGGAGCACGACGTGGAAATCAACATCGCCCTGGAAGAGGGCGGGGCCTCCTGTACCTGCTGGGGCTGCGACATCACCTATGATTACATCAAGATTAACGGCGATTACCGGACCTGATCCCGCTCCCCGCCAAGGGGAAGAGGGAAGCCTCCGCCGGGCGCGGAGAGACCAGGGGCGCGGCCCCTGAATCCCAGAGGAAAGGGGAGGGTTTTTTGTCCTCTCATGAACAGCAGGCCCAGACTCTGGTGGAGGCCCTGCCTTATATTCAAAAATATACCGGCAAAACCGTCGTCATCAAATACGGCGGGAACGCCATGACCTCCGACACCCTGCGGCGCTCTGTGATGACGGACATTGTGCTGCTGAATCTGGTGGGCATCCGGGTGGTGGTGGTCCACGGCGGCGGACCGGAGATTTCCGCCATGCTGAAAATGATCGGCCACGAGTCCCACTTTGTGGACGGCCTCCGCTATACCGACACCACCACCATGGATGTGGTCCAGGCCATTCTCTGCGGCAAGGTCAACAAGGACCTGGTGGCCCAGCTGAACCGCCTGGGAGGCAAGGCCGTGGGTCTGTGCGGCTTGGACGGTGAGCTGTTCCAGGCCGTCCGGCTGGACGAGAAATACGGGCTGGTGGGCCGGATTACCGGCGTGAATCCCCAGACGGTGGAGAACGCCCTGAAAACCGGGTATACCCCCGTGGTCTCCACTGTGGCCCAGGGGGTGGACAGCGACACCTCATACAACATCAACGCCGACACCGCCGCCGCCAAGCTGGCGGAGGCCCTGGGGGCGGAGAAGCTGATTTTGCTCACGGATGTCCGGGGGCTCCTCCGGGACCCCAAGGACGAGAGTACCCTGATTCACGTGGTCCGAACCGAGGAAGTGCCGTCCCTGGTGGCGGAGGGCGTGATCTCCGGGGGTATGATACCCAAGCTGCAGTGCTGCGTGGACGCCATCCACGGCGGCGTGGAGCGGGTCCACATTCTGGACGGCCGTATTCCCCATTCCATTTTGATTGAGCTGCTCTCCGACGAGGGCATCGGCACCATGATGAAAAAGGAGGATTCCACACTATGACTTCTCAGATGATGAAAGACCTGACCCATCAGTATATTATGGGGACCTATGGCCGCTTCCCCGTGGCCATCGACCATGGCCAGGGCGCCACGCTCTACGATCCCGAGGGCAACGCCTACATCGACTTCACCAGCGGCATTGGCGTCACGGCCCTGGGTTACGGCCACCAGCCCTGGGTGGACGCGATCACGGACCAGGCCAAGAAGCTGGTCCACACCTCCAACCTCTTCTACACCGAGCCCCCGGCCAAGCTGGCGGAGCTCCTCTGCAAGCGCACCGGCGAGAGCTGCGTCTTCTTTGCCAACGGCGGCGGCGAGGCCAACGAGGGCATGATCAAGCTGGCCCGGAAGTACAGCTTTGACAAGTACGGTCAGGGCCGTTCCACCATCGTCACCTTGAAGAACTCGTTCCATGGCCGGACCATCACCACCCTGAAGGCCACGGGCCAGGATGTGTTCCACAACTTCTTCTTCCCCTTCACCGAGGGCTTCCGTTACGCCGAGGCCGGGAATCTGGAGGATTTGAAGGCCCAGGACCAGGGAGACGTCTGTGCCGTCATGGTGGAGCTGGTCCAGGGCGAGGGGGGCGTGCTGCCCCTGGAAAAGGATTACGTGAAAGCCCTGGAGGCCCTCTGCGCCGAGAAGGACTGGCTGCTGCTGGTGGACGAGGTTCAGACCGGTGTGGGCCGGACGGGCACCCTCTTTGCCTTCCAGCAGTATGACCTTCTGCCCGACGTGGTGTCCTTCGCCAAGGGCATCGCCGGAGGTCTGCCCATGAGCGGCATTATGGCCAACGAGAAGTGCAAGGCCGTGCTGGGCCCCGGCACCCATGCCACCACCTTTGGCGCGAACCCCGTCTGCGCCGCCGCGGGCCTGGTGGTGCAGGACGTCCTCAGCGACGCCTTCCTGGCGGAGGTCCAGGAAAAGGGCGACTATCTCCGCAAGGGTATTGAGGCGCTGAATCTGCCCTGCCTGGGCAAGACCAGAGGCCTGGGCCTGATGATCGGCGTGGCCGTGAACGACGGCTGGACGAACAAGGACATCGCCAACAAGCTCATTGAGAACGGCCTCTTGATTCTCACCGCCGGACCCGGCCTGCGGCTCCTGCCGCCTCTGGTCATCACCAAGGAGGAGATGGATCAGGGCCTGGCCATCATGAAGCAGGTTTTGGCATAACGGATTCTCTTAGGAATCAGGAGTTGGGCGTTGGAAAGGAAGCCGTCTGACGCACAACGTCCTGATTCCTGGTTTTTAATTTTGTCCCAATTCGACTTCGTGTTCCCGGTGAATCACAATGGGTAAATATGCATGGGTTAGTATAAGAATGAATGATTTAATTAAAAACCTTGATAAACTTCATACAACAGAAATGGGTGTAGAGCGGATAAAAAGGAACTGCCAAATTGAAACAGACGATGTTGTCCAATGGAGCAGGGTGCAGATTCTGGATAAAAGTGCTAAAATTGAAAGGATCGGAAAGAACTGGTATATTTTCACAGGTCACTACAAAATAACTGTGAACGCATATAGCTATAGAAACATCCGCTTTCATTTACCGCTCTTAACTGCCCTTAAACACCGCTATTCCAACAGGTTCAACAGCAGATAGAAGTGGAAAACTTTGTGGAGATGTAGATAACTCGTATATTGTTTCTGCACTATTCCTATACGCTAATTCCTATACTGAGAAAGGAGGTCTCGCTATGCCGGAGACCTTATATTTATGCGACGGTGCAGTTGAGTCTTGCACCAAAACAGGCTGCTACAAAAGAGGCCGCGAGTGCCGCCACACTACGGATGTCGCCCACGCTTTGAACTCGGAGGACAAGCGTCGCTTCGTTCCTGACGGGGATGGAAACCTCTGGGAAGTGCCGTCCACGGTACATTAAAGCCGGGAAGTTTCCCATTCGTAGCAGAGGAGAAAGAGGTATATTCACAACCTTCAGAAGAAATAGTGTTCAGTCGGAAAACCGCCCTTGACCGTTTGTGGCAGTCAGGGCGGCTCAGGGATGATGTTAAGCCATCTCAACCATCTCAGGCTCGGGAGCGAGAATCCCAGCCTTCAGGCCATGCTTTAAGGCTTTTCTGGTTTGCGTGTTTGCGGACCGGTAGTGCGCTTTAGCAAATCTCCAAGCCTCGGCAGGATGCGCGTCAGTGTATGCATCGGCTTCATCAAGAGACATACGTCTGATTTCTTCGTTGGATAACCTGGCCATAATCTTCCCTCCTTTCCGATTGAATAGTGTTTCTTCTGAATTATCACCTCCAAGGCATCCAGGATATTTTCTCCTTTCTCCGACACTATACTACAGGTATCCATCAAAGTCAACACCGATACACACGGAGCGGTTGCTACAAATTGTTTCAAGATAGGGTGCAAGCGCGATGCCCACACCCTATCTTATTTTTTCGATTTCCGCTTTCAGCCACTCGAATTCTCGCTGAGTGTAGACCTTCTCAGTAATGTCCGAAATCTTGTGGCCGACCATATATTTGATGGCGTACTCGTCAACCCCAGCTTTCTTGCAGGCCGTTACAAAGTGCTTTCTGCCATCATGGGGACGGTGCTCCGGGTTCAGCTTCAACTCGTCTCGAACCATGCCAAAGCCTTTTTGGTATCGTTGGTAGGTCATCATCGTGGGTTTGCCACTTCGGCCATCCGTACAGTTGAAGAGATACTTGCTGCCAAGTGCGACAGCCTCTTTATATTTTCGCTCAACCAATGCTCGTATCTTCGAGTGAATAGGAACGACCCTGTCCATGCCGGCATCAGTCTTCATGCCGCCTTTGAACGTCCAATTTTCGAGGTCTATATTTTCCAGCTCCAGCAGACCGAGTTCCTGGGGACGCCAGCCTGAGTAGCACTGAATCAGCATGGCATCCACAAACCGCTTATCATCGACATGGGTCCAGAGGCGCTCCATCTCCTCTTCGGTGAAGGGTATGTGCTCTTGCTTCACAGTCTGGATTTCTTTGATGGTCTCTTCGGTCAGATTGAATGTGCGGGAATAGTTTCGGTCGACCAGCTCATACTCCAAAGCATAGTCGAGCATGAGATTGAACAGGGACTTGATTTTGTTCTTCATGGATGCGCTGGGATGCTGCTCTTTTCCTCTGACCTTGGCTGCCCCCTCTTCCATGCAGCCTTTTACATGTCGGGCCCGGACATCCATTACCCGCATGTCATAGACCGCCGAGCAGTAGGCCCAGGCCGAAGTGACAGCTCGGATGCTACCGTCCGCTTTCAGGGTCTTGAAATACTCCTCTGACCATTTCTCATAGAGCTCTCGGACGGTGATGGACGGCTCCAGGTCATAGGGGTTCTTGTTATATTCTACGAGGGCCGAGTAAGCGTCATTGTAAGTGGGAAAGTACGACTCAGGTTTGAGGGGCTTGCAAATAGGGCGGCCCTCTGGTGTCTTGCCAATCGTAACCATCGCTCGAAAGGGATTCCGAAGGTTGCGGTTCTTTATTTCGCTGATTTGGCCGAAGCCATTAGGGAGGCGCCGTCGCTTGCTGCTTTTAGCACGAGGCTTTCGTTTAACAGTCGGCTGCATCGGATAGCCGCAGTGAGGACAGGCGGCGGCTTTATCGCTGACTTGCAGTTCACATTCAGGGCATTGGATGAGCATGATTGACACCTCCGCAGAAATCGCAATGGCTTTTATGGAAAGGAGTTGATTTGCAATGTTGGAAAATCTTAGATACCGAATTGCGCTTTACTTTATAAAGAAGGCAAGCGTTCAGATTGAGCGAGGAGAAATACAAAAGGGAATGAATAATTTCAAACGCTCTATTTGGATTGTGCCGCCATCCAAAGAATTAAGCGAGTTTGGCGATAGATTGCGGCAGACAGCAGAATCACACTTGCAAACCTTAGAGGAGGAGCCCTGACACGGGCTCTTTCTTTTACGCATATCTAACTATCCCTCTTATGGAGAAATCCATATTTCGATTTGAAAGGAAAGTCGGTATGAAAGAGTCAAAAGTGAAAGTATGGTTTGAGGAGAACAAGGATAAAATCTGTGCCGAAGTCCGCTGCATAAGCTGGTACGCCTTTGGATTCGGACTCGCTTGGTTTGTCAACGGCAAGCTGACCGAGTACCGGTGTGCATTGGGTATTGCAAACCTGCACGAGAAGGGACTGATGAAGTTCTGTGATCCTGCCACCGGAATGGAAGTCACGATCGACAAAGCAGTCGAGATTTCCAAGAAGATGAGAAAGTGAGGATTACTCAGATGGGGAGTCGCCAAAACGGCGGCTCCTCTTTTTTTTGCTTTCTTACCCCTTGCGCCGCCCGCAATAATAATATATCATAGTGTAGGAGTTTGTCAAGATGTTCCTACATAAAATTTTTATTGATTTGCGGAGGCGGGATATGGTTAGTATGAATGCGTCAATCTGTCCCAAGTGCGGCGGAGAGTTGAAGCACTATGACAGTGTTCAGAGAATTATACGGACGAAGGCTCGGAGGACAAGCTGGATGAGGCTCCGCCGCCTCCGTTGCGTGAAGTGCGGTACTTTTCACAGGGCGCTTCCGGAGGTTTTGTTCCCGTACAAGCAATACGAGGCTGAGGTCATCCGAGGCGTTCTGGAGGGCCTGATAACCTGCGAAACCATAGGCTTCGAGGACTACCCATGTGAGATGACGATGGAGCGTTGGAAAGCGCAGAAAGAACAGCTCCTGTTATGGAGGTGACTGACATGGTAATCAGAAACAAAGAATACTACAACCAGCTTGATGCTGAGGTTAAGAATGATTTGCGTACTTTGAACTATCACATCCGTCAGGCCGAAAGGTATAAGCATATTCACGAACTTACAAAAGGGCGTTCTGGACTATATGCTTTGATACATAAATGGGCCGAACGGAACAACCATTTTCATTGTAATGCAGGGCTTAAACTCGGAAAATCGAATTTGGTTTGGTTGCTTTACGAAATGACGTACCTACAAGATTACATCCAACAGAAAGAGGAGGAGCCCTGACACGGGCTCTTTCTTTTTTACGCCAAATTCACGCCCTCTTTTATGGAAGACAATAACCAAATTTTCTATATTTGAGAGGAGATTCACAATGAACTTTTTTAAGAAGAACAAGGAAATCGAGATCATTACTCCGCTGGAGGGGAATTTGGACGTTCAGGCTTTCGCCGAGCAGTATGCAAAGGCCGGCACAATCATTGAAGTGAAGGTGCATGGTTCGCTGTATCAGTCCGACGGAAACATGGTAAGCGTCCGGTTCACCACCAGGGAGAACTGGGAGACGATTGCCGAGCATTTCATGCGGAAGTTCAGCGAGAGGAGACCAACAGTTGGAAGCCGGTTGATGTTCTGCCACTGATGAGTTTGAGCCCAGCACGGGCTCTTACTCTCTTCGTTTTCCCGCACAAAAAACATGGCCTATAATGGAGAGACCACTACATATTGTGAGAGGAGTAATCTTATGAAGAAGTTTGCTATTGCGGTATTGGTGTTGGTACTGGCCCTTACGCTGGCCGGCTGTGGGAAGTCCCGGTCTGATAAGATCTGGGAGAAGATCACGGAGTCGGCGGGCGAGGGCGAGATCACCACGACCGTTATGGACGACGGTTCTGTGATTCAGAGTTACACACTGTATGAGTCGTTCCGTTAAAGGAGTTTGAGCCCAGCACGGGCTCTTACTCTTTATATTTACGCTAAAGCAACACCGCCTCTTATGGAGGTGAAAGACATGTATCAAATAATTCTTTACGGGATTGCCGGAGCAGATCAGCAGTATATCGCGCAGATGTATTACTGTCTTTACGAGGAGGAGATCTCGATTTACAACATCATGTACCAAGCCCGGATGCTTAAGGCGAAATGCCCGAGCATCGAGCATGTGTACGCGATTGACAATCGGAGAGGTCTCCGCCGCGAATATATGGACAGCATCCGTCTGCACTCGATTGAGAGCTGTATGATTTTCAAGGACATCCTGGAACGGGAAGGCTTGATGATACTGTAAGCCATGGACCGAGGGCCCTACACAGGGGCTCTTGGTCTTTCTTTTTCCACTTTGGTTGTTTGTACTCCGATGCGGTTGCTAACTTAGAATAGCCGTTGAAAGGAGGTAAGCGCAGATGGACGAGCAATTTCCAACCGGCTCGGTTCCCGTATCGGTAGCGGCCAGGGTGTATGGGAAAGACGCTTCGTGGGTTCGTGCCGGGATTATCTCAGGCTGGCTGCCCATCGGAAAGGCCACCAGAAACGGTAAGCTGGTCACGAGCGTCGAAGAGATGAACTCGAAGTACGGACGTATCAACTTCTACATTTCCCCAAAGCGTCTCTACGAGGAAACCGGCTACAAGTGGAAAGGAGAAAAGCAATAGTATGAGCACCACGATCAGACCGGCCCTGTCTTACAAGAACAAATACTGGATCGAGAAGCACCGCTACTATGAGCTGAAACATTTCTGCTTCCAGTATCCGGGCTGGAAAAGGGACTACATGGCCCTGGACGGACTGAAGAAGCAGCCCCACGACTTGTCTCTGCTGGTACGGACGAACGTCATCAGCGATCCAACGGCCCGGTGCGCCGAGGCCAAGCTGTTCTACTCCGAGCGCATGGAACTGGTGGAGCGGGTGGCCTACGAGACCGACCGCGACCTGCATTCCTATATTCTCAAGGCGGTCACCGAGGGCCTTTCCTTTGAGACGTTGAAGACGCAGACCGATATTCCCTGCTGCCGGGACGTCTACTACGACCTTTACCGCCGGTTCTTCTGGCTCCTGAACAGGGCCCGTGGATGACCCCCGCGAGCGGAACACAGCCCTTTATGGAAACCCAGACAATATTACATGAAGGAGTTGTTATCATGAAGCGAATGGTTAGCCATATCAGAGGCATCTTTACGGGGTTCTGGATCGGAGCGGTCTTTGTGGCCACCGTGTTCATGAGCTGTAAGGATGTCCGCGATGGATGGAACGTCATCGCCGGCGACAAGCACGCCTGCATCAGAGGCTGAGTTTCAGTAAGGGAGAGTCCTGCAACAAGGGCTCTTACCCTTTCGCGCGAAATCCACACAGCCCTTTATGGAAACCAAAAGGTAAAACCAAAATCTTATTACATCGGAGGTTACAGTTATGTACGACAACAAGAATTTGAGCAAGGAGTTCAAGGCGACGGTGGAGGAGACTAAGGGGTTGCTTATGGCGACGGCTATGGAGTCGTCCGTATCCACTATGGATGCTGACGACATCGTGACCAACGTCAAAGCGCTCCGTCTGCTCAACCGGCTGCTGGATCTCTCCTGCGCCATGTTCGAGAAGCAGGACAAGCTGATGGACAAGATGGACAAGGCGATGGACAAGTATCTGAAGGAGAACTAAACCCGAAGGGGCTGCGGAAACGCGGCCTCTTCCCCTTTCACGCATTTATATTTGAAAGGAGACGACCATGGAACAGAAGATTTCATTGGACATGCCCATCGAGGAACTTGACTTTTCCACCCGATCCTACAACTGCCTGACCCGAAGCGGCATCCTTACGCTCGGCGCTCTCGTTGACACAAGCCGCCGAGAATTGGGCTGTATCAAGAACATGGGCGCAAAAAGTATGGAGGAAATCGAGGAAAAGGTACGCCTGTGCGGTTATGCACTCAAGGACACCCTGAGATGCGACCATCTTAAAAAGATGCAATTTCTGAAGAAGGCTCACGATCACTTCTTCGAGCTGACACGAAGTTTCAACTCCACACACTTTTCTCCGTACAGCCAGGATTGGGTGTATCCGTCCGTACTGTCGAGCAGTACCGGGTGGGAATACGTCAGAAAAGTGGTGCTCATGGCGTATGGCGTTTCTGATATTTGTTCTCTCCCGGACGACAAAGAAGAGGAAGTCAATGCCTTTGCGATTGAATTGACCGATATGCTCTTCGGCCGGCTCAGCAAGCAGACAACAGGCTACGTCCGATAACTATTTCGCGTGCGTAACAAGCCCTTTTATGGAGGTGACAGCTATGGACGAAACCAAAGCTAAAAGCGCAGTCGAGGAACTGAGAGCCGTCGTCATGTGTCTGTATCGGTCAGCCGGTAATCTCGACAATATCTTACAGAGCATTGAGCTCGAATTGGATGGAACCAAATCGGACTCGCTCTACACTAAGGCATTTTGTCGGAGCAAGCGGATGTACCGGGAGGACGTGATGAAGGCGGCGGGATTCAGCGGCCTGGACAATCTGGAAGCTGAGGCGTGGAACAAACTGCTGGAGGCATTCTCCAAGGAGACGGAGTCCTGACAAGGGCTCCTCTCTTTTATATTTTCCATACGCAGGTGACGGAAAAGTGTGGTAAATTGTTATCCTGAAAAATTCCCGGGTAGAAAAATCCGAAAAACAGTTTGAAAGGAGGTGTGCGCTATGTGGATCGTACTCGCTTTGATCGGAGGTATTCTGGTTGGCGTCGCGGCTTCGGCCGTATATTTTCGTGCCAGGACTATCGGCTTGCTCAGGGTTGACCGCTCCGATCCGTCCGAACCCCCGTATCTCTTTCTGGAAGTGGAAAAGAATCCGGACGCCCTGCAACATGGGCGGCTGGTGGTTCTGCGAATCCGGAAAGAGAACCTGATCTCGCACGAATAACACCCGCTTTTATGGAGCCATCTACAAAACGAAGGAGGTTTATACGAGATGGAAGAGATCAACAAATTGATGGATGAGGAGATCGTCAGCCAGATCAAAGGGCTGAAGACCCTCCAGGCCGGGTCGCAGGAGCAGACTGCGGCAGTCAAGAACCTGACAGCATTGTATGAGGCCAGGATCAACCAGGAGAAGGTCCAGTTGGACGCCGACGACAAGCGGGAGAAGCGTGAAATGGAGCGCGAGCAGCACCGCGCTGACGAAACTCTGAGAAAGAGTCAAGCGGCCGATGAGGCAGCGGCCAGGGAGCGCGACCTCAAGCTTAAGGAGGCCCAAGCGGAGGACCAGAAAATCGACCGGTTGGTTCGGGCTGGCATTGAGATGCTGGGGATCGGACTGCCTCTGGTGTGCTACGGGCACTGGTTCAGGAAGGGCCTCAAGTTCGAGGAGACCGGCAGCATCACATCGTCTATGATGCGGAATCTCATCAACAAGTTCAAGACCAAAAAGTAAGAAAACGACTCCGAGGCGGGAGCCTGCGTAAAACGCTTGGGCTCCTCGCTTTTCCCCTTTTACAAACGGCCCGCATTATGCTATAATTCGTGTTATCGGCTTGATATTTGCGAAGGAGGAGCATACAATGAGCAGGAATAGAGACGAATACGGCGCTATTTGGGGCCGTGGTCCTCTTCCGGGAGCCGGGGAGGAGCTTGATGGGCTTGGTTTAGTGCCTACGGACGACTTATACAGCGACGTGTACGATGAAGACGGCGACGAGGTTTTGTGTGCTATTTGCGGTTCCGAGGTGAAATGGAGAGAAGAGGACGGCGTGTATATGTGCCCGAATTGCGGACAAGTCTTCACCCGGACTGATTTCTTCAATTTTATCGGAGCGGAACCACCCGGAAAAGAGTGCTACACCTGCGATTGTCTCTACCCCGGCTGCATGACCTGCCCATACGGGTATGGCGAGTTGTGAACAGAAAGGTATCGTGTTGGAGGCCTCCAACACGTCATGCGGATATCCGCATGAAAAAATTTTTCGTCGATGGGCCCATCGACATTCCGTATGTATATACGGAATGATACCCCTCTGAATACATAATTTATAGAAAACGGCGTCCGCGCCGAAACTCGCTTACTGAAATGTGAAAGGAGAATTTCCATGAAATGTAAGAAATTGTTTGCCTTTACTCTGGTCCTAGCGCTTATATTTGCTCTTGCTGGATGCAGTGGCGGAGGAGACCGCTTGGTATGGCCCAACACATCACTTGGCGAACGCCTGCCCGGGCCTCCGGTGAAAACTGGCGAAATCACTGTCGAGACTTCTAATGTTCTGATGGTGGATGCCTTTGATGCAACCGAGAAGGACTACCAGAGGTTTGTCGAGAGTTGCGAGAAGAAAGGGTTCACAATCGACAGTAAGAAGGAGGACTACACCTTCTCGGCCTATGATGATGATGGATATTTCATCGAACTTCGATACTGGAAAGACGATCAGAAGATCAACATCACTGTCAAGGCATCCATCGAGACTGACTTTGCTGAGTTCAGTTGGCCGAAAAGCGAAATCGCGAGTTCTGTTCCCATCCCGAAATCCAACATTGGAACGGTCTCCTGGGAGAGCGAAAACGGCTTTGTGATCTATGTCGGAGAAACCAGCAAAGAGGACTATGATGAGTATGTCAACCAGTGCTATAATGCCGGATTCACGATTGATTATAACAAGGGCGACGACTATTTCAGAGGAGTAAATGAGGATGGTTATCATCTGAACGTCAACTACGAGTGGAACCAGACCATGTTTGTCCGAATGGATACCTCCGAGGCCCTTGGAAAAGAGCCACCTGAGAAGACAACGCCATCTTCAGAGCAGCCGTCCGTACCCTCTGATACCCCGCCGGCTCAGACCGACCCTGTAGAGACAACTCATCCGGTGGAGACAGAGCAGCCCAGCTCAACAGCACCTACGGATGAGCCGAGCGCGGTCACTTACTCTACAAATGACTATGAAACCGCAAAAAACGGAAATTCCGGCGTGTTCTCCTATGTGAATCGAGGGCCGAGCTATGATATCTACTGGATCATCGACTTTGACGAGGGGTATGTCTACTACTTCACCGAAGGAAATGGCGAGGAGACCTGCGACCGTCTTGCAATCGAGTCGGGAGACTTGAATGATGTCCTTATCATTACCTACCACGATGGTGGCGATACCTGGTCTTATGGTCTCCACTTCCACTACAAAAACCAGCCAACCAAGCTGATCATGCAAGACAACGATGGCTTTGAGTATGAATACTCTACTACCAATCTGACCAGCGCTATTGCATTAAGAGACAGCAAGACCATCCGTGATTATTGATTACCGCACCCAAAACATCCTCCTTTATGGAGCCAATCCAATTTTAACAAGGAGGAACGAGCATGACACGGGAAGAAATCATCGAGATGATCTCAAACATGTACCTCAAGGCGGTGGGAGCCTATCAGTGCTGTCAGAAGCACGGAAAGGAGGATCGACTGCCGCTGTTGAGGCGGGATGCGATCGTCTGCGATCATATTCTCACGCAGATCGAGAAGGCCGAGGCTAAAGCTGGATAAGTTCCACTACACGGAGGAGCCCTGTAATAGGGCTCCTCTTTTATTTTTTAGGAGGTAGTTTTGTGAAAAGGCTGAAACTTGGTTTTTGGCTTCGTGCGATTGCTTTCGGGGATTTCCTGCATAATCTGAGCAACCAGGTGGTACAGAAAGCCCTCGATGCGCTGAATAATATATGCGAGGCTGAGACGAACCAGCGGAAAAAGGATTGACTCTTGCGCTACCATTACGAAAAGCCCGCCATCTATCTGTCTATGTACGGCAAGCGTTATATTTGCGAGCACCCGGTCTATGATAGCTGCACACTCTTTGAAATCAACAATAAGGGCTTGGCCGTGATACAGCAACGGTTCGATTCTGACACGAAGAGCACGTTCTGGACAGAGGTAGATCCGTGGCTGACGGACGCTTTATATTTACACCCCAATTTCAAGGAGTTCTTTGATAGTCGGGCCGGCGCTTGTACGGACGGTCTCTATCCTACCGTAACCATCCGGCAGATCATGTGGGCGCTGAAAATGAAGCCTCTACCAAAGGAGCGGTGGGAAACTGTGTTTGACCGTAAAAATATTTGAAAGTGGTGATATCTACGAAGAAAGTAGCATTTCAGATGTCCGCATTAAACAATAAGCAGATGTGGGTTTGCGACATCATGACGCGGCTGGGTCTTATCAAGTATACAGAATATGATGATGGCGAAATCGTGGCGCATCTGCTGGAATCTCCTATCACCGGAAAGCCCTTGGACATTTGGTGGTGGGTCGAGAGTTCGTCTGTCGTTCACTGGATATTTTTCTTCATCTGGGGTAGCCCGCTGTGCGTTGACAAAGAGGCCAAGCAGCGCGCAAGTGAGTTGAAGCGATTGGGCTGGATCGGGCAAAAAGAAGAAACGCCGCAATAAATACACGGTCTTTTGTGGAGGTGAAAAGATCATGTTTCTGTTTAAGAAGAGGAAGAAAGCGAAACCTGTCGATGTCGCAAGGATTCGATTGCAAGTTGAGATGGTTCAGGTATTACTGAATAACGGTTATAGCTGGGATCAAATTTTCGATGCGATCGGATTCAGTGAGACATGGGAGACCGTTCTGCCATATCGCTGGTGGCCTGAATTATGGGATTGACAAGGCCCGGACGATGATTATGGAGTTCTCTGAGCATCCGCTGGAGCTCAACGCAATCGACTTTGACCATAAGGCGGTTGGGCGTAAAGTCTGGTGGAGAGGCGAGCCCGCCATCGTCGAGTCCTTCATTAGCGGACAGGCTTGTGTCATCCTGAAGCCGGACGGCATCCCGCAGTTTACGGTTCCACCGGAGTTTGCGGAGGAAGAACCGGACTATTATGAGGATGAAACGGTAAAGACGGATATCCTCGACCGCCATATCTGGTGGTTCAGAGACTGAGCATTCGGCAGCACGCAGAAATCACATTTCCTTCTATGGAGAAGAGTAAAAGACCGAAAGGCACTGAGGAAACTTGGCACCTTCAGCTTTTACTCATTCTCTGAATTTTATATTTGAAGGAGGAGCACCAATGGAACAGCGTACCTGTAACATTATAATGTGCTGCAAGGGTCATTGCAAGTTGCCCGATGCAGGCGAGGCCTCAATGGAGGCTATTGCGGCCTATATGAGTAAAGAGTGCCTTTGCCCAAAAGAAGATTACAAAGGCTCCCTGATGGAATCTATTTTGCGAGAGGCGTTATTTGACTACATCGCAAATGCGGACAAACCCGATTTCGAGTTGCGTCAACTGCTTCAGCAGTACATTTCGCGCGAACCTACTCTGTCGGAACGCATCTGCACTATGTTTCAGCTTACCAGGGTTCGCAACGATGATGGAAGCTATGCGAATGGTTTTTCCGAACAGCTTCTTGTTCAAAGCGAAATAGATATTGGAAAGGAGACAGTCAATGAGAGCTAAAATTATTGCCGTTGATTTCGACGGCACTTTGATTGAGGAGGGCAAGTGGCCGGGAATCGGGGCCACGAATGAGAAAGTTCTCGACTACTGCAAGAGCGAACAGGCCAAAGGAGCCCGCATCATTCTTTGGACGAACCGTGTTGGAGAACCTCTCAAAGCCGCAGTCAAATGGTGCGAGAATAACGGTCTGCGCCTTGATGCAGTGAACGAGAATCTTCAAGAATCCATTGATTTCTTCGGTTTCAATACCCGCAAAATCTATGCGGACGAGTTCATCGACGACCGCATGGCGAAAGGGTTTGACCTGCCGTATGTTACTGAAGCCGAGCAAAGACTCGAAGATCTTCCTCAGTACCACATCGACCGCGATGTAATGTGCAAAATTGTTGCTGAAACGGTTGGATATGAACGGCTTATGGATGCCTTCGACCATGGAACGGTCATTTGTGACAGTTTTGCATGGTTTCGTAACAGCGATGAATTTTATATTATCCATTTGGATAGCGGGATGATGGTCAACTGGTACAAGCATCTCGGACGAACCAATACCTGCTCTCAGGCCAATCGAACCGTTGAGGATTATCGCACTTTCTTCACTCTTTTCAAAAAAGAATTGGATTATTGGGGGAAGGTGTAGGAAAATGTGCGAGTTCTGCAACCGTCACCTCAATAACGGCAAGGAATGCGGAAAGGCCTATCCAATTCAGCCTTGTGCGAGTGGTGATCTTGGAGTTCGTGCCGAGTATATCGACGGCGGCATCGTCCTATTCAAGGATCACAACTTCGCCAGTGGATATTTTGACATCAACTACTGTCCTATCTGCGGGCGAAAGGTTGCTTCGACGGAATCTGTGACAGAAGAGGCGGAAGATGAAAACTTTCTCTGAACAAACAGCAAAAAATTGCAACAACTGTGTGCATATCAACCTGACGGAAGAACAGCAACATAAAACAGCGCCCGGGGTTCCACATATCTGTATGAAATACGGAAAACGCGTGTTCCATAGGTCGAACAAACCTGGATATCATGGAATGTTATTTCCATGTAAAGAGTGCAAAGATGCAGAAAGGACCCAATCGGTGTAAAAACTTTATATTTGAAAGGGGTTTCTCTAAATGAAGAAAAAACTAATTGCAACCGTCCTCGCTTTGGGGATGGTCATTTCTATGTCCGGGTGCGGCAACCGACAGATGATCGACCTCACCTACAACTATAAGTACGCTGTCATCAGCCTGCCCAACGGAGATATTGTCGAGGGCGCAGTCGAGTCCTGGCGGGACTATGATGACGGCGATCAGCTCTTCTCCATGCGGCAAATGTCGCTTTGATGACGGAGGAGAAATCATGAGAATATCCTTTTGCCTGCCCTCTTGCAATTACAATATTATCTTGACTAGGGAGGAGCTTCAACAGCTTATCGACACTGGGCATACCGGCGTCATTCGCCCTGATCGGATTCCCGGGCTTTATTATGATGAACGTGGTCGTAGGCAAGAGTGTGTCTATCACGATTTGAGGTATCTCGATAGGAACGGCGAGGAATCTGTTCAGTTTCTGACGGTTAATGTTGAAAAGGAGACTTCGGATAATGGCCAATCTTAATATGACGGTTAGAACGGAAACCAGACTTTGCATTGTGAACGGCAAGGTTGGGCATTTTCATGCTTGGGAGCACTACTCAAAACCGCTCCCCGCATGTCCTCTTGTCGGCGGAGAACCTGCTGGTGTGCTCAGTCAGATATTCGGCATTGTGGAGTTTGAGGACGGCACCCGGCGGGTTGACCCGACCGAGATTATCTTCTGCGATGAGGATACCGACTTCCTCTACCAAATCAATAAGGACGAGGATGCAAAAAAGCGGATCATCCAAGGACCGCCAGTGAAAGAAAAAGGCGCAGAGCAATCCCAAGACATCTATCGCAATGATATTCTTAATATCCTGCTACATGCAGACGCAGTGACTTGCACTGTCACAGGCTATGAGCCGATGCTGTATGCCAGTAAAGCCCTTTACGAGATTCCGAGTGGTCACCAGGTAACCATCGACTATAACAAGATGGCAAAAGCGTTATATGACGCAGGATACAGAAAGGGTGGTTCGCAATGACCGACAGTGAAATTCTCGATTTCTGTGAAGAGCACGACATCGAAGTCAGTTTCAGATTCGAGAAGGAAATCAACGGATGCCACCTTCGGATACGAAGAGGTGCTTGGCAATACGCCACCATTATCACACGTGAGCAGATCGAAGGCGCTAAGGCATGGGGCTTTGCAGTTAAGGAAGTTCTGTGCCATATGGTCGATAAATTAGACCGAGAACAGAATGCCAGAAAGGTAGAATTGGAGGCACATCATGATTCTGATTGAGAAAACCAAAATTATGGGCCTGGAGCCCACTATCCGCGGAATGCGGAACCCGATGAACAGTTGGGGTAAATCGGACAGCGAGTGGTGCCGGAAGGCGAAGAAAAATGCCAGGTCTGTGAAACTAAAAACCATTGCGTTGATGGATTTGTCATTGGTCCCAACGACCTCGATCTGATGCTGCGCCTGGCCAGAGCCGGCTCGGTGGACGGCAAGTTCCGCCGGATGATCGCGGTGTACGTCGACATCACCGCCCCGCTCTATTGGTGGAAGGAGTTCGACACCTATAAGGTGGGTACGGTCGCCAACTCCTGCTCCACTATGCACAAGATCCACGCCAAGGAGTTTACGCTGGAGGACTTCAGCCATGAGCATTTACTGAAGACCGAGGGCAAATGGATTGATATTGACAGCGTCGACCCATACGAATTTCCGGCATTAGACTCTATGGATGGGCTGAAAATCATTGTGGATATGCTCAACCATTGGCGCAAAAAGTATCTCGAAATTGACTCCGAGATCAAGGAGTGCCATTTCAACGAGCTTCCGAAAAGAGAAGAGTTGGTTAAGAGCAAGAAGCTTTGTTGGTGGCAGATGATTCAGCTTCTCCCCTCCAGCTATAACCAGAAGCGGACGGTCATGCTGAACTACGAGGTCTTGTCCAACATCTACCAGCACCGGCGCAACCACAAGCTGGACGAGTGGCGGGAGCTCTGCAAGTGGATCGAGGGTCTGCCGTACAGTGAAATCATCACCTGTAATGTCGCCGAAGCCAAAAAGGCTGAATTAAAAACCTTTGTCGACAGCGGCGATACAACGCCCGTTCACGGTGGTGCTTTTGACAAGCCGACTGAGGCCGAGAGAAAAGAAATTCAGGAACTCAAAGCTACTATTAACAAACTGCGGGCTCAGAAATGGAGCGAAGAGCAAATAACGAAGTTGCTCCAGAGAGCGGCTGAGCCTTCCAATCCTGATACGGAGGTTTGAGCTATGGAAGACCTGACGTTAGACCGTAAATGCCATATTTGCGGAAAGCCTCTCCGGTGTAACTGTTATTACGCCGACTACGGTCTCGTGAAGCTTGATGGGCAGGGCCACACCCAAATCGAGTTTGACGCCTGTCCCGAATGCCTCGGATGGGTTGTTTCCGAAATTAAGATGGCGCTCAAGGCAAAGGAGGGTTGATTCATGACAAAGCCCTCTAAAAACTACGGCTTCGTTCGCTGCGATTCCGAGTTTGAAGCCATCGGACAAGACCTCGATATGTCCACCATAGGGATCGTTAAGGGCATTCCGATGTACCAGATGCCTGATATTTCTCGTGAACTCATGCTGCTGGAAGAGCAGCTAAAATTTTCTGCCAAAGACAAGGAGGATAAACGCATGTTAGCTATTGGAACGAAGGTCATTGTCCGCACATGCGATGATTACAATGGCCGTCACTGTGGCCGCGTTGGTACGGTGTGCAGGCACTTTGCCAAGGATAAGAAGGTCGGCGTCATGTTCGATGGGATCAAGAACGCCGCGAGCAAAGACGGTGTCTTCTGGTTTCAGGACGCCAGCCTGACGCCCTACAAGGAGCCCATCACCATGTTGAGCATCAGCGACGTGAAGAGCGTGATTTTCAACGGCGGCAAAACCATCGTGTTGTGGGCGGATGGCACCAAGACGATTTCCACCTGCGGAGAGGGCGATACTTTTGATCCTTACGCCGGCTTCTGCGCGGCCGTTGCCAAAAGGGTGTTCGGCTCGACGAGCTCTGCGAAGCGTATCCTCAAGAACGTTTCCAAGATTACTCCCGCCAAAAAGGAGAAAACTCTTCCTGAAACGGAGGGATAAGCCGAGTCATCATTGCTGACGGACGGGATTTCAACGGTCATAAAGGAGGGCATAAGACATGACATACGAAACAATGTATAACCATATCTGTGTATTGCTCCAGGAATATGACTTGCATACCGGCAGCCGCGCCGCTGATGGCGTAATCTCCAACCCCGAAAAGTGGGTTGACAGCGAATATTTTCTCTTTTACGCCAGTGCTGCGGCCCTGTTAATCGAGATCCGTACAAAACTAGACACCAAAACAACGCCTCGCACAGTTATCGCCGCAATTACGCGAATCTATAAGAACTGCAACGAGAATCGGCCTGATATGCGCGGTATATTTACTTATGGTGATAGGTTTGTAATTTGCGACGGTTATCGGCTCCTCCGTCTGACAAATGATATTTCCAGCATTCCCCATGTAGAAAACGATTTTGATGTTGCTTCTGTGATGAAGGGCGTCGGTCCAACCTCCGAAACGCTTCAACTTCCAACAGTCGGAGAACTCCGCGCCCATATTATCACACACAATGTTAAACGCGGCAGAAAGACGATGACCACATCTTACTTTCTGGACAATTTTATACATGTCAATCCGCAATACCTAATCGACATGATTCAGGCGCTCCCTGGATGTACAGCCTATAAGCCTCAACGGCAAACCTCTCCGATCTATTTCGAGGCGCCAAACGGGGATGATGGAATTTTACTTCCAGTCCGACCACCAAAGAAGGGAATGGCATTCTACGGCGATGATAAGGACTTCCCTGATGGCGTGGATGTGATCTTTAACACCAACAAGAAGAAGGGTACTCCTATGGGGGATGTCCTCAAGACCATCAAGGATGATCCAGACAATCCCTTTGGCTCCCTCATCAAGGAGCGGGGCGGCCAGAGCTACTACATCGACCCGAAAACCGGGAAGGAGAAGTTATCCCTTATCAATAAGCGAGCTGAGGAAGGGGACTGGGGGGAATGGAGCGATCATCTCCCATCTCAATTTCTTTCTAAGCAGTCCATGACACTGATTAAAAAGCAGCTTGGTTTGGCTGCGGCTGATAAGGCGGCTGAGTTCGACGAGATCTGTGCCCTCACCAATCCCACCGTGAAGAAGGCGCTTCTGGCTTCCTTCGCTGACGACTGCGATTCAGCGGCCGTACACCTTCAGGCAGCGGCTTTGCCGAGACAGAAGTATCAGGTCATCCTTCCTATTGCTTCAATGAAGGACACTGAGGTCTACGCCCCCAATTACAGGGATGGCGAGACCGTCGCGCTTGTCCGTTATCCTCATGGCGGCACCTTCGAGATTCCAATTCTTAAGGTGAACAACAAGCAGGGTGGAGTGGATCATCAGCCGGGCAGTCATTCCGGCGCTGCCCACCCAGAGCAACGTTCTGGCGGCCGACGGCACGCCCAAATCGCCCACCTGGGACGGCTACATCGTGGGTCAGCTCACTTTGGGCGGCGACCGGTTCGGCACTGAGGCCGGAGACTACACCGCCGAGTTCACCCCCACGGACAACTATCAGTGGTGGGACGGCACCACCGGAATGAAGACGGCCACCTGGACCATCACCAGCGTCATCGTGCCCATCCCGACGCAGAAGAATATCCCCACTTACACCGGGGCGGCCCAGACGCCGCAGTGGGACAACTTCGACATCGACAACTGCACCGTCCAGGTGACGCCGGCTACGGACGCCGGGGAGCACTCTGCGGTATTCAGTCTGGTGCAGGGCATGTGGTCGGACGGCACCACCGCTAACAAGACGGTGAAATGGGTCATCAACCGGGCCACCATCGCCAAGGTCCCCGCCCAGAGCGGGATGCCTAAGTATGACGGTAACCCCAAAACCCCGACCTGGGACACCAACTACGACAGCGCTAAGATGACGCTGAGCGTGGAGTCTCAAATCAATGCTGGGACGGGATACACCGCTTCGTTCACGCCCACTGCCAACTACCAGTGGTCGGACGGGACGGTTGGGGCCAAGGTGGTCTCCTGGGGCATCGCCAAGGGTGACAACGCCATCACGGTGAGCCCCGCGTCGCTGACGCTGAACATGACCACCAAAAGCACCAAGTTCACCGTGGGCCGCAAGGGCAACGGTGCTATCACCGCCACCTCCAGCGATACCAAGGTCGCTACCATCGGCTCTGTCAATCAGAACACCGGCGAGGTGGTGGTCAACAGCGTGAACGACACCAGCGGTACCGCCACCATCACGGTCAAGGTGGCCGAAGGCGACAACTATCTGGCCCCTGCCAACAAGACCGTTTCGGTGAAGGCGAGCTTCCGGGAGTATCTGTATGGCTTCGACATCAACCTGAACGACAGCAATCCGGCCACCCGGGTCAGCTATCCCAGTGACGTGGAGAACTCCGGCTTTGCCAAGGCCATGATGAACTTCGGCGGCGCGTTCAGCTATGGCGGATGGCCCAGCACCCCTGGCTCCAAGTTTATGCCCCGGCCCTGTATGCTGAAGTATGACGGGACGGTGGCTTACTATCTCAACCCCAACGACCTGACCAAGAAGGCGGACGGCTCCGCTTCGGACGTGGCCAACATCAACTTCGGTGGCAATGCCATGATGGAATGGCCCAAAATCTACGTCAAGCGGTGGGAGAGCGGCGGCGTGTACCACTTCCGGTGTTCGGACGTGAAGGTGGACGCCGACTACGAGTGCTGGAGCAACTACGACAAGAACAACAAGGAGATCCCGCACTTCTACACGCCCATCTTCGACGGGGCATGGGACTCCTCCGGGCGGATGCGCTCCATCAGCGGGCAGACCTGCAAGGTCAGCACAACAGCCCAGCAGGAGATCGACGCCGCCAAGCTGAACGGCGCGAACATCTGGTACACCGAGGTCATCGCTGATATTTTCCTGGTGCAGGACCTGCTCACCATGATGTTCAAGAGCACCGACCTTCAGGCCACCGCAGGGTACGGCCGGGTCAGCGCGAGCAACGCCATCGCGACCGGCACCATGAACACCAAGGGTATGTTCTGGGGAGCAAGCGACAAGACCTCCGGCGTCAAGGTGTTCGGCATGGAGAATCCGTGGGGCAACGTCTGGCGGAGGACCGCTGGGCTCATCTGCAACGCGGGCTCGGTCAAGGCCAAAATTACCAGGGGGACAAAGGACGGTTCTACCGCCGCCGACTACAACACGGACGGCTCCGGCTACAAGAGCATCATGACGATGGCTACGGGCGGCGGATACATCAGCGCCATGCGAACGGAGAAGTTCGGACGCCTCGCCACCGCTTTCAGCGGCTCGACAACCACCTATGAGGCGGACTACGCCTACTACAACAACTCCGGCGTCAGATACGCTCTCGTTGGTGGCGACTGGGACATTGACCTGGGTGCCGGGCCGTTCTGCATCGGCCTGAACTATGCGCCCGGCGTTACTTACACCTACGTTTGGCGCGGCCCTCTCTTGTAAACCACTTGCCGCGGCGTAGCCGCGTAAAGGAGAGGTCTGGAGAACCTTGGGTCTCCGGGGAAACGAAATTCAAAATGGAGCGCCTGTCCATCCATAAACGGGCATAGGGGCCGGGGTCGAAAGATACCCTCCCCTAATTTTTATAGGGGTATGCACTGCGCCCACGCTATCGTTGGTGGCAACTGGAACAATGACCTGAATGCCGGACCGTTCTACATCAACCTGAACAATACGCCCGACAATACGAACACCAACATTGGCGCGGCCCTATCTTATCCACGCGAACCCTCATATATGAGCAATGCAGTGCATATCGCTGCCGAACGCAGTAAGGGGAGGGGCTTCACCGGCCTCTCCCTTTCCTCACCGCTTGGTGAAAATCAACTCGGTGCAAGCACCCGTTAGTATCTGAAAGAGGTGAAAGCGGGTGAGAGGATAAGAGAGTAATGAAATCCTACAAACACTTGTTTGACATCTGCATATCGGAAGAAAACCGCCGCAAAGCCATCAAGCAGGCCAAGCGCACAAAGCGCGTCCGTAAGATGCTGAAGAAACGGCACATGTCGGATGATGAACTGCTGTGCGCCTCCTACGACTGGATCATGCAGTACGAGAACGCCGAGCATGTTCCGAAGGTCATCCATGACGGGACGGCCCACAAGGAACGGGTCATCATCGTGCCGACGCTGGAGGAGCTTATCGTTCAGCACTGTGTCGCTAAGGCCATGGAAGAGATGTTCTGGCATGGAATGTACCAGCACAGTTACGCCAGTCTGCCCAAGCGAGGAGCCCACAAGGCCAAGAAAGTCATCGAGAAATGGATCGAAATCGACCCGAAGAACGTGAAGTATGTTCTGAAAATGGACGTCCATCACTTCTTTGACAGTATCCCGCACGATATTCTGAAAGCAAAGCTCCGCAAGCATATCCACGACGACATGATGCTGGACTTGCTGTTCAAGATCATCGACGTGACTGACGCCGGTATCCCTCTTGGCTTCTATACCTCGCAGTGGCTCTCCAACTGGTATTTGCAGGAGCTGGACCACTTCATCAAGGAGCAGCTTCACGCGGTCTACTATGTCCGCTACATGGACGACATGGTCATCTTCGGGTCAAACAAGAAAGTTCTGCACCAAATCAGACAAGCCATCTCCGAGTATCTTGAGACCAACCTGGGCCTGGAGCTGAAAGGAAATTGGCAGGTGTTTCGTTTCTCCTACACCGTCAACGGTGAAGACCGAGGGCGGCCTCTGGACTTCATGGGCTTCCAGTTCTATCGGAACCGGACGGTGCTGCGCAAATCTATCATGCTGAAAGCAACCAGAAAAGCCCGCAAGATTCACAAGAAACCTTATCAGGAGCGCAAGCCAACTGTTCACGACTACCGCCAGATGATGTCGTATCTGGGATGGATCGACTGTACCGACACCTACCGGATGTACCTGAAGCATATCAAGCCGAGGGTCAGCTTCCAGCGGATGAAGCGGTACATTTCCCGCTATGACCGGCATGACGACCGTCGTGTGTACGAGCAGCTTGTGCAGCTATATTTGCCGAGAGGAGGAAAGCGCCGTGGAACCCGTTTACATCACCGCAGAAAGTACCGTCCGCCCCAAGGAAATCGAAGTGGGCGTAACGACTGTGTATCTGCGCCGCAACATTGTTGAGACGCAGCGCACCGACCCCATGGATGAGGGCCGCGAGCCCACCCCCGTGTTCGTCTATGAGGAAGCCCAGCTCACTAAGGATGAAGCCCTACTGGTTCTCGCCGAGGGCCAGGAGAACCACTCCAAAGAACTGGCGGATGCCGACGGCATCAACATCGACCACGAGTACCGGCTGACCCTGCTGGAGCTGGGCCTGTCCGAGACTGATATTTGAGGAAAGGAGATGTAGAGCATGTTGTATCGTACTCTGAAGCGCATGATTGAGCGCGGCCAGACTGACGGCATCGAGAGCAAGCTGGATATTTTCTACGCTGCCGGCAAGATTTCCGAGGCCGAGTATTCCGAGCTGATCGGGATGCTGAGCAAGTAATCCAACAGGAGGAAATGAATTTTGACTATCCAAGAGCTTTTAGCTGGCGGGGGCGGTCTGGTTCTGCTCCTTTTGACGCTGGTGCAAATTGCCCCCGTCAAAATCAACCCTTGGTCGGCACTGGCAAAAACCGTTGGTAAAGCAGTTAATGCGGACATATCCAGCCGACTTGATGGTATTGAGGCTAAGCTGGACGGTCACATCACCATGGATGACCGCCGGACTGCTGACAGCCGACGTGCCCAGATCCTGCATTTCAACAACGAACTGCTGCGACCTATTAACCACACCAAAGAGGAGTTTGTTGAGGTGCTGGCTAAAATCGACGACTACGAGCGGTACTGCGAGGAACATCCGGAGTATCCAAACAACCGGGCGGTTCTCGCCATCGAAAACATCCGGGAGGTCTATAAGGAACGCTTGAAGAAGCGGGACTTCCTTCAGGAGAGTCACGCCAAGGATGAAGAGGAGGGCGACGTATGCTGAACATCAAAGCAAAGGAAGTCGCGCCCATTGTGGAGCAGCCTGCTGATATTTCTGAGGACTGGCCGGAGGACGTCGTTGAAGAACCCGCCCTCGACCTCTCTGAACCGAGCAAAAAGAAAGCGACCACTATGAAAATTATCGTGTGGGTCTGCCTGCTTAACGGTATTGCCTGGGTGTGGTGCAGCTA
>CAJTFN010000013.1 GCA_910575815.1 Oscillospiraceae bacterium
TCGCCTTGGTGGGCCGTTACCCCACCAACTAGCTAATCAGACGCGAGGCCATCTTTCGGCGATAAATCTTTGACATTCAGACCATGCGGCCCAAATGTATCATGCGGTATTAGCAGTCGTTTCCAACTGTTGTCCCCCTCCGAAAGGCAGGTTCCTCACGCGTTACTCACCAGTCCGCCACTAAGCATTCCCTTCCGTTGTCCGAAAACTCCTTCAGGGGTGCTCCGTTCGACTTGCATGTGTTAAGCACGCCGCCAGCGTTCGTCCTGAGCCAGGATCAAACTCTCTATAAAATGGTATCTAAACGGCCAGGCCGTTCAAACCAACATAGAGCTATTTGTCATAGCTTCAAGCATTTTTTCGGTTGCTGCTTTCGAGGCAATTGACTGAACCTCTACTCACCCACAACCTTGGTTGCTCCTCTTGTGATTCCTCACAACAAAAGCTTCCGTCTGGTGCTTTCTTTTCGTTACGTTGTTTAATTTACAAGGTACACGCCTCTCGGCGGAACATTTGCTATTCTAGCACATTCATCCCTGTTTGTCAAGCACTTTTTTTGAAATCTTTTTTCGATCTCTTCCGGTGCTTTTTGTTCAGGTCCTGCGCTTTCGCCATTCGGCTTTGCTATTCTATCACATCGGCTTTCGCTTGTCAAGTGTTTTTTTCGAAATCTTTTCAAGTTTCGACTTAAAACTCTCGACCCTCGCTCCGCTGTGCCAGACAGCTTTGATAGATTACCATGTCTTTCCTCGTTTGTCAAGCCCTTTTTTCGAATTCTTTTTCAGTTTTCGATCTCTTTCGCTTGACACACGGCTGTCCTGCGAGACAGCTTCGTTAGATTACCACGCCTCCCCCCTTCTTGTCAACTCCTTTTTTCCCTTTTTTTGCTCTTTTTGTATAATGACGGGAAAGCCCTCAAAAAAAGGTGTGATCTCTATGCATCCTGCATTTTAAAAATGCCTCTGTGCAAATCCACCCGTTTATGCTATACTGTTCACCAGTATTCCCGGACCGTCCTTCCCTATGCAACCCCGCGGAAAAACGCAGAAGATCTTTTCTTTCCTGTTAATTATAGAAAGCGTCCCATCCCCCGTTTGGCTCTTGTTTTGAGAAAACGGTAATTGAGGTACATTATAAAGTAAGGAGTTGATCGTCTTGCAGATCCACCGCCTAACCGCCACCTTCGGTAAGCTTCGGGAACAAACCCTGGAGCTCCAGGACGGCCTGAACATTCTCCAGGCCCCCAACGAGACGGGCAAATCCACCTGGTGCGCCTTCCTCCTCGCCATGTTCTACGGCGTCAACACCAGCGAGCGGAATCGGGCCGGTTTCCTGGCGGACAAAACGCGCTATGCCCCCTGGTCCGGCGCGTCCATGTCCGGCCGTCTGGACTGCCGGGTGGGCGATGACACCCTTTCCCTCTTTCGGACCACCCGGCGGCAGACCGCCCCCATGGGCGAATTCCAGGCCCTCTACGCCGGCACCGCCGACCCGGTCCCCGGTCTCACCGGAAGCAACTGCGGCGACGCGCTGCTGGGAGTCAGCCGGGAGGTATACGCCCGCAGCGCCTTCCTCCGCCAAAGCGGCGTCGCCGTCAGCCAGGACCCGGAGCTGGAGCGGCGCATCGCCTCTCTCATCACCTCCGGCGAGGAGGACACCTCCTACAGCGAGGCCCTGGAGGCCCTGAAAAAGCAGCTCAACCGCCGCCGTCACAATAAGACCGGCCAGCTTCCCGCCCTGGAGGCGGAGCTTCAGGAAACCGAGGCCCTCCTGGCCTCCCAGGCGGAGCTGCTCCGCCAGCGGGAGACCTTCCTCACCCGGGCCGCCCAGCTGGAAGAGCGGCAGTCCGTCCTGGAGGCGGAGCTGATAGCCCTGGACCGTTGGGACATTCAGCGCCAGTGTCTGGACCTCCAGCGGGTCGAACAGGCCGCCGCCCTGGCGGAGGAACGGGCCGAGAGCCTTCGTCTCCGTCTGGAGAAGGAGGGTGTTCCCGAAAACGACGTGACCGGCCGCCTCCGGGGGGCCATCGTCAATCTAAACACCACCCGCCGGAGCGCCGAAAAAGCCCAGGCCCAAAGCGACGAGGCCGCCGCCGCCCTCACGGAGGCGGAGGAACGCCTCTCCGCCAGCCCCTTTTACGGACAGACGGAGGAAGAGGCCCGGCGGAGCGTTCAGACGCCGCCTCCGGTCACCGGCCAAACATTCTGGCCTCTCCTCCTCGTGGCAATCCTGGGGGCCACCGCCGCGTTGGGCGCGTTGTTTGCCCTGCTGCCTTTGGCCCGGTGGTATCTGACCTTCGGTCTTCCCGCCGGAATTCTTCTGGTCACAGCCCTGCTTCTCTTCACCCTCCGGAAAAAGGACCTGGCCAAGGCCAAGCGCACCGCTCTGGAGCATCTCTTCGGCACCGCCGATCCCGAGGCCATTTCCGCCCTGGCCGACACCTATGCCGCTCTCCTGAACGCCCGGGACGCCGCCCAGCGGGACGCCACCGCCAAATCTGCCGCCGCCAAAAGCGTCTGGGACACCATCGCCGCCAACGAGGCGGGTATTCTGGCGGAGGTGCGGCACTTCGCCCCCGCCGCCGGGAACATGGCTGACGCCGACGCCGCCCTCCGGGCCAGCGCCACCCTCCGCAGGCAGCTGGCGGAAGCGGAGAAGGCCGCCCGGGAGGCCCGGATCCGGGCGGAACTCCAGGCCCAGCAGACCCCCGTCCTTTCCGGGGAAATCCCCGCCCCCAACCAGCCGGAGCGAAGCCGGGAGGCCGTCCTGGATGAGCTGGATACCGTCAAAGCCGAGGGAGCCGCCATCCAGTCCAGCCTGGACCGCATCGCCGGGAGGCTTCACGCCACCGGGGACCCCCTGGCCCTCCAGGCCGCCGCCGAGCGCCTCACGGACCAAATACACAGCCTGGAGCGGGAATACGACTCCATCCAGCTGGCCATGTCCACCCTGGAGCACGCCAACACCCAGCTGCAAGGCCGGTTCTCCCCCGCCTTGGGGAAGCGCTCGGCGGAGATTTTCCAGCAGCTCACCAACAGCCGGTATGGAAACGTCATCCTGGACCGCAGCCTCCACGTGGCGGCGGAGCCCGCCGGAAGCGGCGTCCCCCGGGATGTGGAATACCTCTCCGCCGGAGCCGCGGACCAGCTCTATCTGGCGGTGCGATTGGCGATCTGCGACCTGATTCTCCCCCCGGAGCACGCGGTTCCCATCGTTCTGGACGACGCTCTGTCCAGCTTTGACGACGCCCGCTGCGCCTCCGCCCTGTCTTATCTTCGGAAGGAAGCGGAAAAGCGCCAGATTCTGCTCTTCACCTGCCACAGCCGGGAGGCGGACTTCTTTCAGGACGACCCCGCCGTCTCCATCCAGCTCTTGACGGCCCCGGCGGGGGAGGTATAAAATAACCCTGTGCAGCCCCTTGGCGGGGAGACTCTCCTCTCCGGGCGGTTGTACATACGAAGCTTTCAACGGATTACTTTCATAAAAAGGGAGACATCGATCATGAGCGAATGTACTCACGACTGCGCCACCTGCGGCGAGTCCTGCGCGGACCGTCAGGAGCCCCAGTCCCTTCTAAAAGAACTGAACCCCAACGCCCGGGTGGGCAAGGTCTACGGCGTCGTCTCCGGCAAGGGCGGCGTGGGCAAATCCATGGTCACCAGCCAGCTGGCCGTCACCATGCGCCGCCGGGGGCACGCCGTCGGTATTCTGGACGCTGACGTCACCGGCCCCTCCATCCCCAAGGCCTTCGGCGTTCACGGCCAGGCCCTGGGCGGCGAGGAGGGCATCTACCCCATGGAGTCCGCCTCGGGCATCCAAATGATGAGCACCAACCTGCTTCTTCCCAATGAGACGGACCCGGTCATCTGGCGGGGCCCGGTCATCTCCGGCGTGGTCCAGCAGTTCTGGACCGACGTCCTTTGGAACTGCGATTACCTCTTTGTCGACATGCCTCCCGGCACCGGGGACGTGTCCCTCTCCGTCTTCCAGTCCATTCCCCTGGACGGCATCGTGGTGGTAGCCTCTCCCCAGGAGCTGGTTTCCATGGTGGTGGAGAAGGCCGTGAAGATGGCGGAGATGATGGAAGTCCCCATTCTGGGTCTCATCGAGAACATGAGCTATGTCCTTTGCCCCGACTGCGGGAAAAAGCTCCGTCTCTTCGGCGAGGGAAAAACCGCCGAGGCCGCCCAGCGCCATCATCTGCCCCTTCTGGCGGAAATGCCCATCGATCCCGCCCTGGCGTCTCTGGTGGACGCGGGGAACATCGAGTCCTTCCAGGGCGGCTGGCTGGACGCCGCCGCGGACCTTCTGGAGGCCAAATAAGCGCTTCTCCAATATGAATATGAGGAATTGGGAGCCCGGGCCCTTGCCCGGACTCCCGGTTCCTCATTTTCGCGTTCCCCGATCCCCCGTTTCCAGCGGCCCGCCAAAGCCATTCCCTCCGGCGGGCATACCGTTTCACCGGAGGGCGGGCCACCGGCGCTTCTCCACGTCCTCTCCGTCCCCTCGGAATCCCCCCGCCCCCGGGGCGAACGCCGCCGGGCAAGCCTCAACACGGCCTATTTAAAAAATACCATCCCAGCGCCTCCCTTTTTGTCGGGAACGGCAATTGCAAAAACCGCCGGAATTCGACATAATAGAAGGTACTATATTTTGTAAACAGGAGGGTAATCACCATGCAGGAGCTGAAAGACCGCATCGCCAAAGAGGGCAAGGTCCTCCCCGGCAACATCATCAAGGTGGACGGATTCCTGAACCACCGGGTGGACACCGAGCTGCTGGACCACATCGCCGAGGAGTTCGGCCATCACTTCAACATGGATGACGTGACGGTCATCCTCACCGCCGAGGCCAGCGGAATCGCCCTGGCCACCATCGTAGCCCGGCACTTCCACAAGCCCATGATCTTCGCCAAGAAGGCCAAGAGCGACAACATCGAGGGCGGCCTGTATCAAAGCGACATTTTCTCCTATACTTATAAGAAGAAGGTCACCCTCCTGGTCAGCAAGGAGTGGCTCCACGCCGGGGACAAGGTCCTGGTGGTGGACGACTTCATGGCCAACGGTGAGGCCATGCGGGGCCTGTGCGAGATCGTGGAGAAGGCGGGAGCCGAGCTGGTGGGCATCGGCTGCGCCGTGGAGAAGGGCTTCCAGGGCGGCGGCGACCGTCTCCGGGAAGCGGGCGTGAACCTAAAATCCCTGGCCATCATCGAATCCGCCGGACCGGACAGCATCGTCTTCCGGGAGAACTAAAAATTTTTCCCCCCGCTCCGCCCCCCCCCTCTTTTTCCGTCCTGATTGATAGACGAACCCAAAAAGGAGGCTTTCCCATGAAGCGTGTTCTTGTCCCCCTGTGGCTGACGGCCCTGCTGCTCCTCTCCGCCTGCCGGGCGGAGGAATCCGGCGACGCCAAGCCTGTCCTGTACCTCTACCCGGAGGAGAAGACGGCGGTCACCGTCCGCCTGGACTACGACGGAGCCCTGACCTGCACCTATCCCGCCTATGAGGACGGCTGGACCGTCACCGCCGCCCCGGATGGCACGCTGACGGACGCCTCCGGCCAGACGTACAACTATCTCTACTGGGAGGGCATCTCCCAGGGGGAATACGACTTCTCCCAAGGCTTCTGCGTCCCCGGGGAAGACACCGCCGCCTTTTTGGAGGACGCCCTGTCCCGCCTGGGCCTCACCCGCCGGGAGGCCAACGAGTTCCTCGTCTACTGGCTTCCCCAGATGGAGCCCAACCCCTACAACCTGATCGCCTTCCAATCCGCCGCCTACACAAACCGGGCCCGGCTCACCGTCACCCCGGAGCCGGACAGCGTGCTCCGGGTCTTCATGGCCTGGAAGTCTCTGGACGCCCCGGCGGAGATACCGGAGCAGGACCTCCCCGCCTTTGACCGTACCGGCTTTGCCCTGGTGGAGTGGGGCGGAGCCCGCGCCCCCTCCTGAGGGAACTTTTTCCCCGTCCCCTTCGTCTAACCTGGTAAAGGAGGTACGGTCATGAAACGAACGCTCTTCGCCCTCACGCTTCTGCCGCTTCTGCTCCTCTTGGTCTGCCGGGCGGCCCCGGAGGCCCCCCGGTCCCCGGAACCCCTGGAAACTCCCGCGTCTGCGGACTTCCAGGACCCGCCTATCGCCATTGCTTCCGGTCCCTGCCGCCCCTGCGCCCCGGAGGAGACCGCCGTTCCCCTGCCGGAGACGGAGAGCATCCGCCTCACCCGCTGGGACGGGGAGGCCCTCTTGGAAGTCTGGCTGTTTCACGACGAGCTCCAGTCCTTCCGGGAGGCCCTACCGGAGCTCCGGGGCCACCAGCAGGAGGGCTGGATCCCGCCGGAAAATCCCTGGCCCGTCTACGGCCTTTCGGTCTCCGGCGTCGAGGCCGACTACGAGGCCGCCTACTGCGACGGCCTTTGGGTGGACAGCCTGGGAAACACCCTGATTTCCGGGCCTGACCCCGCGCCCCTCTGGGAGCGCTTCGGCCGGCGGGCGGAAGAGGCGTCCTCCCCTCCCGCCCAGCGGGAGCTGGCCCTGGCCGGCGGCGTGTGGGACGCCCGGTTCCTGGTCCCCGCCGAGGCGCAGGAGCCCTCCCCCCAAACCCCCATGACCCTGGAGGCGGACAACGGCGTCCTCTCCTGGACGCTCCAAAACCGCTCCGGCCAAACCCTGACCCACGGAAACGGCGGAAATGCCCAGCTGGACATCCTTCTGGGGCAGACCTGGTATGCCCTTCCCTTCCTCTCCGGCTCCCACTATGCGTATACGATGGAGGCCTATACCCTGCCGCCGGGCGGGGACTACGCGGGCGTTCTCTGGCAGGAGCCCTACGGCCTTCTGCCCAGCGGGACCTACCGGGTCCGCTTTTCCTGGACGGGGGACCCGGTCTCCGGCATGGCCGCCGCCCCTGTCCGCCTTCAAGGCGGCGTCTTCCTTCCGCTATAACCCAAATCTGACAAAAGAACCGAGGAATCGCTTATGTCCCATCAAACCGTCGTTATCCTGGACTTCGGCGGCCAGTACAACCAGCTCATCGCCCGCCGGGTCCGGGAGCAGGAGGTCTACTGCGAAGTGAAGCCCTATTCCACGCCTGCGGAAGACCTGAAAGCACTGAATCCCATTGGCATCATCTTCACCGGAGGCCCCAACAGCGTCTACGACCCCGCCGCTCCCCAGGCGGACCCGGAGCTTTTCCGGCTGGGAGTGCCCATCCTGGGCATCTGCTACGGCTGCCAGCTCTTGGCCCACAGCTTAGGCGGCCAAGTCTCCCCCGCCCAGGGCGGCACAGCCCGGGAGTACGGCAAAACCGAGACCTTCTTTGATTCGAGCTGCAAGCTCTTCCAGGGTCTCCCCGCCGAGAGCGTCACCTGGATGAGCCATGGCGACTATATGGAGCGAATTCCCCAGGGCTTCCGTTTGGCGGCCCACAGCGCCGCCTGTCCCAACGTGGCCATCGCGGACGAGGCCCGGGGCTTTTACGGCGTCCAGTTCCATCCGGAGGTGAACCACACCCCCCAGGGCGCGGCCATCCTCCGCAATTTCCTCTATGAGATCTGCGGCGCCAAGGGCGACTGGACCATGGAGGACTATAAGAACACCGCCATCCGGCGTCTCCGGGAAGTCATCGGAGAGGGGAAGGTTCTTCTGGCTCTCAGCGGCGGCGTGGACAGCTCCGTGGCCGCCGCCCTGCTGGCCGAAGCCGTGGGGCCCCAGCTGACCTGCGTCTTTGTGGACCATGGGCTCATGCGCCTGAACGAAGGGGACGAGGTAGAAGCCGCCTTCGCCAAGTGGGACATCCGGTTCGTCCGGGCCAACGCGGAGGAGCGGTTTTTGTCGCGGCTGGCCGGCGTCACGGAGCCGGAAGCCAAGCGAAAGATCATCGGCGAGGAGTTCATCCGGGTCTTCGAGGCGGAGGCCAAAAAGCTGGGCAAGGTGGACTACCTGGCCCAGGGAACCATCTATCCCGACGTCATTGAGTCCGGCGCGGGGGATGCCGCCGTCATCAAGAGCCATCATAATGTAGGCGGTCTGCCGGACTATGTGGATTTCAAGGAAATCGTGGAGCCCCTGCGGCTCCTCTTCAAAGACGAGGTCCGTACCCTGGGCCGGGAGCTGGGGCTTCCGGAATATCTGGTCGCCCGCCAGCCCTTTCCGGGGCCGGGCCTTGCCATCCGGGTTATCGGGGACGTCACCAAGGAAAAGCTGGACATGCTCCGCCAGGCGGATTTCATCTTCCGGGACGAGATTGCCAAGGCGGGTCTGTCGGGGACCATGAGCCAATACTTCGCCGTGTTGACCAATATGCGCTCCGTAGGCGTTATGGGAGACGGGCGCACCTACGATTACACCCTGGCCCTGCGCTCCGTCACCACCAGCGACTTCATGACGGCGGACTGGAGCCGGATTCCCTACGAGGTCCTGGACCGGGTGAGCGTCCGGGTGGTGAACGAGGTGCCCCATATCAACCGGGTGCTGTACGACATCACCAGCAAGCCCCCGGCGACGATTGAATACGAGTGATTTCAGAGGGCGGGAAACCTTGATATGACTGGATTTTTCAGGGTTTAGTCCCCTCTTTGGCAACGATTTGGCAGCATTTCCCCATTATTCAATGAAAAGAGCTAACTGATTTTAATCTGTCAGTTAGCTCTTTTCTTTACTGCTGCATCGCGGATTCATTTATTCCTCCGCTTCCATATCTCGTTCACACAGCAGCTGGTAAAAATGGAAATAAGCGTCATAGTAGTTTTGAACCATCTCAGCAAATAAGGGGTCAACCTTATTTCCAGATAGAACTTTTTGTTTGCGTTCCAGGCCAAATAAACCCGTTTCTCCTGTTTTGACTTTTGTGTATTCGGGCTCTGAAGCATCGGGAAAACGCTCTGTTTTTACAGTGCCACTACCGCTGGCCCCGCTGATGTAAAAATCCCCTGTAACGTTGATCCCATACCTGTTTTTCATGTAAACAATTGCGAGATCGTGAGCGATCTGTTCTTTTGATATCATAGAGTCATTCTCCCTTTACGCTATGTTTTCCTCATTTGCTCCTTTACTGAGGGTATCCGCCGGTCATATGCTATAAATGAAACACCGGGACAGCTTTACATCCCAGGGAATCGGATGATCTGGATTCTTCAGGTCTCATCTCCGCCATCAACGCCCCTGTCCCCAACCGTCCACTCCCGTTGGAATCGTTCAAATGTCCGGTAGCCATTCTCCCTGCACTGGGGACAGGGATTGACCACCGTCCGCACCCTTCCCAGCTTGTACGGGCACTTGGCGCAAGGTGGAGTTATGCGGCGAATCTGTTCTTTTATGTTCAATGGTAACACCTCCGAATCCATATGCTGTGCAAGGCGCTTCCGTTAGGCTGCTGATTCCTTCCTTATGAACCCGTATTGTAGGGCATGAAATGGGAGTTGTAAAGCCCTGGAAGGCAAGTTTGTGTAACCATGCACAAAAATCGCCTCCATGATACCTTGCGGGTTTCATTCGCTGTTTTGCACAAAATGATTCCTGACTTTTCGAATAGGAAAGAAGCACTCCGCCCTACTCCGGAAAAAACCATAGCCTTCCAGCCAACATGAATGGTATACTGTTCTCGGCACAAAGAGAACTCCACGCAGAAAGAAGGAAACTGCCAATGTTCACCAAAGTCCTATACGCCGCCATTCTATATCTGCTGATCTCCTACGCCGAAGACAAAGGCAACGCCAAGCTCGCCCTGAAAAAGGCCTGGCGGTCCTTTGGAAGCATTCTGCCCTCTGAGCCGGCAATCCTCCTCCTGTGCGGCTTCATCCTCACATTTTTGAACCTCCAAACCATCTCCCGCCTCCTCGGGGCCGACTCCAGGGCCCTGGGCCTGGTCATCGCCGCCGCCGTGGGCTGCGCCGCCCTCATTCCCGGCTTCGCCGCCTTTCCTCTGGCTGCCTCGCTTCTGGCCGCCCGGCAGGCGGACGACGCCTGACCCGCGTCCCCAGTCCGGGCCCTTTCCCCGGCGGCCCAGGCGGGATTCTCCCGCCAGCCCCAGCCCATAAAAAAAGCCGCCCTCCCGGCGGCGCGCGCTTTCCTGCAAAAACATCCCCCCATCCGCTCCTGTGGCGAATGGGGGGCTTAACCATTGATTGGATTATCCACGCTTCATACCTCTTGCTTTCTTAATTCTGCCGTTCGCTGAAGAAATCGGGGGTGTGGGTGATCTGAGTTTTCCAATCCATAAAACATGGTTTGCGCGGGCCTCTTGGCCCCGCTTGGCTCAGCTTAGTGAGAGGTGTTTCGTCTTTGGGAACTGATTAAGATCACACTGTTGCGAAGAGATCGTGCCTGTTGAACGGCGCTGGGTATACGGGCTTTTGAAAACTGCCCGTTCTTCTTAGTACACTGGACTCACCCCTTTCTGTAGCTATAATGTACAATATTTTTTCGAGTTTGTCAATGGCCTTTATGCAATTTTACGCTTTCACCAAAGCCGCCGGCCTCCATCCGGCAAAACGCACAAAACGCTGCCGCCCGGACCGGGATTTCTCCTTGTGCTTTCCCCGGTTTCATGATATAGTCAAGAAACTGGAACATTCTATCCTTAAAAAACATCTGTTGCCGGCGGCCCCCGCCGGTTCCGGAAAGCCGCCGCCCAGCCCGCGGCACTCTCATCAAAACACGCCCAAACGGGGCAATGGAGGAAGCGTTTTGAAGCGTGAAGAAATTGTAATCCCCGCGGAGGCCATCGCCCGCCAGCGGGACTTTCAAGAGAAAATCAAAGCCCTCTTTTCCGCCCGGCAGGCCCATCCTCTCGCCTGCGTGGAGACCTTCGGCTGCCAGCAGAACGTGGCCGACGGCCAGCGGATCATGGGCATGTTGGCCGCCTGCGGCTTCACCTTTACGGAGGAGGCCCGGGAGGCGGACCTGGTGCTGCTGAACACCTGCGCCATCCGGGAGCACGCGGAGCAGCGGGTCTTCGGCAATCTGGGTATTCTGACCCACTCCAAACGGGAGAACCCGGAGCAGATCATCGTCCTCTGCGGCTGCATGGCCCAGGAGCCCCGGGTGGCGGAGCGGGTGAAGCAGTCCTACCGCCTGGTGGACCTGGTCTTCGGCCCCCAGGCCCTCTGGAAGTTTCCGGAGCTTCTCTGGCAGGTCTGCGAGACCCGGAAGCGGGTCTTTTCTATTGACGACGAGCACGGCGGCATCGCCGAGGGTCTGCCGGTGGTCCGGGAGCGGGGCGTGAAGGCCTGGGTGTCCATTATGTACGGCTGCAACAACTTCTGTTCCTACTGCATCGTCCCCTACGTCCGGGGCCGGGAGCGGAGCCGGGACCCCGCCGCCGTTCTGGCGGAGGTCCGGGAGCTGGTGGAAGCGGGGTACCGGGACATCACCCTTCTGGGCCAGAACGTGAACTCCTACGGCAACGACCTGGACGCCGGCTATCACTTCCCGGACCTGCTGCGGGACATCGACCAAATCCCCGGGGACTATTGGATCCGCTTCATGTCCAGCCACCCCAAGGACGCCACCCCCCAGCTCTTTGACACCATGGCCGACTGCGCCCACGTGGCCAAGCAGCTCCATCTGCCCTTCCAGTCGGGGAACAACCGGGTGCTGGGGGAGATGAACCGGCGCTACACCCGGGAGAAGTACCTGGAACTGATTCATTATGCCCGGTCCCGGATGCCCGGCCTGGTGCTGACCAGCGACGTCATCATCGGCTTCCCCGGAGAGACCCGGGCGGAGGCCATGGACACCGTGTCCCTGGTGGAGGAAGTGGGCTTTGACGCGCTGTTCACCTTCCTTTACTCCCCCCGCCCCGGCACCAAGGCGGCGGCCATGCCGGACCCGACGCCCCGGGAGGAAAAGCAACGCTGGTTCGACCAGCTGCTGGAGGTCCAGAACGCCCATTCCGCCGCCATCCACGCCGGCTATGTAGGCAAAACGCTCCGGGTGCTGGCGGACGGCGAGAGCGGCGACGAGGCCTACCCCCTCTCCTCCCGGACGGAGGGAAACCGGCTGGTGCGCTTGAAGGGGGACAAATCCCTGATCGGGCAGTTCCTGCATGTAAAAATCACTGGAAGCAACACCTGGGCCCTGTACGGAGAGCCGGTCTGAGGCGGCGGGCTCTAACGGGAGGACAGGTCCGGCGGATTTCTGCGGTCTCATCCTGGATGAATAGGTCTGCCGGAAGTGGCCGGACGAGCATTGACAAGCCGGAATTTGCATTTTATAATGTGAACAAAGGGCGGTGGTTCCCATGCTGGATGAAAAGGACTTGCAGGCCATCGCGGGATTGATAAACGATGTGTTGGATGAAAAGATCAACGCTTCGGAAGCCCGTATGAAAGCGCATGTGGAAAAGGCTATTGATGCTTCGGAAGCCCGTATGCTGGCTCGCATGGAAACCAGAGCGAAAGAATTCGAAACTCGTATGGAAACCAAGACGCAAGAATTTGAGACCCGTATGGAAACCAGGACGCAAGAATTTGAGGCCCGCATGGAAACCAGAGCGAAAGAATTCGAAGCCCGCATGGAAACCAGGGCGCAAGAGTCCGAAGCCCGTATGGAAACCAGGGCGCAAGAAGCTGAGGCCCGCATGGAAGCCAGAGCGCAAGAGTCCGAGGCCCGCATGCTCTCCATGATGGAGGCTTGGTTCGAACCCCGTTTTAACCTCCTGGGGGAACAAATCCAGCTGATTCAGGAAAAGCTGACGCCCTCCGGCGCCCTGGAAGACCTGGAAGACCGGGTCGATGTTGTAGAAGTGGTGGTAAAACAGCACTCCCGGGAAATTGAAACCTTGAAAAAAGCGCAATAACCGATTGAACTGCCGGAAGAGACCCCGCGCTGACGCGCGGGGTTTTCCAGGCACTTATTGACAAATATGGTATAATGGATGAAATCAAACCCGCCGAACCCAAGTCCCCCATTGGACATTCCCTGAAATACGAATCCGGAGGTCTTCCATGAAGATTGTCACCCTGCTGGAGAACACCGTCTGCCGCCCCGATCTGGCCGCCGCCCGGGGGCTTTCCCTCTACGTGGAAACCCGGCGGCACAGGATTTTATTTGACATGGGCCCCGACGCCCAGTTTTTGGACAACGCCCGGCGCCTGGGGGTGGACCTGGGAGCGGTGGACATCGCCGTTTTGTCCCACGGTCACTCGGACCACGGGGGCGGCCTGGCGGCCTTCTGCGAGATAAACCACAAGGCGAAGATCTATCTCCGCCGGGAGGCCCTGGGGGCCTATTACGCCGTTTTGCCGGGGCAAGCGCCCAACTACATCGGGCTACCTCAAGAGGCGGAGGGGCTGGCGGAACGCTTTGTGTTCACCGCCCCGCGGCAGGAGCTGGACCAGGGGGTGGTTCTTTTCTCCGACGTGGAGGACCGCCGGGCTCTTCGGGCTGTGGCTCCGAAGCTCCAGGAGAAGACGGAGGCGGGCTTCCGGCCCGACGGGTTTTCTCATGAGCAGCATTTGCTGGTGGAGGAGGACGGAAAGGCGGTCCTCCTGGCAGGCTGCGGGCATCTTGGAATTGTCAACACCCTGCGGGCGGCGAGAGGTCTTTTGGGCCGCGGGCCCGACGTGGTGTTCGGTGGGTTCCACCTCTTCGAGCTGGTTCCCGGCGCGCCGGAGGCGGAGGCGTTGATCGCCGCCACGGCGGAGGCGCTCTCCGAAGGGGAGACGGTGTATTACACCGGCCACTGCACCGGGGAATGGGCTTTTCGGCAGCTTGCTGAGACGCTTGGGGGACAACGCCTCCAGGCGATGTGCGGGGGGACCACGGTCGTGGTGTGACGGGTGCTCGCCCTAACGGGCGGGGGGATTTCAGCCATGAAGATGGCTGGTCCTTTGCACCCCCCATTTTCTCTTTTTCTTCCAGTAGAAAAAGAGAAAACGGGCCGTGCACGGTCCAAAAGAGAAAAAGAAGTACGAGACGAAGGACGAGGGGGCGCGCCTGAATGACTGGCCGAAGCCAAGAATGACTTCCCCGCGGCGCAGTCAAACGGGAGCTGGCGGTCCTCGACTTGGCGTATTTCTCTTTCCGCTGTCGCTGGCCGGTAATCGAATCGGCCTGGCTGACGGCGCCGGACCGATTCGATTGCTTGTGAGCGTCAGCGAAAAGAGCAGCTGGTCCATTCGACAACGGACAAACCCCCGCTCAATCCAATTGCGTGCGGAGAAGTCATTCCTGGCTTCAGCCAGTCATTCAGGCGCGCCCCCGCATCGTCCCCCCGTACTTCTTTTTCTCTTTTGGACCGTGCACGGCCCGTTTTCTCTTTTTCTACTGGAAGAAAAAGAGAAAATGGGGGGTGCAAAGGACCAGCCATCTTCATGGCTGAAATCTCCCCGCCCGTTAGGGCGAGAAATACTTCCCCTTTGAGGTGAACGCTATGGCTGAGCCAACTCCCATGATGAAGCAATATCTGGAAATCAAGCGGGACAACCCGGATTCCATCCTCTTCTTCCGCCTTGGCGACTTCTATGAGATGTTCGCCGACGACGCCAGACTTGCCTCCAAAGAGCTGGACCTGACCCTCACCAGCCGGGATAAGGGCAAACACGCCAAACCTGAGTCCGAACAAATTCCCATGTGCGGCATCCCCTATCACGCCAGCGAGGCCTACATCGCCCGGCTTATCGCCAAGGGTTACAAGGTCGCCATCTGCGAGCAGATGGAGGACCCCGCCACCGCCAAGGGCCTCGTGAAGCGGGATATCATCCGGGTCGTCACCCCCGGCACCGTGACGGACGCCTCCTGCCTGGAGGAAAAGGCCAGCAACTTCATCTGCGCCGTCTACGCCGACTCCCGCTCCGCCGGCGCCGCCTTCTGCGACATCACCACCGGTCGGGCTCACCTCACCGCCTTCTCCGGGAAGGACCGGGTCGAGCACGTCATCAACGAGCTGGGCCGCTTTTCTCCCGCCGAGGCCGTCCTCAACGACGGCGCTTTTTCTGAAACCGCCCTGGTCTCCGCCCTGCAAAAAAAGCTCCGCTGCCGGGTGGAGAACGCCGGGGAACGGCGCTTCCTCCTGGGGGAGGCCGAGCGGGCCATCCGCCACCAGTTTGGAGACGAGGCCTGGGGCCGCCTGCCCGCTGGGGTCCCCGCCGCCGCCATGGCCCTGGGGGGACTGCTGCACTACTTATACGAGACCCAGAAGACGGACCTCTCCTACATCAACGATCTGGATTATTACGAGCAGGGCCGCTTTATGGAGCTGGACCTCACCGCCCGGCGGAACCTGGAGCTGACAGCCACCCTCCGGGCCAAGGAGAAAAAGGGCAGCCTCCTCTGGGTGCTGGACCGGACCCAGACCCCCATGGGGGGCCGGTGTCTCCGGAGCTGGCTGGAACGGCCCCTCTTGAACGTCACGGCCATCTGCCGCCGGAACGCCGCCGTGGCCGCCCTGGTGGACGCCACCATCGACCGGGAGGAGCTCATCGCCTCCCTGGCGGGCCTGGGGGACATGGAGCGGCTCATCAGCCGCATTGTCTACGGCACCGCCGGAGGACGGGACCTGGGCTCTCTCCGGGCCGCCATTGAGAAACTGCCGGACATCCGCGCCCGGCTGGCCGCCCTGCCGGACCGCCGCCTCTCGGAGCTGGCGGAGGAGCTGGACACCCTGGAGGACCTGGGACAGCGCATCGCCGAAACCATCTGCGACGATCCCCCCTTCTCCGTCCGGGAGGGGGAGCTCATCCGGGACGGCTTCCACCCGGAGGTGGACCGCCTGCGCCACATCCTTCGAAGCGGCAAGGGCGTCATCCCCGAGATGGAGGCCCGGGAGAAGGAGCGGACGGGCATCCGGACCCTGAAAATCCGGTACAACAAGGTCTTCGGATACTACATCGAAGTCTCCAACTCCTTCAAGGGCCAGGTCCCGGAGACCTATATCCGCAAGCAAACCCTGGCCAACGGGGAGCGCTACATCACCCAGGAGCTGAAAGAGCTGGAGTCCTCCATCCTCACCGCCTCCGACCGGGTGGTGGCCCTGGAGTACGAGCTCTTTACCAAGCTCCGGGAGGACATCTCCGCCGCCTCTCCCCGGGTGCTGAAAAGCGCCGCAGCCGTGGCCGAGGCGGACGCCCTGGCCTCTCTGGCCGCTGTGGCCGTGCGGAACAACTACTGCCGCCCCGACGTGGACGAGTCCGGGGTCATCGACATTCAGGAGGGCCGCCACCCTGTGGTGGAGCAGGTGCTGAAAGACGCCCTCTTTGTCCCCAACGATGTCTTCCTGGGGGAAAAGGAGAGCCGGGTGGCCATCATTACCGGCCCCAACATGGCCGGCAAGTCCACCTACATGCGCCAGGTGGCCCTGACGGTGCTGATGGCCCAGATGGGCAGCTTCGTTCCCGCCGCCCGGGCCCGGATCGGCGTGGTGGACCGCATCTTTACCCGGGTGGGAGCCAGCGACGATCTCTCCGCCGGCCAGTCCACCTTCATGGTGGAGATGACGGAGGTGGCGGACATCCTCCGCAGCGCCACGAAGCGCTCCCTGCTGATTCTGGACGAGATTGGCCGGGGCACCTCCACCTTTGACGGCATGTCCATCGCCCGGGCGGTGCTGGAGCACTGCGCAAACCCCAAGACCCTGGGCGCCAAGACCCTCTTCGCCACCCATTACCACGAGCTGACGGAGCTGGAGAACTCCCTCCCCGGAACGGTGAACCTGAACATCGCCGTCAAGGCCCGGGGAGAGGACATCATCTTCCTGCGGAAAATTCTCCCCGGCGGGGCCGACCGGAGCTACGGCATCGAGGTGGCCAAGCTGGCGGGCCTTCCGGACAGGGTGCTTCAAAGAGCCCGGCAGGTGCTGGAGGAGCTGGAGACGGAGCACGGCGTGTCCTATTCCGCCCCCCGGCGGGAGACCCAGCAGGTCTCCCTGGCCGCCCTGGGGGAGGGGGAGGTGCTGGACGCCCTCCGCCGCTGCCAGCCGGACACCCTGACCCCCATTGAGGCCATGGGCCTCTTGTACGAGTGGAAGCAGAAACTGGGATAGGAGGGCGGCCATGTCCAAGAAAAAAGCGCCGCCGGGGCTCACCAATCTGGAGCGCTTCGGCGGAGGCGTCTTCTTTGTGATTTACCTGCTGCTCCTGCCTCTGGCGGCGGGGCCCCTGCTCCGTCTGGCGGGGCAGCTTCTGGGACGGCGGCTGACGGGGAACCTGGGCAGCGTCATCTACTACTACACGCTCTTCGCCGTCACCGTGATTCTTTTTCACAGCCTCCTGGCCAAGACCACCCGCCGCTTTCTGGACAACCCCGCCCTGGCCCTTAAAACCGCCTGCGTGGGCATGGTGGCGCACTACGGGCTCTGCGAGCTGGCCTCCCGCCTGGGAAAGCTCTTGGCAAACCGGGGGGGCAACCTCAACGACTCCGCCATCGCCACCCAGATCGGCAGCGCCCCCCATATGACTCTGCTGATTGTCCTCTTTTTGGCCCCCTTTGTGGAGGAGACCCTCTTCCGGGGGCTGGTCTTCGGCGGGCTGAAGGACCGGAGCCGCCTGCTGGCCTACGCTGCCAGCTGCGCCCTCTTCGCCCTGCTCCATGTGTGGCAGTTCGCCGTCGCGGGCCGGGACCCGGCCTATTTTCTTTTGATGCTGCAATATGTGATTCCCGGCCTGGTATTGGCCTGGGCCTATGAGCACGCGGGGACCCTCTGGGCCTCCATCGGCCTCCACGCCGGAATCAACGCCCTGTCGGTCCTCTCCGGGCTGCTGTGAGGCCGCCCTTTCCCGTCGGCAGGGTCAGACTCTATACAACCGGACGTCCCGCGTCCAAAAAGGATGGTTCCCCATGAGTTTTATCGACACACTGGCGGAGATGCTGGTCATCCTCTTCGCCATCGCCTGCGGCTACGCCGCCAACCGCCTGGGCTATCTGGGCGGCGAAACCGACCGGAGGATTTCCAAGCTCCTGCTGAACATCACCATGCCCTCCATGATCCTGGGGGCCGTCTGCACCGGAGACACCCTGCCGGAGGCCTCCGTGGTGCTGGGCGTCCTGCTGGTGGCCGTGGTGTTTTACCTGCTGGAATTCGCCTTCGCCTTCCTCGTTCCCCCTCTCCTGGGGGGGACGCCGGGACAAAAGGGCGTCTGGCGCTACACCATGGCCTTCCCCAACGTGGGCTTCATCGGCTACCCGGTGGCCGTGGCCCTCTTTGGCCCCGGCGCCTTGTTTTACGCGGTGATTCTGGTTCTGCCCTTCAACCTGCTCTCCTTCACCCTGGGCCCCCTGATGCTCACCGGAGCCCGGCGGTTCAGCCTCCGGCAGATGTTCTCTCCCTGTGTGGTGTCCTCCATCGCCGCCCTGCTCCTGGCCCTGGCCCGTCTCCGTCCCCCGGCGGTGATTGGGGAGGCTCTGGAGTTCGCCGGCAGCATCACCGTCCCTCTGTCGCTGATGTTCGTGGGCTCCCTTCTGGCGGGGCTCCCCCTGGGGCACATGCTCTCCTCTCCCCGCCTGTGGATTTTAACGGCGGTACGTCTCCTGGTCCTTCCCCTGGTGCTGTATCCCATTCTCCGGGCCATGGGAACCGACGAGCTGATCCTGGGCATTGCCATTACCCAGATGGCCATGCCCGCGGCGGTCAACGGCTCTCTTCTTTGCATGGAGTACGGCGGAGACGCGGAGTGCATGGCTCAAATCACCTTCATCTCCACCCTGGCCTCCATTCTGACCATCCCCATCATCGCCGCCCTCCTGCTCTGACCCCCTCCCGGGGCCGAACCCGCGCGATTCCCATCTCATGACAAAGGAGGTCTTCCCATGCCCCACATCCAACAACTTCCCTCTCACGTGGCGGACCTCATCGCCGCGGGAGAGGTGGTGGAACGTCCCGCCAGCGTCGTCAAGGAGCTGGTGGAAAACGCCATTGACGCCGGGGCTTCCGCCGTGGTGGTGGAGCTCCGCCGGGGGGGCATGGGCCTCATCCGGGTCAGCGACGACGGCTGCGGCATCGCCCCGGACCAGCTGGCCACCGCTTTCCTGCGTCATGCCACCAGCAAGCTCCGCACCCCGGAGGACCTGGGAAAGATCGGCACTCTGGGCTTCCGGGGGGAGGCTCTGGCGGCCATCTCCGCCGTCAGCCGGATCGACATCCGGACCCGGCGGAGGGAGGACGCCACCGGCTCCGCCCTCCATCTGGAGGGCGGTGTCCCCGGAGACGCGGAGGCCGTGGGGGCCCCGGAGGGAACCACCATTCTGGTCCGGGACCTCTTTTACAACACCCCCGCCCGCCTGAAATTCATGAAGAAGGACAGTGCCGAGACGGCGGCGGTCAGCGGCTTGATGCAGCACCTGGCCCTGTCTCACCCGGACGTGTCCTTCAAGTTTCTCAAGGACGGCGCCGAGGCCCTCCACACCCCCGGCGACGGCCGCCTGGACTCCGCCATCTACGCAGCCCTGGGCCGGGACTTCGCCCGGAGCCTGCTTCCCGTCAAGGGCCAGGGGGAGGGCACAGAGGTCTCCGGTTTCATCACCCAGCCCCTCCAGGGGCGGGGCTCCCGGGCCATGCAGGTCTTCTTCGTCAACGGGCGCTTCATCAAGTCCCAGCTCCTCACGGCGGCCCTGGAGGAGGGCTACCGGGACCAGCTGATGAAGGGAAAATTCCCCGGCTGCGTGCTGGCGGTGACGCTGCCGGTGACCTTAGTGGACGTCAACGTCCACCCCGCCAAGACCCAGGTAAAATTCGCCCAGGAACGGGCGGTCTTCAACGCGGTGTATCACACGGTGCTGGACACCCTGGCCGAACGGGGAGGCCCCCGTCCCGCCGGAGAGACGGCCCCGCCGCCCGAGGCCGCCGCGAACCCCCGGGGGGACTTCTTCCAATCCATGGACGCCAAAACCTACCGGACCCAGGGAACCGGGAAGCCCAAGCCCCCCTCCTGGGACACGGAGCGGCCCTCCGGGACGGCGCGGCTGTCGGACCGGGTTCCCGGCGGGTTCGGCGTCCGCCCTCCGGAGGGAGAACGCCGGGTCCCGGACATCCGGAAATCCTTTCCCCCACTGCGGAACGACGCGCCGCCCTCGGTGCTGAGCCGGGAGGCGGAGGGCCCGGCCAAGGAAACGCCGGTTCCTTCGGCGCGGCAGGCTTCTTCGGAAAAACCCTCGCCGCCTGAAAGGCAAGCCCCTCCGGCGGAACCGGCGGCCCGGCGGAAGGAAGCCCTTCCCCCCAAGCCGCCCCTCGGGGAGCCCCCGGCTCCTTCCGCCGGGGCGGCGAGCCTCCCCCCGGCCATTCCCCGGGAGCTGCCCCGTCAGGAGACCCTGGAAACCCTGGAAGAGCCCCCCTGGCGGATTGCCGGGGAGGTGCTGCGGACCTACATCGTCTGCGAGAGCGCCGACGGCACCGTGTGGCTCATCGACAAGCACGCCGCCCACGAGCGCGTCAACTACGACCGCCTGAAGGCCGGCCTGGAGCCCCCCATGCGCCAGACGCTTCTGACCCCCGCCGCCGTGGAGCTGGGCCGGGAGGACGGCGCCTTGCTGCTGGAGCATCTGCCCCTGCTGGAGGAGCTGGGCTTTTCCTGCGAGGACTTCGGCGGCGGCGCGGTGCTGGTCCGGGAGATCCCGGCGGACCTGGAGGCCGGAGACGTGACGGCCACCCTGGAGGAGATCGCCGGGAAGCTCCGGGAGGGCCGGTCCCCGGCGGAGCGCCGGGAGGGCCTGCTCCACACCATGGCCTGCAAGGCCGCCATCAAGGGCGGCTGGAACAGCGACCCGGCGGAGCTGCGGGTTCTGGTGGAAAAGGTCCAGCGGGGCGAGGTGCGCTATTGTCCCCACGGGCGGCCCGTGGCTGTGAAGATCACCCGCTACGAGCTGGAGAAGATGTTCCGGCGGGCGTAGGAGAATCCCCGCAAAAGAAAGAGGTACACTATGAAGCTTTTATTCATTGACGGCTGCGTCAGCCAGCGGGGCCCGGCCTCCCGGACCCGCGCCCTGGCCGGCGCCTTCCTCTCCGCCTTTCAGGCGGCTCACCCCGAGGCGGAGGTGGAGACCGTGGTTTTGGAGACACTGGACGCAAAGCCCTTCCTTCCCGCCGCCCTGGACGAGCGGGACGCCCTTGCCTCCATAGGGGCTTTTGACGCGCCGGTCTTCGATCTGGCCCGGCAGTTCCGGGGAGCGGACCGGATCGTGGCGGCGGCGCCCTTCTGGGACCTGAGCTTCCCGGCAGCCATGCGGACCTACATAGAGCACATCTCCGTCAACGGCCTCTGCTATCACTACGAGGCCGACGGCTGCCACGGCGACTGCCGGGGAACCCGCCTGGCCTATCTCACCACCGGCGGGGACTTCCAGCGGCCGGAAAGCCTGGGGGTCCTTTACTGGAAGCAGCTTTCCGCCATGTTCGGCATCCCTCGGTTCGACTATGTCTTCGCCGGCGGTCTGGATGTGGACCCCGCCAAGACGGCGGCGCTTCTGGAGGCCGCCTGCCAGGAGGCCCGGGCCCTGGGCCGGGAGTTCTGAATGGGCCCGAAGGTTGTCTGCGTCGTGGGGCCCACCGCCTGCGGCAAAACCACCCTGGGGGTGCTGCTGGCCAAGCGCTTCGGCGGCGAGGTGGTCTCCGCCGACTCCATGCAGATCTACCGGGGCATGACCATCGGCACCGCCGCCCCCACCCCCCGGGAGATGGATGGCGTGCCTCACCACATGATCGCCGTGGCTGAACCGGAGGAATCCTGGTCCGCCGCCCGCTACGTTCAGGAGGCCACCCCCGTTCTCGACGGCATCCTGGCCCGGGGCCGCCTCCCCATCCTGGTGGGGGGCACAGGCCTGTGGATGGACGCGGTGATCCGGGGCCACGGCTTTGCCCCCGGGCAGGCCGGCGGCGCGGTCCGCCGGGAGCTGGAGGCCCGTCTGGCCCGGGAGGGCATCGGCCCTCTGCTGTCCCAGCTCCGGGAGGCGGACCCCGAGGCCGCGGAACGCCTCCACCCCGCCGACGAAAAGAGGATTCTCCGGGCCCTGGAGGTCTTTCTGGAAACCGGGAAGACCATCACCCAGCACAACCGGGAGACCCAGGCCCTGCCTCCCCGGTACGACGCGCTGTGGATCGGCCTCCAGTTCGCCAACCGGGAGGACATGCGCCGCCTCATCGACCAGCGGGTGGACCAGATGGCCCGGGAGGGCCTTTCGGAAGAGGTCCGGGCCCTTTTGGGGCGGGGGCTTTCCAAAAACGCCACCGCCCTCCAGGCCATCGGCTACAAGGAGTTCCTCCAGGTGCTGGAGGGCTCCGCCACGGAGGAGGAAGCTTTGGCCGAGGTGAAGCTCCGCTCCCGGCAATACGCCAAGCGGCAGCTGACCTGGCTGCGGCGGAATCCCGCCATCCATTGGATTTTCTGGGAAAAAGACCGGGATTTTGCCCGAGCCCTACAGGTTTCGACGGAAATTCTCTCCGCTTGGGGCGTATCCTAGAATCCAGCGGACGGCCGCGCCGGGTCCCGGCGCCCTGTCTCGCCGTACCATCAACAGCGCCTCCCTCCAAAGAGGCGCGGGACAAAGAAAAAGGAGCGAACGACATGCAAAACAAAACCAACCTACAGGACCTCTTCCTCCTCCGGGCCAAGCGAGACCGGGTACCCGTCACCATGTTCCTGATGAACGGCTTCCAGATGCGGGGAACCATTACCGGCTTCGACCCCTTTGTGGTCATCCTGGACAGCGAGGGACGCCAGCAGGTCATCTACAAACACGCCATTTCCACCATCGCCCCCACCCGGCCTGTATCCCTGGCGGAGGAAGAATAACCCCATCCGCCACCGGCTGCGGCGGCGTACAAAAACGACGTACATATGAAAGAGAAAAAAAACACCCTGGGAACCAAATTACTGATGACCGCCCTCTTTTTGGGGGTGGCGGCCTATTTTCTCATCGAGGCCCTGCAATTTCTGGACGACCCCCTCACCATCATTCTGGCCTACAACTACCAGGTGGAGTCCACTGTGGACCTGGCGGGCTATGTCGTCCGGGACGAGCGGGTCCTTCCGGACGACAGCGGCGGCCTCCTCCGTATTCAGCGGTCGGAGGGCGAGCGGGTGGCCGGGGGAAGCACCGTGGCCTCCGTCTACGCGGACCAGGCCTCTCTGGACCGGCAGGCGGAGATCGACAACCTGGAAAACCGGGTGGAGCAGCTGCAATACGCCCAGGACCTGGCCATGGCGGCGGAGACCACCCGGAAGCTGGACGCCCAGATTACCCAAAACCTTCTGTCCTATCGCCAGTACCTGACGGCGGGACGGCTCTATGACGCCGAGGGCGCCGCCCTGGAGCTTCGGGCCCTGGTGCTGAAACGGGACTACAGCGGCGGCAGCGGCGACCTGTCCGCCCAGCTCCAGGAGCTGGGGGCCCAGCTTTTAAGCCTCCGTTCCCAGTCGGAAGGCTCCGTCCGGCGGATCACCTCCCCGGAGTCGGGACTCTACTCCGCCGAGGTGGACGGCTATGAGACCGTGCTGACCCCGGCCCTTCTGGAGAGCCTGACCCCCTCTCAGCTCAGCGAGCTGACGGCGGACCCGGCGACGGTCTCCCGGGTGGGCAAGCTCATCCTAGGCACCGACTGGTACTACGCCGCCACCCTCTCCGCCAAGGACGCCATGGCCCTCCAGGACCGGCAGTCGGAGCTGGGGGAGCTGTCTCTCCGCTTCTCTCAGGGAGTGAACCGGGACCTTCCGGTGACCTTGGAGTCCGTGGGCGCCACGGAGAAGGGCCAGGTGGTGGCGGTGTTCCGGGGGAACTCCTATCTCCAGGAGCTGACCCTTCTGCGTCAGCAGCGGGCCCAGGTCGTCACCGGGACCACCCAGGGCATCCGGGTCCTCAAGGAGTCCCTCCGGGCGGAGCGCTCCTATTTGGACGAGTCCGGAGCGCTGGTCACCGAGGCGGCCACCGGCATCTACTGCCTGGTGGGCCGGGAGGCCCGTTTCAAGCCCGTCGAGGTGGTCTACAGCGGAGACGGCTTCGTTCTGGTCCGCCCCACGTCCACCAAGGAGGCTTATACGCTCCGGCCGGGGGAGCAGGTAATCCTCTCCGCGCGGGGGCTGTTTGACGGAAAAGTCCTGCTGGACTGACGGTGGGCGGCCCATCCGGAAAGCGCCCCAGGCTTTCCGGATGGGCTTCCGGAGCAACCCGGAGACGGGATTTCAGAAATCTAACGAATATAGAAAGAGGCTGAGCTTATGTCCATTGCCGAAAACATCGCCCAAGTCCGGGCAAATATCGCCGCCGCCGCCCAGGCCGCCGGACGAAACCCCGGAGACATTCTCTTAGTGGGCGCCAGCAAGATGAATGACGCCGCCGCCTGCCGGGAGGCCATCGCCGCCGGAATCGACGCCTTGGGGGAGAACCGGGTCCAGGAGATGACCGCCAAGCTGGCGGAGAACGCCTACGCCGGGGCCCCCCTCCACTTCATCGGCCACCTCCAGCGCAACAAGGTCCGGCAGGTGGTTGGAAAGGCCGGCTTGATCCAGTCCGTGGGCTCTCCGGAGCTGCTGGATGAGATCGAAAAGGCCGCGGCCAGGCTGGAGCTGACCCAGGACATTCTCCTGGAGGTCAACATCGGCGAGGAGGCCGCCAAGAGCGGATTCCCCCCGGCGGAGCTCTTCCGCGGCGCTCAGGCGGCTTTGGAGCGGGAGCACCTTCGGGTGCTGGGATTGATGACCATTCCCCCGGCGGACGCGTCCCGGGAGGAAAATCTCCGTTATTTTGACAAAGTTCGGGCTCTTTTTATTGACATCAACGAGAAATTGTTTCATAATAGTCTTCGGTATCTGTCTATGGGCATGAGTGGCGACTATGAGGACGCCATCCGCGCCGGGGCCACCATGGTCCGGGTGGGGACTGCCATCTTCGGCAGCCGCCATTACGTATAACGGGAGGTATGCCATGAGTTTCCTTGACGAGCTGAAAAAACTGGCCCATCCTTACGAAGATGAGGACGAGGAGTTTGAGGACTTCGAAGACGATTCCCCTGGCCGGGACGCCTTTGAGGATCGCCGTTCCAAATTTGACGACCGCCGCAGCAAGGTGGTCAACATCCACGCCACTACCCAGCTGAAGGTGGTTCTGGTGAAGCCGGAGCGCTTTGAGAACGCCTCGGAAATTGCCGACCAGCTGAAGGACAAGCGGACGGTCGTCCTGAACCTGGAGTCCACCAACAAGGACGTGGCCCGCCGCCTGATTGACTTTCTCTCCGGGGTGGCCTACGCCGGAGAGGGCAAGATCAAGAAGGTCGCCGCCAACACGTACATCATCACACCCTATCACGTGGACATTGAGGGCGATCTGATCGACGAGCTGGAAAACAACGGACTCTATTTTTAACCGCACCAACAAACAACAGGAAGACTTGCGCTCTGGGGAGGATATGAGACCATGCTGACGCCGCAGGAGGTTTCCGCCCGCTCCTTCACCAAAATGGTGATGGGCGGCTATAACATGACCATGGTGGACGAGTTTCTGGACGAGCTCACCGACGATTACACCACCCTCTATAAGGAGAACGCCTCCTTGAAGGCCAAGCTGAAGGTGCTGGTGGAGAAGGTGGAGGAATACCGCGCCACGGAGGAATCCATGCGGGCTACCCTCCTCACCGCCCAGCGCATGGCGGATTCCACCGTAAAGGAGGCCGAGGCCAAGCGGGACGAGATTCTCCGCCAGGCGGAGGCCGCCGCCCGGGAAAAGCTGGAGGGCTACCGGAAGGAAGCCGCGGAATCCGACCAGCGCCTCCGCATGGGGCACGAGGCCTTCCAGCGCTTCATCGAAGAGACTAAGGCCCTCTGCGCCAAGCAGATTCAGTATTTGGACGAGCTCCCCAAGCTCTCCCTGGCCGGGACCGGGGAGGAGGTCCAGATCCCCGTGGCGGAGATCGAGGAGACCATTCTCTCCGCCGGGGAGGCGGCGGAGCCTGTTCCCGCGGCGGAGGAGCCGGCGGCGTCCCCCTCGGCGGAGGAACTGCTGGACACCCTGGCGGCCGCTGAGTCCAAGGAAGAGCCCCCTCCGGCGGAGGACCTCAGCGCCACCCGCCGGCTGAATATTCACGACCTGAAGTTCGGCCCCAATTACCGGAGCGAAGAAAACTGACAGCCCGAAGGGAGGGTAAGGCCTCATGACCGGTCAACCGCCCATCGTCGCCTTTCTCTATGACTTCGACAAAACCCTCTGCACAACGGATATGCAGAACTACGCCTTCATTCCCAGCCTGGGCATGACCCCAGGGGAATTTTGGGCGGAGGCCAACAGCTTTGGCCGCCGGAACCGCATGGACGCCATTCTGGCCTATATGTACATCATGCTCCAGGAGGCTCAGCGGAAGTCCCTGCCCTTCACCCGGGAGGACCTGGTGGAGAAGGGGCGGGGCATTGAGCTTTTCCCCGGCGTGGAGGGCTGGTTCGACCGGATCAACGCCTTTGGCCGGCGCCAGGGCGTCCAGGTGGAGCATTACGTCATCTCCTCCGGCTTGCGGGAGATCATCGAGGGGTCTTCCATCAGCAGCGCCTTCAAGGAAATCTACGCCAGCGAGTTTTACTACGACGAAACGGGCCGCCCCGTCTGGCCCAAGCTGGCGGTAAATTTTACGGCGAAGACCCAGTTTGTCTACCGGATCAACAAGGGGGTTTTGGACGTCTCCGACGACAAGACCCTCAATGCTTCCATGCCCGACGACAGCAAGCGAATTCCCTTTGTCAACATGATTTACATGGGTGACGGCCTCTCCGACGTGCCCTGCATGAAGATGATGCGGGCCTATGGCGGCCAGGCCATCGCCGTTTACCAGTCCGCCAACCGGGCCGGCGTGGAAGAGCTGCTGGCCCGGGGACGGGTGGATTTTATCTTTCCGGCGGACTACCGGGAGGGCTCCGCCCTGGATGAGACGGTGAAGAACATCATCCGGAAGATGTCCATAGCCGACCGGCTCTGGGAGGAAAATCTCTACCAGCTCCGGCACATCGGGGGCGACGTGCTGCCCGATCAGGTGGGGCTGTTTTAGAAGCTGCGTACAGTACCGGGACCGTCCTGGAGGGCGGTCCCGGTTTTTGTCTGCCGGCGGCACGGGGATTTTCCCATGGGGGGGGCTCTTCGCCTCTATGGGCCCCTTTCCCCGCCCCGAAAACCGGAGTGCCGGTTTGCAAGTGCCTTGAGGATAAAATGTACGCGGCGTCCGTGCTCTTCTGCGCAAAGCCTTGCAAATCCAGCTATCCCATGATAAAATGGAGAAAATCAAAGGGGGGCTGTTTATGGCGCGCATCAGCAAGGAAAACTACTATTTGGACATTGCCGAAACCGTCCTGGAGCGGGCCACCTGCTTGCGCCGGGTCTACGGGGCCATCATCGTCAACAACGACGAGATCATCTCCACTGGCTACAACGGCGCGCCCCGGGGCCGGGTCAACTGCTCCGGCCTGGGCTACTGCTCCCGGGAGGCCCTCCGCGTCCCCAGAGGGGAGCGCTACGAGCTCTGCCGCAGCGTCCACGCCGAGGCCAACGCCATCATCTCTGCCGCCCGGCGGGACATGGTAGGGGGGACCCTCTACCTGGTTGGCCGGGATGCCCAGACCGGGGAGCTGCTGGGGGACGCCACCTCCTGTTCCATGTGCCGCCGCCTGGTCATCAACGCGGGGCTGGAGCGCGTGGTCATCCGGCGGACCGAGACGGACTTCGACAGCATCCTCGTCTCCCAGTGGATTGACGAGGACGACGCCGTCCCTCCCGAGAGTCCACCGGCCTGAAAACGGGAGCCGCAATCGATCTCTCCGGGCCGCCCAAAAGGCTCCCGGCTAAAACCGGCGCGCCGCATCTCACGCGCCCTGCGCTTCTTCCCCCGGAACACGACGTTCCGGAGGGTTTTAACGACGCACACAGAAAAGAGGAGTCTATTTGAAAGCGGGACTTGTCACCTTTTATCATCTCCACCATTACGGGGCGATTCTTCAGGCCGCGGCCACCCAACGGGCCCTGGCCTCCTTGGGCTGGGATTGCGAAACCATTGACTACTTTGTCAATCAGGACATCCGCATCCTAAAGCCTCCCACCACCCCCGGCCGGGCCGCCAACGACGCCTACAACACCCTTCACTATCCCGCCCTGAAACGGCGCTGGCAGCGGTTTGAGGCCTTCTCCAAGGCCCATCTCCGCCTGACGGCGCACCGCTATGAGAGCCTGGCGGAGCTGCGGGAGGCCCGGCTGCCCTATGATCTGCTGGTCTGCGGCAGCGACCAGATTTGGAACCCGGTCATCTTCCCCGACGGGCGCTTTGACCCCGTCTTCTTCGGCTCCTTTTCCCCGCTGCGGAAAATCGCCTATGCCCCCTCCTTCGGCGTCCCTCACATTCCCGAGGGCATGGAGGAGGAGCTGAAAGGCTATCTGGATCGCTTTTCCCACATCGCCGTCCGGGAGCGCCAGGGACGGAATATCGTCCGGGACGTTACCGGCCGGGACGTTCCGGTGGTGCTGGACCCCACCCTGCTTCTGACGGCGGAGGACTGGGCCGCCCTGGCCGCGCCGTCGGTTCGGGGGGCCTATATCCTCTGCTACTGCATCGCCCCCTCCGGGGCCCTGGAGCCCTACATCCGGCGGCTGGCCCAAGAGACCGGCCTGTCGGTGGTTCAGCTCTGCGGTACCCGGCGGAAGCTCCACCCCAAGGCCCGCCTGATTCTGGATGCCGGCCCGGCGGAGTTCCTCAGCCTCTTTCAAAACGCCGCCTACGTCTGCACAAACTCCTTCCACGGCACCGTCTTTTCCGTCCAATTCCAGCGCCCCTTCTTCACCGCCGTGGCCCCCGCCGAGCTGGCGGAGCCGGAGAGCTCCCGGACCTTCAGCCTGCTGAACCGCTTAGGGCTGACGGAGCGGATTGTGGGCAAGGGGGATACCGCCGGTCTTTCCGCCCTTCCAGACTGGGCCGCCGCCGGGGAGCATCTCCAAACCGCCCGGCAGGACTCTCTGCGCTATCTCCAGGCCGCCCTGGCGGACGAGCCCTATCAGGAGCCTTCCGCATCCGAGACGGCGGGCGAGGCCCCTCTTCTGGCGGACCGGACCCGCTGCACCGGCTGCTCCGCCTGCCGCAATGTCTGCCCCAGGGACGCCATCTCCCTGCTGCGGGACCGGGAGGGCTTCGCCTTTCCCGTGGTGAACCCGGAGCTCTGTATTCACTGTGGCCTGTGCACCAAAACCTGTCCCATGCTTCACCCCCGGGAAGCCAAGCCTCTCCCCGCCGCCTTTGCCGCCTGGAACCGGAACGGGGACATCCGCCGGGACTCCACTTCCGGCGGAGCCTTCTCCGCCTTGGCGGACTATGTGCTGGAGGGCGGCGGCGTGGTCTTCGGCGCGGCTCTGGACGGGCGGCAGCACCTGCGGCACATCGCCTGCTTCCGCAAGGAAGACCTTTGGCGCCTCCGGGGAGCCAAGTACGTCCAAAGCGATCTGGAGGACGTGTTCCGGGCGGTGAAAAAGTGCCTGGAGACCCGGCAGGTCCTGTTCTCCGGCACTCCCTGCCAGGTGGACGGGCTGTACCACTACCTGGGATGCCGCCCGGAGAATCTCACCACCTGCGACCTGGTCTGCCAGGGCGTTCCCTCTCCCGCCGTGTGGGAGGACATGGCCCGGTATATTGAGACCAGGCGGGGAAGGGAGCTCCAGACCGTGCGCTTCCGCAACAAGGTGGAGGGCTGGAAGAACAGCCACTTCACCGCCGTTTACGACGACGGCACGGTGGACACCCATCCTCTTTTTGAGACGGAGTATGGCCGGGCCTTCGGCCGGGCGCTGTTTCTGCGGCCCTGCTGCTATCGCTGCCCCTACGCCTGTATGAACCGCCCAGGAGACTTCACCCTGGGGGACCTCTGGGGACTTCGCCCAGAGGAATTCCCGGAGCAGCAGCAAAAGGGCGTCAGTCTGTTGCTGGTCAACACCCCTCACGGCAGCCACATCTTCGATCAGCTCCACCTCAGCCGCCATCCCTTCCCGGTGGAGCGGGCCATCGCGGGGAATCCCCGCCTTGCCTCTCCCATCGCCCAGCCGCCAGACCGGGCCGCCTTCTTTGCCGCCTATGCCCTGACGCCCTTCGATCAGGTGGTTCAGCAGTTCTGCGCCTTGCCGCCGCTGCCTCTCCGGGCCGCCGGAAAGCTTCTCTCGCCGGAGGCCAAGGCCAAGCTGAAAAGGGCGCTGAAACGGGGACAGCGGTAAATACTATCCGTATATTTTCTGTTATAATATACAAATCATATAAACCCCCCAGGCCAACCGGAATCGATTGGCCTGGGGGGTTGGATTTTTGCTGCGTATCTGTTCTTCTGCGCATTGGAAGCGTCTTCTTTGTTTTCATCCCATGTGCGGGAGATACTCGACCTGCCAAAGCCAGGGCGGGTCCGCAAAACCGCCCCCAAAGAATCCAAGCTTCTCACGGGCCATACAAGTCCGGGTCGTAGAGCAGCCACAGCGGGGCCCCATCGTGGCGGCTGGGAGACAGCTCGTCTAAAATCAGGGACAAGTCCCAGGGAATCAGGCTCCGGTCCCGGCTGGCCGGGTCCGCTACCAGGATTTCCCCTCCCAGGGTCACACCCCGCAAGAGGATGAAATGTCCCCCCTCGGTGAAATGCCCCTTCGTCATCAGCGCCACGGCCATGCCCCCCAGGGATAAATGGGTGTAAAGCTCCTCTTCCTCCAAATTCGTCAGGTCCACGGACTCGCACCGCAGACCGTAGTACTCCGCCATACCGGGGACGATGGAGAGATAGGACCCGTGGCCCCGGCACCAATAGCCCTCCTCCACACAAAGCCGGGCCATCTCCTCCGGGTCCACCGGCGTCTCCGTCAGGGAGGATACGGCCATGGCCATGGCCGTGGGGCCGCAGCCGTGGGTGGCCAGGCGGTCGCTGCCATAGCGCTGCTCCTCCCGGGCCTCGTCGGTCTGGTTATAGTAGACCACGTCTAAACCACCGCCGGTGAGGTAGAGCAGACCCTCACGCTCCACCAGGTTGCTGATCAAGGGGTCCAGCAGGGCCTTGGGGGGCGCCAGCTCCGGCTGATCCAGGGCGGTGGAGTCCAGCTCCTCATACAAGGCCTCCGGTTCCGGCTCCGCCGGCGGAGCCGTGACCTCTTCCATCCAGAGACGAAGCGCCTCCCGGCTCTCCGCCACCCGGTCCGAGAGGGCGGAGGCCAGCTCCCCAGCCCGGTCCGCCGCCGCCGCGCCCGCCTGGCTGACGCCGTCCCCAACCGCACGGGCCGTCCGGCGGACGGGGGACACGATCTTCTCGTAGAGAGCCGGTTCAAAGTAGCGGCAGGCCAAAAGCTCCGCCCCGGCCACGCAGACCAGAGCCAGCAGCACAACCGCCGCCACCTGCCAACGCTTTCGCCGGAGCTTTTTCGGTTTCAGGCCGTACAGCTCTTCCAAAACCCGCTGCTCCTGGGCGTCCAAATCCCGCATCTTCATTCTCCTATCCGGGGGAAATCATTCTCTTCTCCAGAGCAGTTCCCAGAAATAATGAGAAAAGGGAAATGAGGGCAGGGAACGCAGGGCAATGCCGAGGGCGCAGACGGGCTGACGCCCGTCCAGGACGGCAACGCGGCCCTGCGATTCCTGGACTACTGAACTTTTCTCAAGATTTTTGGGGGCTGCTCTAAGGTCTCTTTAAGAGCGCCCTAATTCCGGCCGCGGGCTTCGGCGGCTCTCCATGGAATTCCAAACGCAGTGCATCTGTGAACAAGCCCCGTCCGTCGGGCGAACCGGGCAGTTCTCGCCTTTCTTCGCGGACTGACTCTATTCTAGCACACTGGCCAGGGCACCTCAAGGGCTCCCGGTCCTTCGGGAGGAGAAAAATCCTGGCAGGAAAGGGCCAAGGGCCGCCCGGCGGGCGGCCCTTGGCGATGGTCTGAGCATCAGCGGCGATAGTTTTGCATCCGCCAAACGATGGCAGACACCTGCCCCCGGGTCAGGGTGTTGGAGGGGCGGAAGGTGCTGGTTCCGTTATTGAAGTAACCCTCGACAATTCCGGCCGCGTTCAGCGCCTGAACGTAAACATCGGCGGTGTCGGTGAAGGGCTTCACGCTGGAGAGGTTGTTAATGTCCAGCTTCAGAGCTCCGGCGGCCAGCTGGGCCACCTGGAGACGGGTGATGGGCCCGCTGAGGTTCACATTGGTGCGGGTAATCAGCCCGTCGGCCTGCGCCTTGGCCAAGTAGCCGCTGAACGTGCTGCCGGGGACCGTGGGGGCCTGGTCGCCATATCCGGCAGCCTTCATGATGAGTTTCAGCGCCGCGCCGTAGGTGATGGTATTGTCCGGGCCGAAGTTGCCGTTGGCGTACCCGTCGATGACCGAGGCGTCCGCCAGCTCCACCACATACTTATAGCACCAGGTGGAGGCGGTGACGTCCTTGAATTCCTTCCGGCTGTTCAGCACGCCCATGGAGAACACACCGGAGGCAATGGGCACGTTGCTGGCGTTCAGGGCCACATAGGGAATCTCCACCGGGCCGGTGTAATTGGCGGCGGGAACAAAGCGGAGCTGCCCCAGCTGCTGGGTTCCGGTGTTATAGCCATAGACCGTGGTGGTGTTGGCCGGGGTGTTCGTGCTGCCCACGTAGACCACGCCCACGTTGGCGGCGGGCAGCTTCAGAAGCTGGAAGCCCACGGGAGCCGTGCTGGTGGCCGCAGAGACGGCGGCGTAGATGGAGGAGGCGGGGAAGGTGACGGCGGTACCCTTGGGCGTGGGGCCATAGACCTCAGAGACGGCCTTGCTGGTGACGCTGATCAGAATCGCCCCCGTGACGGACTGCCCGCCGGTTCCATAGGCCGTGAAGGGGATGCTGGCGCAGTAATTCGCGCCGCTGGGCACGTAGGTCAGCTCCGTCAGGGCGTACTCACTGGTGGTGGCGGGACTCTGGTAGAAGTTCCGCCCGCGGTTGGACGCTGTGATCTGCTCCCGGGTGGCAGTGCCGTACTTGCTGGCGCCGTAGTAATTGTAGTACAGCGCACCGGTGGAGGGCACGTCGTTCAAAACCACGTATTGCAGAGAGCCGGAGGGGTAGGACGCCTTATAGAACCGGGCCAGATCATTGGCGTTGATCTGGACGTTGGTGCCGCTGGTGACGGCGTAGCGCACGCTGCCCTGGAGGTTGGACGTGGTATTATTGGCCGCCGTAGTGGGGGTGATGACCAGGGTGCCGTCCACGGACCGGGAATTGGAGCCGTAGGCCGTGAAGCGGAGCACCACCTTGCCGGTGACAAAGGAGCTGGCGGCGGCGAAGGTCATATCGTTAATGGCGTAGTCGTCCCGGCCCGCGTCGCCGGCGTTGTAGTAGAACCGGGGACGGTGGAGATTGCTCCGGGAGAAGGAAGTGGAATAGCTGGTGTTATAGCCGGTGTAGATGGTGCCGTAGTTGTCGGGGAAGTCGTTGACCGACGGGGCGTTGAAGACGATGTAATCCAGGTTGTCCCCGCTATAGGTCTTGCGGTAGAAGTCGTCAAACTTCACCCGGTCGAAGTTCACCGTCCGGCCCGGGGTGACGGTATAAGACACGTCGCCGTTGGCGCTGGCGTTGACCACCAGCTTCAGCGTGCCGTCCTCATAGTCGCTGCTGCTGTAATAGGCCCGGAAGGGCACGGAGATGCTGCTTCCGTCCCGGGCCCCGGCATCGGCCCGGAAGGAAAGGGTGCTAAGGGCATAGGTGCCGTAGGCGGGGGTATTGTAGTAAAATTGGGTCTGGGTATGGGTCAGATTATTGCGGCTCAGGAGAGTGCTGCCGGTGTAGATGCCTCCGGCGAAGCTGGCGTAGTCACTGTTGGCCTCGAAGGTGACGTACTGGATGGTACGGCCGGAATTGCCGGACTGGGTCTGATAGGCCCGGTTGAAGTCCTCGATCCGGAACGCCATGCTGCCGCCGGGGGCGGCCTCATAGGTGATGGTGTTCACCTCGCTGGTGACATGAATCCGGAGGGTGCCCTCCTCATATTCGTCCTCGTCGTTGTTGTAATAGGCCCGGAAGGGGATGGTCAGGCTATCGCCCTCCCTGGCGCTGCGGGAGGCCTGGAAGTTCAGGTCGTCCAGGGCGTAGTCGCCCTCCTTGCTGTTGCTGTAATAGAACCAGGTCTTGCTGTGGGTCAGGTCCGACAGCTCCAAAGCACTGTTCCGGACATACAGGGCGCCGTCGAAGTTCCGGTAGCTGTCCGGCGCGGAGAAGGACACGGCGCTGATGGTCCGGTTCTTCTGGTCGGCGAGGGCCCGGTAGACCTCGTTGAAGTCCGTCTTGTCCAGGCGGGTGGTGCCGCCGGGGGCCACGTTGCAGGTGACGGTGTCCTGGGAACCGTACTTGTCAATGAGAATGTGCAGGGTGCCGTCGGCGTAATCGTCCCGGCTGTAGAAGGCCCGGAAGGGAATCTCCAGGGTGTCACCGTCCCGGGAGCTGCTGGAGGCCCGGAAAATCAGGTCATCGATGACATAGTCGTTGTTGTTGCTGCTGGAATAATAGAACTGCTCCCGGGACAGGTCCCGCTGGTTGAAGTCCGCGTGGCCCGAGACGCTAATCTTGCCGGAGAAGGTGGTGTAATCGTTGTCGGGGTCAAACTCCACGTAGTCGATCTTCCGGCTGGAGCCCGTCAGATCCTGATAGGCCTTGTTGAAGTCACTGCGGTTGAAGGTGACGGTGCCGCCGGGGGCCACCCGGTAGACCACGTCGCCCTCCTGGCCGTCCTTGTCAATGACGATGTGGAGGTTTCCGTCGTAGTGGTTGGACTCGTTGTAATAGACCCGGTAGGGGATGACCAGCTCCGCGCCCTCCTTGGCATTTTTGTCCGCCCGGAAGTTGACGGAGCTCAAGGGCTTGTCGCCGTCCCGTTCCCGGGCGGTGTAATAGGTCCACTCCATCACCCGGTCCCGGTCCATAGACCGGCCGTCCAGGTAGAGAGACCCGGCGAAGCTGTCATAGCTCTTGTCGGGGTAGAAGTCCACATAGCGGACGCTGGTGGAGTCGTTGGCCAGCACCCGATAGGCCTCCTCAAAGCTGGAGACCTTGAAGTTGACGGTGCTGTTGGGGGCCACCCGGTAGATGATATCGGAGGCGTTGGTGGCCTTGCCGGAGATGGTCAGCGTGCCGGAAATCTGGTTGTCGTAATTGTCCGTGGCCGTGTAGTTCAAAGCCAGGGCGCCGGAGGTGCTGGGGACGAAGTAGAGATACTTGTCCAGGTTGGTGTAGGTATAGCTGGTATTGGTCAGCTTGTCCTTGCTGCTGTTGGCATAGAGGTTGCCGCTGCCGCCGATGGACTGGAACTGAATCGTGGAAAAGCTGTTCCGGCCCGTGAGGGCATAGAACTTCGCCGCGACCTGGGTGCGGACGCTGTCGCCGATGAGCTTGCCGCCGGTGGTGCCGGCGCTGAAGTCGGCGTTCTGTCCGGTGGCCCGGAGCTTATAGACCGCGGAGTAACTCAGGTTGCCAGTGACGGCAGTCGTGCCGGGGCTCACCATACTCTGGCCGGTGTAGCCGAAATAGCTGGCCTTGCCCGAGACCCAGCCCTGGAACACATGGCTGCCGGGGACGGAGGGCATGGAGGGCGTGCTGACATTGGGGTAGCCCCCTCTGGCCACGCTCTGGGAGGAGGTGCCGGAGCCGCTGTAGAAGGTCACCGTGAAGGTGGAGGCGCTCATACGGTAGCCGCAAAGGTCGCAGATGCCGTCCTGGTTGTCGTCCTTGTGGGTGTGGGTTGCGCCGCAGCGGGTGCAGCGCCCATTGGTTCCGTAATCGTGACCCAGGGCAGGGGAGGTTTCCTCCCGATACCGTTCGCCGCAAACCCCGCACTCATATGTAACGTATCCGCCTGCTGTGCAGGTGGGCTTTGTGATGGCACCGGCGGACTTGGGCGTATGCTCCACCACATCGCCCCTGGCCGTGCAGCCGGGGGTCTTGCAGGCATGCCAATGGCTGGTCGCGTCCTTGGACCATGCGGTGTCATAGCTGTGCGCTGTCATCGGAATGGTTTCCGTGATGGTCTGCGCACAATATTTGCATTTAAAAGATCTGCTGCCTTCCCGGTAGCAAGTTGCGGCCCTTATTTCACGATCCACTGACCCATCCGACTCATGGTCGATCTTGAGGACAGTATTACATGTTTGACAACTGATGGTATCCTTTCCTCCCAGACTTCCAGCGGACTCAAGCACGCATGTATGCGTCTCATCATGTCCGGAGGGGGAGGGCACAACCACCGCCGCCAGAGCCGACGGCATCAGCCCTGTGAGCATAATCAGGGCCAGCGCGAACGCCGGCAGCTTTTTTTTCCAAAATCCGTTCATACACTATACCTCCATGCCTGTCGCGTTGGAATTTCACATTTCCAGAATCCTGCTCTTTATACCATAACGGAAACCGCCGCTTCATTCATGAACAAAATGTGAACAAGCGGCAACATTTTGGTATCAGATTCCCCGGTCTCCCGGGGGGCGGGAGGGGATTTTCCCCGGCTTTTGTCCCAAATAGAAGAACCCTGTCGAAGCCCTTTCACCGAAAAAATCCCGTTCCGGGGTCCGGAAACAAAGGACCGGGGGTCCCCCCGTGGGCGCGTATTCCCGTGGAATACGCCCCGGAGGAAAACCCCCAGCCCGATTCGCGTTTCAAAACCGCCCTGCGGCGCAGATTCTCAGCCCTTGCACACGGGGACAATCCAGCCCTTGGTGTCGGGGAGCTTGCCCCACTGGATGCCGGTCATGGTGTCGTAGAGCTTCTGGGTGACCTCGCCGATCTTCCCGTCGTTGATGAAGACCTTGTCGCCCTTCCAGTCCAGCTCCTTCACCGGGGAGATGACGGCGGCGGTGCCGGTGCCGAAGACCTCCTCCAGCTTGCCCTCGTGGCCGGCCTTCATCACGTCGGCGATGTCCAGAGGACCTTCCACAACCTCATAGCCCCACTCCTGCAGCAGCTCAATGCAGCTGCGGCGGGTGACGCCGGGGAGCACCGTCCCGGTGCAGGCGGCGGTGTAAATCTTGCCGTCGATCTTGAACATGATGTTCATGCTGCCGACTTCCTCGACATACTTCTTCTCCACGCCGTCCAGCCACAGCACCTGGGCAAAGCCCTTCTGCTCCGCCAGCTCGCCGGCCTTGATGGAGGCGGCGTAGTTGCCGCCGCACTTGGTGAAGCCCGTGAGACCGGGGGCGGCGCGGATGTACTCGTCCTCCACGTAGATGCGGACGGGGTCAATGCCCTCGGCGTAGTACGCGCCGGAGGGTGCGCAGATGATGCAGAAGGTGTATTTCTTGCTGGCGTGGACGCCCAGGCCCACGTCGGTGGCAATGACGAAGGGACGGATATACAGGGAAGCGCCGTCAATGTGGGGCACCCAGTCCTTCTCCACCTCCACCAGGGCCTTCACCGCCTGGACAAAGTCGTCCACGGGAATCTGGGGAATACACATACGGTCCGCGGAGTCCTGCATCCGCTGGCCGTTGCACTCCGGGCGGAAGAGTTGGATGTCGTTGGCCGCGGTGCGGTAGGCCTTCATGCCCTCGAAGAGCTCCTGGGCATAGTGGAACACCACCGTGGCGGGGTCCATCTGGAAGGGAGCGTAGGGAACGATCCGGGGATCGTGCCAGCCCTCGCCGGCGGTGTAGTCCATGAGGAACATGTGATCGGAGAAAAGCTTCGCGAAGCCCAGTTTGCTCTCGTCGGCCGGCTTGGCCTTGGGGGCGGTGGTTTTTGTGATTTTGATATCCAACATGGCGAACACTCCTATTTCGTATTTTGCATTTATGCATTTAGAAAGAATGTAAAAGAATGAGCCCCTGCCGGGCGCTGCTTGGGTCTGGTTTCTCACTTTAAACGATTATAAGCTTCCCCGGGGCCAAAGTCAATGGTTTTTCCGTTTGGGGAACGGCCGGAAACAGGGGAGGGGACTTCGCCCCTCCCCCGCGGTGCTTTTCTCAGGCGGACCTTCCGCACTCCATGCCCCGGTGCAGGGCTTTCAGGTTCAGCGGCACCAGCTTGGCCTTCTTGCCGGTGAACATCTCGGCGATCATAGTCTCGATGGTCTCCTGCTTCAACGCGCCGGTGGCGGCGACATAGGCTCCCAGCATGACCATATTGGCCACCTTGGAGTTGCCCAGCTCCGCCGCGATCTCGTCGCAGGGGACATAGACCGCCTTCACGTCCTCCCGGCTCACCTTGTCGGGAATGATGCTGCTGTTGACGAACACAGTGCCGCCGGGGGCCACGGCGGGCTCGAACTTGGCCAGGGCCGCCCGGTTCATGGCGATGATCTCGCTGGGACTCTCCACCAAAGGCGCGCCGATGCGCTCATCGCTGATGATGACCGTGCAGTTGGCGGTGCCACCCCGCATCTCCGGGCCGTAAGAGGGGACCCAGGACGCCTCCAGGTCTTCCACCACGGCGGCTTCCACCAGGTTCTTCCCGATGGACATGACGCCCTGGCCGCCGAAGCCGGACAGAATGACTTCCTTTTTCATCTCACATCGCCTCCGTATCCTTGATGACGCCCAGGGGATAGTAAGCGGCCATGTTCTCCATCAGCCATTTGTTCGCCTCGTCGATCTCCATGCTCCAGTTGGTGGGACAGGCCGCCAAAACCTCGATAAAGGTGAAGCCATCCCCGGCCATTTGCCGCTGGAACGCCTTTTTCAGGGCCTTCTTGGTCTTGTTCAAATGGGGAATGTCCGTGACGCAGACCCGCTCGGCGTAGACACAGCCGTCCAGAGTGGCCAACATCTCCGCCACCCGGATGGGCATGCCCGCCTGCTCCCTGGTGCGGCCCAGGGGGGCGGTGGTGGCCTTCTGGCCGATGAGGGTAGTGGGGGCCATCTGGCCGCCGGTCATGCCGTAAATGGCGTTATTGATAAAGATGGTGGTAAACTTCTCTCCCCGCATGGCGGCGTGGACAATCTCCGCCGCGCCGATGGAGGCCAGATCCCCGTCGCCCTGATAGGTGAAGACGGGCTGGTCCGGGTGGGTGCGCTTCACCGCGGTCGCCACCGCCGGAGCCCGGCCGTGGGCGGCCTCAATGGTGTCAAAGGAGAAATAGTTCCCGGCGAAGACGGCGCAGCCCACAGGGCAGATGCCGATGGCGGTTCCCAGGGCGTCCATCTCCTCCAGGACCTCGCCAATGAGCTTATGTACGATGCCGTGGCTGCATCCGGGGCAGTAGTGGAGCTCCGTGTCCTGGAGGCCCTTGGTCTTCTGATAAATCGTCGTCATGTCACTTGACCTCCTTCCAGGCTTCCAGCGCGGCTCCTTCGACCTCGGACACATGGGGAATCGCGCCGCCGCAGCGGCCATAGAACCGCACGGGCTTCCGCTCCGCCACCGCCAGATGCACATCGTCCAGCATCTGGCCCAGGCTCATTTCCACATCCAGGAAGACCTTTACGCTCTCCCGGGCGGCAATCTCTCTCAGTCGGGCGTAGGGATAGGGCCACACGGTAATGGGGCGGAAGACGCCGGCCTTGATGCCCTGCTTGCGCAGGTTCTCCGCCGCGGTCTGGGCCACCCGGGAGGGGGTGCCGTAGGCCACCAAAACCACCTCGGCGTCGTCCAGCAGAATCTCCTCCCAGCGGCACTCGTTCTTCTCCATCTCCGCCGTCTTCTTGGCCAGGTCCAGGTTGTGGGCCTCACAGGCGGGAGCGTCGATCAGCAGGGAGGTGATGAAGTTGTTGTGGTCCCGGCTTCCCCGGCCACAGGCGGCCCAGGTCTTCTCCGGCAGAGGCCGGGGGGTGCGCTCCTTCCAGACAATGGGCTCCATCATCTGGCCGATGAGGCCGTCCGCCAGCAGGACCACGGGGTTGCGGTACTGATCGGCAATGTCAAAGGCCTCCTGGGTCAGATCCACCGCCTCCTGAATGTTGGCGGGGGCCAGGGTGACGGTGCGGTAGTCGCCATTGCCGCCGCCCCGGGTGGCCTGGAAATAATCCCCCTGGGCGGGCTGGATGGACCCCAGGCCCGGGCCGCCCCGCATGACGTTCACCACCACGGCGGGCAGCTGGCAGGCAGCCATGTAGCTGATGCCCTCCTGCTTCAGGCTGACGCCGGGGGAGGAGGAGGAGGTCATGGCCCGGACGCCGGAGGCCGCCGCGCCGTACACCATGTTGACGGCGGCCACCTCGGACTCGGCCTGGACGAAGACGCCGCCTCTCTGGGGCATATGGAGGGACATGTACTCGGGAATTTCGTTCTGAGGGGTGATGGGATAGCCGAAGAAGCAGCGGCAGCCCGCCCGGATGGCGGCCTCAGCGATGGCCTCGCTGCCCTTCCAAATTTCTCGTTTCATGGGACCCAGCTCCTTTTCAGTCTTTTTGGATGGTGATAATGGAATCAGGGCACATCTTCGCGCAGCTGGCGCAGCCGATGCAGGCGGCCTCGTCCGTGCAGGACGCGGGATGATAGCCCTTCACGTTGGTGCCGCCGTCCAGGGCCAGGATGTGCTTCGGGCAGGCGGTGACGCAGAGCCCGCAGCCCTTGCAGCGGTCCTGACAGAAGGTAAGGTGAATTGCCATGGTTCAAAATCTCCTTTCCTTTGATCGTTGAAACGCGCGGGCGCCGGGGAAAACCCCGGACCGCGCTTTCTGACAGATTCCGTTTCGCCGGTTCATTCCCAGGGTTTTTTCATCCGGATCTCAATGGGAAAGAGGGTCAGGTTCTCCAGCTGGTCCCGAAAGCGGGCTTCCGCCACGTGGCAGACCACGGGGACGCCGGTTAACCGGGAGACCTCCTCCGCCAAAGCCGCTCCCTGCCGGACCTCCTCCGGCGTGGTTTCGCCGCAGAGATGGGTGTTGTTCACAAGGCCCGTGCAGACCAGGCCGGCGACGGCTTCAATCTCCCGGAGATACCGGGCGCTGCTCTCCGCCGTGCGGACCTCGGGGCGGTTCCCGTTGACCACGTAGAGAAGCTGGTAATCCTCCCCCAGAATCCTGGGCCGGTACCGGGCCAGCACCCGGGCACCGGTGGGATCCCCGCCGACGTCCAGCACGCCCCGGACGCTCCGGTCCTCCAGCACGGCGTGGAGCTCCGCCGGGAGGGCGGGCACATCCGCGTCGGCCAGGGCCTGGGAAGTGGCGACCAGCCGGACCCCCGCCTCCTCCAGCAAAGAGCGGCGCTCCCGGCTGCGGAAGTAGGGATTTACGATGTCCAGATCCGCCAGGGCCACCGGCCGGCCCTCCTTCGCCAGGGCCAGGGCCAGGTTGACGGAAAACTCGGTTTTGCCAGTGCCGTAATGTCCGGTGACAATGGTGAGCCGGTGGGGGAAACAGGCAAGCAAGGGACTCCCTCCCTCCTGGTGTAATCCACAGGTTGTCTATTTTACAATACGTTGTATGATGTCATTTTATACTAAATCACATATGCTGTCAAGAGCCTCCTTGTTTTTTTTGAAAAAAGGCGGTATAGTATAGGCAATCCCCTTTGAAGCGGCGCGGAGGCCGGTTTTTTCCCTGAGACGCGCCCCTATTCCCATCCGGGAAAGACGGCGGGCCCTTGGCCGGCACGCGGGGACCATGGAAATGTTGTAAGAAGCCAGACAGATACCTTTGGCCGGATACGCGGCGGCGGACAGAAAAGAGTCTCAAGGGCCTTTCGGCGGCGCGGCTATGAATCAGGAAATACCGTCCGGCAGGTTCCGCCGGGGAATGGAGGAGAGCCATGGAAGGCAAGCGCGCCAAGCTGTCGGAGCAGACGGCGGACCGTATGTACGAATGGATTGTGGAGGAGCGCCGCTATCCTCCGGGGAGCAAGCTTCCCAACGAGAACGAGCTCAGCGAGGCCGTGGGCGTCAGCCGCACCACCCTGCGGGAGGCCATCTCCTTCCTGGTGGCCCAGGGGGTGCTGGACATCCGCCGGGGAAAGGGCACCTTCGTGGCGGAAAATCTCCCCGCTCCCGGGGTGGACCTGACGGCCCTGGCGGGTATTCGCTCCCGGGTGCGGGCCAAAGACCTTTTTGAGATGCGCCTGATTTTCGAGCCCGCCACCGTGGCGCTGGCCTGCCAGCGGGCCAGCGACGAGGAGCTGGAGCAGATCCGCAAAAAGGCCCGGCGGGTGGAGCGCATCGCCGCCGAGGGGGGGAACTGGCCTCTGGCGGACCAGGAGTTCCACTGGGCCATTATTCGGGCCTCCCACAACGAGTATATGCGGCGGCTGTACCCCATCATCAACAGCGCCGTAGACGAAATCATGCAAATCTCCCCCAGCCGCCAGCAGATGCAGGACATCGCCCTGGGGGATAACCTGCTGATTCTGGACTTTCTTCTGAAACGGGACGAGGCCGGAGCCCGCTACGCCATGAGTATTCATATCAAGCATCTTATCAATACCCTTCACGAGTGAGGGGGCCACTCCCTGCTTCTATAAAGCTAAAGCACCGCCTCCCTGAAACAGGGAGGCGGTGCTTTTCTCCGTCAAATGCGCAGGGAAGCCCCTCTGAAAATTACTCCCCCGGCCCGCGCCGGACGGCGGAACAAACGCGCATCCTCCACAAATGTACCGGCATTTTCCATAAATCTCAGCCTTATTTTTTATCTGTATTGCCACTTGTTTTTTGTTTCAGCCTCGTTCCTCTTGCCGAAAGTCACAATTCCTCTGGGGCTATTCACAAATTGTACACAAATTTGTGAATACCCTCTTAACAAATCGGATTCAGGGGTGTATAATGCTTTCGCAAGGTGGGTTTTTTTGGAACTGCCGCCGGGAAACGGGGCCCCGTTTCCCATCGTCCCGGAGTATCCGGGACGATGACGCCATTTGAAGGAGGGCCGGTATGGAGAATACCCCCCAGGCCTGTCTGGAGAAGCTGCTGAACGCCTATTCCCACAACTACGACCTTACCTCCAACGTGGAGGAGGAGGGCGTCGTCTATCCCGCCATGGCCCATTACTACCTGCGGGATGAGCACTACCTGATCCGCCGGGATAAGCAGTTCTATGCCACGGAGCAGCACGACTACACCTACTTCTACCTGGCCGGGCAGCTGAGCGCCGCCCAGGCCCGGGAGCTGCTGGACCGGACCCTGAAGGTCGGAATGGCTCAGATCAAGCCCCACAAGGAGCATATGTGCTCCTATGTCACCCTGGTGGTCCTGGCGGAGACCATCGACCCGGAGGCGCAGAAGCTCTTGAAGCGGACCCGCTTCCACAAAAATTTCAGGCTGGCGCTCCACGGCTGGATGGAGTACCACATAGCGGCTATGGAATGTTCCACTGGGAGCTTCCTCTCCAATCCAGCCGGGAGGGAAGCGCGCAAAACCCTGGAGGCAAATTTCGCCCCCAAATGACCCCGGAGGCGGTCCGCCTCCAAACAAAGAATCATGAAAGAGGGAGAGTGTTTTCATGAACGGATTGGTACTTCTGATTATCAGCGTCGCTGTGCTGCTCTGTGGCTATGTGTTCTATGGCCGCTGGCTGTGCAAGCAGTGGGGCGTTGGCGAGCTTGACAAGCCCACCCCGGCCCACGCCCTGGAGGACGGCATCGACTACGTCCCCGCCAAGGCTCCCATTCTGATGGGCCACCACTTCTCGTCCATCGCCGGCGCGGGCCCCATCACCGGCCCCATCGGCGCGGCGGGCTTCGGCTGGCTGGCCTGCACGCTGTGGATTCTCATCGGCGGCATTTTCTTCGGCGGCGTCCATGACTTTGGCGCCCTGTTTGCCTCCGTCCGCCACGACGGCAAATCCATCGGCGAAATCATTTCCACCAACATGAGCAAGCGGGCCAAGATGCTGTTCCTGATCTTTGCCTACCTGACCTTGATCCTGGTGGTGGCGGCCTTTGCCTCCATCGTGGCCGGCACCTTCGGCGCCACCTTCACCGAGAGCGGCGCGGTGGACTACGCCGCCTCCGAGGCAAACGCCCGGGTGGCCATGGTCTCCCTGCTGTTCATCGCCATCGCCATTGTCTTCGGCTTCCTGGTGTACCGCCGGAACGCTCCCATGAGCGTGGCCAGCGTGGTGGGCGTCATCGCCATCGTGGCCATCATCGCCATCGGCATGAACTTCCATCCCATCTATCTGAGCAAGGACGCCTGGATGTGGATCTGCGGCATTTACATCGCCATCGCCTCCGTCACCCCCGTGTGGATTCTGCTCCAGCCCCGGGACTATCTGAGCTCCTTCCTGCTGTATGCCATGCTGGCCCTGGCCGTGGTGGGCGTGGTTCTGGCCCGTCCGGACATGAGCAGCATGCCCGCCATCAACACCTTCGTGGTGACGAACCCCGACACCGGCGCGGGCAACCCCATCTTCCCCGTCCTGTTCACCACCATCGCCTGCGGCGCAATTTCCGGCTTCCACTCCCTGGTCTCCTCCGGCACCACCTCCAAGCAGCTGGACAAGGAAACCGACGCGAAGCCCATCGCCTACGGCGGCATGCTCCTGGAGTGCGTTCTGGCCATTCTGACCCTGTGCGCCGTGGCCTATGCCAAGAAGTACGACCTGGTGGGCGCCACCAACATCTTCGGCGGCGGCCTGGCCCACATGATCGACGACTCCATCCCCGGCACCTATAACATCCTCTTCACCCTGCTGGTGCTGACCTACTCCGCTTTCTGCCTGACCTCTCTGGACACCGCCACCCGTCTGGCCCGGTTCATGTTCCAGGAGTTCTGGCTGGACGCCAGCAAGGGCGAGACCCCGGAGAACGTCACCGGCTACAAGAAGATTTTCTCCAACATGTACGTATCCACCGGCATCACCGTGGTGCTGGGCGTGCTGCTGGGCCTGAACGGCTATGAGAAGATCTGGGCTCTGTTCGGCTCCGCCAACCAGCTGCTGGCGGGCCTGGGCCTGCTGGCCGTGGCCACCTGGCTGGGCAACATCGGCAAGAATAACAAGATGTTCCTGATTCCCATGGGCTTCATGATCGTCGTCACCATCTTCTCTCTGCTGATCAACACCAAGAATCAGATGGCGCTGATTTCCGCCGGCGGCGCGGACTGGGGCCCCTATGTCCAGGCCATCCTGGGCGTGCTGCTGGTGGTTTTGGCCATCATCCTGGCCATTGAGGGCTGCATGACCATCGCCCATCCCAAGAAAAATCAGAAGGTCTAAATCTCCCCAAGCAGGCGTTGGCCTTTCAAAGGATTGGTAACCCCTCGTTTTGGATGAAAAGAAGCGCAGGGCCCGGCGGAAATTTTCCGCCGGGCCCCAGTTTGCCGAAAATGTATTTTCGGCAAACTGAGCAAGTTTTTCCGCCCTTCTCCGAAGCCCGGAAAAACTTCTGATTGAAAACGAGAGAAACCCCTGATGGGTTTCTCTCGTAGCTCTTTTCCTTTCCGACCTCTTTTAGACAGTGCTATATTGACAAGGTAAGGCCCGGCAGAAAATACCTGCCAGGCCTCTTTTTTCGCGTTGGCCTGGTGATAACCAGCGCCCTCCCATCGCTCTTTCAGGATAAGCAAGATGGAATATATTGTAGTATTCAGGCAGAGATTTCCCCAGTTCCCCAATATATGCCCCCGTCTCCGCCAAGAAAAAGCCAGCGCGACAAAATCCTCGTTCTTTTTCGCCCCGCCTCCTGTAAAATGGGACAAATCGGAAGGAGGGGGTCCCATGGGGGCAAACGAAGAGAAGCGGGTGATGCGCCTAGGGGTGGAAACCATCCATCCCAATCCCCGCCAGCCCCGGCGGCTGTTTGACGAGGCGGCGCTCCGGGAGCTGGCGGCCTCCATTCGCCGCCATGGAATTTTACAGCCCCTGACGGTCCGTCGCCGGACCGGAGGCTGGGAGCTGGTGGCGGGGGAGCGGCGTCTCCGGGCGGCCCGGCTGGCAGGTCTGGAGACGGTGCCCTGTATTGAGGCGGAAGTGGACGAGCGGGAGTCGGCGCTGCTGGCCCTGGTGGAAAATTTACAGCGGCAGGACCTCCACTATTTTGAGGAGGCCGCTGCCATTGCGGACTATCTCCGCCGCTCCGGGGCCACGCAGGAAGAGGCGGCAGCCCAGCTGGGGCGGTCGGCTCCGGCAGTGGCCAACAAGCTGCGGCTTTTGCGGCTGTCCCCGGCCTGTCAGGCGGTGCTGCTGGAGAACGGGCTGACGGAGCGTCACGCCCGGGCGCTGCTGCGTCTGGAGGACGAGGAGGAGCGTCTCGCCGCGGCGAAGAGGGCAGCGGCACGAAAGCTGAACGTGGCCCAGACGGAACAGTACATCGAGCGCCGTCTGGCGGAGCTCCAGACCACGCCGCCCACCGGGAGGCGGACCTACATCCTAAAGGACGTGCGGCTGTTTCTAAACAGCGTGGACCGCGGGCTGCGCATTGTCCGGGAGGCGGGGGTGGAGGCAAAGTGCCTCCGGGAGGACACTGAGGAGGAAATCGTGATGACAATCCGCATCCCCCGAAGGGGAAAAACCCCGTCAACTTGACGGCCGCCGCCTCTCCCCGCCCTTTGAAACAGAGAACTTTCTTTTATTCTGCTCTTGTTACTGGATTGTAATCTTTTTTTCATTGGGAATGTGCTAGAATAGCCTAAGAGAGCAAACGGCCCTTGTGTGTGGGGCCGCGCTCTGAGATCCTAGCGGCAGCAGGAGGGACTTCGTGGCACAGCTGACAAATGAAGTCAAACAAATGAACACCGGCGGGGCCCGTGTGAGAAAGCGGAACGGCAGCGCGCTGCTGTTGGCCTTGAGCCTTACCGCGCTGATTATGGGTGGTGCCTACTCCGGCCTTTGCGCCTGGGCGGGCTCCCGGACGGTCTTTTATCCCAACGAAACCATCAGCGGCATTGCCGTGGGCGGGCTCTCCGTGGAGCAAGCCGCCCAGGCTCTCTCCGGGGCGCTTCCCGGACAGACCATCACCGTCTCTTCCGCCCAGGCGGCGGAGGACGAGGGCTGGATCGCAGACCCCGAGCCGGCGGTCGTCTCCCTGGCGGAGCTGGGGTACACGACGGAACGCTGCCCCGGCATCGCGCAGCGCTATTTTGAGGAACAACAGGCGATCCCCTTCTTCAGCCGGGGCGCCCGGGTCCTCTCCCTTCTCACCAACTCCGGCCAGGACGGGCTGACCGCCCAGGACCGGGACGAGGACGTCTTCCAGGAAAACGTGGCCCTTCTGGCGGAGAACCTGACCGTGGCTCCTCTCAGCGGCACCTATGACGTCCGGGAAAACGAGATTCTCCTGACCAGGGAGGCCAATGGCCGCTCCATCGGAGCCAAGGCCCTGGCCGCCGCCCTGGAGGGCGCTCTGGCCGCCGGGAATCGGGAGGCGGGCATTGAGTTCGTCTCCCAGTCCGCCGAACCCCTGGACATTCGGGAGCTCCACGAAACCCTCTCCGGCGAGATGCAAAACGCCCGGTACGACGCCGCCACCGGGGAGATCATCCCCGAGGTCCGGGGCGTGTCCTTTGACACGGCCTCCGCCCAGCGGGTCCTCAGCGCCGCCGCTCCGGGGGAAACCGTCTCCATTCCCGCGGATATCCAAAATCCCGAAATCACCACCGGGGCCCTGAAAGCCGTTCTCTTCCGGGATCTGCTGGGGGAGTGCACCACCCACGTGGGCGGCACCGCCGCCCGGATCTCCAACGTGCGTCTGGCTTCCGCCGCCTTTGACGGCACCGTGCTGAACAGCGGCGACGTCTTTTCCTACAACGAGACCGTGGGCCAGCGCACCGCGGCCAAGGGCTATAAGCCCGCCCCTGCCTACGTCCAGGGGGAAACCGTGGACGAGATCGGCGGCGGCGTTTGCCAGCCCTCGTCGACGCTGTATTACGCCTGCCTTCTGGCGAATATGGAGATTACCCAGCGCTATGCCCACCGCTATATCCCCAACTACATTACCCGGGGCATGGACGCCACCGTCTCCTGGGGCGGCCCGGATTACAAATTCACCAACAACACCAAGTATCCTCTGAAAATCGTAGCCAAGTACGACAAGGGGAACCTCACCATTCAGCTCTGGGGCACGAAGACCGACGACCTGGTGGTGAAAATGACCTATGACACCCTGTCCACCACCCCCTTCGAAGAGGTAGAACAGCTGGACCCCACCCTGGCTCCCGGCCAGCGGCAGGTGAAGGTGACGCCTTACACCGGCTTTAAGGTCAAGACCTATCGGAACATCTTCGACGGCAGCGGAAACCTGATCTCCAGTGAGGTGGAGGACATCAGCGATTACAAGTCCCGGAACCGGCTGGTGCTGGTGGGTCCCCCCAAGGCGGAGGAGGACGTCCCCACCGGCGGAAGCCTCCCCGGCGTCCCCGGCACGCCGGTGGAGCAGGACCCCTCCGTTCCCGGCGGCTCGGAAAACCCGGACAATGTCCCGGCCTCCGGTCCCGCAGAGGTTCCCGCGGAGCCTGTGACGCCGGACGAACCGCCCGTCGTGGTGGTCATCCCGCCGTCGGAGGAATGACAAACGGGGCCCCATGCCGTTCGTTTTCTTTCCCCGTCTCCTTGTCAAACAAACCGGCCCGCGCCAATAGGCGCGGGCCGGTTTTTCCATTCCTGTTACCCGCAAAAATCCGGGCATACTAGAACCTGCTTGAAAGACGGCAACGTTTCCAGAGGGGGTGGCACGAATCAGACAGCGAAAATGGGCCTTACTCCTGCCCCTGGCGCTGGCGGCGGTTCTGTGGCCCTGCCGCCGGAGCCTGACGGCGGAGGGCATTGCCGCCTGGACACCGGAGCAATCCTGGCTGGCGGCGGCCGTCCTTCTGGCGCTCTACGCCCTTAAGGGCCTGACGGCGGCCCTGCCCATCACTGCCCTGGAGGCAGCGGCGGGTCTGCTCTTCCCCCTTCCGGCGGCGCTGGCCGCCAACGCCTGGGGCGTAACCGTGGCCCAGGCGGGGCCCTATCTCCTGGGAAGGCGGCAGCGGGAGAGTCTCGCCGCCCTGACGGCCCAGTATCCCCGCCTGTCGTCCCTGGAAACGGGACCGGCCAGCGGAAGGCAGGTCTTTCTGCTCCGTCTGGCCGGCGTGCTGCCCGGGGACCTTCTCAGCCTCTATCTGGGGGCGGCGGGCACGCCCTGGCGGGCCTATTTTGCCGGGGGGCTTCTGGGAACCTTTCCCCGGATGCTCTCCGCCACCGTGCTGGGCTCGGCCCTGTGGAACCCGGGAGGGCTTCGGTTCTGGTTGTCCTGCGTTTTCGGCTGGGCCCTCACCGGGGCGGCGGTTCTTCTCCTGGGCCGGGAGTGGGCCACCGGTCCCCGCCGCTGACCGGGAAAGCCTACCGGCGCTCTTTTTTCAGCTTCCGGATGTCCTGGCCGAAGAAGGGGAGAATCTGATACTCCCCCTCCATACGGGAGGCGGTCTGGGGCCCATAGCGCCGGCCCAGCTCGTCCAGCTTCAAATTCGTGCTGAGAATGGTGGCCCGCCGCTCCAGCAGCCGCCCGTTGACGATGCTGTACAGGGCGCTTTGGACAAAGGCCGTGGTCATCTCCGTGCCCAGGTCGTCCAGAATCAAAAGGTCGCAGTCCAACACCCGCTCCACGTCGGCCTCCACTTCCTCTCCGGCCTCCCGGCCGAACTTCCGGGCCTCGAAGCGGTCGAAGACATGGGCGGCGGTGTCATAAACCACGGACCAGCCGTCCCCGCTGACCTCCCGGGCTATGGCGGCGGAGAGAAAGGTCTTCCCCAGCCCCGGGTCTCCGGTGAGAAGCAAACTGCCGCTCCCGGGGCCGAAGTTCCCGGCGTAGCGCTTGCAGGTCCGGAAAATCCAGTCCATATTCTCCCGGGGGGAGATGCCCAGATCCGGGCTGTCCTCCTCGGCGTACCACTCCAGGGAAAAGGTCTCGAAGCTCTGGCTTCCCAGGTCCAGCATCCGGCTCAGCTCCCGCTGCTGCTCCCGGGCATAGTAATTCCGGAGGCAGCGGCAGAGCCCCCCGTTCCGGTAGCCCGTGTCGCCACAGAGGGGACAGGCGGGGGTCTCCTCCAGGCAGTCCTCCGGGAGCCCCAGCTGCTCCAGCAGCAGCCTCCGCTCCTCCTGAAGCCCCAGGTTCTGCTTCCGCAGGGCCTCCACCGCCGGGCGGGGGTCCGTTCCCCGGCGGAGGGCCCCGGAGATCAGGCGGCTCATGGTGGCCCGAAGCTCCCCGTCGATCTCCCGCAGGCGGGGCTGACGGCGAAAGATGCCCTCCCGCCGTTCCAGGAAGCGCTGGTTCCGCTGCCGCCGGTCCTCCTCAAAGCGCTGTAACGCCCGGCGCAAAATCTTTCCGTCGTAAGCCATGGATCACACCCCCTTCTCCCGCTGTTCGATGTACTTCCGCATCCAGGCGTTGCCCTCTCCGCCCCCTCCGGTCGCGGGCCGTGGCTCCGCCGCCGGGCGGACGTCCCGTTTCTCAATTTCCCCGGGGGTATGTAGGCCCGCCTCGTGCCAGCGGCGGAGAATCCCGTTGCAATAGGGCCATTTCAGCTCGTGGCACTTCAGCACGGTCTTGTCATAGGCCAGGGCCACCGTCTCCGGGGGAAAGCCCCACTCCTGCCAGCCAAGGAGGTATTTCTCCTCCGAAGCCGAGGGGGGCCGGTCTCCCAGCTGCAACGCCCGCATGTACTGGGGAAGGGCCCGCTGGCCCTCGGCGTACTTGCGGAGATACTCCGCGGCGGCGGCCTGGGTATCGATGCCCCGGCGGGCCCAGGCATAGCCTTCCCGCTCGATTTGCCGGAGGGTGGGCCGCCGGCCTTCGCCGAAGCGCCGGGCCAGCCGCTCCGCGCAGTGGCACACCAGGAGATAAATCACGTCGGCAGGGAGGCCCACGTAGTCATAGAGCCCCAGCAGCACCCCCAGGTCCGGGGTGGTCAGCCGCTTTCCCAAGCGGCGCTCCACCTCGGCGGTGAGCCGCCGGAATTCCAGGCTCTGCTCCAGCTTCTCCGCCACCTCTCCCCGCTGGTAAACCGGGGGCTCGTCGGCGGGCTCGGGCTCCGGCGCCTGGGGCGCCACCAGACCCAGCTCCCGGAGGACGGCCTCGGCTCCCTCAATGCGTCCCCGGTCCCACCGGAGCTCCCCCGCCAGGGAGCGGGGCGGCGTGTTGCCGTGGTGGCGCAGGAGGGCCAGATAGAGCAGGGCGGCGTCCCCGTCTCCCCGTTCCAGCAGCCGCCGGACGGCTTGTCCCGAGAGGGTGACGGCTTCCTCTGCCGTGTGCAGCAATACTCCGGGCATAAGAGCCCTCCTTTCCGTATAATACAATTGCTATATTACAGTTTGTATTTTCACCGTTTTGTCTGATCAATCGTTATTTTACACGGTTTTCCAGAGAAAAGCAACCTTGCCATTGCTGGACGGCCATGGTATAATTTTCTGCGGCATAGAACCGGCGGTCCGGAAAGAGGGCGGGAACTCCACGGTTTTCCCGGACGGGGCGGTTTTTCCGGCGGCCCGCCATTGCAATCGCTCCGCAAAGGAGCAAATCAACATAGAGGACGCCCACAGGCGCCTGCTGGCGGACCTGCTGATCCCCTATCTGGATACCCAGGATTTTCATAAAACGCCGTCTATTTTTCAAGCCGGGAAAAATGACTTTTTTCAAACAAGGATGGGCGCTTCCGACTGCGTCGCCTGTGCGGCGGCGTGGAGCTGCTCAAGAGCCCTGCTTATGAAGAGGCCTACCCACGGCTTTTGGAAATGCGATTGGAAATGCGCGAGGTCTATGCAAGAGCGGTCCATCCCTCCTCAAAAAGCCTCTTCCTCTTTCAAGAAAACTCGGACTACCTTGACGAGCTGCTGTCCCTGCCGCAACACAAGCCCGATCAACGGGAGGACCGAATTTCCCGGCGGATAGCAGGAACAGAATTTGAAACCTCTCTTTTGTGGACAGGGCCCTGACGGCACTGTCACGCGAAAGGCCCCCATCACCAACAAAAGGAGTCACCCATGGAATTAGAGAGCATGTACCAAACGCTGGGCGTCAGCCGCCCGGTATACGAATACGGGGAGGCGGTGCTGGCCTCCCTCCGGCAGCGTTTCGACGCGGTGGACCGGACGGCGGAGTACAACCAGGCCAAGGTCCTGGCCGCCATGCAGAAAAACCGGGTCAACGCCACCCACTTTGCCGCCACCACCGGCTACGGCTATGACGACGAGGGCCGGGACAACCTGGAGCGGGTCTACGCCGACGTCTTCCACACGGAGGCCGCCCTGGTCCGGCCTCAGATCACCTGCGGCACCCACGCCCTGACGGTGGCCCTCTCGGCGAACCTTCTCCCCGGGGACGAGCTGCTCTCCCCCGTGGGGGCTCCCTACGACACCCTGGAGGAGGTGATCGGCATCCGGGAGAGCAAGTGCTCCCTGCGGGAGTACGGCGTCACCTACGCCCAGGCGGATCTGCGGCCCGACGGGAGCTTTGACTTCGACGCCATCCGCTCCAAAATCAATGACCGGACCAAACTCGTCACCATCCAGCGCTCCAAGGGCTACGCCACCCGGCCCACCCTCTCCGTCGGGCAGATCGGGGAGCTGATCGCCTTCTGCAAGTCTGTGAAGCCGGGGATCAACGTGATGGTAGACAATTGCTACGGCGAGTTCGTGGAGACCGTGGAGCCCTCGGATCTGGGGGCAGACATGGTGGTGGGCAGCCTGATCAAAAACCCCGGCGGCGGCCTGGCTCCCATCGGCGGCTACATCTGCGGAACCAGGGCATGCGTGGAGCGCTGCGCCTACCGGCTCTCCGCCCCGGGACTGGGCCAGGAGGTGGGGGCAAACCTGGGCCTCATGCCCGCCTTTTATCAGGGCCTGTTCCTGGCCCCAACGGTGACGGCGGGAGCCCTGAAGGGCGCGATTTTCGCGGCGAACCTCTACGAACCCCTGGGCTTTGCCTGTGTGCCCGGAGCCGGGGAGGACCGGCACGACATCATCCAGGCGGTGACCCTGGGAAGCCCCGAGGGCATGGTGGCCTTTTGCAAGGGAATCCAGGCCGCCGCGCCGGTGGACAGCTATGTGACCCCGGAGCCCTGGGCCATGCCCGGGTACGACAGCGACGTCATCATGGCCGCCGGGGCCTTCGTTCAGGGCAGCAGCATTGAGCTCTCTGCCGACGGGCCCATCCGCCCGCCCTACGCCGTGTACTTCCAGGGCGGCTTGACCTGGTATCACGCGAAGCTGGGCATTTTGATGAGCCTGCAAAAGCTGGTGGACGCGGGACTGGCCCGTCTGTAAGGCCGGACATATTAACTGAAAAAAGGGCCTGCCGTCTCTCGCGGCAGGCCCTTTCCCGCACCTCTGGCGGCTTTCCCAGGGGGAACGGTCTCCCGTTCTCCGGCGGCCCTCACTCCCGGGCCTGTTTCATGGACAGGGAAATCCGTTTTTTCTTCTCGTCCACTTCCAAAACCGCCACCTTCACCACGTCTCCCACAGACACCGCCTCGGAGGGATGCTTGATGAAACGGTCCGACACCTGGGAGATGTGAACCAGCCCGTCCTGGTGGACGCCGATGTCCACAAAGACGCCGAAGTCAATGACGTTCCGCACCGTTCCCGTCAGGATCATACCGGGCTTTAAGTCCTTCATCTCCAGCACATCCGTCCGGAGCACGGGCTTGGGCAGCTCGTCCCGGATGTCCCGGCCTGGCTTCATCAGCTCCGCCACCACATCCCGGAGGGTCGGCACGCCTACTCCCGCCTCTCCGGCGGCCTTCTCCTCCCCATAGGCGGTCACCTGGGCGGGCAGGTCCCGAAGGGCTCCCGCCTGCACGTCCGCCAGGGAATGGCCCGTCAGGGCCAGCAGCTTTTCCGCCGCCGGGTAGCTCTCCGGGTGAACGGCGGTGTTGTCCAGCACGGACGGGCTCTCCGGCACCCGGAGGAAGCCCGCGCACTGCTGGAAGGCCTTGGGCCCCAGCTTGGGAACCTTCAAAATCTGCTTCCGGGCGGTAAAGGGCCCGTTGGCCTCCCGGTAGGCCACGATGTTCTTCGCCGTTGCCGCCGTCAGGCCGGAGACCCGCTGGAGCAGGGAGGGGGAGGCGGTGTTCACATCCACGCCAACGGCGTTGACACAGTCCTCCACCACGCCGTTCAGAGCCTCGTCCAGCCGCTTGGGCGGCATATCATGCTGATACTGCCCCACACCGATGGCTTTGGGGTCGATCTTCACCAGCTCTGCCAGGGGGTCCTGCAATCGCCGGGCGATGGACACGGCGGAGCGGAGATTCACGTCGTACTCCGGGAACTCCTCCGCCGCCAGCTTGCTGGCGGAGTACACGGAGGCCCCGGCCTCGGAGACGATCATATAGCTGACCTTCGCCCCGGTCTCGTTCACCTGGCGGATGAGCTCCACCGCCATCTGCTCCGTCTCCCGGCTGGCGGTGCCGTTGCCAATGGCGATATGCTCCACGCCGTGCTTTTCAATCAGTCTGGAGAGAACAGCGATGGCCTCGTCCTTTTTCCTCTGGTTATAGGTGGGATAGACCACGGCGGTGTCCAGCACCTTCCCCGTGCCGTCCACCACCGCCACCTTGCAGCCCATGCGGTAGCCCGGGTCCAGGCCCATGGTCACCTTGCCCTTTACCGGGGGCTGCATCAAAAGGGGCTTGAGGTTCAGGGCGAACTGGCCGATGGCGCCCTCGCTGGCCGTCTCCGTCAGGGCCGAGCGGCACTCACGCTCCAGGGAGGGGAAGATCAGGCGGTCGTAAGCGTCCTCCGCCGCCGCCTTGACAAACTCCATGGCGGGCGTCCCCGGAACCACCACCCGGCGGCGCAGCGTCCGCAGGGCCAGCTCCCGGTCCAGCTCCACCGAGACCTTTAATTTCTCCTCCTTCTCCCCCCGGTTAATGGCCAGGACCTGGTGGCCCTGCATCCGGGCGAGAGGCTGGGCGAACTCGTAGTAAAGGCGGTAGACGGAGTCCTCCTCCGAGGCGGCGGCGCTGCGGAGGGTTCCGTTCTTGGCAAGCAGGCCACGGAGCACCTTCCGCAGCTCCGCGTCGTCGCTGAGGAGCTCCGCCACAATGTCGCCGGCCCCGGCCAAGGCGTCTTCCGCCGTCTCCACGCCCTTTTCCGGGTCCACGTACTTCGCCGCCTCCTCCAGGGGCTCCGGGCAGTCCGGCCCCTGGGCGAACAGCCGCTCCGCCAAGGGGGCCAGGCCCTTCTCCCGGGCCACGGTGGCCCGTGTGCGGCGCTTTTGCTTATAGGGGCGGTACAGGTCCTCCACCTCCGCCAGCGTGGACGCGGCGTCGATGGCGGCGGCCAGCTCCCCGGTCAGCTTTCCCTGTTCGGCGATGGCGTTTTTCACGGTCTCCCGCCTCTCCTGGAGACCCCGGAGGTAATTCAGACGCTCCTCCAGATTCCGGAGGGTGGTGTCGTCCATGGCCCCGTGGAGCTCCTTGCGGTAGCGGGCGATAAAGGGAATGGTGTTTCCCTCGTCCAGCAGCCGGACCACGTTTTCCACATACTGGGCGGGCTGGTCCAGCTCCCGTGATAACAGTGCGATGATCGCTTCCATAAAAGCCTCCTTCTTCATCAAAGACGCAGGAATTTGAACTCTTTCGATCCGGCGGTCCGTTCCGAATTCCCCACTCCCGCTTCCTGAATTATCCGGCGTCATGCAACGCCTCGATTTTCGCCTCCGCGGCCCGCATGGTCTTGCGGAGGAAGAAGATGCTCAGCACCAGAGACACCACCTCCGAAATGGGGAAGCAGAACCACACCAGATCCAGAATTCCCGTCTGGGCCAGCAGCCACGCCGCCGGAAGCAGCGCCGCAAGCTGGCGGCAGATGGAACAGACCAGCGTGTAAACCGGGTTGCCGATGGCCTGACAGACCGATCCGGCGATGATGTCAAAGCCCGCCAGGAGGAAGGAAAAGCTGATAACCCGCAGGGCCACCGTGCCGATGGACAGCATCTCCGCCGAAGGATTGAAAAAGCCCAGCAGCACATGGGGGATGAGATTGAAGGCAGTGCAGCCGGCCACCATAATGATCGTGGCCACCGCGGCCGTGAGCTGGAAGGTCTTGCGGACCCGGTCCAGGCGGGCGGCGCCGTAGTTGTAAGAGATGATGGGCACCATGCCGTTGTTCAGGCCGAAGACCGGCATGAAGATAAAGCTCTGGAGCTTGAAGTAGGCCCCGAAGACCGCGGTAGCCGTGTCGGTGAAGGAAATCAGGATCTTGTTCATGCCAAAGGTCATGACGGACCCGATGGACTGCATGATGATGGAGGGCAGGCCCACCCGGTAGATCTCCCGGACGATGTCCCGGTCCGGCCGGATGGCCCGGAAGCGGAGGTGGATGTCCTTATTGAACCGCAGGTTCATCCAGATGCCAAGGAAGGCCGCCACAATCTGCCCCATCACCGTGGCCACGGCGGCCCCGGCCACTTCCAGGCGGGGGAAGCCAAAGAGGCCGAAAATCAAAATCGGGTCCATGATGATATTGATGACCGCGCCAACGAGCTGGGTAATCATAGAGTACACCGTCCGGCCCGTGGACTGGAGGAGCCGCTCGAAGCAGAACTGGCTGAAAATGCCGATGGAAAGCCCCAGGCAAATCCGGGCATAATCCGTGCCGTAGTCCACAATGGCGGCGATATCCGTCTGAGCCAGGAAGAAGGGCCGGGCCAGCAAAAAGCCGCAGATGCCGAAGATGACGGCGCTGAGGAGGAAGACAAAGATGCCGGTGTTGGCGGCCTGATCCGCCTGGTCCTGTTTCTTCTCCCCCAGGGAGCGGGATAGCAGGGCGTTCATTCCCACGCCGGTGCCGCCGCCCACGGCGATCATCAGGTTTTGCAGGGGGAACGCCAGAGAGACGGCGTTCAGGGCGTCCTGGCTGATCCGGGCGACAAAGATGCTGTCCACCACATTATAGAGAGCCTGGACCAGCATGGAAATCATCATGGGCACCGCCATGCCGGCCAGCAGGGGAGCAATGGCCATGGTGCCCATTTTGTTCTCCTGGGGCGCCGGAACTGGCGATTGCATTTTGTTATCTTTCATCTGTATATTCCTTTCTGTATAGGTAAGGGTTTGCGGAAAAAGGACGCGGCGTCAGCCGCGCCTTTTTTGGCGGAGGTTCGGTGGGGCAGCGGGCCCCCGCTTCCCGGCCGCTGCTTGCATAGTACCGTTCACACAGCGGAAAGCCGCGCTGTGCGGCCTCTTCGGCGCGCACTCAGGGAAACCCGGCCCCACCCTGTCATTCTTCCGGAGGGCCCTTGGGCGGCGGGGGGACGGCGGGCTGGGCCCCGCCTTTCACTGCGGCGGATCCAATGGGGGTCATTTCTTCAGCTCGCCTGTGGCCAGTTGGGTCAGATAGGCGTTGAGGAATCCGTCCAAGTCCCCGTCCATGACGCCGTCGATGTTGGCGGTCTCAAAGCTGGTCCGGGTGTCCTTCACCATCTGATAGGGCATGAAGACATAGGACCGAATCTGGCTGCCCCATTCAATCTTCATCTGCACGCCCTTGATGTCGGAAATTTTCTCCGCGTGCTGCTGCGCTTTCAGCTCCAGGAGCTTGGCCCGGAGCATCTTCATGCAGTTGTCCTTGTTTTGGAACTGGCTGCGCTCCTGCTGGCTGGCCACCACGATGCCCGTGGGCTTGTGGATGAGGCGAACGGCGGAGGAGGTTTTGTTGACGTGCTGCCCGCCGGCGCCGCTGGCCCGGTAGACCTGCATCTCGATGTCCTCATCCCGAATCTCGATGGTCTCGTCGTTCTCCAGCTCCGGCATGACCTCCACGGCGGCGAAGGAGGTCTGCCGCCGGGCGTTGGCGTCGAAGGGGGAGACCCGGACCAGCCGGTGGACGCCGTTCTCGCTCTTCAAAAGGCCGTAGACATTCTCGCCCTCAATGGAGATGGCGGCGGACTTGATGCCCGCCTCGTCGCCGTCCTCATAGTCCAGAATCTTGTAGGTGAAGCCCTTCCGCTCCACCCAGCGGGTGTACATGCGGTAGAGCATCTGGGCCCAGTCCTGGGCCTCGGTGCCGCCGGCTCCGGCGTGGAACTGCAAAATGGCGTTGCAGCCGTCGTACTCCCCGGAGAGGAGGGTAGCCATGCGGGTTTCTGCCGCCCGGTCCTCCAGGGCGGCGTAGTCGGCCTTCAGCTCCTCCAGGAGCTCCGGGTCGTCGGCCTCCTGGCCCATTTCGCATAGGGCGGTCAGATCCTCCCAGGCGGAGAGGAGCTTCTCCTGTCGGGCGATCTTGTTCTGGAGCTGCTTGAGCCGCTGCTGGACCTTCTGAGAGCGCTCCAGGTCATTCCAGAAGCCGTCCTGGGCGGTCTCATCCTCCAGGCGGGCGGCCTCCTGCTTTGCCGCCTCAATGTCCAGGGCGGCGGAGAGCTTGTCCAGCTCCGGCCGCAGCTCCCGGAGCTTCTGCTTGTAAGCGTCGTATTCAATCAAAGCCATGATATAAATCTCCGTCCTTAACAGATTTCGTCAACCATAATATTATATAGGAGGGAATTTTATTTGTAAAGAGAAACTTTTGGGGAAGATTGGTCCTGGTTGAAATGAACAAAAAGCCCCGGCAGGGAGCGGGGAGGTTCCGTAAAAAACGGCCCCCTTGAACCAAGGAGGCCGTTCGCCGGAAACGCCGCCCCCTCCGGCAAAGGGCCGGGGAGGGTGCGCTCAAAAATCTGATTTTCAAAGAAGCGGTTCTCTCCGGCCCGCAGACCGGGAATCCGGCGCGGTTCTCCCGCCGGAGGGCGCCCTCTCACGCATTCACGTTGTAGATTGGCTCCATGGGCACGCCCAGATACCGCACCAAGCGGTAAACCACCGCGGCGGCCTGGGCGCGGTTCACCAGGTCGCTGCCGCAAAAGCTCCCGTCCGTGTGCCCGGTTACAATTCCGGCGGCGTAGACCGAGGAAACGGAAATGGTGTAACGGTCCGGCACCTGGTCCCAGTCGGGAATTCTCTGGCTGGCGGCATCCTGCTGCGAAAGGCTGACGGACATGAAATTCCGGGTCATGATGTTGTATAACAGCAGGGCCATCTCGTAACGGGACATCGACATGTCCACGCGGAAATTCCCGCTGTCCTCGCCTCTCCACCAGATGTCCTCTGTCCGGCGCCAGCTGTCGTCGGCGCCCCGCCAGGTGTCGTCGGTGCTCCACCAGGTCCCCGCCAGAATCCCCTTCCGGGCCAGAGCCATCAAGCTGGCCCAGTACCAGGGCTGCCCTGCTCCCTGGGCCTCGAAATTCCGGAGCTCCTCGGGGAAAAACACTCTGGCCAGCATCACGCAGAACTGTGCCCGCGTCAGCGACGCGGCGGGCTTGAAGGTCTCGTCGGTGTATCCGATCATCACGCCTCTGGAGACACACCAGTCAATGGCCTCCGCGGCATAATGCTCCGGCGGCACGTCGGTAAACGTCGGCACGTCTGGCAAGGAGGCCTCTCCAGCCATCACAGGTACCGTCAGCCCGGCACAAAGAACAAGGGCCAGCATCAATGACAAAACTTTTTTCATGGTATTCTCTCCCATCCCCAGCACTCCCGAAGCGATTCCTCAGGAATTGTCCCAGCTTATCTTTTCTATATAGTATACGGCACTCCCGCTGAAAAAGCAAGCACTCAGCGCATCTCTCCAAAAAATCCCTTCCGTGCAAACGACAGAAACCGCCCTCCAGAGGGACAAGAAAAAAGCCTGTAACCATTGTGGCTACAGACCTTTTCATGGTGGACCTGAAGAGATTCGAACTCTCGACCTCTCGGATGCGAAAAGATTCATAAAACTTTTTTGGCTTGTTTTTGCTCCTTTTAGCCATTTCTGCTGGAGTTCACTTCATCTGCAAGCCTCTTTAACGAGGTGTTTTCCATGTGTTCCGGCCACGTCTGTGGTAGGTTCTGTGGTCAAAAGGATATTATCATCCTCAAACCAACGGCAAAGTTAATCATAGAAGCCATATCTTTGGCAAATCTCATGTACAGCTTCAGCATAAAGGGATCGTGAATGTTTCCTTAAATCGCTGTTCTTGTTCTTCTTGTCTAAGTACAGTTTTCTTAATTCATCGTGATGTCTATTATCTTTTATCCACTGTTCTTTTTCGCAAAGTATATAGTATCCACCAGGCTGTTCCTCCCAAGTGTAACTGTTCTGCCTTTTATTGAAACGAATATATTCTTGCCGTTTATGGCCCTCTTCATCTGTATAGTTATTTACAATGGCAAAATCGCAGCTGTGAAGAATACGCGAGTTTTTTCTGTCCTTGAATTTGATGGTGATAACACGGGTCGAGTCTTCAGCGTAATCGTATCCATACTTATGGGCTACCTTATTCAACGCCTGTATAATTTTGAATTTGATTTTTTCCGGAGTATAATTGCAATCATCGTCGTTGACCTCCAGATTAACATCAAAATCATAGCCAATATTTGTTTGTGGGACGTAAGTCACCATATTACGCCTATCACTTCCCACGAAATCAAAGCGAAAAGTAAAATCATCCCGAAGCAAATTTTGGGTCCTTTTTATAATAGCAATCAGGTCGTTTTTGACTGGGGCACGTTCTTTTCTGGTAACATATTTAAAGTCGTGCATATAGTATCCCCCTATATTTTATTTTCCCGACCCGACCATTTAGCGTGAACTAAATCGTTGTATTATACAACAAGATTTTTGTTTGTCAAGGAGTACAAGATATAAATTGCGCCTGTTTTAAATTTTTCGGAAACTTTATAATAATACAGGACAGGAAATACTTTTCGTGTTATTTTGTCTGTATTCTAACTCTGATGGGAAGGTTTTACAAAGGTTTTCTGCCGGGACAGGCACTCAGATTCTGAAGGAGAATATCCAAAGATAAAAGAAAAATCCAAAGCATGGGGCCAAATGCTAAAATTATGACCGGCAAAAATGCGCTTGAAGTTTTTGAGCAAAGGCGAGGATATTTTGCCGGCAGAGGCAATCAGTTTACGAAGGAATACTCAAAACTAGCATTTGAGTCAGTATGCTGAAGCGAGAGGTTGTCCCCGTGCCAGAAGCGGTAACGAACCTCCGCACAGAGGCTCTCGTGGATAGTGCGCTCCATGCGGCCCTCTACCGGAGCACGGAGGGCCTGCCGCTGCTCGTTCAGCAATTCTACTTCCAGGCGGTACTGCCCCTGACGGATCACCGCACCGGAGGGAGACCACTTTTCAATTTTGGCGCCCCGGTAGGTTGCTAGGCGGTATTCCTGGCCATGGTATAAAACAGAGCAAATACAGCCAGTGAAGCCGCCCACAGGCAGGGGGATCGCCGCAATTGCAAGCATCAGACTGCCGCGTTCCGGGCCGCCCCAAACGCACTGTGTCCAGAGGTACTTGCTGGGAAAAGAGCGGCCTTGATCCGTCTCAATATACCCGGTTCCACCGTAGAAATCCAAGCATTCGCCGTTCAGCTCCAGTGCTCCCTCCAGGGAATGCCCCATGCTGATGACGCCATGGGCGCACTGCATCCCTGCGAAGAACCGGAACGGCCCCATGATGTCAGAGCGCAGAGCGGTAAAAGGACCATAGTGCAGTGAGCCACAGAGGGAAAGATTGTCCTGTTGGATATGGAGGTCGATCCCCTGACCGCCAAAGCTGGACGTTCCAATCTGCACTTGAAAAGGCTGCCGGGAGACTTGCAGCTGTGCCTCCGGGTACTCCAGCCACCACGTCTGATTCTTTGAAATGACCTGGAGGGAGGCAGTGCAGTGTCCTTCTCTGTCGATATGGAACGCGGGAATCAGCGCCAGAGTCTGTCCCTGCGGATTCTGGTGCTTGAAGTACCAGCCCTCAAAATAGGGGCCCGTCTTAGTTCTACCGCGGAAAAATCCCATAATTTATCACCCTGGATTCAGTTTTCCCTGAATCTGGGGATTTTATATGGGATATTCTCCGATGCTGGAGGCCGTCGAAGCTGCCTTGGTGAAAAAGTTTTGCGGATATAAACCGCAAAACTTTTGATGTGAAGTGAGTGTTGCAGTTATAACTATATACTTTAGCAATTAAAAACACCCCTGTATTAGCAGGTAGGCCAGCGGAAATTACCAGAGGATCAAGATGATGCACGTTGCGGATTTCCTGCTGAGTACGGAATATTAAGCCGCTCCTGGCCAGGAAGCGGCTCAATCCTTGCGGGACTGTATCCAAAGATAAGCGGTGTGATTCCCCACCGATGTGGAGCGGCAGAACTGATAGCCCAGATGATCAAAGGCCAAAAGGTCCTCCGGGCTTTTGATTTGGTTCTCCGCCAGCCAACGCACCATCTGCCCCCGACCCATTTTACATTTGGTACCCTTTTCGACGACCCTGCCGTCTTTCAGCTCTCCAAAGACACAGGTGACAAATCGGACGGCTTTTGGCAGATGAGCCTCCACCGCTTTGCTGTACTCCCTGGAGGCCAGATTCAGCACTACATCCGTCTCCGAGGCCAGCTGCCGGGCCAGACGGTTCCCCCAAAATTGATATAGATCCCAGCAGCCGTCCACCGCCAGCTTTGCCTGCATCTCCAGCCGGTAGGGGGTTACGCCGTCGAAGGGCCGCAGCAGACCGTAGAAGCCAGAGAGGATGCGCAAGTGCTCCCGGAGGTAGTCCAGGTGAGTTGTCTCCATTACGCCGGGAGCCATGTAGCGGTACTGGATGCCCTCATAGGAGAAAATGGCGGGGGTGAGATTACGGCGCAGATCCATCTGTTCCAGCCGCTCTATGTTCAGTTTGGCGATGGAGTCATTACACTTCCAGAGGGTCTGTAAGTCCTTGGAGGACATACCCTGGAGGACAGCCTTCAGCTGCTCTGTCTGCTCCAGAAACTGAGGCAGGCCGTCCACGGCAAAGCTGTCTGTATCCACCACCATTTTCTTCGCCGGGGCGATGATGATGCGCATAGAACCCCCTCCTTTCAGATTTGGGAAAGCATCTCCGTCAGCCGCCCAGCCGCTGTGTCCAGGCCTTCCATTCCCGTGCAGCGGCTGAGTTTGGCGTTGACCAGCTGATCCAGCAGGGGCTGACTTTGGCTGCTTTCGTCCAGAGCCAGCTCCGCAGCCATCACGTCCTCCCAGGCGCGGTTTAAAAAGGCCACCTCCCGGCGGCCATGGGTTCTGGTGAATAGAGACTGCCCTGATCCGTACAGTCTCTCTGCTGTTTCTGAGGAAAACCCGACGGCAAACAGGCTGCGGCGCAGACCGTCCAGGAAAATGTCCGGCAGGCGCTCCCATTCCGGATGGCTGAGATCGTACTGCACAAATGTGTATCGCGTATGGCAGTGGACTGCCAGCAGACTGGGCCTGCCCCGCAACGGGATAATGTGGAGGTCCCAGCAGAACCGGCGGTCCGGCTCCTGGCTGTAGGGGAGCGCTTTGATGTGCAAGTGTCGCTGGAGGGGAATGGTCAGGCCCAGCTCTATCGCATTACTTCTTTTCATGAGGGATGGTCACTTTCTCAACCTGAATATGTCCTCCGTCAACGGTCATGACAGCAAAGGTAATCTCTTGGTCAAAGCGCCGACGTCCACAACTGCCGGGGTTCAGCCACAGAACGCCATTCTGCTCCTCGCGGGCGTACTTGTGGGAGTGACCGTAAACCACCACATCCGTGTTGGGCAAATCCGGAGGAACATCCCTCTTGTTGTGAATCAGGAAGAAATGGATACCCTCGATGGAAAATATGAGGCTTTGCGGCAATCCCTCCGCCCAGTCCTTATCGTTGTTCCCCCGGACAATATAGAGCGGAGCATACTCCCGGAGCTTGTCCGCAATGGCCTGGGTGTTGATATCGCCGCCGTGAATGATAATGTCAGCGTGGGACAGGTATTCCATTACCTCCGGCCGCAGCAGGCCGTGAGTGTCGGATAAGATGATGACACGTTTCATATATAGGCCTCTCGGTTCAAATCAGAATTCCCTCACAGTGGTCTATTTCGTGCTGGATGATCTGGGCTGTCCAGCCGGTGAAGGTCTTGAAGCGTGTTTGAAACTGCTCGTTCTGATACTGCACCTTGATGGACTGCCAGCGTTTGGCCTTCCGGGTGCCGGTGAGGGAGAGACAGCCCTCCTCCGCCTCATAGGGCCCGGATTTCCTGATAATCTCCGGGTTGAACATGATCGTGTATTTGCCCTCGTTGTCAAAGACGATAATTCGCTTGCAAACGCCGATCATATTGGCCGCCATGCCCACACAGCCGGCCTTGTGGGCAGTCAGGGTGTCCAGCAGATCCTGAGCGACAGGCAAGTCCTCCAAAGTGGCCGGTTCAGCCTTTTGGGAGAGGAACGCTTCATCCCGCATAATCTCTCGTACCACGGCATTGCACCTCCATTACGCTCTTCCCCCAGGGGGGAAATTGTGGTATACTCAATAAAATAGCATAAATGAGGGAAAAAGGCAAATTGGGGGCGGCGGATGGTATGGAGAAAAAAGCGACAGAGGTTGTGGCAGCGCTGATCTGGGACGGGAGCAGGTTTTTGATCTGCCAGCGTCCAGCTCACAAGGCACGGGGACTGCTGTGGGAGTTTGTGGGCGGTAAAGTGGAACCGGGAGAGAGCAAAGAAGATGCCCTCATTCGGGAGTGCCGGGAAGAACTGGCTGTTACCATCTCAGCGGGTGAAGTGTTTATGGAAGTCGACCACGATTACCCGGACCTGAATGTACATCTGACACTGTTCAATGCGGCAATTATCGAGGGAACTCCAAAAATGTTGGAACATAATGATATTCAGTGGATTAAAGTGGATGAAATACCGCAGTACGAGTTTTGCCCGGCGGATAAGGAAATTTTGAGAAGATTACAAGCAAAAGCATGGCAAGGGGGAAGGTTACATGAAAGCTCTATTTAATGAAGACAACACTATGGAGCAAATGATAATCTCCATTTTGAAAGAGAATGGTTGGACATACATTCCCGCTGAGAAGCTTCCGCGTATGTATTCGGATGTTATGGTGGAGCCCATGGTGAAGGAAGCTTTGATCCGGCTGAATCCTGAGATCGCAGCGGAACCTTCCCGTGCTGACGAGGTCATTTATAAGCTTCGAACTGTTATTTTGTCTGTACAGCCGCATAACCTGGTGACCCAGAATGAGCTGTTTAAAAAGCTGGTGTTTGAAGAAAACTCCTTCCCCTTTGGAAAAGACGGTCGTATGGTTCCGATTCGCTTCTTTGGTACGATGCGCAAAGAGGATATTGCCTTAAATGAATATGTCGTCACCAACCAATGGGTATATCCTCAGGCGGATGGAGGCAAACGCCTGGATATTGTGCTGCTGATCAACGGCTTTCCCATTGCGATTGGCGAACTGAAGACGCCTGTCCGCAGTGCCATTACATGGCTTGACGCCGCTGGAGATATTTCCGCATATGAGAAAAGCATTCCCGCCATGTTTGTTACAAATGTATTCAATTTTGCCTCAGAGGGGAAGTGTTACCGCTATGGCTCCGTGAATATGCCCATCAATATGTGGGGACCGTGGCACACCTCCGATCATAAGGCGGAGGGTAACCTTGCGGATGTGAAGATCAGCATAGCAGATATGATCACACCGGAAAAGGTTATGGACATCTTCCAGTTCTTCACTATGTTCGCCACCGATAAAAAGTACCGGAAATATAAGATTATCTGCCGTTATCAACAGTTTGAGGGTGCGAATATGATCGTCAGCCGTGTCCTTGCCGGGTATCCGAAGAGGGGGCTGATCTGGCATTTCCAGGGCTCCGGCAAATCGCTGCTGATGGTATTTGCCGCGCAGAAGCTGCGTATGATCCCTGAACTCAAAAATCCTACGGTTGTGATTGTGGATGACCGCATTGATTTGGAGACACAGATCACGGCAACCTTTAACGCCTCCGACATTCCCAATCTGACCAGCGCGTCCACCAAGGAGGAACTCTCCTCTTTCTTCCGCGGAGATATGCGGAAGATTCTGATTACAACAATTTTCAAATTTGGTGAGGTCAATGGAGAGCTGAATGCCCGAGACAACATCATCGTCATGGTGGACGAGGCCCATCGGACGCAGGAGGGAGACCTGGGTGAGAAGATGCGCATGGCCCTTCCCAATGCGTTTTTCTTTGGCCTTACCGGTACGCCGATTAACCGGGTGGACAAAAATACCTTTTTGACCTTCGGCGCGGAGGAGGACCGCACTGGCTATATGAGCCGGTACTCTTTCTCAGACTCCATCCGGGACGGTGCGACGCTGCCTCTGCATTTTGAGCCGGTTCCCGTGGAACTGCATGTCAACAAAGATGAACTGGACCGGGCATTTGAGGCAATGACCGATAAGGCGGGGCTGAGCAGGGAGGAAAAGAATGAGCTTTCCCGCCGCGTCAACATGAAGGCTATCATGTATAACCCGGCCCGCATCAGGAAGGTCTGCGAACATATCGCGAAGCATTTCCAATCAAAAATTGCGCCAAACGGCTACAAGGGACAGATCGTGGTTTATGATCGTGAATGCTGCCTAATGTATAAGACGGTCCTGGACGAACTGCTTGGTGAGGATGCTTCCACGATCGTCATGGATACTAATAATGACAAGGAGGATCGCTACAGGAAATACCGCCGTGACCGTGATGCGGAGGGAAAAATCCTGGACGTGTTCCGGGACCCAAACAGCGAGCTGAAGCTGGTGATCGTCACCTCCAAGCTGTTGACTGGTTTTGACGCCCCTATTTTACAGGCGATGTATCTGGACAAGCCTATGAAGGATCACACGCTGCTCCAGGCGATCTGTCGCACAAATCGAACCTATGACCAGGGAAAGACTCACGGCTTGATTGTAGATTATATTGGTATTTTTGACGATGTGGCGAAAGCTCTTGATTTTGATGAGACCAGTATGCGCCAGATTATCACCAATATCGAGGAGATCAAAAAGCAGCTGCCGACGCTGATGAAAAAATGCCTCGGTTATTTTATGGGTGTTGACCGCACCGTAGAGGGCTGGGAAGGGCTGATGGCGGCCCAGGAATGTCTCCCCACCAACAAGGAAAAGGATACCTTTGCCGCCGACTATCGTGTGCTGAACCGGGCTTGGGACGCTCTGTCGCCGGATATCTTCTTGAACGCATACAAGTCGGATTACCAGTGGCTGTCCCGTGTCTACGAATCCGTCAAACCCACCGACGGCAGAGGGGGTCTGATTTGGGCCTCCCTTGGGGCCAAGACCATTGAGCTGGTTCATCAGAATGTTACGGTCGGCGAGACTGACGAAGATATGGACATTCTTGCCATGGACGCTGACCTGATTGATGATTTTCTGGAGAAGCAGAAGGATTTAAAAAAAGCGGCAAAAAAGGTTGAGATCAGCCTTGTGGCAAAGATTCTGAACCATGCCCAAGACCCCAAATTTATCCGGCTGGGTGAGAAGTTGGAAGCCCTGCGCGAGAAACATGAACAGGGTCTTGTTACCAGCATTGAATTTTTGAAGCTTCTTTTGGAACTGGCGAAGGAAGCAGCTCGGGCGGAGAAAGATGTCGTTCCGGAGCAGGAAATTGATAAAGGGATCGCCGCCTTGACGGAGCTGTTCAATGGTGTGAGGAACAAAAATACGCCTGTCATTGTAGAGCGCATCGTTGCTGATATTGACAGCATTGTGAAAATTGTCCGCTTCGATGGCTGGCAGAGCACAACGGCCGGCAAGCAGGAGGTCAAGAAGGCCCTTCGCAGTGTAGTCTGGATCAAGTATAAGATCAAAGACAAGGATGTCTTTGACAAGGCGTACAGCTACATCGAGCAATATTATTGATGGGAGGCAAGTGGAACTATGATCGGCGCAATCATTGGAGATATTGTGGGCTCCAGATTTGAGTGGAACAACCACCGCTCCAAGGACTTTGACCTGATGCCGCACCAGTGTTTCTTTACGGATGATTCCATCATGTCATTGGCCGTATGCGACGCGCTGATGCGCTGCCGACCGGATTTTACCGGTTTGGGAGAGCAGGCAGTCCGCTCCATGCAGGAGATTGGCCGCCCGTATCCGAACAGCGGCTATGGTGGATCTTTTTACAGGTGGATGTATTCCGATCATCCGAAGCCTTACAACAGCTTTGGAAACGGCGCCGCCATGCGGGTAAGCGGCTGCGGGTATGCGGCAAGGTCTCTTGAAGAGGCAAAAGCCCTCTCCAAAGCGGTGACCGAGGTGACCCATAACCATCCGGAGGGAATCAAAGGCGCCGAGGCCACTGCTGCTGCGGTTTATCTCGCCTGCACCGGAAAAAGTATGCTGGAGATTCAGGATTATATCACAAAAAATTACTACCCCATTGATTTCACACTGGATTCCATCCGTAGTACCTATCAGTTCAATGAGACCTGTCAGGATACCGTGCCCCAGGCGCTGGAGGCTTTTTTCGAGTCCACCGGCTTTGAGGACGCCATCCGGAACGCAATCTCTATCGGCGGCGACAGTGATACCCTGGCGGCGATCACCGGGGCGGTTGCCGAGGCTTATTATGGGGTGCCTGCCCCTATACGGAAGCTGGCTCTGACTTTTTTAGACAAGCGGCTTTTGAAAATTCTCATAGATTTTGAGGGGATCTATCCGGCGAAGGTAGAAAAAGCAGGCGAGGCCGGAAACGTCGGAATTCGATCTCCGGAGCGCGCTGGAATCAAAGCCAGCAAGCGTTCTGAAATCATGCAGCTTGCCTTTGATTTTGCTGACGAGGATGCCATAAACAGCACGTCAGTTTCTGAGGAGACCACCAGCCAGAAACTGTTTTCCCACTTGTTTGAGGCATGCAATATCCTGCGGGGCCCCATCAACCAGGACGAATACAAAAGCTATGTGACACCGATTCTATTTTTCAAACGACTTTCCGACGTCTATGACGAGGAGACCCAGGCTGCGCTGGAGGAATCCGGCGGGGATGAGGAATATGCCGCTTTCCCGGAGAACCACCGCTTTGTGATCCCAGAGGGATGCCATTGGCAGGATGTCCGGGAGGCGAGCATGGATGTGGGTGTTGCCATTGTAAATGCTATGAACGGGATTGAGCGGGCGAACCCCGATACATTGAGCGGGGTATTCTCCAGCTTTGATGACGCAAACTGGACGGATAAGTCAAAGCTGTCCGACGAGCGGCTGAAAAATCTGATCGAGCATTTGTCCCAAATAAAGGTTGGCAACAACAATTATTCTGCCGACGTGATGGGGGACAGTTATGAGTTCCTGATCAAGAAATTTGCGGATTTATCAAAAAAGAACGCCGGCGAATTTTACACCCCACGCTCCATTGTCAAGCTGATGATTATGCTGCTGGCCCCGCAGGCGGGCGAGTCGGTGTATGACCCCGCCTGCGGCACAGGCGGTATGCTGATTGAAGCGATTCGTTACATGAAGGGTGACAAGCGAACCTACGGCCGAATCTATGGTCAGGAAAAGAATCTGGCCACCTCCGCCATTGCCAGGATGAACCTGTTTCTGCATGGCGCAAGAGATTTTAACGTGACCCAGGGGGACACACTGCGAAGCCCTAATTATCTCTGGCGGGGCAGCCTGCAAACCTTTGACTGTGTGGTGGCGAATCCCCCCTTTTCCTTGAAAAACTGGGGGGCGGAGCAGTTTAGTAGCGATATCTACGGGCGCAACTTCTGGGGTTGCCCCACGGACTCCAACGGAGACTTCGCGTGGCTCCAGCACGTGGTCAAATCCATGGATCCCAAGACAGGCCGGTGCGCTGTCGTCCTGCCCCAAGGCGTCCTGTTCCGGGGTGGAAAAGAGGGAGAGATCCGAAAGCAGTTAGTGGAGTCCGACAAGCTGGAGTGTGTGATCAAACTCACCGGCGGGGTTTTCTACTCCACCGGCGTTTCCGCCTGCATCCTCTTTTTGAACAACAACAAAAGTGCGGAGCACCGCAGAAAGGTTTGCCTGATTGACGCCTCCGGCATCTACACACCTCAGCGAGCACAGAATGTTATGACTGAGGAAGATATTCAAAGAGTCTATTCCCTTTACTCGGCCTATGAAGATGTGATCGAGCGCGTCAAAATAGCAACGGTTGCCGATATACGGGAAAAAGACTACACTCTTGCCATTAACAACTACATTGAGAAAAAAGAGCAGGAAACAATTCCCCCAGAGGAAGTACGTAGACAGTATTTTGAGGCTTATGAGGCTATGCTCCGGGCCGAGGAAAAGATGAAAAAGCTTCTGCTGGAGGGAGGGTACGTCAGTGAATAAACGAATCACCATTGAGGAATTACAGTCCTATCTGTGGAACTCCGCCGTCCTCCTCCGCACAAATATTGACGCGGGAGCCTATAAGCAGTACATATTCCCGCTGCTGTTCTTTAAGCGAATCTGTGATGTGTACGATGAGGAGACCGCCGCAGCGCAGGAGGAATACGGCGAAGATGCCGCTGAGTTTGATGAGCGTGAACTTCATACATTTATCGTTCCCGAGGGCAGCCACTGGAATGACGTCCGTGCAGTTTCAGAAAATGTCGGCGTGGCAATCGTGGAGGCGTTCCGAAAAGTTGAAAACGCCAATTCCGATAAATTACAAGGGATTTTTGGCGATGGGGCATGGACCAATAAAAACCGTCTGCCGGACCGTTTACTGAAAGACCTGCTGGAGCATTTCAGTACCAGGACGCTCTCCATCGCAAACTGCCCAGAGGATGAGCTTGGCCAGGGATACGAGTATCTCATCAAAAAATTCGCAGATGACAGTGGTCACACAGCGCAGGAGTTTTACACCAACCGGACCGTTGTCCATCTGATGACGGAGATGCTCCGTCCAGAATCGGGGGAGTCCATTTACGACCCCACCTGCGGCAGCGCCGGTATGCTGATCTCCGCGATTGCTTACCTGAAAGAGCAGGGGAAGGAATGGCGCAATGTTGCGGTCTTCGGACAGGAGATCAACGCACTGACCTCCGCCATCGGAAAGATGAACCTGTTTCTCCACGGCGTCAAGGACTTCCGCATTGTAAACGGCGATACCCTGGCCACACCCGCGTTTATTGAAAACGGCAGGCTGCGGCAGTTTGACCTGGTTCTGGCCAATCCGCCATATTCCATCAGCCAATGGGATCGCGCCGCCTTTGAGAGTGACAAATATGGCCGCAACTTCCTGGGAGTGCCGCCCCAAGGGCGGGCGGACTATGCTTTTTTGCAGCATATCATTACCAGCCTGAAGGAGGAGACCGGGCGGTGCGCGATTTTGTTTCCCCACGGCGTTCTGTTTCGCAACGAGGAGAGCGCCATGCGGGAGAAGCTGGTGCGCAGTGACCGCGTCGAATGCGTGATCGGTCTGGCGGCAAACCTGTTTTACAACTCCCCCATGGAGGCCTGCATCATGATCTGCCGCATGAATAAGCGCCCGGAGCGGCGAGGACAGGTGCTTTTCATCAACGCGGTAAACGAGGTGGAGCGAAAAAATGCGCAAAGCTATTTGGAGGACCGGCATATCCAGAAGATTGCCAAAGCCTATCACCAGTATTCTGATGAGGCTGGTTTCGCGCGGGTAGCCACCATACAAGATATTGCGGATCACAACTTTTCCCTCAGTATTCCCCTCTATGTCAAGCAGGAAACTGAGATGGCGGAGACGGATACCCGCTCCGTTCAGGAACATTATGACAGCTGGATGGCCGCCTCGGAAACCATGAAGTTGAGTTATAAGAAGCTGAATTCACTTTTGGGAGAGAGGAGTGGTTCAACAGATGGCTCACATTAAGCTGAAAGATGTAATTAACCGAGTTCAAACGAAGGTTGATAAGGATAATACAAGTCTAATCTACTATGTAGGTGGCGAACATATAGAAAGCGAAAATGTTTGTATCACAAAGCGAGGCTTAATTGAAGGCAGCACCATAGGACCAATGTTTTATTATGGGTTCAAAGCCGGAGATTTCCTGCTAGTTTCAAGAAATCCACACCTAAAGAAAGCAGGTGTAGTCGGCTTTGAGGGCATTTGCTCGGAAAAAACTTTTGTGCTTGCAACTGCAAATTCGGAAGTTCTTTTGCCTGAATATTTGCCGTTCATATTACAAAACGACACGTTCTGGGAATATGCATATCAACATCGACATGGTTCCACGAATACATTTATTAATTGGTCAACGCTGGCAAATTATGAATTTGAACTTCCCAATATAGAGATTCAACGAAAACTCGCAGAGATTTTATGGGCTATTAATGATACAATGGAGTCTTATAAAAGACTTATCCTTGCAACAGACGAGTTAGTGAAATCTCAATTTATCGAGATGTTTGGAGACCCCTTAAAGAATCCTCGTCATCTACCACAATTTCGATTGGAGAAATTTATTCATTTTCTTACATCGGGATCGCGCGGCTGGGCTAAGTACTATAGTGAGGATGGTGAGTGGTTCATTACCATCACCAATGTCAAAAATTGCAAGTATCCATTGACAATATCCAGTGTATATGTCCGCCACATAACGCTGAAGCTGAACGGACCCGTGTAAAAGAGGGAGATTTGCTCATTAGTGTCACAGCTGATTTGGGCAGAACAGGTGTGATTACGAAGGAAATTGCGGATCATGGAGCGTACATAAACCAGCACCTCACTTGCATCCGCCTTGAACAATCTGCCCTCGACCCTACTTATGTTGCATATTTTATGGAAACAGAGGCGGGGAAGAAGCAATTTTTTGAGAAAAATCTTAGTTCTGTAAAAGCCGGATTGAACTTTGATTCCATACGCTCGTTGCGGCTATTGGTGCCTCCGCTGGAACAGCAGAAGGAGTTTGTGAATTTTTTACAGCAGAGCGATAAATCAAAATTTGAACTGGAACAAGCACTTTCAGAATTGACCGCCACCTACAAACGTATCATTTCTGAGCAGCTCGGCTGAAAAACAGGGTCATGGAGTTTCCTCCGGCTCGTGGGTACGCCTCAAACGGAGGAACACGACAAGGAGGAAACACCATGATCGAAGAAATTATCATCAATATTCAGAATGAACTCTCTGAAAGTTTGAGCGAAAAACAAATGAAGCAGCTGTTGGCATCGTTGCGCAGACATTTGCCTGCGCTGAATGCTCAGGCCACCATAGACAGTGAATCACAGATGTCCAATTGGTTACCGCTTTTTATTTCGGCTAAGCGCGTGGAAGGTTGTTCAGAAAAATCTCTGCGCTATTATGAGTCCACGATCCGAAATATGTTGGAGAGGATCAATAAGCCGGAACGCAAAATAACGACAGATGATCTCCGCTTATATCTCGACAATTACCAGCGGCGAGGAACGGTCAGCAAGGTGACTCTCGATAATGTGAGACGGATTCTCTCGTCCTTTTTCTCCTGGCTTGAAGATGAGGATTACATTATAAAAAGTCCCGTGAGGAGAATCCACAAAGTAAAGACTGGGAAGACCGTTAAAGAAACATACTCGGATGAATCCCTGGAGCTAATGCGAGATCACTGTGACAATTTGCGCGACCTGGCGATGATCGATCTGCTTTCTTCCACTGGTATTCGTGTCGGCGAATTGGTGAAGTTAAATCGGAGCGATGTGGATTTTGAAAATCGGGAATGTATCGTTTTTGGAAAAGGAAATAAGCAGAGAACGGTCTATTTTGATGCGAGAACTAAAATTCATCTCCAGCGGTATTTGAAAGAACGGTCCGATGAGAACGACGCCTTGTTTGTCTCCCTACTGAAACCATTCGAGCGGCTGCAGATTAGCGGTGTTGAGATACGTCTGCGGAAAATTGGCCGTGAATTGAGTTTCCATAAGGTTCACCCTCATAAATTCAGAAGAACTCTGGCCACAATGGCGATTGACAAAGGAATGCCAATCGAGCAGGTTCAGCAGCTCCTTGGGCATCAGAGCATCGATACCACACTCCAATACGCAATGGTCAACCAAAATAATGTGAAAGAGTCACATAGGAAATATATCGCTTAATCGTTAGCAAGTTGTTTGCAATTCTCAAATTTATCGATTCTGTAAGCTGCAAAGCTTTCCCCATTCATTCCACCTCTACGAGGAGGTGTGCGTGATGGCGAAATATCGTTTTGAACAGATTGCGATCAATAGCAAGGAAAAGAAAAAGCCTGCTGAGGAAGATCGCTTTACTTATATCGGCTTGGAGCATTTGGATACTGGCAGTTTGAACGTTACACGCTTCGGCTCAGACGTTGCTCCTATCGGCGAAAAGCTGGTTATGAGGAAAGGCGACGTCCTGTTTGGAAAACGTAGAGCCTATCAGAAGAAAGTTGCTATTGCACCTTTTGATGGTATATTCTCTGCACATGGCATGGTTCTTAGGCCTCAAGAAAAGGTTGTTGACAGGAAATTCTTCCCTCTGTTTATCAGCTCCGACTACTTTTTAGATGCTGCCATCAAAATATCGGTAGGTTCTTTGTCGCCAACAATTAACTGGCGCGACCTGAAAGATTTGGAATTTGAACTGCCGGATTTAGACACACAAAAGGAATTGGCAGAGGTATTATGGGCTATCAATGATACAATAGAAAGCTATAAAAAGTTGATTTCTGTTACAGATGAGCTTGTTAAGTCTCAATTTATCGAGATGATTGAGCCATATTCTCAGTACAGCACAAAGGCTGGTACAATCATGTATGGAATGCGGAATGGGCTTTCACCATCTCGGGCCGGAGAACATTATGCAAAGACTCTCACGTTATCTGCTGTTACACAAGGGGTATTTGATGAGAACGCCTGGAAAGATGGCTATTTTGCTGACTGTCCTCCCAATGATAAACGTATCTGTGCAACAGATTTCTACATTTGCAGAGGAAATGGAAATAAAACACTCGTTGGAGCAGGAGTTTATTCACTCGAGGATCGTTTTGATCTAGTCTTTCCTGACACCGTAATAGCTGCGCGAATCAACGAACAGAAAATACGCTTACCATATCTATATATGGCTTGGAAAATGCAGGCAGTGCGAAACCAGATTGAAGAGAATGCAAAGACTACAAACGGAACATACAAGATTAATCAAAGCGTAATCGCAAATGTAGAATTAGTTGTGCCGCCTTTGCCGGTGCAGGATGAATTTGTTGCCTTTGTTCAGCAGAGCGATAAATCAAAATTTGCTGTTCTAAATTGCTTGAAGCGTAATCTGCTCCTCATTCTTCAAAAAACAGAAGATGTTCATAGCCTTATCAACCAAAGCGCAAAAAAGTATTTCTGTAAAAGCTGTCACAGGGAGAATCATAATGGATAGAGAAAGATACCTAATTCTGATCAATGGCCAGGACAAAACGGATTCTGTCAAGGAGTTTCGGCCCTGTGGTGACGCTTGTGATATCATTTATACCAGCTCTCCTCAAGTGTACCACTATCAAGGCGGCAAGGTAAAAATTCTGGAGCTGCAACAGCGCATTGATCCTGCTGGTCTGATTGTTACCGTCAAAGGCGTTTGTATGACCCAAGTAGATATGATTTTAGATTTTGGTCCATACTATCGTCTTGTCTGCAGCGGGAAGAAAACACTTTCTTATCCCAGAGAAGAAGTGGAGATCCAGCACAACTGCTTGACAGAAGACAGTCAAAAATGTATTTTCGATTATTTTAAGGAGACGGCAGGAGCTGTCAGCTTGGTGGTGGGAAATGATATTAATATCCTTAGCATGCAGTATGAACGGATTCAAACTGTCAGTGAAGAAACCGTTTTGGCTTGCTATCTGGAGCTTGGCAGACAGCCTAAAACAGCTCCCCTCCCAGAGACCCTTATCTATCCCTTTGGCCTGAATCAAAGCCAGAAAGTCGCGGTAGAAAACGCGCTGTCCTCTCAAATCAGCATTATCCAGGGCCCGCCAGGTACTGGTAAGACGCAGACGATTCTAAATATTATTGCAAACGCAGTAAGAAACAGAAAAACGGTGGCAGTGGTATCCAACAACAATTCTGCAACCCTCAACGTCGCGGAGAAGTTGGAGAAAAAGGGGCTTTCTTTTCTCACTGCTTTCCTTGCCCTGATATGGCGTAATTAAGCATAGCACAGGCAAAAAAAGCGAACAAGAACGCACTTTTTTGATATGTGGTGTCTTTTTTGATACCGCACTATGGAGGAAAACTTATGGCAAAATCAATCGCTGTTACGGAACAATGCCCAATGGAAATTGGCCTCAATGTTTTAAGCGGAAAGTGGAAACTGAAAATCTTATGGCAGGTTTCCAAAGGAGCAGTGCGGTTCAACGAATTGCAGCGGCGTTTAGGGAAGATCACCACCAAGACCTTGACACAGCAACTCCTAGAACTGGAAGAACAAAAGATACTTGCGCGGACGGTTTATCCCGACAATCCGCCAAAGGTTGAATACACCTTAACAGACCTCGGACAATCCATTCATCCCGTTTTGAAGTCCTTGTGCGATTGGGGAACAGCCTATCAAGCCGCCATACCGCCAACCAATGATTCGGGCGGGCCTCTTACAGATGCCGAAGATTGACGCGGTACTCCCGCAGCGCCGCTTCATCAGCGGTTTCAATCAGGTGATTCAAATATTCAACCAGCTTTTCCTTGTCCGCAGGAAGGTGGCCGCGAACCTGGATCAAGTTGGATGCGCCGTCTGTTACGATACGGGTGTCAATGGTCAGATTTTCAATGAGGGCTTTCAGCTCCGCCAGCTTTTCAATTTCCCCTTCCTCTTTCCAGTTGCCGCGCTGGATTTCCTGATACAGTTTTGAGGTCTTGTAAATCGTCAGCATGGACGATTCAATGATTTGCGGGTGAAGCTGATTGAAAAGCTCCGCGCTGGCCTTTGCGCCAATCTCGCCCCGGCCAGCGCCGGAAATGCCGGTGAGATAGAAGAAGTTGTAGCTGATGCCAGCGGCCTCTAACTTTTTGCATTGTTCAAGGACATCACTGGCCCGGAAGCCCTTGTTCATAAAGGTCAGCGCCTCGTCATCGCCCGTTTCAACGCCAAAGGTAAGTCCGTTATACCCTAAAGCGCGAAGCTCTTTCAGTTCATCCACGGTTTTGTTGGTAACATCGGTGATCCTGCCGAAGCAGCCAATGGACGAATAGTTGGGGCAATACTTCTTCACCATTTGGGCCAGTGTTTTCAGCTTGTCAGTGGTCAGAACAAAGGGATTTGCGCCGGTGAAGAAAACCCGGAACCAGGGTGCGTCCTGGCAGTAGCGGCTCACCGCAGCCAAATCTTCCTCCACCTCGGACGGCGGGGACATTCTGAACTTGAAAGGCAAATCCTCGTATAGCGTACAGAATTTGCAGGAGTGGTGTGTGCAGCCCGCAGTAACTTGGATCAGCAGGGACGCGGCCTCATAGGGCGGACGCCAGATTGTTCCATCAAAGTGCATAGATCATATCTCCTTTTCAAAATCAATCAGGAATTTCCTGTTGCCATCATGGTACAACCGGCAACAGTTAAATTCAAGTACGCAACTTTTTTAGTAGTAGTATTGTTTTCTGTACTAATACTAATTTTGTGGCCTACATTGATTTTGAAATTGAGATGGTATATACTACCTAAAAAGAAGCGAAGGGAGATAGAGCTATGGCCGGGAATAAATTTCAGACGCAGGATATGATGGCCCGCTGTGTTCCGATGACCAGTGTGCAGGCGGTTTTGGGAGGCAAGTGGAAAATCCTGATCTTGTGGTATATCGCATTTTATAAGGTTCAACGCTTTGGTCAGCTCATGCGCCGCCTGGACGGGATTACCCAATCCTCATTGACAAAGCAGCTCCGCGAATTGGAGCAAGACGGATTTTTGCACCGTGAGATTTACAAGGAAATTCCCCCCAAGGTGGAGTATTCCTTAACGGAGCTGGGGCAGAGCTTCACCCCGATTTTGAACCAAATGATGATATGGAGCGAGGCCCATCTCTGTCCACCTGACTATATCAATCCTTTTGGGGAAGAAAGAACGCTGCCAGAGTAAATTGTGAATACAGAGCTATTCAATTTGAAAATTCTGACCATCAAACAGTAGCTTGATTCTATCGGTATTTCCAATTTTGGAAAGTCTCTCTATGTTTTCAAAGTTAAATAGATAGATTATCGTTTTCATCAAAAATGCGTGTGTGACAACAAGAATGTTGCTGCCATCAGGATAGGCCGATCCAACTTCAAATTGTCCTCATAACAATTTGCACCAGGAGAACGGCTCTCCTGGTGCAATCAGCTTAAAGGCTTTCGTAGGAAACCAGTTCGCTCACCGGGATACGCATTTGGCTGTGCCGTTCCGGGTCAGCAAAGTTTTCCCCGGCATAGCCGATCACCAAGATATTGACCGGCTCCAGATTGGCGGGAAGGCCGAACTCCCGGCGCAGAACATCCGGCTTGAAATAGCACACCCATACACTGCCCAGGCCCAGCTCCGTGGCCTGGAGCATCATGTGATCGGTCAGGATAGAGGCATCAATGTCCCCGGTCTGCTTCTGGTCAAAGGGCCGCACCCACGCTTTGTTGTGGTCGGCGCAGACGATGATAGCCAGGGGCGCACCGTAGATGTTGGCAGCTTTGCCGATCTTCGCCAGCCCGTCCTCACTCTGGACGGCAATCAGGTGAACCGGCTGGAGGTTGGCAGCGGTGGGGGCCACATGAGCGGCCTCCAAAATTTTCTCAAGCTTTTCCGGCTCCACCTTCTTGTCGGTGTAGCTGCGGATGGAGCAGCGAGTTTTAGCAATCGTAATAAAATCCATGATATGTTGTCCTTTCTGAATGATTTGATAGCTGACAATCAGGAATGCCATCTGCTATGATTTTAGCAACATCCAGAAATCTTCACAAGATTGCACTTTTTAGGTAGGTACTTCCCAAAAAGATAGTCCTTTTCTAAAGGAACATACCATGATATACTTGGTGCGAGGTGAGACTATGAAGCAGACACAGTTTAATTGTCCCGTTGAGGCCACACTGTCACTGATTGGCGGGAAATATAAGCCGCTTATTCTCTGGCACTTGGTAGACCGGCCCTTGCACTACATGGAGTTACAGCGACGGATTCCCAGTGCAACACCTAAAATGCTCTCCCAGCAGCTCCATGATCTGGAGGGATGCGGGATGGTACATAGAGAAGTGATCCCGGAGAAGCCGCCGAAAACAGTATATTCCCTGACGCCCTTTGGGGAAAGCATCATTCCTGTCATAGACGCCATGTGCCAATGGGGTACGGACTATCTGGACGGGTTGGATGTGCAGCCTCCATGCTGCGGCGCATAATTCTTATCGCAGCAACGGCATACTGCCGGTCAACTTATTGACCTTTTTCTTCGGTCCACAGATCGCAACACCAAAATATTGCAGGGTACTTTCTGGAACGTGGCCCATCTTCTCAATAAATTCGTCATAGGTCTTGCAGCCCTGGGCCAGATCGGAGAAGTCCACCACCGTTAAATCTTGAAAATCAGGCTGGTAGAGCTTTTCCCGTATCTGTTTGATGATCTCCGGCGAACCGCGCAGGATGGGCACAGGAAATTCGATGATGCCAAGATGTTCGTTGCCGCTTTGGTCGGTCACGTCGGCCCCTACTACCTCCGGCATTTTCTTTCCCAAGGTGATCCCCATGATCGCCGCCGTGTTCGCAATAATACCCAGGGGTAGGCTCTCGTCAATCACCATGACGCACTTCTCACTTTGCCAATCCATTTTACTATGCCTCTTTTCTCAAAAATAGTTTGCTCTCGGACAGGAGCAGACCCGCCAGTGTCAAAGCTGTTCCGACAGCAGCCAGGGCGGTGATTTTTTCATGGAGGATTGCCACGGAAGCCACCACTGTAATAACAGGAACCATATAGATATAAACGCACGTTTTGACCGCTCCCAGCGCCTTGACCGCGAAATTCCAGGTGACAAAGCACAGGGCTGATGCGCCCAAGCCCAAAAAGAGAATGTTGAATAGGTACACAGGATTTGCAAACCTTGCCAGTTCCAGCCTGAAATCGAACAGGAACAGAGTTGGGAACATGAACAGGATGCCATAGCAGAACACTCGCCGGGTGGTGAGAATGGTGTGGTAGCCGTAGCCGCTGATTTTCTTTGTCAGCACAGAATAACAGGCCCAAATCAGCGCGGCCAGCAGCGCCAGCAAGTCCCCGGTGGGGTTTAGTTCCAGCTTGGAGCCGTTGAAGCTGATTAAAGCGATCCCGGTCATAGCCACTACAAAGCCAATGAAAAAGCTGGTATGAGGCTTTTCCTCTTTCAAAAACAGATGGGATAGAATGGCCGTGAAAAACGGAGCTACGGAGATAATCACCCCGACATTGGAGGCCATTGTGTAGGTAAGTGCGATATTTTCCAGCAGATAGTAAAGGCATATCCCGCATAGGCCCGCTGCGGCAAAGGTCAATTCCTGTTGCCGGTTCGTCCCTTTCAAAGGTTGGGGATAAACAACCAACAGGGCCAGCAGTCCCATGACGAAGCGGAAGAACAGTATCTCTACCGGCTGGAAGTCGGTCAGCAGAATTTTGGTGGAGATAAAAGTCGTTCCCCAAATGATGATCGTGAGCAGGGCGGAGAGATGGCCCGCTGTGCCATTACCCTTCATGCGGCATTTCCTCCGTATCCTTGAAGATGTCCCGATAGATACCGGGGGCCAGTCCAATAAATCGGTTGAAATAATTGGAGAAGTGGCTTTGATCGGAAAAGCCGGTTTGCAGTGCCGCCTCAACGGGGGGAACACCTTGCTCCAACAGCTTTTTAGCCTTGCCTATGCGAATGTTTTCCAGGTAGCTGTACGGTGTGACGCCTTTTGAGCGGGCAAAGGCCCGGAGCAGGGTGGATTTGCTCAATCCGGCGCAGCGGCAGATCTGATCCAGATAAATCCGCTGGGTATAATGCTGCTCCATAAAGGCACAGGCTCTTTCAATTTCCTCCCGACACTCCGGGACGCAGTTCTCAAAGGGCTGGCCGTATTGCTGGATTAGCAGAGAAATCAGGAGCAGCAGATTTTCCTCTTTGCCAAACTCATTGGAGCCTTTCATCACCAGTTCATGGAGCGGGCGCAGATAGCAGGTGACTTCTTCATCAAAGATTACGTTTTGGGAAAATCCGGGCAGCTCCCGTCTGCCGGTGACTTCCTCCGCCAAGTCCAGCATGACCTCCTTGGTGATGTTGAAGCCCCGGTAATCCAGCGTCCCGCCGTCACTCTGGGCACAGGCGTGGTTGTCCCCTGGGTTGAACAGAAGAACATCGCCCCTTGTGATGGTGTACTCTTGATTTTTGCAGGACAAGACACGTTCCCCGTCCTCCATGAAGCCAATCACATAGTATTCATGGAAATGGTTCGGAAAAGGCTGTACGATGCCCTCAAAACGGTAAGCCTCAATGTGTAACTCGTCATCGTAGACCACCGTTCGCACTTCTTTTTTCATCCGCAGTCCCTCCTTGTCCGTCCCATTATACCAGCCGGGGATTGTGCTGGCTTGTAAAATATCTTCATTTTTCGCAGGACTGACAAAACAGCGCAGGGATGGGTCAGCCAATCCATGCGCTGTTTTGGTTTACTTCACCTTTTGCTCCGCTGCTGGAATTTGATTGATAAGCAAAGCGATCATGATACCAACCGTAGTATCGGCAATCCTGTTAAGGCCAAAAGTCAGGGGGCTTTCATCAGTTCCATGCGTTACCGCTATACAAAGAAATACAACGCACATTAAGAATGTTCCTTTTTCCTGCTTTATAAGTACAGAAAAGTTAATGAGAGGGATAAGCAAGATTGACAAGCACAAATATCTCAATATCTCGCAGGGAATGAAGTATATGTTCTTTTCAAAGAGCAAGACGGTCATTCCCCACGCTCCGCCAATGATTGTTGCGATTTCTCGGTTCAATGCTTCACGCAAGCTGTCCTCTGGGGTGCGCTGGATGCACAGGATAGCGGCAATCGCGGCATAGAACGCTGTGTTAGAGTTTCTGACTGTATCGACCGAGAAGCACAAAAAGACAGCGATGACGGTTTTTATGGTACGGCCCCCCACCTTTAGGGGGCTAATTTTCATATATGCCTTTGAGGGTGTATTCTGCCAGAATATGGCCGTCCATTTCCCGATAGAGTTCATTTAGCAGAAATCCCCGCCGCAAATCCAGTAGCTTGTTCAAAGCATATACATGAAGCTCATAGATGTGCGGCTGATCCGGCGGGGTCATTCCGCCATAATAGGAGGACAGTTCCGCCGACTGTTCACCGCCCTGGATGCTCGTCCAGCTATTCCGGCCCTGGATGAAGTCGGTGGCCGTCTGGCTCTCGTTGTCCTTGATCTCAAAACGGGTGATGTTCGCAGCCAGCCAGTGTATCCAGGCAAAGCCGCCTGTGACCGGGTAGGCGTCCTTATCCTCCAGGACGATGGCAACTGAAGCTGTGCCGGAAGGAGCGTCCTCTACTACAAAGGGCAGAGAATAGGTAGGGATATTGTTCTCGTTGAATTTGGTTCCCCGGCCTCCATACTGAGGCTGGATTATCCCGTCAATAATACCGCTGCTGGTAACTTTCATTGTGATACCTCCAATCTGATGTTCTGCACACAGTATAGGAGGCATTCAGTAAAATGTAAATTACCCACTTTTTTGTGGGTGTTAATCGGGGACTACCCCTTTTTCCTCCAAGATATGTTCCATTCCATTGGCTTTCAGATAATCAATGCCGATGTGCTGCATGATCCGCAAAGCTTCTAATATCTGTTCGCCCATATCGGAGGTCAAGGAGTATTCCACATGAAGCGGATACCCTTCAAATGACTTCTTTTGAACAAATCCGTAATCAATCAGTTCTTTCAACTGCTCTAACAGCATTTTTTGAGTGATGCCGTCTATATCCTTTTCCAGCTTTGCCAATGATGTGGCACCTAAACGGAGCCTCCATAGTATGATAGGTTTCCACTTGCCTTTTATCATGTCGTGGACAAGCTCTAAAGGGCAGGTGTACGCTGTTCGCATTTTCATACTGATGCGTCCCACCCTTTGCATACGTCCACCCAGGAGGTAAAGCCGGAGTATTTCTCTAATTCTGCAATGGTCAGTTCAATGGCGCTGTTGCTGCTGCCGCAGGCGGGGAAAACAGTTTCAAACCGCTTTAGGGAACAGTCCAGATAGACGGTCACGCCCTCATTGACTGCGAACGGGCATACGCCGCCCACCGCATGGCCGATCAGCGTTTCCGCTTCATCAGGGGTAAGCATTTTCGCCTTTGCTCCAAATTGGGCTTTATACTTGGGATTGTCGATTTTGGCGTCACCAGCCGCGACAATCGGGACGGCGTGACCGTTTACTATGAACGAGAGCGTTTTTGCGATCCGGCAGGGTTCACAGTTAAGGGCCTGTGCCGCTAGTTCCACGGTGGCGCTGGACACTTCAAATTCCCGTACCCGGTCTGCAATACCAAATTGAGCGAAATGTGCTCTTACCTTTTCAATAGCCATAATATCCTCCTCGCCTAAGTAACATTTATGATATGTTCTTTGATAGCCTTGTTCCATAAGTTAAATATGGAGCGTCCAGATATGCTTTTTTGTCAATCTGATACCCATATTTCTGATAAAACCTGATTGCTCTTGCATTTTCGCTAAACGCCCATATAATAATTTCCGAGTATCCATTTTCCTTTGCAGTTTGTTCAGCAAAAACAAGCAATCGTCCACCGATTCCTTTGCCCTGCGCTTCGGCTGCAATATATATGCGCCAGATTTCAAAGGCACTGGCCTTATCTGTATCAGCAGTTGTCCCCATTGACAACAGCCCCAAGATTTGACCAGATTCCTCCCAAACATATTCAGATAACCGATGATTGATGAAATCCTCTCTCAACTGCTGGCTGCGCTCCTGGCACCCAGCATCATTAAGCAAGCCTTGGTTGACATATCCAACATAAACATTTTTCCAGTTTCGATTGACAATCTGAATCGCAGCATCGAAATCACTTTCAACTAATGGACGTATCATTTTGTATATCTCCTTATGTTCGCTGCCAGAGCAGCATATTGTTTTCAAACAGGCCGTTCACCCTGCCAGTGTCTTTCAGCCACGCCAGATAGGAACGGACGGTGCTGCCTACCAGGACATATTGTTCAAAGTTCATTGTCAGCCCGTAGTCGGTAAACAGCTTTTGCAGGATGGCCTCAAAGCAAAGCGGTTCCTTGCAGATGCCGGTGATCTTATCCCCGATTTCCAGCACCTTGTCGATATTATACTGTGCCAAGTCAGCTATATCTTCGGAGGCAGCGGCGTGGGCCGGGACGAACATCTTCGCTTGCAGGGATTTTACAATTTCCAGCGTGTTCAGATAGGCGGCAACATCATAGATAAAGCCAATCTGATACTTGTCCAGTGTTTCCCGGCTGGACAGGCAATCCGCCAGATAGACCACATCATCAAGCGTCCGAAAGCCCACCATATCAAAGAAGTGTCCCGGCAGGGGGATGATCCCAAATCCCTCCGGTAAGGATTCTTTAGTCAGTTCTTGGGCATCGCTCTCTTGGGCCATGAGGAATTTGTGCCGCAGCTCCTTACATGGGTAGCCACCGTACAAAAAGGACGGCTCCAGAATGGGATAGCGGGTAAAGGCACAGTCGATTCCCGGTGCAAAGATTTTGCACCCGGTCTGGCCCTGCAAATACCTGTTGCCGCCGATGTGGTCAGCGTTGGAGTGGGTGTTGTAGATGGCGGTGAGCCGCCAGCCGTTGGCGTCCAGAAGCTGACGGACTTTGCGGCCAGCGTCCTTATCATTGCCGCTGTCGATCAGGCAAACATCCTGGCCGTCCAGCCGCACCAACCCGATCTTCGCCGGACTTTGGATGTAATAGCTTCGTTCCGAAACTTGGATTAGTTCGTACATGATGATAACTCTCCCTTCTCCTTTTTTGTTGTCGTTCTATCACGATTCAGATCTAAGCTCCACCAGGACAACTTCTGGACGATTATTGAAGCGGAATGGTATAATGCTGTTTCCAATGCCTCGGCTGACAACCATATTGGTGTTGGCATCCGTATATAGACCAGCGTCATACTTGGGGAAAAGACCTTGATTGGGAGCAACCAGACCGCCTATAAACGGCAGACGAAACTGGCCGCCATGGGCGTGTCCGCTGAACACTAAATCAACACCGCAGTTTATATAGGTTTCAAACAGCTCTGGTCTATGTGAGAGCAGAATGGTGTAGTCGTTTTCACTTTCCAGCAAGTCATTTAATTTAGTGCTAACCATGGCGGGGGTTTCATCAAACACATCATTTCTGATTGCAAAATTCGGGTCAGAAAGGCCGATGAGCGTTACCGTGCTACCGTTATTCTCAAGCTGTACTGCCTTGTCCTCAAGGACGATCACACCAACCGATTTAAGCTCCTCTTTCAGTTTATCATACTGCGATAAGGCAGCTTCATGATTGCCGGTCACATAGTAAATTGGAGCGATTTGGACAGCGTTTTTTACAAAGTCGAGCACAGTGTCCATGTTGGTGTGGTTCATGTCTATTAAATCGCCGGTTATTACGATGATGTTCGGTGTGTTTTCGGAAATTGTCTGCAACAGTTTTGTATTTCCAGCTCCAAATTCTGCATTGTGCAAATCTGATACTTGTGCGATCCTATATCCAGAAAATCCGGCAGGTATTCGGTCACTGGAAACACTAATGGTGTTTACCATTAGTGCGGTGTTTCCCCATGCTGTCCATATAATCAGCGCAAGCAGCACAGTTAGCACGCAGAGCAGAACAAATCGTCTTTTTGTTTTCAGTGCTTTCATAGCTGTTTTAATTCCTCCAAAATGTTAGTGACTTGGATAGAAAATCGTGTTATAGCATACATCGAAGATCCGGGAAAGTCAATCCAGCAAAGGCGGCACTTAGTATCTTTTCTCCTATGATATACCCTTTAAGAAGCCCTTTGCCGTCCAGTCACGCTCTCAAACCGTCCAGTCACGTCAACCGGCTTTATCCCAGCGGCCATTTGAACGAATAAACACATAGAGGAATATCAACATGATAAAAATAGCGATTTGTGATGATGAAGCCAATATCCGCGCCTATCTCTCGTCATTGATCCAGGCGCAGGACTGTCCCTGCGAGATTGTGGAGTACGCTTCTGCCGGTGACTGCCTTGCAGACACCCAAAAAATTGATTTGCTTTTTTTGGACATAGAGTTGGCTCCCTCCGGCTCTGGCCTGGACGGTATGGCCCTGGCCCGGAAAATCAGGGAACGGGCGACTGTGACACAGCCGGTCATTATCTTTGTGACCGGCTATGAGCGGTATGTATTCGATGCCTTTGACGTGGGTGCGTTCCAATACCTGCTGAAGCCGGTGAACGAAGAAAAGTTTGCCCAGGTCTTTGCCCGCGCCGTGGAGCAGATCGCGGCCAACCGGGAAAACCCGCAGAAAGGCCGTGTGCTGACACTCCAATCCGCCAACACCAGCAAAACCGTACCACTGGACAGCATCTACTACATCGAAAGCAGCAATCACAGGGTCGAGCTGCATTTGAAAGATGGCGAATTTGCCTGCTATGCAAAAATCGGGGATCTGGAGTTGGAACTGCAAGATCAGTTTTTCCGCATCCACAAGGGCTATCTGGTCAACCTCTCCTATGTAGCCGGGTACAGCAAAACGGAAGTGACACTGACAAATGGGGTACGGCTTTTGCTCTCAAAGTATAAGTACCAAGACTTTGTTAAAGCGTATCTCCATTTCTTGAAAAAGGAGCGGGCCTATGAGTGAAACAGGATTCCGCATTTTCAACAGTGTTTTTTCCGCTGGGGCAGAATTGACCTACGCCGTCCTGCTCACCGCCTTTTTTAAGCCCTTTATCCCCTCCCAGGGTCGGAAGTGGCGAAGGCTGCTCATTGTATTTTTCGTTTACATCCTGTTTGAGATTGTCTGCAACCGGGCCGCGCTCCTGCAAGGCTCCTTTGGGCTGATTCTGACGGCGCTGCTGCTGGCGGTATCAAAGTGGATCGACTTGGAAAAGCCCTTTGTATTCCTCCTGACGCTGCTCTATTTCAACGCCAGAATTTCCAGCGGTCTGATGGTGCAAAGTCTGTATTTTATTGTGGAGCGGTCAGTCCCCTACCGCCTAGAACCGCCGGAGGCGGTCTTTCTCCGTGCCGCTTTCCTGGTTATGCTGTTCCTGGTGTCCCATGCCGCTATGCTGGCGGTCATGCTCTATGCCCTCCAGCGTCAGATGCGGAAACAGTGCATGACGCTCCACCGGCGGGAGCTGTGCTATATCAGCTTAGTGCCAACGGCGGGGATTCTGTTCGGACAGGTGATCTCCCGATTGCTGGTGGAGTTCAAGGACGGCGTTCTGCTCCAACTGTATGAACGTCACCCGGCGTTTCTGGCGGTGATCCCGGTGCTGGCCCTGCTGTTCTATGCCGGAGCCTACCTAACCATAGCCTTTCAACAGGGTATGGCGGTGCTCCGGGAGGAACAGTCCGCCCTCTATGCGGAACACCAGCAGACGCAGGCAATCCGGGCGCGTATCCATGAGGCGGAGCAGTTTTCTACCCGCATCCGGCAGCTAAAACATGAAATGCGGGGCCACATGACCAACATCAAGGCGTTGGCCGGTCGGGGCGAGTACGCCAGTTTGGAAGACTATATTGCCCGGATGGACGAGAGTATCAACGACTTTGAGTTGACGCTTCAAACGGGCAACCCGGTTACGGATGTGATTGTCAACGATATTCGACGGCAAAGTCTTGACCTGGGCATCCGCTTCCAAGTGGAGTTCCATTACCCCGATCCGGGGGCCTACGACGCCTTTGATGTGGGGATCATCCTGCAAAACCTTCTGCAAAACGCGGTGGAGGCTTGCGGGAAGGTCAGCGCGGGTGAGCGGTTTATTGTGCTGACTGGAAAGAGAAAAGGACGCTTACTATCCAAAAGGACACATACCAAAACCCGCAGAACCGCAGCACTTGAGAGAGAATAACAGGAGGCCGGCACCCGGCCCCCTGTTTTTTCATACCTGCAAGCGGCCCACCGCTGACCGCTCAAAAAATCCTATGGCCCGCAGGCCATCAAAGCGACGGCAATTCCCACGGGTGCCAGCTTCCCCTATACCGCCAGCCTAACGGCGGGGAATTGCTAGGGAGCGGAACCAACCGCTAACCCCGCCTTGCTCCTGCCCTCCGACAACTGCCCAGCTGCCAGCCGTGGCGGGCCACCCAGCCACCGAGGCCCCTACTCACTCACTTGTTCAACAACTGTTATGACTAATACAATTCCTACTGTTTTTTATCCATTTTTGATACCTCCTACTGTTTTTATTTGGGTTGTTGATTAGTTCTTGCTACCTGTTTATTGAAATTCTCATTGCTTAACCCCTACTTTACTCTTTATTTATAAATCCACCTATACTATAAGCAGTATTTGGAGACTTTTGGTTTTTAACATAATGCTAGCTTAAATAATAAAAACACCAGGATTTATTCCTGGTGTTTCTTAAAAGTTTATTAAATTATATTATCTTAACCTCCATGTAGCCTGCCTTCTTCTCTGTTTGCTGCGGCTGCTTCTTTGTCTACTTCAAAACCTGATGGATCAGGGTTTCGTTTGATTATTTCTTCTCTGGATAGCTCTGGATACCTTGAACAAATGTGATCAATCCAGGCATCGTAGGATCCGTAACCTCTATATGGGTCAAAGCTACCACTTGATGGTTGACTTGATTGCTGTGTTTGTGTACTGCCTGATGGCTTCTGTGACTGTTCATCTGAGGGTTTACTTTGTTCCCCTGATGGCTTTTGTGACTGCTCACCTGAAGGTTTGCTCTGTTGACCTTGATTTTGATTGCTGCTTCCCTGTTGTGCAGGCTGTTGCTGTTGTGGTTGCTGCTGTTCTTCTGTTTCTAGAAAACTTCCTGCTGGTCTCCATGCTCTGTATTGTGCTTCGTAGTCAGATGGGAGTGTGTAATTATCTGATTCTACAAGTTCGGCTAAAAATTTTAGTTCTTCCTGTATTAACCCCTCTTCTGTTGTTGCTGAATGGATTTCAGTATGTATATCATACACTTTTTGGAAGTATTCAATTAGTTCATCACCTGATAGCTCTGCTTTCTCTTGGTTGTCTTGGTTCTCTATCAAACCAATGTCTGAATCCCCATCTGAGTCACTGTCACTCACAAACTGCTGGTCGCCTACATTGATTACCCCAGAAGCGTCTAAGCTCTGCTTGTCTGGGTCAGGGATTGCATATTCTATCGAAACATCCGGAGATTCATTCATGCTTTTTAGCATTTCATCACTGGTCATGGTTGCGCAGCCTGCTAATTGGGATGTCATGACTACAAGGGTCATGAATGGAATGATTACCCTTTTTATTTTCATAAATCGGCTCGCCATATCTTATAAACCTCCTTGGCATGATGCTAAATATAATTAAATCGTGTTGTTTGTGATATTATCAACCACCGTTTAGCAATTGTCCTAGTATCTCTTTGTCTGCATCTGAATAATCTGTACCATCAACGTTTGCTCCTGTATATCCTTGAGATTCTAACTCTTCTAGCTGTTTCATAATATTGGACCATCCATCATCAGATGGTGGTGTTTCGGTTTGCTGTGTTTGCTGCTGTTGGGTACTTTCGCTTGGTTTTGACTGCTGTCCGCCGCTTGGTTTTGACTGCTGCCCACTACTGGGTTTGCTGGTCTGCTGTTGCTGAACTACTGGCTTCGTGGTGCTTAAATATTTGTTCGACACATAAACTAAACTGCCATTACTAAGTTGGATTCGGCTCCAACCTTCTGCTTCTGCTGTTCCAATGCCTACACGGATTACGCTGTCACTTTTGTTGAGGGACCCCACTTTGTCATGCGCTGTACTCGGACCACTGCGTAAATTCACCGTTCCTGTGGCATAGACTGTCTCGTTGACCTCTGTGAATAACTGCACCTCGTCCTCTTGGGATTCTGTTTCCTCCGGGGGCTGGGTGTCCTCAACTTCATCCGGTGCCGCTGGGATAGTGTCGGAAAGCTGGTCCGGGGACGCTGGGGCCTGCTCCGGCGGCTCTGGTTTGGGGTCTGCTAACGGCTCCGGGGTGGATACGTCCGCTTGCGTTGTCGTTACTGTCTGGGGCGGGTCTGGCTCCGTAGGCTGGTCTGCCTGGGGCTTGTGACAAGCGGTCAGGCTTACCAGGAGTAACGCCGCAGACAAGCAAAAAATCAAAACTTTTTTCATATTATGTCCCTCCATGCAAAAACATGTATTATTTTAGCAAAGGTATTGTACCATATAAAAAAGCACTATGCAAGAACAAGATGTTAGTTATCGCCTAACATACAAACATATATTATTCAGCTATATTTTTGTTGGGTGATAATAGAAGATGAAAAAATTGCAGTTTGATAGCGCGATTTATGACACTATCCGCAAGAATATCAAAAAATACCGGAAAGAAAAGGGGCTAACTTCGGCGCAGCTGGCGGAGTTGGTCGATTTGTCCCATGATTTTATCCGTCAGATTGAAAGCGAAAAAGCTCACTATAATTTTTCGGTTGAAACATTTTACAAAATTTCTGTGGCTCTGGGGACTGGGATGGACAAGCTGGCAAAAAAACCGGAAAATTAGCAACCCTATTTTTTACCGCAAAAATACAGTCAAAAAAGTTGCGATATTTTTAATTTTCAAGGTGATTTTTATAGATTCTCAAGAAAAAAGTTAAAAAATCACTTGACAACCAGTCTGCGATGCATTATAATGAATATGTCGGTGGGGACCTCGGACACCCCCATAGACAGGATAGGACCCATAGGGTCCAATGAGATATAAGAATTGCGGTTCATCCGCATAATTTATAGGAATCGGCAGCCCCTCCGGGCTTGCCCATAAACGCTTCTTTTCAATAGTTGTGTTGCTTTTGCAGCACAATTTTGAATTGTGGCGTTTTTTTGTTGCCAAAATCTATTATGAAAATTAGGAGGTATTATTTTGTACGATTTGACTACGTTGTTGTTACCACTTTTAAATTTGGCCCGCAACGGTCCAGTGATAGCAACGAAGATCGCTGCGATGCATCCGTACCGCGACGGGCACACCATCAAGGAAGAAATTGTAGGCCGTCGGGTGACGGTGGTATTCCCTGGGGCGGGCTACCAAACACTCGATGTTAAAGTGTCTGATCCAACCGACGCTTTAACTCCATTACTGGACAAGGGCAATCCCGTTTACGTCGATTTCGACAATTTTGTCGGTAAAATCTATGATTTTGCTGACAAGACAACTGGCATCCGTCGTCTGGGGATCAGCGCCAAGGCTACCGCAGTTCGCGTTGTCGCAGCACCCAATACGGACGATCTTCTCATCGAATGAGGGACCGAGAGGCAGCCAAACGGCTGATATATCAAGCGCAAGCGGCGGTAACGTCGGTGTTAGTCCTCGGTGACGTGCCACCGCTCCGCGCTCTGTATTGCCCAGGATACCCCAAGGAGTTGCTGGGCGAGGTCATCCGGGACGGAGAGAAAAACTACATGATCGCCCTTCGCATCCCCAAACGGGACTATGGTTGGTACAAACGACGCAGTCCCAAGAATCGGGCCATCCCGCCCGAGGTTGACGTGAAGCAGCTTGAAGCTGTGTTCACGCTGTTCCTACCCACCCCTTTCCGGTGCGTTGCTGTCCGAAACGCATCGGAAAATGTTAAAATTTATTTGGATGTTAAGGAGAATAAATATGAACAACTTTCAATTACAGCAGATTTTAATGATGGCAGCAGCGGGTTATCCCGATGTTCTTGCCGTCCTGGTAGAGATGCTACGCCGTAACGCTGCTAATTTGGGCCTTATGGCTCCCGGCATCCCCGATCAATTAGCGGTCAGCAACGGTGTGGACGTAACCGCCAACGGCCTACCCCTTTATTATGCGGTGGTGAAACGTCGCGGGGATATGTTCCGTTCCCCAATGGCTTTTGGCCGCGCCGTACAAGATGCTCTTGACGAGACTACATACGCAAATTGCCTTGATCGTCTGCGTTTACTGCGTGTAGATCAGTTACCCGGCGGTTTCGTCGGGCTGACGCTGACGCTGGGGAGTTGGTAAGATGGACCAAATCATATACCACCGGATTATGGCTATTCTAATGGAGATAGGGCTAAATAGCCCTATCTCCCCTCTGGACGAGTTTGATGCAGATTATTGTTGTCAAAATATCGGCCCATTTCGTTTATACGAATTTGCAATACTGATGCGGGACGATGTGGACGAAATTGACCTTATTACCAATTTTTGCGACGCGCTGCACCGTCAAAATGAGATTAGCACGGTGAAGGTCGAATTTTATGACATTAAGGATTACCCCGCGCCTATGAAGAACTTTAGTATGATGTATCTGACGGTCACGACTGTTTGACCGCTCCCAGGGAGTGCCGGGCCTGTCCCGGCCTCCCGGCGTGGGGGACCCAGGGCCAGGACGGAGCAGCGGAGCGCGGAGGACGGCCCGCCTGGGCCACCAAGCCAGCGGGCAACCGCATCCCCGGCCCCCGTCAAGGGGGCCGAAAAGAATATATAAGGTGGTGGTGAAGATGGGAGCAGGAATATCCCGATCATGGTTTGCGGTGCTGAACAACCCAGCGAATCACGGCTACACGGGGACCCCGGAGGAAGTCTGCAACCGCCTGCGCGACGAGTGGACAGCGAACAGCAGCAGCCGCACGGGCGCATGGGCCTACTGCATCAGCGCGGAGGGCCTGCATCATGTTCATATGGTTTTGGAGGACAAAATTTCCATGCGGTTTTCCAAGATCAAGAAAAGTTATGCTGTGGGGATGCACTTTGAAGCGACACGGGGAAACAAGGAGCAGGCGGAGGACTATATAAACAAGCGCGGCCAGTTTGCCGAAAAGGGTGAGCGCGTTCTGTATCTCTGCCGCGCGGGGGAAATAAAAGCGGCCCAGGGCAAACGCTCAGACATAGAGGAGATCGCCGCCATGCTGGACGAGGGGAGAACCCCGGCGGAGATCATGAGCGTGGATTTTGCGTATCGCCGCTATGAGCGGATGATACGGAGCGCATATTTTGACAGGCGAAAACGGGACACGCCCCCGAAGCGGAAGATTACCGTACACTACTTGGTGGGTGAATCCGGTAGCGGAAAAAGCTATACATATGTAACGCTATGCGAGGAACACGGGGAAGAATCGGTATACTTTTTCAGTGACTATGATGGCGGCGGTTTTGATGCCTACCAGGGAGAGGCGATTTTGTTCATAGACGAGATGAAAGGGCAATTTTCCCACGGTTTTTTCCTGCAAATATTAGACGGGTATAAAATACAGGTTCATGCGCGGTACGCAAATATATACGCACTATGGACCGAGGTTTATATAACATCAGTATTCCCTCCGGAGGAGCTATACAAAAAAATGGTGGAAGAATCGGCGCGAGGATTGGACAAACAGCAGCAGCTACTACGGCGCATTACCGACATTACATACTGCTTTAAGGATGCTGCCGGGGAGTATCAGCGGTACACGGTTCCCATGAGGGAATACATCGACTATGCGGAGTTGAAAGCAAGAGCGGCGGAGAAAATCGGAGCAGACGCACCAGAGATCGCGGAGTTTGCGGAACTGGATGCCTGCAACGCTGACGCTCTCCCGTTCTGATTTGGTGGGGGTCAGTGTTACCCCCCACCTTGATACAACGATACAAGTCAACTCCTGCAAGGGCTACAAACGTAACAGCCGCCGATACAACCTCGATACACTACGAAATTGTGTTGTGCAAATGAACGAAAAATTTTTTTAAGTTATCTGATGGGAAAAGAAATAGTGTAAAAAAATCAGAAAAAAAGGAAAAAACAAAAATTTCATATTGGAAAGAACGTCTACCCAAAAAGAGATAAACGTGTCTTTAAAAACAGGCAGACTATGAAAAACAAAAAGTTGCCAAAAAAGTATATAAAATTCAAAATTCATCTGCATTTGACATCAAAAAAGTTACGTGTTAAGGTGTAGACACAGGACGGAAAACCGTCGCTGAATTTACATAAATTGGGGCGCAGCCCCAGAAAGCGAGGTCCAGTTATGGACAAAAAGCAGAAGATCAAGACAGCCGCAGAGAGCGGCACCAAGACCCCAGAGGCACCCCAGGGCATGGAGGCCCCCGAGGTTGCTACCCCCAGTGAGACGGCAGAGGCTACCGAGGCAACTAAGGCCCCCGAGGCCAGCAGCAGCCTCCCGGCAGATTATTTGTCAGAGGGCTACTACAAGGGGGAGGGAGCGGCCCGCTACATCGACCCTGATCTGGTGGGTGAAACGGCGCAGCGACTTGCGCAAGACCTTGCAACAGGTGGGATGAAGCAAACAGCAACCAATTCCATTTTGCGGGAGTTGAAGCGTGCTGACAAAAAGACGCTCCCACTTGATGCCAAGCGCGGGGCACTTGCAGGTGCAATCGTCACGGCGAAGCAGTTGCAGCAGCGCCACCGCGCCCCCGGTTTACTGGTTGACATACTGGAACGCAACCAGGCAACCATCTATTCAGATGCAGACTACAAGGCCGCAGTCAAGCATTTGATCGCCGTGGGGGTGTATCTGGGCGACTACCAGCAGCAAGCCACCGAGGGGGCGAAAAAATAAAGTCCGCCGCGCAGCGGCCACCGCTAACCCCAAAGATAGCGTCCGCAGACGCCACCTTTGAAAAAGAGGAAAAAAGCCCTCCAACCGGGGGGCTTTTCTCATACGAAAGGGGGTGAACGCATGGAATCATTGAACACAGGGCCCGCAGATTATAGCGGCCTTTCCTGGGAGCAGCCGCCAGAGCCGCACAGATACGCGAACGTTGTAGTAGTCGGAAAATCGGTCGTTCTGGTCCGTCATTCTTTCGCAGATACGGGAGACGTTGAAAAAATCTACAACGAATTTATCGACGAAAAAGTTGCGGAAAACGGCAGCAAATAGAGTAAAACGCTTGCAAATCAAGTCTTTTTCTGGTATAATAGAAGCATCTCAAAAAGTGCTGTGATTCTGCAAGGACGATGAAAGGAGCGTAAAAATGAACTTGCAGAACAACACCGCCAAAGCTGCCATTTATGCCAGGAGAAGCCCCGAGGACCGGGCCAACCGTCAGAATCAATTCCGTGGAGACGGCGTTTCCGATAGCATCGAGACGCAGATCCTTATGTTGCAGCAATACGCAGACAGTCAGGGATTCACCAACTGCCGGGAATATTACGACGATAACATTTCCGGGACCACGTTTGCCCGTCCGCAATTCATGCAGATGCTTTCCGACATCCAGCAAGGCCGGGTCGATACGGTGATCGTCAAGGACCTTTCCCGGCTGGGCCGTGACTACATCGAGAGCGGACGGTATCAAGAAATCGTGTTCCCGGAGCTGGGCACAAGATTGATTGCCGTCAATGATGGCTACGACAGCGCCACGGGAGCGGGTACAGATTGCGCAGTTTTCAAGAATGTTTTTAACGATTATTACGTTAAAGATATATCGAACAAGACCCGTTCAGCCCTAGCCGCCCGAGCCAGGGCGGGGAAGTATCTTTCCTCCGGTGTATATGGCTACGCCAAAGACCCCCACGACAAAAACAAGCTGATACCGGACCCCGAGACAGCGCCCATTGTCCGCCGTATCTTCTCCATGACTGTCAGCGGTATCAGCTTTCGCGCTATTGCTCGAACATTGTCAAGCGAGGGTATTTTAACCCCAGCGGCGGTAAAAGGTGTATCGCCCCGCAAGGAAACGACCCGCCCCACAGATTGGAGCGCAACAACAATAAACGGCATCATCCGAAATCCCGCCTATCTGGGAAAGCTGGTGTATGGCAAGAGCCGCAAAGTCAGTTATAAGAGCAAGAAGCAAATCGCCTCGCCAGAAGATCAGTTAATTGTCACCGAGGGGACCCATGAGCCGATTGTCAATCAAGACGTATGGAATCTTGCAAATGAGATTGCCAACAGGCACAGGAAAAGCAGCCGCACAGGGAAGACGCATATCTTCTCCGGCCTGCTGTTTTGTCAAGATTGCGGCTCGTCAATCGCCCAAGCTGACAAGGCTTTTATCTGCCAGCGATACCGGGCTTTTGGCAAGAGTGAAAACGGATGCAGCAGCCACCGCATACCGTACAAGCTGTTATATGCTTCGGTGCTGGCAAGTGTCCAGGAAGTGACCGCAGAAGCCCGCCGAGATCGTGACGGCCTAATAGCGAAGCTGTCCGGGATAGGCCAGAAGCAGCAGCAAGCCGCCCTTGCCGCAGCCAGGAAAACCCAGGCCAAGACGGAAAAACGGCTTGCCGAAATCGGGGAGTTGATTCGTAAAGCGTTTGAAAAAAACGTCCTGGGTGACCTGCCCGATGATGTGTATAAAAGCCTGACAGACGGCTACACCAGGGAACGCGCCGAGTTGACCGCACATCTTGAAACCGTCACGGAGCAGATCGCGGACTTGATGAAAGAGACGGACAACGCAACCCGATTTGTAGAACTGGCTGAACAGTATGCCGATATAACCGAACTGGACCGGGACCTGATACACAGGCTTATTGACCGTATCGAGATCGGCGAAAGCTACAAAGAGGACGGCATACGATGCCAGGAGATCACAATTTATTTTCGATTTGTTGGTAGAATCTAAAAGCATCCTTTTGAACAACAAACGGACGTTTCTTTCTGATAGAGGTCAAAAACTCTTTCGTGGGCGAGGTGGTATTTGGGCAGGACGGTTTGCCTGTCACAACGAAAAAAGAGGATGCCTCCCTGCATGGCATCGGCCTTACCAACGTGCGCCGGGAGGCGGAAAAGTATATGGGAGAATTGGAATTGAGAACAAATCAGCGGGAATTTTCCGCAACTGTTTTGTTGCAAGAAAGGGGTAACTAAAATGGACTATAATTGTTTTGATTATACAAAGGTTGCATCAAAGTGATTTGTCCTAGACGGGAAGCTAATAATACTAACCTTTTTCTATTCTGGGGGACTCCATATTCAGGACAATAAACCACATTCCAATTGACATTATAGTCTAGTTCTTGCAGTACATTTACAAAATCACGAAAAACAGTTTGCGTTGACAATTCAGGCACATTTTCCATTGAAACTATATGGGGTGTTGTCTCTTGGATAATTCGCGCAAAAGAATATAGCAGTCTCCATTTGTCATCGACTTGACCATCTTTTCTGTAACGTTGAGAATACTTTGAAAATGGTTGGCATGGTGCACATCCTACTAATGCACGTATACTGTTTTCAGGATAGAGAGGCATAATATCTTCAGCTATGACATTAGTTACGTCTTGACATATAAACTGAGAATTGTTATTTTCTTCATAAGCGAAAGCGCAAGTGGCGTCGACGTCAATCCCAGCAATTACTGTTACTCCAGATAATTCTAACCCTTTTGTCAATCCGCCAATTCCGCAAAACAAGTCAACTGCTACACATGGCACGATTCATCCCCCCTTTCTATAGGTTTGATAAGTGGATTAGTATCGTCTATGAAAAGCAAATATGTTTCAATTTCAAGTGCATCGGCAATCCTTTGTATATTATCTAACGAAATGCTTCGCTTACCTCGTTCAACAGCACTTATATATGTCCTATGTAATCCGGTTCTAACGGCCACTGCCTCTTGCGATAATCCTAGACGAATACGGTACATGCGAACATTATGCGAAAACACCTTAAGGACATCCATATAATCACCCATTTAAAATATATCACATCGAATACAATAAGTCAACATACGGTAGAAATTATCACTGAAAACTGGGGCAGAAATTGTTGCCGAATCCTGCCCCAGTCATAGCACTTATTCGTTTTCCATCGCCTGACGGACTTCTTCACGGAGCAGGCGCTTGATTTTATCCTCCATTGTCTCGGTACTGGTGGTACTGAAATGCGCCCATACCCGGTAGGTGGTCTTGCCGATTTTCTTCACCAGCGCGGGCGGGGTCTGCGGCGTGGCCTTGGGGTAGGTGATTGTCTCGGTGGTGGTCGGTTTGTTACTCATAGTTTTCCTTTCTCGGTTGCGGTCTGCTGGTGGCAGGTGTTGTGATAATCTGCCGCGCCGCCGCTTTTGTGCTGGCGGCGTTGTCCTCCCGGAAGTTCTTTCCGGCAAAGAGGATAGGGGCGCAGCGTTCTAAAATCCGGTCATAGATACGGGCATAGGCGAGGTCGGGCGGGTGCTTCAACTCGTCCAGCTTCAGGTTGGTGGTCACGATCAGCGGCTTATTACAGCGATAGCGGCTGTCGATGATAGAAAACATCTGCTCAAGGGCATATTCTGTGTTGCGCTCCGCGCCTAAATCGTCTATGATTAACAGGTCATAGTCCCCCAGGCTGTCCAGAAACGCCGTCCGGTCCTCTCCGAACGTCCCGCACAGGCGGCTGAGAATAGTCGGAAAGTTGGTCACGAGTACGGGTACGTCCTGGTCGAGTAAAGCGTTTGCGATGCACCCGGCCAGGAAGGATTTGCCCGTCCCAACATCACCGAACAGCAGCAGGCCGATGTTCTTCTTGAACGCCTCCGGCCAGTGATCGACATAGGCATGGGCTTTCGCCATGACCGGATTCTCGCCGTTGTCATTGGCAAATGTATAGCCATAGAGATAGCGGTCTTGGAGGCCCTGAGCCTTTCGCCGTCTGATGCGCTCTATGCGCTGGCGGCGTTCCTCGGCTTCTCTGCGGCGGCGTTCCTTCTCCTGCTGGCAGGGACAGACGCACCGGGGCTTGAAACTGCCGCCTTTGAACGGGTCGGTTATCACTACTTGCCGGGGGCTTCTGCACTTGCGGCAATGAATAAGGCCGTCTGCTGGGTCAAGGTATTCGTCCTCGCGGATCTCCGTCATACGGTGTCACCCTCCCTCACGCTGTAATCGCGGTCACGGGCAACGGGAGCGGCCTTGCGTCTATCATCGGCTATCCAGCGGCGAATAGTGGCGGCATGGCTTTTGTAGGTCTTGCCGGTGGAAGCCATGTACTCAGACAGACGCTCAATGTACTCCTGCCAGACGGTGGGGAAGTCGGTTTGCAGTTCGTTCAGCTCACCAGCAGACAGAAAAACATTTTGATAACGTCCAAAAGTGGCGGGCGCGGCGTGTCCCGTTTCTAACTCTCTCTATCTTTATCTCTAACTCTATCTCTTTCTCTATCTCTGGTGGACGAATGTCCGGACAGTGGGCGGACATTTGTCCACCAGGATTCAGGGCAAGCCGATTTGCCTGCCGCGCCCGCCGTTTCCGCTCTCCCTCGGTGGAGGATTGGCCTATCAGCAGTTCGATATTGGTCATGTAAAAAGCCCCGTCCGCCATTTGCTCCATAAGCCCCAACTGCAAGAAAATCTTGATTGCCCGTTCCACGGTGCCAATCTGCTGGCGGGTGATGGTGGCGATCATCTGCGGGGTGTAGGGGATGCTTTCGTCAAGCTGGAGCCGTCCACCATGTTTCAGCGATTTCAGATACAGCTTCAGCAGGATGTAGGAGTACAGAATACCGTCCTGCATACTTTCCAGCAGGACGATGGAATCATCGTCAAAATAGCTTTCTTTCAGTTTGAGGTAGTAGTATTTTCGGTTGTCAGCCATAGGCAGTTTTCTCCTTTGCTCTGGAATGGCCTTCACGGGCCGTCTGAGGGCTTTCCAGGGGGCTGGATAGGAAAAGTATCAGCCCCCCTATTGACCAGCACCCGGAAAGCCTTGCAAATCAACGCCTTTTTCGGGCCTAAAGCGTTACATATCAGCCCTATGTCGGCGTACTCGGTCACGGGTCTTACGCCGCCGCTCCTGTTCAGCACATTCCGAACAGTATTTTGCCCGGTTGGATTTTGGCACAAAGTAGCTGCCGCAAATGGCGCAGGGTTTCATGCGGTCACGGTAGAGCAGGGCGGCGCACAGGGCAGCGTCCAATGGCAGGACAGCGGCGCGAAACCATTTGCAGATCAGCGAGTAAGTAATGCTCTGTGGGCAGACACATTCCTCGCCGTTGTCCAGAAGCAAGCAGCACCCGCTGTCATAATTGCAACAGCTATGTACCAGTCTCCGGGCGGTGCGGCACTGCTGATAGTTCATGTGGACAATCACGGTTCATCCTCTCCTGCGGGTAAGTTGACGTAGGTATGGTAAGGCTGGGTGGGGCTACGGCTTACCCAATGACGCTTTACCAGCCCGGCACGTTCCAGCTCCGCCAGGGCATGGCCTACGGTGGAGGGAGTGCGGTCAATCAGCTTCGCAATCTCCGGGTTGATGAACGTCAGATACCGCCGCCCATGCTTGTCCACGCTACCCTCGCCGTTCACCGTCATGTCCAGCAGGATACAGTAGACCTCTTTCGTAATCAGCCGCAGGTCCATCCCCAGCAGAAACCGTGGATAGGCCAGATAAGGCGGCAGGGTGGAGCTGGTGGTGATGTAATCAGTTTTCATGTTCATTCTCCATTTCGTGTCGGATTTCATGTACCTTCTCGAAAAATTCTTTGATTGCGGTCGTGACCGAATATGCACTGTCTCCAAGCTCATCAAATTGGGAAATTGTCATTCCGGCGAAAATGCCTGCCCGGTGATGAAGGGATTTGATACCGGAAACATAGCGGGAGCAGAGAGACGTAAACTCTCTCAAAGCTGCTTCGCCGTCCATCATCCCCTGCTTCTTCGGCGTGGGCGGTGCTATGGTCAGAACAGCAGCGGCTTCTTCCTGCTGGTCTGGGGGCAGTCTGGAAATTTTCAGCGCGGCCCCTTTGGTGATCTTGGTATCAGCCTCCTTGATAATCTTCTTGGCCTCTGGGGTCAGATTGGCGGCAGTCTGAACAAGCTGCTCAACGGTGCGTTTGCTCACGCCCAGCTTTTCAGCGGTATCCTGTGAAAAGGACTTCGTGTCTAAAAGCGAGAAATTTTCGTTTTTAGCCGTCTGTCCGTTCCTCATGCCCTGGCGTGTCTCCGGATGGATGGCCTCGTAGAGTTCCTTCCGGCGCAAAAGCAAGTCCCCCAACTCACGATGGGACAGTCCCGCCCGAACAAAGTTCTCGTCAATCTCGGCCAACTCTGCTTGCAGGCCGTCCGCATCACTGGCGGTACACTCGATCTCCGTCCATCCCAGCAGCTTCACCGCCTCCAAACGGTGCAGGCCAGCAATAAGCGTGTTGTCTTGGGTGACAGTGATGGGATTCATCAGGCCCACAGCGGCGATACTCCGGGCGAGTTCTTCCACATTCCTCTGCTGAGTATCCCGCCGTCCCGGGTTGATTTTAATATCGCTGATTTTGATACGCATGGTATCCCCCCTCAATGCGAAAACGCGGCAATAATCCGGTTGAGCATTTCCAGGTCGGGGCCGTCCAGTGATTCCCCCAGCCTGCGGAGAAATGTGATCTCCGCAGAGTTCAGCGAGCGGCGGTCGAGGTGGAACCACTCGGCAACCCTGACACCACCATGACTGCCCTTGACGGTTTCGACCGGATAGGAGCAGGTCAGCACCACAATATCCCGGCGAATTGTCCCGGTGCTGACGTTAAACTCATGCGCCAGATTCCTGTAAGTATCGTGCCGCCGGAGGCACAAAGCCTCCAAAATCTTCTGGCGGCGTTCCCACGGGTTCAGGTCCATTTTTCAAAAACTCCCTTCGGTAAAATTGATGATTTATCGTTCTTGCTCTTTCTGCTGGTGCTGTCCCTCATGAGCCAGACGGTCAGCGGCCTTACGGAGATTTTCAACAGCCTTGATTTCATCCCGCATGGCCCGCATTTTTTGATAATCTGCGTCCTTTTGTACCGTCAATTTTGCAGCTTCGGCCCGCCACGCTTTGGGCGTGATCGCCTCTCCGGATTCTTTCAGCGATTTCAGAAAATGGGCGGCAGCGTCAAAGTCTGCTAACTCTGCCCTATGCTCCTGCTGGTATTTCTCCCGCTTCCCCGGTTTTACCTTGTCCAACTTCTGGCGGATGGGCTTGTACTTCTCGTACTGCGCCCACATTTCCAGCCGTTCATCCAGAACAGCGAGGCGGCGCTCGGCCTTTACAATCTGCCCACGGAGATTGTAATAATCTTTGTTCATAGCAGAGACTTTTTCATAGAGTTCCTGCATGGAATTGATGCCGTTGCCCTGCAAAAACGCCAGCAGTTTCGCGTTCTCTTGCAGAGCCTTAATTTTACCGGAACGAGAACGGGCTTTGTTGCTGTTGACCTTGGCCTGGGCTTCATAAAGCCGGGCCACAAGGCTGCCGCCGTCCTGGGGCTGGTCAGCCTCAGCCTGTTCCTTCGTCCAGTTGTAAATCCGGGTGATGCGGGCCTTGATTTCCTTCAGCAGTTTGTTGTCTGCGGCAATCTGGCGGTTGATGTCTCCCTTCTCCGTAGCGATGCCCCGCCGTTCCATCTGACTGGCGGCAACGCCCATGTGGATGGAAGGGATTTTCTCAATGCCCTGCCGCTTGTAACTGCGGTGGTCAATACGCTCCGGCCTGCCAGCAGCTTCTAACGCCCGGTTCGCGTAAACGGCCCACGCCGCCCGCCACTTCTCGGCGTTCTCCCGATTGTTCCAGTCGGTGGTGTCCTCCCGGTGATTCTTCCAGCCGCCTTTGCCATCTGGGATGCGGTTGCCCTGGCTGTCCAGGTCATAAATCTTTCGGCACTTCGGCCCCCAGCGTCCATCCGGTTTCAGCGGGCGAATGGTCAGCATGATATGAGCGTGAGGATTGCCGTCACCCTTGTCATGGAGCGCAAAGTCGGCGCACATTCCATCTGCTACAAAATTGTCCTTTACAAATGACCGAACAAGTGCCAACTGCTCCGCTCTGGACAGTTCCACGGGAAGGGCAACTTCGATTTCACGGGCAAGCTGGGCGTCGCTGGATTTTTCGATTTCCTCGACGGAGTCCCAAAGCATAGAACGGTCTTGAAACTCCGGCGGGGCGTGGGCGGGGAGCATGATTTCTGTATGGACAACACCGGGCTTGTGCGTGTAGTCGTGGGTCTTGCCGTCCCACTCATTTGTCAGCTTCTCGCCGCTCCGGTAGGCGGCAGCAGCGACAGCCGAACGGCCTACGCTCCGCTTGATGATTTGAATGGGACAGTGAAAAATTGCTATCGGTTCATTCTCCTTCCTGCTGGTAAAAATCAGGGGTTTGGGGGCGGCAGCCCTCATCGCGTCCGCAGGACGCAACAGCCCCCGGCAGGGCGCACAACACCGGAACGGTGTATAAGTGCGCCGTAAGAAACGGACTTTAGTTTGCGGCACTGGTTTTCTGTGCCAAATCCGCTGCCTCCGATGCTCCCGGCAGGCGGGAAAGGGCGATTAAAAAAGCTTTGATTGCTTCGCCCTCCATGCTGGCGGTGAAGGGAAACACACCCTCCATAATCGCGCCATGCACAATCAGGCGATGGTTCCGGGCATTGCGTTCTTCCTTGCGGATTCGGTTCAGAAGTATCTTCTGCTGGTTCTCCAACTGGCGGACTTCCTTCTCCGCCTCTGCCTTTTTAGTCTCCAATGATTTTTCCATTTGTGCGTCAATCCTCCTTTTGTGCGTTCAGCCACTTTTGCTGAATGAAATACCGCCGCATACGCCGGATGCCGGAGCGAACGGAATGACCAGCTTCGGATTCTCCCGTTCCCTCCGATTCTCCAATCTCCCGCAGCTTCTTCCCGCCCATGTACCGGGCGCGGATGCGGCGGGCCTGGGTGGGGGTTAGATGTGCAAAGGCCTCGGTCATGCGAGATAGATTGCGTTCCTGTTCGGCGTGTTCTTCCGCCCGGAGAAGCACATCCTCCGGCGATTGCGCATAGATGGAAATGTGAAGCTGTGTCCAGTCGTTGGTGTCCATAGAAAAGACCTTGTGGTACAGCTTCTTTTTCTCCTGCCGCCGCTCAATGCGCAGTCCTTCTTCCAGGGCTTCGGCCACCTCGCCGCTGACCTCGACAAAGGTGTCCTTTCGGATGGTGGGATAGTAATACTTCCGCAGGTTGATGATTGGCATGGGCTGACCTCCTTAGTTCAAAGGGGGACAAGCACCCGCTTGTCCCCTTCGGTGATGTGAGGGGACTTCCCTCACCTGGGTAAGCCTCAAATCAGTGTTTCGTTAATGCTCCTGCGAGAAAAATTTCAAAAACTTTTCCCGAACAGCTTTGATGCTCTGATGTACTGCCACCTTGGAGCAGTTACACATTCTGCTGATTTCGGTATAGGTGTAGCCATCCAGCGCAAACAACAAAAACCGCTCCCGCTGGGTGGGGGTGCAGGTATCCAAAACACTGAAAATCTCGTCCAGCGTTTCCTGCTGGCAGGCCAATTCCTCCGGGGTATACTGGCAGGGCATAAGGCCCTCGGCAGCGACTATGTACTCGTCAAATTCACGTCCGTCCCAATGCCGCCGTTGTTCATGGGAAAGGTTCTCGGCCTTGCGCCGTCCTGCGTCCATAACCTCCGCAACCTCGGCGCTGACTTCAACAACCGTCATGCGTCCATTGATCTTGATGGTGATCTCCATCGTGTTATCCTCCTGTTCAGATTTGGGTTTTGCGGAATCTGAACAGGGGGCGGGGAGCGGCACCGGAGTACGATGCCGCGACTAAGCAACAGAAATGCACCTGTCTGAAAGATGCAGACAGGTGCATTGGAATTGAAACAGCTATTTAGATGATTGGACAGTTCATACTCATGGATGGAATATTCCTCGGCGGTGGCTTGGCTTTTTTTGACGGTGCGGCTTCTATCTGGTATGATCGAATGGTTATATACCTCATGGCGGCTGCCTCCTATCAGCCGCCAGTCCCACAAACAATCGAACGGCGGCTTTCATCTCCGAAAACCGCCGTCCGATTTGGTATCATGTAAATTGGGCGCAGGAAATTAGCTGCCTCGACCAACGGTTTTTTTCTTTCCCCGTTGGAGGCAGGCAAGTCCTGTAACAGCAGAACTGATGTGCGCTAATCGGTCTGCTGTGCTTTTTCTTTCAGCTTTTGAAATGATAGGTCGCTGATTGCGTGTTCTATCTGGTGGGCGTCTTGCTCTGCTGTTTCCTGATCGACACCAGCAGCGATTAGCTGCTCCATGAAAAATTGGCGGCGTTCATAAATCTTTTCAGCAACTGTTCGTCCTTTATCGGTCAAACAAAGACAGCCGTTTTCATCTATGACCAGAAATCCGCCAGTCCGCAGGTTCTTTACCGCATGGCTGACACTTGGTTTTGAATATCCCATATATCCGGCAAGGTCAACCGATCTGATGCTCCCCCTTTTCTGGTGAAGCATCAAAATGGCCTCTAAATAGTCCTCCGAGGATTTACCTAATGTCAGGTTGGTTCACCCCCTTGTGGATATGCAGATGTTTCTACGGTTAAAGCACGATTGATTTTGATTGCAAAAATGAAGGTAACTGCGGTTGTCAGCAAGTCGGCTGCTGGTTGAACCCAAATGACCCCAGACAACTGGAACAGCCGAGGCAGTATGTAGATCAGCGGCAGGAAGAAAATTCCCTGTCGGCTCAAACTCAACAGTCCACCCACCAGACTTTTTCCGATGGAGAGATAAAGGCTTGCATATACCATCTGAAAACCAAAGGTGATAAACAGAACTGCGTTCAGCCGGAGGGCCTTGCCTGCCAGATTTACCATTTCTGCATCGGTTCCAAAAATGGATACGATTGGTTCTGCAAAGGCAAAGAGTACGATAGCCGCGATCATGCCGAATGTTGTAGACCAAATCAGACAAAGGCGGATGGCCTTTTTCAGCCGGTCAAATTGCTTGGCACCGTAGTTATATCCGGCAAACGGCTGGAACCCTTTCAAGAAACCAAAGACAATGTAAGTCCCGACGGTCATAATACGGATCACAGCCCCCATTGCCGCCACGGCGTAGTCCCCATAAGGCTTTGCCGCGCTGTTGGTAAGTCCCATAGACGCGCTGGCAAGAAGCTGGAACAGAAGCACAGGAATACCGATTTTCAAAATCTCGCCCAAAAGCTGGGGTGAAAGACGGATATTCCGAAGCGACAGCCGTAGAACCCCTTGCTTTGTTGCTATGTACCCAATATAAAGGGCCATGTTGACGCCCAGCGAAATCACCGTGGCGATAGCCGCGCCCTCAATGCCCCAATCCAGGGCGTAAATCATAATCGGGTCTAAAATGATGTTGATGATACTGCCGGTGAGCATAGAGATCATGGTGAACCGGGTAGCACCCTGCGCCGTCAGAAGGTTGTTCATTGTGACGGTAAACACATTGATGATGGAGCCAGTCACATAGATTTGGGCGTAGGCTCTCGCATAAGGCAAAATCGTATCAGTTGCCCCCAGCGACATCAGCACAGGGTCGAGGAATACCATAATCCCTGCGATAATGACCGCTCCTACAAAAATGCTGGCAAAAAGAGCGGTGGAGGCGGTTCGATTGGCTTCTGCGTTATCTCCCTTTCCAAGTAACCGGGAGATATAGGACGATGCTCCGGCCCCAAACATCATCCCCAAGCCAATAACGATCTGTACGATGGGAAATACAACAGACACCGCCCCCATCTGGCTCATGCCCAGGCCGCTCACAAAATAGGCGTCGATGGCGTTGTAGAGTGCGGAGATCAGCATACCGATCATGGTCGGTATGCCTAACTTCATCAACGAGGCCGCTACCGGCTCGTCCCGCATGATGCTGATTCGGTTGTTGCTTTGCTGGTTCATTTGTTGTCCTCCTGATTTTTGGATTTATTTCGACGGTGGGAACCATATCGCTCCCGCCGAAGAATACTTTTGATGATTGTACGGTATTGAGGATTTTCGCTCTCTAATTCCATTTCAATCTCCCGACAAATGACTTCCTCGCTTTTTTGCAGCTCAGCAGGATAGAGAAGATCGAGTGAAATTGTGGTATAGCCGCCGCTTTCAATCAGCCGGAAATGGTCTATGCTGACCTTGCCGCTGTACTTTTGTAGAACAAATTTGACTTTATCCCGCAAATATGCCGTCAACCCATCGTCATCTATGAGATAGTCCACTTGGATGAAACAGTCACAATGAAACTGCTGGTATAAGGCGCAGGATATTTCGTGAATTGCGTTGTAAAGCTGTTCGCTGTCTTTTCTGTACCCCTCAATTCGCAGGGAGATCACAAAATAGCCGAACCCATAATCATGCACCATCAGATTCCGTACTGCCGCAATTTCCGGGTATGTTTCAACAGCCCGCAGAACATCGTCAATGATACTCTGGTCGGTGGCTTGGCCCATGACCCGCCCCAGCACTTCCCAAAGGCTTTTTGTCCCCGCAATCACAATAAAGGCAGATACCAATACGCCACAGTAGCCGTCAATCTGCCAGCCTGTCATACGGCTAATTACCGTTGAGAGCAAAACCGCTCCCGTAGCAGCGGCGTCGCTGATACAGTCCGTGGCAGTTGCTTTCAGCGTTTCAGAGTTTATTATTATTGCAAATTGCCGGTTGTAAAAATACATATAGCCTTTTACCAGAATGGACAGCACCAGAACAATGATCGTTGCCACGCTGAACAGCGGCTTTTGAGGGCTGACAATGGACTGAAAAGAGGTTTGTACAAGTTTTTCGCCCATCAGCACCACGGCAAGGGATGCAAAAATCCCCATGATCCACTCAAAGCGTCCATGACCGAACGGGTGGGTACTTCCCCTGCCATACCTCGCGATCTGAAACCCTAAAAGTGTCATAAGTGAAATTCCTGCGTCTGACAGGTTGTTAAATCCGTCCGCAGATATGGCAACCGACCGACTGAAAAACCCGGTCATGATTTTTGCCGTACACAAGAGCAGATTCAGGATAATGCCTGCGATGCTGGACAGTGAGGCATACGCTTTTTTTACTGCGGTGTTTGATGTGTTTGGCTTTCCTTTGAAATACAGCTTGATTAGTTGAGCCATCATAGGCTGTTCCTCCTTTAATTTTGAACGATAGTTCATTATTGTTCAATAAAAAAGGAACCGGTCTAAAGACCGATTCCCGACAAATACATTTTGGATAATTTGTGTAAAATCATAATCGCCCATTCCTTTCCCTTGTAGTGATACATGATCTGCATGAGGCCATCCACAAAATTGTTTGCAATAATGTGGATGAAAACTGTGTCGGCGGAGTTGTCGTCCCGATGCTCCAACAAATGCGCTTCTATATCTTGAACAAAACGTTCCTTTTCGCATTCATACTTTGTGCCGCCGCTCTTGTCGATCAGGATGATAAATTCTTTCCGATGGGCAAAGAGGTTTAGCAAGCATTCTGTTTCCGCCTTGCTTAACCCATAGATTTCTGTGTTGCTGTGTTTGCTTTCGTCTGCTTCGCCAGCGGTCAATACCCGCTCCCAATCATACAGCACAGGACGGAGGATGGCATCAAACAAATCAGCCTTGTTCTTGTAGTAAGAATAGATAAGGCCGGTAGGGATTTGCGCCTTGGCCGCAATATCACGCATAGCAGCCAGTTTGTACCCTCTATCAAAAAATTCATCTAAAGCCGCAGCAAGAATTTTCTCCCGTATCTCGTCTTTCAATACCTGTGCCATAGCGCCCTCCAATATTGAATTTATGTTCAATTATAATCGGGAGTGTAGATTTTGTCAAGTCCTTTTTTACGTCCACAAATAATATGAATTATTTTAGCTACTCAATAGAACTATATAGACATATTCAAAGCAAAAGAGGAACGGTAGAATGTAACAGGGTGATATGAATATGGCAAAAAGGCCAGTACCACGATATGACTTTAAGGCTTTTGGGGCGGCAATCAAAGCGGCGCGGCTGGAACGTAAAGAGAGCCGGAAAAAGGTATGTGACGAGATGTACTTATCCCCGCGCTATCTTGCCAACATTGAGAACAAGGGCCAGCACCCAAGTCTGCAAATCTTTTTCGAGTTAATGCTGCGCTACAACATATCGGTTGACCAATTCCTTTTAGAGCGGCCCACAGGAAAGAATACCCAGCGCCGTCAGCTTGATGCTCTGCTGGATGGTATAAACGATAACGGGCTGCGGATCGTGACCGCAACAGCAAAAGAAATCGTGCAGATTGAACAGGCCCAACCAAACGGACAGGAGGACGCTTGACCGCGCCCTCCTGTCCCGCTCTGCCGCTATTGGCCCATGCACTTTGCCCGGAGCAAATCACACTGACGTTTTATCTCCGCAGTTTCCTGTTCGGTCAAATCCCGCTCATTGTCGGTTATCTGATCTTCCATAAAACTTGCGTAAGCGTCCAGCAGGCTGTCCAGCAAAACCTCCGGCGTGGCCATATGCTCCGCACTATACCAAGTACTCCGCGCAGGTTCCCAAGCCATTAACGCATAACCGTGTTTAGTGAACACAACTTCATAGAGCGGGTCTTGCTGAAGGTAATCATCGAAAATTGCAAGCACTTTCTCAAATGTCAGCATCAAATCGCCCCCTAAACATAAATCAAATCTGCCATAATGATTTCTTCCACTCTGGCCCGGCAATTATTCATCAGCCCTACCCACGCCATCTGGTCAGAGGCTTTCAATTCCTCGGTCACACCAGCGGCCTCCATCATCTGCGGGAGCATCCTGTCCATCCACTCCTGGGCGGTATCGTCAATGTCCAGCAGGTGGGCGGTGAGTTTTCCACTGCCTGCCAGCTCCCGCCACAAGTCATGCTTGTGCTGCTTCAAGTAGGTGCACCGCAGACTGCCGTACTTGCCCACTGTCCTGACCGGCTCTGGCTCGTCCGCCACCAGATTAGGGATATAATAATCTCCCACACGAATATAAGTCAATTCCATTGCGTCAAATCTCCTTTCTGTGCCGCCGCCAGCCTGCGCCGCTTCTTCTTGATGTCGCTGTCCTGCTGGTTGACTTGGGCCTCCTGGACGGTGCGGATGAACGCAGCCCGGTCAGTCTTGGCGTAGTCGGCTATGGCGTGGAGCGTATCGGAGACAAGGGACAGGACTACCTTTTCCGCTATGCGGTGTTGGGTGGGGCAGAGGGTTCCCACGGGGACTTTGCTATACTGGGAGCAAGTGTACTGCGAAACCCGTTTGCCGTTGTTGACCCGGTGGACATACATCTTGCCGCCACAGTCGGCGCAATAGAGAAGCCCGGTCAGCGGTGCGGCCTCGCCCCAGCCGTCAGGGTAGCGGCGGACATTGGCGCGGATGCGCTGGACGTTATCATACATTTCCTGCGTAATGATTGGCTCATGGGTATTCTCGAAAATCGTCCACTCGCTTTCATCGACATAGTGACTTTTCTTGTCCTTGAAGTGCTTTTGCGTCTTGAAATTGACCGTATGGCCTAAGTATTCTCGCTTTTTCAGAATGTTGACAATGGTTGACGATCCCCAGCCGTAAATGTCCTTGATAGCGCGATTCTGGTTCACGCCCTCGCCATACCGGGCAAGGTGGACGGAAGGGATTTCGATTTTGTCAGCGGCCAGCCGGGTGGCTATCTGATAGGGGCCATAGCCTTCCAGGGTCATAGCGAAGATGCGCCGGACAATGGCGGCAGCTTCCTCGTCCACAATCCAGTTTTCCCGTTTCTCGTCCCACAGGTAGCCGTAAATGACGGTTCCGGTCATGTGCTTGCCGCTCATGCCTTTAGCCTTGAATACGGATTTTATCTTCCTGCTGGTATCACGAGCGTAAAACTCATACATGATAACAAGGTCGGGCTTCACGTCCAGAGGGGCGGGGGCGGCGTGGTTGGTCTTGCTGGTGTCATTGTTCATAGGCTCTCCTTTCCGTTCATCAGTCCTTTTAACCGTTCCATTTTCCCCTGTGCCGTGGCTTTCCTGATATTCTCCCCGGTAAAGAATACCGGGCAGCACATTTCAAGCAGTCGGTCATAAATCCGGGAATATGGACTACTCCATTGACAGCGGCTTGACCTGGAACCCCTGCAACAAGCCCATGGACGTGTCCAATCTGACCAGGCAGACAATTATCATCCGCAATCATGGGAACAGCGATTCCTTCCCCAGCAGCGGTGTGACCGTGACCATTCCCGTTCGCCGGGAAGCCCCCAAGGTGGAGGTGGACAGCAGGGCGCAGACCGTCAGCTCCGACAAGGGTACGGAGTTCTCCATGGACGGCGGCAAGACTTGGACCGCCCTCGCCAAGCCGCTGAACACCGCCGACTACCTGGGCAAAACGGTCCTTTTCCGCTATCCTGCCACCAGGGAGGACTTTGCCAGCCGGACCGTCACTGTGGTGATCTCCAAGCACCCCGGCGCTCCTGTGCTGGTCTTTGACCCTGACAATGAGACGCTGAACACCACGCCGGATATGGAGTACAGCACGGACGGCGGCAAGACCTGGAAGCCCTGCCCGAACCCTCTGGACGTGTCCGATCTGGCCGGGAAGGATGTTCTCATCCGTTACCCCGGCAAGGGCGACGGCCTGCCCGGTGAGACGGTTACGGTGAAGATTCCCGACCGCCGCAAGGCTCCCAGCGTGGGCCATACCGATGAAACCCGGCAGGGCAGGAATGACGGAACTCTCACCAAGACGGATAAGACCATGGAATACCGGCTCCTGCCTGACGGCAAGTGGACCGCTATCACAGGGAACACCGTGAGGGGACTGGCTCCCGGCACATACGAGGTGCGCTATGCGGCCACCGCCTCTGAAATGGCCTCCCAGATCCAGAAGGTCACGATTGCCAAGGGCGGCAGCACGGGCGGCATTGGTGATCTGACCACTCCCGGCTCCAAGCTCTCCCTGCTGAACCGGAAGGACCACATCGCCTATATCGCCGGACGCACCACCACCCAGGCCGCGCCCAATGCCGATATTACCCGCGCCGAGGTTGCCGCCATCCTCTACCGGCTGCTGACCCCGGAGGCAAAAGCCGCCTATGGCACCAACATCAACCGTTTCAAGGACGTTCCCGCCGGGGCGTGGTACGGCACCGCCGTCTCCACCCTCTGCAACATGGGCGTGATTACCGGCTACCAGGACGGCACATTCGGTCCCCAGCGGAATATCACCCGTGCGGAGCTGGCAACGATCCTTGCCCGGTTCTGTGACAGCAGCGGCAATAACACCGTTCTGGACCGCTTCACCGACATTTCCCATAGCTGGGCGCGGAAGTACATCAATCTGGCGGCGGAGGCCGGTCTGGTCTACGGCTACACGGACGGCACATTCCGGCCTGACCAGAACATCACCCGCGCGGAAACCATTGTGATGGTCAACCGCATCCTGGGCCGCAGCGTCAACGCCGACACGGTGGTCAAGGGCTACAAGACCTTCTCCGATGTGCCCACCGGCGCGTGGTACTATTGGGACATTGTGGAAGCGTCCAATGGTCACAGCTTCAGCATGGACGGCTCCACGGAGAAGTGGACCGCCCTCGGCTGATTCATAACACATATTTGCCCCGGAAGGACTTTTTCCTTCCGGGGCTTCTTTTTTGCGTTTAAGGAGGAATGATTAACGAAAACAAATGAAAATGCGGACTTTTATCACGCTGTCAGCCTGAGCGGAGGGAAAGACAGTTCCGCGCTCCTTTTGCTGATGATGGAAAAGGAAATGCCCATTGACTGCGTTCTCTATGCGGATACGGGCATGGAATTTCCTGAGATGGAGGCCCATATCGCCAAATTGGACGATCTTCTCTATCGGGAACGCGGCATCCATATCATCACCCTGCGACACCCCCATGGCTTTGAATGGATGATGTTTGATGTTCCCCAGCAGCAGAAACGGGCCATAGAGCGCCGAATTGCCAACGGCCAACCGCTGACGGGCTACGGTTGGCCGGGAATGACCGTGCGCTGGTGTACTGGCCAGCTCAAGACGCACCTGATTTCCAAAGAGGTCAACCGGCTGAAGAAGGAGCAGAATGCCCTGCACTATATTGGCATCGCCGCCGATGAAGCCCACCGCTGTAAAGACGATCCGCAGAACCGCTATCCCCTGGTAGAGTGGAAAATCACCGAAGCCCAGGCGTTGCAGATTTGTTATAGCCGGGGCTTTGAGTTTGGCGGGCTGTACGATATTTACCGCCGCGCCTCCTGCTGGTGCTGCCCTCTGCAACGGATTGACGAACTGCGGAAACTGCGAATTCATCACCCGGAGCTGTGGGCGCGGCTGCGGGATATGGACAATCGGGCGCTGGCCATGTTCGGCCCTGGCCCTCTAGGGCAGTTCAAGAAGGATTGGAGCGTGGAACGGCTGGAGGAACGCTTTGCCCGTGAGGAAAAGGCAGGGCGCAAGTGACACATCACCTTCTCCGCCATCGGGTAGTCCCACCTTGATTTTTCCCGCTCATATAACACAAAATTACGAAAAGGAGGCAGGCCCTTATGAACTATGAAATAAAGCGTCCGCTGATGAAAGTGATCGACAAATGCCTGCTGGACCACGCTGCCGCTGTCGGCACAAAAGAGGGCGGGCCGGACATTGAAGATGTGTACCGGCTGCAAAACTTGTCTAAAATTCACTACTATTTGAAGGAGGATCATAACTTTCTGGCCGATGAGGTAACAGCCCTGCTGCAATTTGCTGACCCGCTGACCGTGGCGCTGGAGTGCTGGAAAGAACAGGACCACCCATCCGTGTCCAGAATGTTCACCGGCGTATCGGTGGTCCTACCGGAAACAGGCCGGGTGCCAGAGGCGGTGTGATTTTCGTCCTCGGCCATGCGGACCAGGATTGTATAGCTCTTGTCAGCGTCCAGCCCGCTGAAGGTATTGCCGGTCTGCCATGTGGTGCCGCCGTCAATACTGTACTCTGCGCCGGGAATAGCGGAGACGGTCAGCGAATGGGAAGAACTGCTTTCCAGAGAAGCCATGGGCGTATCCTGCCCAGCCTTGCGGATGGTCAGGGTGGCGGAGTAGTTACCAGCCGCCAGGGTGTGATTGGCGTCCGGGGAGAAAATGGCGGTCACATGGTAAACTCCGGCGTTGGTGGGAGCGGAGGTACTCTCCACGCCGTCCGCGCCAGTGTAGGTCAGGGCAACGGAGGAAATGCCCTCAATGCCGTCCGCCCCGTGGTAACGCTGGGGGGCGCCGGTGTAGGTGACAGTCTCATCCTTCAGCACGGGCCGGACCGTCCCGGCCTCGCCGGAGGCGCGGGTGATATGCAGCACCGGGGCGGGCAGGGTTTCGGGCAGCTTATACCCCTCTGCCGCCACAAAGTCAATGTTGACCACATAATCGCCCACGGTGACAGGCGGGGTAGCAATGCCGTCATAGCCGGTGATGGTCATGGAGGCGATGCCGGGGTTGGACTTCGGCAGCGTATAGGTCTGCGCGTGGCCGGTGTACTCCACCGTCTGATCCGCGAACCGCTCAAAGGTGACGGTGGTTTTCTCCGTGGCCCGCATGGTGGAGGGACCTTCCAGCTCTTTATAACAGGCCGTCTCCACCGCCTTGACCTTGATCTCATAGGTGGTGTCCCGGTTCAGGCCGGTGAAGGTGTCGGTAGTCTGCCACGTCACACCGCCGTCAATGGAATAGGCCATGCCGTCCACCACATCAATGGTGATGGAGGAATCCGTCACGCCAGTGACTACGGGGGCCAGGGGCTTGGCGGGAGTAGCCTTGTTGATGGTCAGGGTGGCGTACTGCGGCTGCAATTCCTCATATCCGCTCTGCATGGTGTAGCTGACCTTCACATTGTAAACGCCGGGATTGGTGGGCGGCTCGGTGGTGGGACCGTAGGCGGTGCCATTGGTCCCGGTGAAGGTCTGCACCACCTGAGTGCATTCGGCGGGAACATCCGCAACCAGCGATTTCGGCGTCCCGTCATAGGTATAGACGGCGGACTGGACTGTCCCAGCGGAGGCGTTCTGCCGGGTGGTGCGGATAATGGCGGAGGAAGTGGGGCTTTCCTCATGGTTGCGATCTCCGGGATACTTAGCCAGGATGGTATAGGCCGTGTCCGGGGTCAGGCCCTCAAAAATGGTACTGGCCTGCCACGTCTTGCCCCCATCAATGGAAAACACCGCCCCAGGAATGGCGGTGACGGTGATGGAGTTGGTGGCGGTATTGCTGGCACGGGGCGGGTTGGGGGCGTTCTGCTCCACCTTCGTGATGGTCAGCGTGGAAGTGACCGGGTCCAGGGGAGCGGTCCCTGCCTGCATGGTGAAGCTGACGGTCACAGGATAGGTCCCCGCGTTGGTGGGGGCGGCGGTGGTGGTCTGGCCGTCCACGGTATAGGTCACGGTGGACTTGGTAACGTGGGAGATGGCCGGGACCTGATAGGCGATGGGACTGCCGGTGTAGGGGTGGGTCTGCGGCTGAAGGACCGCGTTCAAATCTTCGGGGTCCACGGTGGTGTACTCGGTGGAGAACTGCGCGGAGACGGCGGGAGAAGCGTTATAGTTGCCGTCCTCGGTGGCTTTCAGCCGCTGATAGAGGGTGTAGCCGGTGCCAGCGTCCAGATTTTTGAACACAGGGCTGTCCTGCCACACCTTCCCGTCCATACTGTACTCGGCGTTCTCCACCGTATTCAGCGTCAGGGAGTTGGTGTCGGATGCCGCCAGCGTGGGCGCGGGACAGGTCTGCGCCGCCTTTTCAATCACATACTGCGCGGTTACGCTGGAGAGCTGGGGATAACCCGGCTCCATGACAAAGGAGACAGTGGCGCTGTAGCTGCCCGCGTTCACCGGGGCGGCGGAACTGCTGTAAGGCCGTCCATTGTTGGCCGTTCCTTTATAGGCCACGGCAACGGACCGGATGCCGTCCGGCAGTCCGGGCAGGGGCAGGGCGGTGGACTGCCCATCATAGGTCTTGACGTAGTCGCTGACGGTGGGGGCCTCCACCGTGCCATAGGTCAGGTTGACCGTGGCGGTGACAGCGGGGATATTGTCGCCGGAGAGCTGGGGGAACCGGGAGAGGTTCAGCGTCCCCCGAACCGTCTGCGTCAGGGCATAGGGGTCATAGCCGGTACTGCTCCATGTGACGGGAACGCCGGTGACGGTCTGGGCGTTGCCGGTGCCGCCCTCGGCCACAACAGAGACGGTGGAGGGCAGGCCCAGCTTATTGAACGCCGTCCCCATGGGAGCGGTCCGCACCACTTCCTCAATGCTGAGAATGGGCCGGGGAATCACGGTCACGGGGATGGTAGCACGCCCGAAAGATGCGCCGCCCTTGGTGATAACCGCCTGGACCTCGGTGGTTCCGGGCTTGCTGGAATTGAAACCGGCATAGCTGGGGTCAATGGTCCAGGTGTAGGGAGAAGCATACACGCTGTTGCCGGTGGTCAGCCTCACCGCCTGGACTGTATCGCCCACATAAATCCGATTGGTGGCGGGGAAAATCCAGGCCAGAGAGTAGACAGTGTTATATTTGCCGTCCTCGGTCCGCCAGACGTAGTTATCATCCGTGATGGTCGCGCCGATGGCATAGGGACCAGCAGCCACGGGCCGGGTGACGGGGGCGGCGGTGTCCACCGTCAGCTCCCCGTCCTCAACCTTCACCTGACAGGCGGAGAGGACGGCGGGAACGGAAACGCCGTTCACGTCCAGATAGGTGACGGTTTTGCCATCCAGCAGACTGTTCCCGTCATAGATTTTGCTGTCAAATTCAGCCGTCCAGGGGACGGCCTTGGGGTAGACCAGCAGCCGCTCCGCCGTCCGCAGCTCCACATTGTCATAGATGGCGCTGTCCACGGTGATGATAATGCCATAGGAGCCGGGAGCGGTGACGGACACATGGTTGTCCAGCGTAGTGCCCACATAGCGGTGGAAAGCCGGGGCCACGTTGTAGACTACCGTGTAGGCGTTCCCGCTGTACTCCACGCCCGTGGTAGTGGCGGAGAGATAGGCCGGGTCCAGGGTAAACGCGCTCCGGGTCAGGGCGGGGACGTTGATCTGCGCCCAGCTTCCGCAGGTGTCGCAGGTGTACTTGACCCGCCCGCCAGCGGAGGCGGTGGCCTTGACAATATCCGGGTTCAGCTCCGCGCCGGAGAGACAGCGGTGAGCAGCCGCAACACCGCCGTTGTCCTCATCGGTGAAATCCACCATGAGATAGACGGGGTTCTTGTCTGGGGCCGTGTAGTGGGAATCCGGCGCAGGCCATGTGGTGGGGTCATCATTTGTGGTGGCGGCAAACGCCTGGGCGGGCAGCAGGGCCACGCTCAGGCAGAACGCCAGGATCATGCTCATTACACGGGAAAGGTTTTTCGTTTTTCGCATAGGCAAATCTCCTTATCTTAAAAATCAAATACGATGGAATAGGTGATGTTGCTCTTGTTATACATACAGTCGTGGTTCGTATAGTAATAGAACCGCATCTGCGTATAGGTGCCGGTGGGCAGCTTGCCGGAGAGGGTCACGCCGTTGTTGGTTTCCTTGTAGGCGATCTGGTCCCATTGGCCGGTGCGAATGTTATAGGCTTCTACTTTGCCGTAGTCGCTGCCATTGTGGCCGCTGACGGCGGGAACATCAAAGGTGTACTCGGTGATGTAACCGTAGATCGTCTCCCCATTGTCCTGGAAATTGATGCCGGTTTCCTCAATGAAGGAGTTGGCGGAGGTCAGGGTCATGCCGCCGCCCACATCATCCGCCACAAAGAACACGATAGCGGACCAGGGAGAAGCGGCCCCGTAAGCGTCAACAGCTCTGCACTTCACCAGATGCTTTCCGTAGCCATAGGTGGTGGTTTCCTTGTCCCTGCCGTCCCATTCATAAGTAATAGCGTCCCCTTCCGGGTCGGTGGAGCTGGCGGTGATCGTCACCGCTTGGCTGGGCCGCACCACGCCGTTGGCGGGGTTCCGGGAGATCACGGGCTTGCTGGGAGCCTGATTGACAAATTCAATGGTTTTCTCCTGCCAGGGAGAGGCCGCACCGTAGGAATCCACCGCCCGCACCCGAATGGTATGGGAGCCATTTCGGGAATACCAGCCGGAGGAAATGTAGTCCCCGCCCCATTCCAGCCGGACCGTATCGCCGTCCGGGTCACTGGCGGTGGCGGAGACATTGGCAAAGAAGTTATTGCCGCTGGTCTGCCGGGTTACGCTGGCGGTGAAGCTGGTGATAACAGGAGCGTTGTTGATGAACTCAATCGTCCGGCTCTCCCAGGCGGAGGCCGCGCCCCACTCATCCACAGCACGGACGCGGATGGTGTGCGTACCGACTTCGTAATAGCCGTCCTGCTGGTACTCGCTGCTCCATTCCAGATGTACAGCGTCCCCGTCCGAGTCGGAGGCCACAGCGTTGAGATCGGCGTAGAAGCGGCCATCCTTCATGTTCCGGGTGGCGTTGGCGGTAAAGCTCTCAATGATTGGGGCGGTATTGGTAACGGTAATATTGGCAAAGCCGCTGGTCAGGTTGCCCGCATCATCCCGCACAGTGGCAGTGATGGTGTAGGTTCCCTCGCTGAACATTGCCAGAGTGCCGCCGTCATTGTCCAGGGCGGACAGATCAATGATGCAGGCCGCGCCGTCCTTCTGCGCGGACCATGTGATCTTCGCACCGTCAGGATTGAACAGCTTATCCATGACCACGGGAACGCGGTTGCCCACATACTCCATATTCGCCATGGAGAATTGCAGGGAGCCTACCGGCAGGACGGTGATGGTGTCGCTGGCGGTGAAGGTCCGGCCCAGGCCGTCCCGGAGTGTACCAATCAGCCGGAACTCTCCGCCCTGGGTGAACTGAATCGCACCGCCCAGGTTGTTGAGGTCCCCGGTGACATAGGTGGAGAGGTCTGCGGGCTTGCCGTCCTTCTCCAAGGACCACTCCACAGGCAGCTCAATGTTATTGCCCAGGGTCCGCACCTGTACCGTCTCGCCGGTGTAGACCTGCCGCTCCACCATATCCACCTGCAATTCCTGATCGGCCAGAACCTCAATGCTGGGACCGTCAAAGGAGAACACCCGCCCGGTGGGGTCGGTGATCTCACAGCCGAGGGTGAACACGCCCGCGTGTTTGATACGGATGTCGCCGGGATTGGTGGTCAGGTTTCCGGCAACGTAGGTCCCCCAATTCTGACGGAGGCCGTAGGTGTCATCAATGTGCCACTTGACGGCGGCATCCTCCACCACGTTCTTGGATTCAACGGCCACGGTAAAGGTGCTGTCCGTGTGGGCGTAGTTGGGCATCGTCCAGGCCACGGTGGGAATGGGATAGACGGTGAACGCCTGCTCATAGGAATAGCTGCGGCCTCCCGCATCCTTGAAACTGGCGGTCAGCTTATACTCGCCCGCCTGCTTGAATTGGACTTTCCCGCCGTCAGCGGTCAGTTCCCCGGTCACATAGTCGGAGACAGGGACATTCTCGCCGTTCCGGGTCAGGGACCAGCGCAGGGGGTTCTCGCCCAATTCCTCAAAGCCTGTCACCAGCGTGACAACAGAATCGGTGTGGAACATTTTGGGCAGATAGAAGCCGGACACGCCCACGGGGTAAATCTGGATGGAAGCCGTGGCGGTGGTGACACGGCCCAGCTCATCCGTCACACTGGCGGTGAAGGTGTAAAGCCCCGCTTCGGGGAAGAAGCCATGCCCGCCCCTGGCGGTCAGGGCAAAGGGCGGCACGATCTCTTTGCCGTCCCGCAGGACCGTCCAGACCACTTCATTACTGCCCAGGTTCTCGCAGGTCAGCTTCACATCCTCCGACGTATCGGTGTGGCTCATGTCACCGGCAGAGAGGGATAGGCCCACAACGGGGTAAATGCGGATGGTCTGCGAACAGCTATACTCCCGGCTCAGCGCGTCCACAGCGGATGCAGTCAGGGTGTAGGTGCCTACTTCGGGGAAACGAACCTTGCCGCCCAGGTTCCCCAGGTCGCCCAGCATGGAGCCGGTCAGGGAAACCGCCGCGCCGTCCTTCGTCAGCGTCCACGTCACATTCCGACCCTGCAAATCGGAGGTCAGGAGGTCCACGGGAGTGCTGCTGTCCGTCCACGCGGCGGCGGGGAGGGTAAAGTCCAGTCCCGCCACAGGGTAGACCATGACCGTGACGGCAGGAGCGGCGAATACCCGCCCGGTGGGGTCCGTCACGCTGGCGGAAATGTCATAGGCCCCGGCGCTGGTGATCTGGATGGTGCCGCCGTTGTCCGTCAGATTGCCGGTGTACTCCATAGCAGCAGAGGGGGCATTGGACGGCGTGATCTTCCAGACCACGGGCAGGGCGGTGTCCTTTTCCAGCGTGACGCTGATCTGCTCATCCGTATGAGTGGCGGCATCCGCCGTCAGGGTCAGGGAGAGGACGGGATAAACCTCAATCGCCTGCTCGTAAGTGAACGCACGGCCCAGGCTGTCCGTCGCGGAGGCAGTCAGGACGTTGGTGCCGGTCTGGAGGAATTTCACGCTCCCCCCGGCGTTGTCGAGGGTTCCGGCAATACCAGCAGAGAGGGAAACGGGCTGGCCGTCTACGGTCAGGGACCACTCAATCCTGCTGTCTCCCACATTTTCGGAGGTCATTTTCACCTTTGCCGTCTCGTCCGGGTGGGCGAACTCCGGGAGCTGGAAAGACCGGCTCATGGTGTCCCACACGCTGATCGTCTCGCTGGTGCTGAACGTCCGGCCCAGGCCGTCCGTGACACTGGCGGTTACGGTGTAGTTACCGGCAGAGGGGAAGGTGATCTCGCCGCCGCTGTTGGTCAGGGCGTTCTCAACCACAGCGCCATCCTCGGAGGTCACTTCCCACGCCACGTCCAGGTCAGTTCCGGAGAGGCTGACGGCGGCAGGCTGGTCAACGTGGGCCGTCTCCGGCGCGTCCAGGGTCAGGACGATCACGGGATAGACATCCAGCGGCAGGGCGGCGGTGTACTCCTTCCCCGGCTCATCCGTGACGGTGACAGTCAGGACATAGGCCCCAGCTCCGTCAAAGGCCAGCTTACCGCCGTGATCGTCCAGAGAAACGGGAACACCCTCGCCGTCATGGGTCAAGGCCCATGCAACAGTCGAGGGTGTTCCATGCTCCACGGTCAAGCTGATCGCCGCCGCTTCGTCCTCATGCAGTTTTTCCAGGTCGGAGGTCAAGGAGAGGGACAGGTTCGGGATAACCTTGATTGTCACGGGTTCGGAAGAAAACTCCCGGCCCTGGGCATCCTTGGCGATAGCGGTGAGGATGTAGTCCCCAGCACCGTCAAAGGTGAGTGTCCCGCCGTTGGCGGAGAGGGTCACGGGAACCTCCTTGCCGTCCCTGGTCAGTGTCCAGCGGACGGAATCGGGCTTGCCGCCCTCCATCGTCAGGCCGATCTCCGCCGTCTCGCCGTCATGCACCTTGTCCGCGCTGGCGGTCAGGTTAGGGACGATTACCGGCAGGATGGTGATAGACTGGCTGGCGGTGTACTGCTTCCCGGCGGCGTCCGTGAGGGTGGCCGTCAGGGTGTACTTGCCCGTCTCGGCCAGAGCCAGAGTGCCGCCCTCCTTGGTGAAGCTGGCGAGGGGCTGGTTTGCGCCGTCCTTCATCAGCGTCCAGACCACGGAGCCGGTCAGGTCATTCTTGGTCAGCAGCTTCACATCCTCCGCCCGGTCGGTGTAGCCATACTCCGGCAGGGAAAAGGCAATGTCCCCGATGGGCAGTACCTCCACAGCCTTCTCGCAGTAGGCTTTGCCGCCGCTGTTCTCCACGGTGCCGCGCAGCACATACCGCCCAGCCGCCATGAAGTAGCAGATGCCGCCGTCTTTGGTGAAGCCCTCCGGCATGGCGATAGATTTCCCGTCACGGGTCAGCTCCCAGGTGACGGCCTCCGCGCCGGTGAGCGTGGTTTTCACGGAGATGGAATCCCCCACATACCGATACGCCGGGAGGTCAAAAGTAATGGCGGGCTTGTCGGCCTTGTCGGTGAAGATCACCTGATTGCCCTTGTCCATGCCGCTGGGGTAAACGGTGGAGCAGTCCTTCTCGGACAGCTCCGTGGCCGCAGCGTCAAAGACCACCTGCACCGGGCCGTCATTCCGGGGCGTGACTACGCCCGCAACGGTGGATTTTCCGGTGATGTTGACGGCGGAGCCGCCCCATACCACCAGCCGTCCCTTGACGGTGATGTTATTGAGGTCCAGGGCGTTCTCCCCCAGACCGTTGGCGAGAATCAGGTCGCTTTCAAACACAGCGTCCTTGATGCTTACCGCGCCCCGCACCAGGACCGTGTCCCGGTAGGTGCCGGTGAGATCACCGGAATCATGGACACTCTGGAAGATATTGCTCATGATCTGCGCCATCTCCGCCCTGGTGATCTGGCCCTTGGGGTTCAGCCGCCCGTCACGGTAGCCGCTGACATAGCCGCGTTCCACCATGGCGGCAACGCTGTCCGCCGCCCATGCGCCTACCTGGTTCCGGTCCGGGAACCGGGCCAGGACGGAATTACCGGCAGAGGACAGGCAAACCGTCCGGGCCAGCACCACCATGGCCTGTTCGCGGGTGATATTCTCATTCGGCCCCATGCGGCTGCTGGAATACCCGGCAAAGGTCCCCATGTGGACCGCCTGAGCGATGTAGTCATGATACCAGCTCCCACGGGGCACGTCTGTATAGCGGGAGATGTTGGCGCTCTTGTAGGTGCCAAACAGCCGGTCTATCATAGCGGCCATCTGTGCGCGGGTGAGATAGCCGTCCGGGTTCAGCTTGTCCTCGGACGTACCCACCAGCACACCGTTGTCCACCGCCCACGTCAGGGCTTCATAGGCCCAATGGCCGTAGGCGTCGCCGTAGTCGGTTATTTTTCTCCTATCGGCGGCGTGGGCGTTGACCGCTAAAAGGCTAATCATCATGACCGCCGCCAGGAACAGAGAAAAGAATCGCTTTAGATTGGGAAATTTGATGCTCATGCTGCCTCCTTTCAGATTTTGGATTTTCCGGGGTGTGCTATGTACTAAGGCGGGACCAGCAGGCGGCGGAGCAGATGGCGGGCTGTCAATCCTTATCGCCTCCTTCCGGGCCGGACGTGGCGAAGTAGGCTTCAAATTCCCGCTGCTGGGCGGGGGTCAGGGAGGTAAAGTGTTCCCCCTCGAAGCCGCACAGCAGGAACGTCCCGGCGATAAAGTCCCCGCTGTCCGTGGGATTCTCCCGGTTGGGCATGAGTTTCATGTTCTTGCCCTCGCCGTTGCAGATCAGCATGACCCGCTGGGGCAGATAGCACCCGGCCTCGATGGGTCCGCCCACAATCTGCTGAAAGGCTTCCAGCGTATCCTCCACCTGGATGGGGCGAGGAGCCTCGCAGGGTTCTACCACCAGAATGTCGATTTTGTTTGCCATACAGAAAATCCTCCTTCGTTTCTCCGGTTGTTATATTCCAGCGGCGTCCTGGGCCAGATCGTGACTGACCAGGGATGCGTAATACTGGCTGATAGTTGTGGGCGCGTTGTAGAGCGCAGCCAGGGTGTATGCCTTGATGTTTTTCACCAGCGTGGTGTTCTGGCTCAGACTGTCCAGAACATAGGCGATATGCTCATGGTTCAGCTTCAGAAACCGGCTCTTGACCACGCCAGCAGCCATTTCCTCCCCGGCGATACGGATGAAGTCTCGTCGAGAGCAGCAGACCTCCACCATAAGTTCCACATAGCCCTCCAGAGTTTCCTCATCGTAGGGATGCTCTTGGAGCAGGAGGTCAAAGTCGATATTTTCTTTTATCAGCTCTCGGTATCTATCCATCTCATCCATCCTCATCCGGCTCTTGGACTGACCGGCAGGGGGAGAAGCGAGAGGCGCGGGGGTAGGGGGATGGATAGATAGGTCAGTATCGTTCAATTCAGTTTTGTTTTTCTCAGTCTTATTAGGGGCGGAAAAACCGCCGTCTTGACCACGCGTTTCCAGCGGTGCAGACTGCGGTTTTTCCGCAGTCAAGAGTGCGGTACTATCTAGCGGTCTTGACTGCTGATTTTCCGCAGTCTGAGGGGTCGGGGGCGGCGTCTGCTCCGGCGGCTGGGGCTGGCTGGGTTCCGAAGAAGGCAGAATGAAGTTCTTGACGTAGATTCGCGTGGGCCGTCCCTGGCCCTGCTTCTTCCGCTCGATCAGACCAATGCCGTCCTTGTCCAGCTCCCGGAACAGCTTCGTGGCCTTGTCCTTGCCGCAGCTCATGAGGTTCATAGCGTCCTCTTGGGTGAAGTAGATGTAGACGCGCTTATCCCCGTCCATCCAGCCGTTTTTCACTGACAGTCCCATCCGGTCCAGCAGAAGGCCGTAGAGGACCTTGGCCTCAATGGAAACGCTCTTATACCGGGGGTCTGTCAGCAGGGCCTTGGGGATACGGTAAAAGCTGTACTGTTCCGCTTCGTTGCCGTAGTAGTAGTCCAGATTCAGATTTGACGGCATGGTGATTGCCTCCTTTGAAATGTGCGGAAAAACAAAAAAGCGCCCCGGCGACCATAATAGTCACCGGGGCGCTCATGCTCCTGCCGCTTGTTTTGTTCGTAAACGCAAAAAAGCCCACCCGCAACTGATTGTTAGTCAGTTGCGGGTGGGCTTGTCTGATGGATTATGCTGCCGATCTCACACGGACGCGCAGCCCCTCCATGGGGAGGCCCTTGTAGCCAACGAGGTAGTAGTCCTCTCCGTTGTGTTCCACGGTAGTCCGGGTCCAGTAGGGGACATTGTGGTATTCGTCCGTTACCAGGGCCTCGATGCTGCTGCAACAATCGTAGTAGCGGCCCTTCGCCGTGCGGTACTTCCCGGCGGTCCCTTTCCGCAGACAGCTGACCTCCGTGATGGGCCGGGTAAGGTAGGAAATGTATTCCTCCACGTCCGCCAGCTTGTCCGTGATGCACCGCAGTTCCTCCCAAAGAAGAAGCTGCTCGCCATCGGTAAAATCAATGTCAAGGCCGCTCAGATCGTCATAGTCCGTGTAGGTAGAGAATTTGAGAAAGTGCGAAATGCTCCGGTTCAGCTTGACAGCCTCCGAAAGCGCCGCCTGTAAATCTGCCATGCTGGGCCTCCTTCCTATGTGTGTTCTTTTAAGGTCTGCTGGACAGACTGGATATGCGCCAGCCACTGCTGAAGGATTTTCTCGTTCGCCCATCCCTGATATTTCCAATGCTCCGGGTTCTGGACGTTTTCCAGCTCTGTCAAAAGGGACGGCAAATCATTTCCTGTGACAATGAAGTTTTTGATATGGTACTCAACCGGATCGTAGTTCTCACCGATATAATCATAGACGACCAATTCACCGGTCTGATAATAGTCGTAGAGACACTCTGCAACCAGAAGTGCCGCATTGATAAAGTCGTGCATAAGCGTTTCGCTGATATAGAAATCCGTGATCTTCGACGGCGGCTTCTGCTTGTATTGCTCGATTTCCTCTTGAATGGTTTGGTTCAAAAGTGTAATGGCCTCCGACACATTGAAAACAGTAAAATTTACGTTTCTCAATTGTTCTGCCACAATAGTGTCCAGCAGGTCTAGGCCATCGTCACTTTGCCTTATGGTGATGCCCCAGGCTCCCATTTTAACCTCCTTCGTGGTCTGAAAAATTTGTCCTTTAAGTGCAGTCTTGGTTTTTCACCCCCTCCCGCAGGCCCCATTTGAGGGCCGTTTTTAGTGGAAAAAGAATAAGGACAAACCGCCAACCCGTTGCAACACAAGGGTTTTCCGATTTGTCCTTATTATGCCATAAGGGCACACCTTCGCCACTCATGCCCTGACCAGCGGCGTGGACGCCAAGACCCTCTCTGGTATCCTGGGACACACCAAAGCGTCATTCACCCTGGACACCTATACCCACGTCACTGGAGATATGCACCGCCGGGCGGCGGAGATCGTGGGTGGCTTTCTGGACGACATTATGGTGAGGGGGTGAGAGTATGGCGAAAAAGCGGAAGAAGGGTGAGGGAACGCTCCGTCAGAGAAAGGACGGACGGTGGGAGGGCCGGGTGGTTATTGGATACGACGACGGCGGCAATCCCAAGACAAAGAATGTGCTGGCTAAGACCAAGAAAGAGTGCGCAGAGAAGCTGGAACAGCTGAAAGCGGCCCAGGGCGGTTCCGGGCCGTTGAAGGTCAGGTCGGAGATGCGGTTCGGGGACTGGCTGGACTTCTGGTATCAGAGTTACTCCAAGCCGGCCTTGCGGCACACCACCCAACTGAGCTACGAGAACTGGATTTACCTCCACGCCATTCCGGGCGTGGGGGACATCCCGCTGAACAAGCTGTCCCAGTCCGACCTCCAGCAGTTCTTCACCGAGTTGAAGAAAGGCGGGCGGATCAACAATGTGGAGCGTCACGGTGCGGGAATGGCAGATCGCTCGGTACGCAGCTGTCACGCGGTGTGTCAGATGGCGCTGGACCGGGCGGTGAAGGAGGGGCTCATCCGAACCAACCCGGCCATCGGCTGTAAGCTGCCGCCCCTGCGGGAGCGAGAGATGAGGATTCTGACCAAGGAGGAAATCCAGCGGTTCCTGATTCAGGCCAAGGCGGAGGGGATGTACGAGCTGTTCCTCCTGGAGCTGACCACGGGGATGCGCCGGGGCGAGCTGCTGGCCCTGCAATGGTCTGACCTGGATTTCAAGACAGGGCGGCTCCGTATCAGCAGACAGGTGTATTCGGTCAACGGAAAACTGGAAGTCAATGAGCCCAAGACAAAGGCCGCTGTCCGTACGATCATCCTGCCTCCCGCCATGGTGGAACTGCTGGCGGAGTACAAGGCGCAGGTGTTCTCAGAGTGGATGTTCCCCTCCCGCGTCAAGCCGGAGCAGCCTGTGGACCCAGGCTATGTCCGCAAGCGTCTGCAAGTCATCCTGGAGCGGGCTGGGTGCAAAAGAGTGAGGTTCCATGACCTCCGGCACACCTTTGCTACCATGTCCCTGGAGAACGGGATGGATGTGAAAACCCTGTCCACCATCATTGGGCATGTCTCCTCCGCCACCACGCTGAACATCTACACCCACGTCACCGGCGAGATGCAGCGGAACGCGGCTCGAAATATTGACCAGGGCATCGCCGGGGTGGAGGTACAGGAACAGGGCGAAGTTGAACAGGAGGAAGCCGTTCCTCCTGTGGAGTTTACGCCGTACCGTCCCCCTCACCGCAGACCGGGGACGGGCTGCATCAGCCAAATCAATGACCACCTGTGGGAGGGCCGCTACTCGCCCAAGTGGATCGACGGCAAAAAACACGCCCGCAACATCTACGCCCATACCCGTGAGGAGTGCGAGGAGAAGCTGGCGGCGCTGATCGTCCAGATGAAGCGGGAACTGGCGGAGTTGAAAGCGGCACAGGAGGCAGGGGCGTCCTTCAGACATTGAGCCGCCAAATACAAAGATAGGACAGTGAACCGAAAACGATTCGCTGTCCTCCTATAAAAGGAGCTTATGCAGACAATTCTAACAGAGCACAGGGAGATTTTGATTCTGTCATTATAATTTTATTTTCCTATTTTCTCTTCTGAAATTATGGTGTATACTAAGAGGCAGAAGGGGGTGCTGGTATGCCTCAAAGCTTAACGGATATACAGATGGTGCTTGCGCCTGTTTTCGCCGCTTATGGCATCTCGCGCGCCGTCCTGTTCGGTTCTGTAGCCAAAGGAACTGCTACAGAGAAGAGCGACCTGGACTTATTGGTGGACAGCAAATTACAGGGGCTGAAGTTTGTGGGCTTTATGGAGGCCGTTCGTCAAGCGGTGGGAATGCCTGTGGACATTTTTGATGTACGGCATATTGAGAAGGACTCAAAAATCGACCGTGAAATTTGTTCTACTGGGGTAACAATTTATGAGAAATGAAGTCATCCTTCAAAAGCTGTATAGTTACTCCGAAAAGCTAATGAACTATTGTCAGGGCTATACCTATGAGAGCTTTTCTGAGGATACAAAGCTGGTGGAGGCCTGTGTTTTTAATCTCAGTCAGATGGGAGAATTATGCCGAATTGTGGATGCTGCTTTTGCAGAGGGTCATCCTGAAATACCCTGGCGTGAAATGAACGGCCTTCGAAATCGCATAGTCCACGATTATGAAGGAGTGAACCTTCGACTTGTATGGGAGATTATCAGTGGAGATATTCCAGATCTGAGGAACATCTTGAAGGAATTGCTGTAAGATGTGAAAGCAATTTACCAGACCGCATATCTCATTTTTTGACTGGAGGAATGAGACCTTGCAAGAACAGCGATTTACAAAACGGGATTGGGCCCTTTTCCGCAGTAAAATTGGCAGCTGGCAGGAGGCCTACATAGGCAGGCTATGCGATGAATACATAGAACTGCTGAGCGGCGATGGTGATCCGTCAGAAAAATTCTGGCAGCTTGATAAGCGGATAAGGAGTGACAAAAGAAATCCAGGCGTCCAGCTGGAGATGACCCGAACAAACTTTATCTACAACATCATTGCGCTTATCAATAATGACGTAATCAGCATAGAGGATCTGGAAGATTTCAGCGATGAACTGAAGGGAACTGTAAACGCCTTTCTTGAGCGGCAGAACTGGAACTACTCGGACGAAGACTGACATCAGGCAGGTAGCGCACAAGCCAACGGAACAAGGGGCAACGGGCCGAAAACAATCTGCCGCCCGAAAATTTTTTGAAACCCGTCTGTGGTATTTCTGTGGTCAAAAGAAAAATCACCCCAGTTTTCACTGAGGTGATTTCTTATTTGGTGGACTCGAAGGGGATCGAACCCTCGACCTCTGCGATGCGAACGCAGCGCTCTCCCAGCTGAGCTACGAGCCCAAATCGACACTTTTTATACGAAAAAAGTTGCAAAATTTGGATTTCTAAAATATTCGATTTTTGGAAAAAAGTCCAACAAATCAGAGTGGAAAACGGGGCCACAAACCTGGGTCGGATGTGGCTCGCTATGGATGCGAACCGAACGCTCTCCCAACTGAGCTACAGGCCCAACTATCATCCTGCCCTCTGCGGAAAGTTGGAAGGGAAAAGCCTTGGAACAACCGGTTCCAAGGCTTTACAGGGTCCCTTTCCTGGTGGAGATAAGCGGGATCGAACCGCTGACCTCTTGAATGCCATTCAAGCGCTCTCCCAGCTGAGCTATACCCCCATGTCAGGTGTTCCGCATCAGAACAGTGATTATAATAGCAAAGGCCGGTAAAAATGTCAAGGGGTTTTTCAGAAATTTCGCAAAATTTTTTCCTGGGCAAAACCGCGGGACAGGAAACCTTTCCCTGTCCCGCGGTTTCATCGCCTCAGCGCATCTCGGACGCGATGTTGTCAACAGCCTGGTCCACAGCGACACCCAGCTTGTGGATCCCCTGACCCACTTGCGTTTTCATGGCCTGCCTGCTGCTGTGAGGCGCCATCATTCCCGCCGCAGCACCAGCCGCCAGGCCCGCGCCGATCCCAAGCAGAAATCCGGTACTCTTCTTCATATTCAAACTCACTCCTATTACAATAAGATTTACGGTAAGAGGCACGGCAGCCAGCCGTGTCTTTTTCCTCATTGTTGCCAAAGCTGTTAGAATGGGAAGGCATTGGTCTGACGTATCACTCCAGGGACTGA
>CAJTFN010000014.1 GCA_910575815.1 Oscillospiraceae bacterium
GGACCGGCAAACAGTAATTAGAAGCGGAAAAAGGTGTAGGAGTGTCGTTTATTCCTTGACTACTCCTACACCTTGACCGTTTAGGCCTTGGAAATACGGGACTTTATGCTTCTATTATACAATAATTACTGCGCACAGAGTGGAAGCATAATCTGTATAATTCGGGTGGGTGAATTATTATACACTAAAGTCTGGAGTCAAGGCGTTAGGAACACAGAAGCGAATTGAGAGTTAATTTTCAGAAGGGGTGGTTATATGAATCATCATTTTTTAAAGCTGCTGGATTTCACTCCGGCGGAGATCACGCGGTTTCTGGACACCGCGGCGGACCTGAAGGCCAAGAAGAAGGCGGGGATTCCCCACAGGTATCTGGAGGGGAAGAACGTGGCCCTCATTTTTGAGAAGACCTCCACCCGGACCCGCTGCGCCTTTGAGGTGGCCGCCCAGGACCTGGGAATGGGGAGCACCTATCTGGGGCCCACAGGCTCCCAGATCGGCGTGAAGGAGTCCATCCCGGACACGGCCAGGGTCTTGGGGCGCATGTACGACGGCATTGAGTACCGGGGCTTTGGGCAGGACATTGTGGAGGAGCTGGCGGCTCACGCCGGGGTGCCCGTGTTCAACGGCCTGACCAATGAGTTCCACCCCACTCAGATTCTGGCGGACTTCCTGACGGTCCGGGAGCACTTTGGAAAGCTGGACGGCGTCAAGCTGGTGTACCTGGGAGATGCCCGCTTCAACATGGGCAACTCTCTGATGGTGGGCTGCGCCAAGATGGGCATGCACTTCGTGGCCTGCGCCCCCAAGGCCTATATGCCGGAGCAAACGCTGGTTGACGCCTGCCGGAGCATCGCCCAGGAGACCGGCGCGGTTTTGGAGTTTCTGGAGGACCCCATGGAGGCGGTGCGGGGCGCCCATGTGCTCTACACGGACGTCTGGGTTTCCATGGGCGAGCCGGTGGAGGTCTGGGAGGAGCGCATCCAAGCCCTGGGGCCCTATCAGGTCACCCAGGCGCTGATGGACGCCGCCGGTCCCCAGTGCCGGTTCATGCACTGCCTGCCCGCCTATCACGACCACAGGACCCAGGTGGGCAAGGAGATGGGCCAGCGCTTCGGCCGGGAGGCCATGGAGGTGACGGACGAGGTGTTCGAGTCTCCCCGGTCCATCGTCTTCGACGAGGCGGAAAACCGGATGCACACGATCAAGGCGGTTCTGTACGAGCTGATGAAATGAACGGAAGCCGGACGTTCCGGACTTGCCGCCAAGCGTGGTTCCGAATTTTGGCTTGCCCCCGGACTTTTTCCTAAATTAGGTATAAATTGTACCGCCTGTTGGAAAACTGAAACCATCAACATTCAGGAGGCATTTGCGCGAGATGGTGAAAGGTATTTCCAGAAGAGTTGTGGTGGTGGATTCCCCGGACCAGCGGTTCTTTGAGCAGGCGATTTTCATTGTCCGGAACGACGCCGCCGGAGAGGGCGTTACGTCCCGGGAGCTGGTAGAGGAGGCCCGGCGGGTGGCCCGGAATTATGCCGTGGGAGACCATGGCCGGTTCAGCCGGGCCTGGCGGGATTTAAGCCCCGCCCTCTATACGCTCATGGGCGCGGCGGCCATTGGTCTGCTCTGGCTGGTGGTGGCCCTGATTTGAAAAAAACCCTGGAGGTCCTCTGACGGAGGACTTCCAGGGTTTTTTGCGCGAGGGCTCTTCTTACAGAGGAACAACTTTTGTGGCCACCGCCTCCTGAAAGGCCCGGTCGTGCTCCACGAAAAGCATGGTGGGGGTGAAGCGCAGCAGCAATTCCTCGATTTGAAGACGGGAGTCCAGGTCGATGAAGTTCAGCGGTTCGTCCCATACATAGAGGTGGGCCGGTTGGCAGAGGCTGGCGGCAATCAATACCTTTTTCTTCTGCCCGCCGGAGTAGTCCGCCAGGTCCCGGTCGAACTGCTCCCGGGAGAAGCCCAGCTTCCGCAAGATGGCCTTGAAGAGGCTCTCGTCGACGCCCCGCTTCAAGATGAACTCCCGCAGGCCGCCCCGGAGAAAGGAGGTGTCCTGGGGCACGTGGGAGACCGTCAGCCCGGAGGCCAGCTCCAAGGTTCCGCAGCGGCGGATATCCTGGCCCAGGAGAAGCTTGAGAACGCTGCTTTTGCCGCTGCCGTTCCGGCCCTCCAGAACCACCCGCTCCCCCTGCTCCAGGGAGAAGTCCAGGGGACCGCAGACCTTCCGGTCCCCGTACCAGAGCTCCAGGTCCTTGCAGAGGACCAGCCGTTTGGCGTGGTGGGAGAGGGGGGAGAGCTTCAAAGCCTCCACGGTCTCCCGGTTTTTCAGAAGGCCCTCTTTCTCCTCCAGGGCCTTCTCCTGCCGGGCCTCCAGGGATTTGGCCCGCTTCATCATCTTGGCGGATTTGTGGCCCACGAAGCCCTTGTCATAGGCCCCGGTTTTGGAGGACTCCACCCGGTCGGACCAGACGCCGGTGCGCCGGGCCGCCTGCCGGAGGCGCTTCACCTCCTTTTGAAGCCGCTGGTTCTTGGCCTCCTCAAACTGCTGCTGGCGGTGGAAGTTTTCCTGCCAGGAGCTGTAGTTTCCGCTCTGGACTTGGATATCCGCCCGGTTCAGAGACAGGATGTGGTCCACGCAGCCGTCCAAAAACCGGCGGTCGTGGGAGACCAGGATGAAGCCCCGCTGACGGCGAAGGTACCTTGCCGCCAGCTCCCGCCCGTGGGTGTCCAAGTGATTGGTGGGCTCGTCAATGAGGGGGAACCGGTCCTCCCGGAGAAAGAGGGCCGCCAGGAGCACCTTGGTCCGCTCCCCGTTGGAGAGGGTGCCGAAGGGCCGCCAAAGGGCCTCCTCCTCCACGTCCAGCAGGGCCAGCTCCTTGGGAAAGCGCCAGCACTCCGCCTCGGGGCAGAGGTCCTCCAGCACCTCCGTCGTCAGGCGCTCCGGGTGGGGGACGGGGTGTGGAAAATAGTCGAAGGGGACCGAGGAAACCAGCCTCCCGCCGTAGGGAAACTCCCCCAGCAGCAGCCGCAGAAGGGTGGTCTTCCCCCGGCCGTTCCGGCCAATGAGGCCCAGCTTCCAATGGTCGTCGATCTGAAAGGCGGCGTGGTCAAACACCAGGTCCGGGCTGCCGGGATAGGAAAAGGTGAGACCTTCCGCTTGAATCATAGACATATGCGTCATCTCCTCGCTGCAGGGCCGGTATGGCCACGGCGGCGGGAAAGAACCCCAGGGGCTTTTTCCGCAGGCACGCCTTTTGACGGTGTCAACCATACGGCCTAAAAATAAGGGCCGCAGGAAAACTCCCGCGGCCGGCACAGCGCGACGCAAACCGCCCCGAAAATGGGCGGCGTCGGTGGGACAGGGGAGGTGATTTCTTTCCTGCGTGACGGCGAACGCGCGCGCTACCGCCCCGGCGACTGTCTCTGGACAGCGCCGGCAGCCAAATCACATGGCGTTTAGCAGGAAATCATTCTCACCTTTCCACCCCTTCCCTTGTATTCGAAGGCAGTATAGCATGTTTTGCCGCCGCCGTCAAGGCCGCCGGCCCGGGTCCCTTAAAAATAACTGCTGCCGGGGCCGAACTCCGGCGATTTCACGAAAACACACCATAAATATAAAATATGACACAGGGTGTCCGGTTACTTTTAATAAAATGGAATCATAAGGAGGTTCTTTTATGAAATATGAATGGAAGAAGCAGGAGAAAAGATTTTACGGCGCGAAAACCATCCCGGCCTTGATAACCATACCAATCCAGAGCTACATCATGATAAGCGGCAAAGGAAACCCGAACGATGAGGATTTTTCAAACCGGGTCGCGTCGCTGTACGCGCTGGCTTATGCCATAAAAATGGGATTCAAGGCGGCAGCGGCCAGCGCCGGCACTTCAAAAGAAGTGCACGACTTTGTGGTTTATCCCCTGGAGGGAGTATGGAAGCAAAAGCAGGGCGGCGTTCTTGTAAAAGAAGAGCTGGAATACACCATTATGATACGTCAGCCGGATTTCATTACCAAAGATATGGTATGTAGGGCAATGGAAGCCGTGAAGAAGAAAAAGCCGAATCCGTTGTATGAGGAAATCCGCTTCGACGCCATGCAAGACGGGAAATGCGTCGAGATTCTGCACATCGGGTCGTTTGACGATGAACCCGCGTCTTTCGAGAAAATGGATCAATTCGCGGAGAAAAACCATCTGGAGCGCAACGGAAGCGGTCACCGGGAAATTTATCTGAACAACGCAAAGCGAGTGGAAAGAAGCAAGCTCAAAACCATTTTGCGCTATGGGGTCAAATGATTTTGAGGCGAGGATGAGGCCTTGAGAAAAAGGAACCGTCCCATCCAACCAAAACGGAATCCAAATAATTTGCAGGATCACTCTTGACATTCCCCCTACTGGAAGGTGTATTATGGGAACGCAAATCTCGAAAGCGCCCCGGCGCACCGGCCGGGACGGGAAAGGAAACCGAACATGAAACAAGCCAAAATAGCGAACCGGCTCAGCGCCCTGCTGCTGGCCTTGGTGCTGAGCCTTAGTCTCTCTGTCCCCGCCTTTGCGGCGGAGGAGACCCTGGACCGCGCCAAGGCTCCCGCCGCGGCGCAGGAGCTCACCGGCGCAACGGTAACCGCCTGGGCCGTTTGGCGGGAGGGAGAGATCGTGGAGAGCGGCTCCACAGGCGGCGAACAGGACCTCTTCGGTGTCGGCTCCGTCAGCAAGATTTACACCACCGTGGCGGTGATGCAGCTGGCGGAGGCCGGAAAGCTGGATCTGGACCAGCCCGTGGTGAAGTATCTGCCGAACTTCAAAATGGCGGACCCCCGGTATAAGGACATCACCGTCCGGATGCTGCTGAACCACTCCTCGGGCCTTATGGGGTCTTCCATGGGCAGCGGCCTCCTGTTTGACGACGCCAGCTCCACCGCCACGGACCAGCTGCTGGACCGTCTGGCCACCCAGCGCCTCAAGGCGGCCCCGGGGGCCTACAGCGTCTACTGCAACGACGGCTTTACCCTGGCGGAGCTGGTGGTGGAGGCGGTGAGCGACATCTCTTTCCAGGACTACTTACACGCCAACATTCTGGATCCCGCCGGACTGGAGAAGACCTATTTCCCGGACGAGCTGGTGGACGGAAAGGAAAAGACCCGCCTCGTTCCCATCTACCAGGGACAGGACGCCCGTCCCTTGCCCATGGACTGCCTGGGCGTCGTGGGCGCGGGGGGCATCTACGCCACGGCGGAGGACCTGGCGGCCTTCGGCGGAGCCCTTACCGATGAGACGCTGCTGAAAAACGCCTCCCTGGATGCCATGGCTGCCCCGGAGTACGCCCGGGGCCTCTGGCCCGAGGAGGGCCCCGACGGTCTGGCCTATGGCCTGGGCTGGGATAATGTGGAGTGGTTCCCCTTCTCTCAGAGTAAGATCACCGCTCTGGTCAAGGGCGGCGACACCCAGTATTACCACTCCGGACTGGTGGTTCTCCCGGAGCACAAAATGGCGGCTGCCGTCATCAGCTCCGGCGGCGTGTCCACATACAACGAGATGGCGGCCTCCCAGCTGCTCATTGCGGAGCTGGAGAAGAAGAATGTCACCGTGGACGAGACGCCCCTCAAGCTCCCCCAGGCCGAGCCCGCTTCCATGCCCAAGGAGCTGACGGCCCTCTCCGGCTACTACGGCTCTCTCTATGTGTACAAGATTGACGTCACGGAGGACGGCAAGCTGAACCTGCACTATCTGAACATGCCCGGCGTGCCCGACACGACCTTTACTTATTACAGCGACGGCAGCTTCCGGGATGAGGAAAATGTCTCCGCCCTCCGTCTGGTGGAGGAGGAGAACGGCCAGACCTATTTTTATCAGTGGGCCTTCAGCGATTACCCCGGCCTGGGCGGCATGCCCGTGTCCAACTATTCCGCCATGCGCCTTCCGGAAAATAAAATCTCTCAGGAGCTCCAGGAGCACTGGGACACGATTATGTCCGAGGTCACCGTCGTGCCCATGAACGAGCGCTACAGCTCCCAGGTGTACGCCGCTCTGGGAGCGAGCTTTGCCATGGAGGCGGCTCTGGGGGACGAGGTGGAGCTTGCGCCGGGCTATGCGGGGGTGATGAAGATCGTGGATGAGACCCACGCCCAGTACGTTCCTCAAATCCCCGGCAGCGCCGGCCGGGACGGTAACGACGTAAAGGCCTGGCGGGACGAGAAGGGTGTGCTCTGGATGAGCCAGTCCAACGGCACGGTGACGATGGACATCCAGGCGGTGCCCCAGCTCTCCGCCGGGAAGAATCAGTCGGTGGCCTGCACCATCCAGCCCAACGGCTATGCCCGGTGGTATAAGATCGGGGACAGCACCGCCGGAAAGACCATCAACATCCAGATTCCGGAGAACGCGGGCTTCTGGCTGTATGACAGCAAGGGCCAGGTCGTGGCCTCCAACGTTCTGGGGGACGCGCCCGCCGCCGAATTGCCCGAGGGCGGATTGATCGTCTTCGCCGGAGACCCCGGCGCGCGGTTTGAACTGACCTTCCAGTAAGCGCCCTCGAAGGAATTCCTAAACCAAGAGACCCCCCATCAGAAAAGCCCCGCCGCCGTGTGCGATACACGGCGGCGGGGCTTTTCATTCGACCAGCGCGTCTACGCAGGCGCGCATCTCCTGCTTGGAGCGAGCGCCGCGGGCCCGGTTCACCAGGGCCTCCCGCTCCGTCTCCGGCAGGGCGGCAAAGCGCTCCATGGCCTCGGGCCTCTGGGCCATGGCGAAGCCAAAGCCCAGGGGCAGTTCCATATTGGGGAATCGTTCGTCCATAGTTCTCACCTCGGGAAAAGCATTGCCGTTCGTTTTTAAGGCGCATCCGCGCCCCAAGGGCCGCAAAACGGCCTGACGGTGGACCTCCCAAACAAAGCCTACCTCTTTTCATCCGGAGGGCACGGCCCACCAGGTGCGGGGCCGCCTGGGAAATCCGAAAGGAGGCCGCATAAGCGGCCTCCTGCGGCAGGGATTGCCGCGGACACCAAAAGAATCTTCTGAATTCCTTTGCGGTGTTTCGGCAATAGTATGTCCCGAAGAGGGGAATATAAATCAGAAATAGAGCTTCAGCGCCCAGCAGAGGTCTTCGGCCTGGAGATAGGTCACGCCGTTTTCCTTGAGGCAGGGGGAACCGAGAGCCGTTTCGCCGTCGGGAGTCTGAAGGACCTCTCCGCCGGGCTTGACGGAGAACACCGTCTCGCCGCCCAGGCTCACCACGACGCCCAGGTCCTTGTCCCAGCGGACCTCGTACCCGGCGGCCTCCGCCATGGCCCGGATGGGCAGAAGATCGATCTTCTGATATTCATCCTCGCCGGGAAGAACCTTGCCGGGAACGGAAATCGCCTCGCCGTTCACCACGCCGGTAGCGGTGGTGCTCCAAGCGGCGTAGCCCTGGTAGGCATAGGGGAAGACCAGGACCTTGGTCACCACGTCCTTCCCGTCCCGCCAGACCAGAATCTGGGAGCCGGGCCGGATGTCGTCCAGCCGGATGATCTGCCGGGTCAGCCAGGGGGTGACCTCCGCGTCCAGGGGGACAGGAAGATCCTGGGACTCTCCTTCCTCGTCCCAGTAGGAGAAAACAATCTCGCTGCTGCCCGCCGGATTCTTCCAGCCGCCGCCGGCCAGCTCGTAGTATTCCGGGGCCTTGGCGTCCGCCGGGACGTTGCCCACAATCACCTTAGCGGAGCCCTGGGGCGGCAGGCTCATGGTGAGGGCGGGACCGATCCAGGCATAGAGGGTGTCCCCCTCCTTCACGGATTCCAGGTCCAGAGGGAGCCCCGTGGCGGCGTCCACCACCGGAGCCTCGCCCGCGTGGATGACCACCTCGTTCAGGTGATCGTTCAGGTTGCCGTTTTTCAGGAAGATGCCCGTGCCGTCCCAGGGGGAGACCTTGCCCCACACCCGGGTAGGGGAAATTTGGTCAATCTTCGCGGCGGCGGCGGAGACGCACAGGGCGGCGGACAAGGCCGCCAGGGTCAGCAGGACCGATAGTAGCTTTTTCATAATGACTCCTCCAAGTTGTTCCATTTTTGATGTCTTCAATCTACCATAGTTTTCCGACAAAAACAAGGCTTCGTCGCCGTCGCTTCCACTTGGACGCCCTCCGGACAACCGGAGCGCGATAAAGTTCTTTGGATCCTTTCTTTCAAGAAAGGATCACCCCGCGGGCTCCGGGTAGGATACCTCCGGCCGGGGATATCCCAGGGCGGCAATGTTCTCCTCGTTCAGCTCCTGAACGGAAAGCGCCAAGGGCTCCTCCCCTTCGGTGCGGGTGTTCAGCCATTCCTCCAGCGCCGCGCCGTCCACCGGGTCGGTTCCCCAGAGCTGTCCGGAGAGATTTCCGTCCAGGGGAACCCGGGACGCCTGGTACCAGTCGCCAGTGAGAATGTAGTATACCAAACCGTCCCCGTCGGTATCCGCTTCCCGGGGGAAGGCGGCGGCCAGCGTCTCGTCCTCCGCCGTCACCGAGAGGTCCCAGGCATCCACGTCGCAAATCTGCTCATAGACCCCGCCCTCCGGGCTGTACTGATAAAGGGAAAAAGGCCAGAAGCGCCCCGCCCAGCCCTGGTTGTGAGACCAGCCCGCCCGGGCGGTCCCGCTGCCGTAGAAGGTCAGGTCCGGAAACGCGGAGAGCTCCAGCCGCAGCGCTCCCCCGTCAAAGCCGTAAACCAGTCCCTGCATCCCGGCCGTGCAGGCGTTGGTCCAGTAGACGATCAGCTCCTTATCCCCGTCCCCGTTCACGTCCTCAACGGCGAATTGATTCCCCTCGGCGGGACCCAGGTCCGTGGCGCGCTCCAGCTCCGTGCCGTCGGGAAGAACGCCCCGCAGATACATGTCCCACAGAGCCTTGCCGTAAGCCAGACGCCGGTCCGTGTCTTTGGCGGACGCCTCCGCCGGAACTTCGGTCTCCCCCGGCGCGGGAGCCGCTCCGCAGGCGCTCAGGGTCCCCAGCAAAAGCCCGGAGACGAAGATTCCGCAGAGCATCCAAATGAAATGCTTCATGGCATCGCTTCTTTCCTATGTACTTGTCTTTTATTATAGACGTATGGAAGTAGACTTTTGTTACAAACTTTTCCGAAATTTTTGAAAAATTTTCTCTCTGTATGGCCGTTCCTCCTCCCACATATACTAGAGAAAGCAAATGCCATGAAAGGAGAACATTATGGAAGCTCATTACCCCTTCACGCTCCCGCCCCTGCCCTATGGCTACGACGCCCTGCTGCCGGAGATTGAGGAGCGGACCCTGCATTTCCACCACGACAAGCACTTCGCCACCTATATCGATAACCTGAACAAGCTCCTGGAGCAGCATCCCAGCTGCCAGGACTGGTCCCTGGAGCAGCTGGTTCAGGAGTGCTCCCGCCTGCCGGAGGACATCCGCCAGGGCGTGCGGAACAACGCCGGCGGCGTCTATAACCATGACCTCTACTTCAAAACCCTGGCCCCGGGCCCGGTCACCTCGCCGGAAGGGCCGCTGGAGGACGCCATTGCCCGGGAGTTTGGCGATTTGGAGAGCTTGAAGACCGTCATGAAAAACGCGGCTCTAGGTCAATTCGGCTCCGGCTGGGCCTGGCTGGTCAGCGACAGGGAGGGCCGCCTGTCCGTGGTGAAGACCCCCAATCAGGACACGCCGCTTCCCTTGACGCCGCTGCTGCTGTGCGACGTGTGGGAGCACGCCTATTACCTGGACTACCAGAACCGCCGGGGAGACTACTTCGAGGGCTGGTGGCGGAAGGTGAATTGGCCTGAAATTTCCAAAGCCTATGACGCGCTGCTGGAAAACCACATCCGCCGGGCGGAGGGATAAGCCGGAATTGGAAAACGCGGACGGATTCCCCGGTTTCTTTTCGCGCCCCTGGAAAACTCCCTATTGACAAATCGCTTCCATCTGCGTATGATAAGCCTTACAGGTGTCTTGACACCTGTAAGGCTTTGCCTTGCCGCAAATCGAAGGAAAGAGACAGGTATCTCCCATGGAACACATAAAGTCGTTTTTAAAACGGAAAAACATCGTCCTCTCCGCCCGCCGCTATGGCATTGACGCCCTGGGGGCGATGGCCCAGGGCCTCTTCTGCTCCCTGCTCATCGGCACCATTTTAAACACCGTGGGCTCCCAGTTCCACATCGATTTTCTCACCGCCGAGATTATCACCATCAACAAAGTGGGCTATACCATCGGCGGTATGGCCTCCTTCATGAGCGGCGCGGCCATGGCCGTGGCCATCGGCCATGCCCTCCAGGCGCCGCCCATGGTCCTCTTCTCTCTGGCCACGGTGGGATACGCCTGCAACGCCCTGGGGAAGGCCGGAGGCCCTCTGGCGGTGCTCTTTGTGGCCATCATTGCCTCCGAGGTGGGCAAGGCCGTCAGCAAGGAGACCCGGGTGGATATCCTGGTGACCCCCATTGTCACCACGCTGGTGGGCATAGGGGCGGCCTGGGTAATCGCGCCTCCCATTGCCGGCGCGGCCAGCGCCTTTGGACAGGTCATCATGCGGGCCACGGAGCTCCAGCCCTTCCTGATGGGCATCCTGGTCTCCGTTTTGGTGGGCGTGGCGCTGACCTTGCCCATCTCCTCCGCCGCCATCTGCTCCGTCCTGGGGTTGACGGGACTGGCGGGCGGGGCCGCCGTAGCGGGGTGCTGCGCCCAGATGGTGGGCTTCGCCGTGATGAGCTTCCAGGAAAACGGCTGGGGCGGTTTGGTGAGCCAGGGCCTGGGAACCTCCATGCTGCAAATGCCCAATATCGTGAAGAACCCCCGGATTTGGATTGCGCCCACGGTGACCTCCGCCATCACGGGGCCCATCGCCACCTGCCTGTTCCGTCTGGAGATGAATGGCGCGGCTATCAACTCCGGCATGGGCACCTGCGGCCTTTGCGGACAGCTGGGAGTTTGGACAGGCTGGGTGGCTCCCAGCGAGACGGCGATTGCCAACGGCGCGGCGGCCATCGTCCCCGGGGCCATGGACTGGGCGGGACTGCTCCTGATTTCCTTCGTGCTTCCCGCGGTGATTAGCCCGATGATTCATCAGCTCTGCCGGAGGGCGGGCTGGGTAAAGACCGGGGACCTGACCCTGGAGAGCTGAGTCCATCGGACGCTGCGCAGAAAAGAGAGAACCTGCCAGCCACAAACCGGACAGAAAAGACAGTCCGGCTTGTGGCTGGCGTTTTCATTCACACGGCTTGCTCCGACAACGCTTGAAAGAAAGCCCGGTTGTGGAGAACCGCCGGGGAATCCGGCTTATAGGACGCGGCCAGGTCATTGAAGGCCTTCGCCCGTTCCGTATCGCCCAGACGGCTGTAGCAGACGCACAATTGGATGCAGGGGAGGTAACCGTAGCAGTCAGGAGAGACAAAGCCGCCCCGGCGGTCGTCCCGGGTGCAGGTCAGGGCCAGAGCGTACCAGTAGGCGGCCTGGCGGTACTGCTCCTTCTGGAAAAACCAGAGGCCGATTTCGCAGCAGACCTCGGCCCGGGGCCGGTCATAAGCGAAGGTTCGGAACAGCGCCTCCAGGGCCTCCCGCGGACGGCTCAGCTTCTGGTGGCAATAAGCGCAGTGGCAGCAGGCGTCGATGTTGTTTTCCACCCATCCCCGGCCCTCGTCCAAAAACCGCTCAAAGACCTTCAGGGCCGTTTCCCAATCGTGGTGATAATAGAGCTCCCGGCCGTAGTAGAATTGCTGGCGGGGCTCCAGGACCTCTCCGGCCTCCAGCCGCGCCTGGTAGATTCTCAGGTTCCGGTCCGGGTCGGAGGGACGGGTTTTGCGGTGCGTGACGGCAAAGTCCGCGTAAAGGGTTTTTCCCAGAGGCGTGACCGCTTCGTGGACAGCCCCCGCCCAGCTCATCCCGGCCCGGTTTTTGATGAGCCGCTCCCGGTAGTAAGAGAAGGTTACATGACCGCCTTCATCAAAGCCGGTGTGATAGGGGGCCATGACCACCGAAACGGCTGGGTCCAAGGACTCCTTTAAGGCCAGGAAGGCGGCTTGGTCCTCTTCCAGAAGCACGTCGTCGGCGTCCAGCCACATACAGTAATCCATGGACGCGTGGGAGAAGGACTCGTTTCGGGCGGCGGCGAAGTCGTCCTGCCAGGGGAAGTCAAAAATCAAATCGGTAAACCGGGCGGCAATGTCCTTTGTGCGGTCCGTGGAGCCGGTATCCACGATCACGATTTCATCCACCAGATGGGATATGCTGCCCAGGCACCTGCCCAACACGTCCTCCTCGTTTTTCACAATCATGCACAGACTGACGCTCGCCATAGGGGGAGCCTCCTTTGGATTCAGTGTGATTATACTCCCGTCGGCTCTCACCGGCGGGAGTACATGGTTTTGACTTTGCAGGTTTGTGTTTATGCTACTTCGAAATCCAATTCTTTTTCCACCTCGTGCTCCGGGATGTTTGTCGAGTCCGACCCGTCCAGCTGGATGATGGTCAGGGAGGCCCCGGCTCCGTTGCCCACCAGGACGGCGGCCCCGGCAAGGGTGAGGGGGTACAGCTGAAGGGAGATGGTGGAGTTCGCAGTCAGATTAACCGTGATCTGATTCTCGAAGCTGGAGGTGGAAACCACGGGGGCGATGGTGGACGCGACGTTATTTGTGCCGTTAATCACCAGCCGGGTTCCCATCAGCAGGGCCAGCGTGGTATTCACATGGTAGGAGATCTGATAGGTGCCCGCCTCGGCCACGGTGAACACCGTGTTCCCGGAATTGACCGTGATGCTGGGGGACAGAACCTGAGCGTTGGGCAGAGAGATGGGGGTGCCGCCCACCGCCACCGAGAAGGTGCTGCCCTGGGTGTTGGCGGCAAAGGCGGCGGGAAGGCCGGGGCTGGTGGCTCCGGTGGGTCCGGCGGGCCCGATGGCGCCTGTGGCGCCCGGGAGGCCTGCCGGTCCGGCCGCACCAACGGGACCAGCCGCGCCGTCCGGCCCAGTGGGACCAGCAGGGCCGGTGGGACCCATTTCACCCGTTGCGCCGGGACTGCCCGGAGCTCCCGTCACACCTTGCGGCCCCTCCGGCCCGGTGGGGCCAGTGGGGCCCGTGGCACCGGCGGGACCCTCCGCTCCGGTGGGGCCGGTGGGTCCCGTAGGCCCGGTGGGACCTTCGGCGGGACCCTCGGGACCAGCGGGACCCTCGGGGCCGGCGGGACCGGGAAGAATGGGAGCCTTCATGGCCGCGCTCAGCTTGGCGGTCAGCAGGGTCTGCTGCTCCATCACATCGGACAGGGTATCCTGCACGCTCTGGTTGACCTTCATGACCTCGTCAAACGCGGCGGCCTCTTCCAGACCCGGCAGGGTGCCCAGGACATATTGCAGCTTTTCGCCCTCGGCGTTGAGGATATGGCTCAGGCTGAGCTCCTCCGCTGCAATGGAGGAGATGATCTCATTGAGGCTCCCCTCCCGGGTCAGCGGGGGATCCACTTGGGGAAACTTAGGCATTGACATGAGACATCCCTCCTCAGCTCAGGCGGGTAATGGACAGGGTCGCCCCGGCGGCGCCAGGCAGCAGCGTGGCCGAGCCGAGAATACCGAACATTTGCAGAGAAACGGTGGTCCCGGCGCTCAAATCCGTGATGATCTCGTTGGAGAAGTGACTTAAAAGCTGAGGCGTCACGGTGGAGGCCAGGTTGGGCGCGTTGTTGATCAGCAGCCGGGTGCCGCTGGCCAGGGCCGTGGAGGTGTTGAGATTATAGGCCAGCCGGTAGCGACCGGCGGTGTTCACGGTAAACACGGTGTTCGCCCCGTTTACCGTAATGCCCGCGGGCAGCACCTGGCTGTCCGGCAGGGGAACCAGGGTGCCCAGTACAATGACGGGCACAAGGGAACCGCTGGTGTTGGCGGCAAAGGCGGAGGTGGCGGTGACGCTGGGGCCGGTAGCACCGGTAGCGCCGGTGGCTCCGGTAGCGCCGGTGGCGCCCGCTGCGCCGGTAGCGCCCGCCGCGCCGGCAGGACCGGTGGCGCCCGCCGCGCCGGTGGGGCCAGTGGGCCCGGTGGGGCCGGCAGGACCCGTGGCTCCGGCCGCGCCGGCCGCGCCTTCAATGCCCTGAGGGCCTTCCGGACCGGCAGGCCCGGTGGCGCCGGTGGCTCCGGCAGCACCCGTGGCACCGGTAGCGCCAGCAGCGCCGGTAGCCCCGGCCGGACCGCCGGCAGGGCCGGTGGGGCCGGTAGCCCCGGTGGGCCCAGTGGGTCCCTGCATGGGAGCGGCTGCCAGAGCGCCCTGCATCTTCGACTTCAGGAAGAGCTGGTTCTGCACGGCGGTCTCCAGCATGCTGCGGACGCTCTCGTTGGCGGCCAGCACGTCGCTGACCGTAGCGGGGGGACCGCTGAGCCCCGGAAGAGTGCCCAGAATATATTGAAGCTTCTCGCCTTCGGCGTTGAGAATGTGGCTCAGGCCCAGCTCCTCCATAGCGATGGAGGAGAGAATCTGGTTGACCGCGTCTTCGCGCTGAATGGGCGGGTCAATGTTGGGAAAACTTGGCATGGACATAAAACAGTGTCTCCTTTCAAGCCTCAGGCGCGGGCCGGGTCAAACCGCCGCATGAAGCGGAAGGCTCTCCCCAGCGAAGCGCCCACAGCATCCTATGCGCCCGCTGTGCGTCGGGTTCCGGCGGCACAGGTCGGTTTCAGCCGCATAAGATGGAACGGCGGCAGGGGGGCCTGCCGCACAATTCCGGCCCGGCTGTCCCATGGCCCTTGCCGCTCCCGGCTTCGTGCAGCGTGCTCCGCGTTGCGAAAAGAGCGTCCCCTCCGGATGAAAGAACGACGGGAGACGAGACCGGGGAAGCCCTTTGGAGAGAGATGTTTGCCGGGATGGGCGCGCTTCTGAGCGGGGTTGGCTGAGACCCGCCGTATATGAAATATCCGTATTTCTAAAAGAGAACGGGACTGGCAGCCATTTGCGTGGATTCGCCAAATCGTATACCCAGAGTGGGTGACGGAGAGGAGGGCTGAGCATAGAAGTGATCATTAACGCGGCCACTCTGATTTCGCTGGGGGAGCTTTTGACCGCGTTGGGCGTCATTGGAGGCGTGATTCTCTGGTGCGTCAAGTTTGTCCAGCGAAGCAGGAGGCAGAATGAGGAGCTGAAAGCCATCCGCAAGGAGCAGACTTTGATTTGCTATGGGCTGTTGGCCTGTTTGAAGGGGCTGAAAGAACAGGGCTGCAACGGCCCGGTCACGGAAGCCATGAACAGGCTGGAGGAGCACCTCAATCAGGCCGCCCATGACGAAGAGACTTGAAGGATGGAAGGGGAGGGTCCTGATTTATGAATCCGATCGATTGGAAACGAAAGCTGAGTTCCCGCAAGCTGTGGGCGGCGATAGCGGGCGTCATCACAGGCCTGGCCATGGTGTTCAAGCTGGATGAGAGCACGATCAGCTCCGTAGCGGGTGCGGTGGTGTCGGTTGCCTCCGTGGTGTCGTACATCGTCACCGAGGGTAAGGTGGACGCGGAGAGCGTCAAAAGGCCCGCGGGGGAGAAGAATTGGTCCGAGTATTCAAAAGAGGCCAGCGCGGGCTGTAGCCAGAGTGCGTCGGGAACGGACAAGGACGAGTAAGCGTCGGGCGGATACTCCGAGGGCGTCCGCAAAGGAGACGTGGTGAAGGAATTGTGTGCATGTGGTGCGAGAAAAGCCCCCGTCTATTGCGGCGCAACAGACGGGGGACTTCTCTGCAAGGAGGCTTCTGTTATTTTAGCAACCTTTTTTTCTTGAGATGTATTGTGTAAAGGGTGGTGTTGCCATCTAAATACACAGTGGCTGACGGTTCACTTGTGGCAGAATGACACAAGCTGGAGGGGCGGTGATCGACCCGCAGAAGGGAACCGAAGCGTGAGTGCCTGGGGATGACCTGGGCGCTCCGTTCTCTTTGCCGGCCCTCTCGAAGAACGCGCTTACTCGCCGCCGGCCAAGGCCGGCGGTGGTACTGCCGCGGCTCTGCCGGGGGGCGTCCCCTGCCGGTATATACCCAGCAGACGCCAACGGCGGCTTGTGCATCGGGCGCAGCCGCGCCGATCACCGGGGGCTTGGGGACTTTCAGCCACCAACAAGCGGCACAGGGTATATACCTGTGCATTGCTTGCCATTGCCATTTTTGACTGCGTCCGCTGGATACACGCTTGACTTTTTGCCGGACCGTTTATATAATAACCTTGTTATTATTGCGCCTTACAATGGAAGGTCTCAAGACAAGAAAGGGGTATTTGCTATGAAAAAGGCGGAATTTTGGAAAGGATTTGGCGTTGGCTTTACGATATTGTTGTTACCCATGTGCCTATGTATGACTGCCTTTGCGGCTTCCAAACGGACGATTGATGTAGAGGACGGTATTGGCATCTCGATCAATGGGGCAACCTTTATCCCGAGGGATGCCGCCGGGAATCAAGTTTCGGTCTTTATCTACAATGGAACTACCTATGCTCCTGTCCGCGCTATTGGAGAAGCTATGGGGCTGGATGTCAAGTTTGACTCGGCGAATCGAAAGGTTCAGCTTACCACACAGGATCGTTTGCTTGCTCAAAGCGGGGCTTCTGGCTCCTATATAAGCGCGGATCGGGCCAAAGAAATTGCCTTGGCGGACGCTGGCCTAAAAGAAGGAAACGCTGTGTTCCTGAAGGTCAAATTGGAGCGGGATGACGGACGGTATCAATATGATGTAGAATTTTATAGTGGCACGACAGAATATGACTATGAGATTGATGCCATTACAGGGAAGATTCTCAGCGCGGGTCGGGAATTAGATGATTTTATTGTTCCCGCAGACACCTCTGGCGGTTCTGCTGGTAACGGAATAATTTCTGCGGATCGAGCCAAGGAGATCGCCTTGGCAGATGCCAAAGTCAATGCGAATGATGCGGTTTTCAAAAAGGTCAAATTAGACCGGGACGATGGTCGGCTGGAATACGAAGTGGAGTTTTATGCCGGCTCTATGGAGTACGAGTATGAAATCAATGCCGAGACGGGAGGCATCATCAGCCGGGATATAGAATCGCGCAACTGAACATCTGTGCTTGCAGGGGCAGTGCTTTATAGGCACTGCCCCTTTTCGGTGACATCCCCCTTGACAAATGTTCTCTTGGCATAATCGCGGAGAAAGGAAAGAAACGCCAATATGAGCAAGAGAAAGACGGACAGCAGATCCCAAAGATCAAACATCGGCTCCGCAATCAGTTTGCAGAGCAAGGCGTTGATAACAAAGTGAAAGACCATGGACAACAAAAAGACCGTTCCCAAAGCGGCCCAGGCCCTTGCCTTCCCGATCAACTTAAAAACCGCGGCGATGACCCACAGGAAGACGACGGAAGCCGCCGCCAGAGTGCCGCCGATGGAAAAGACTTCTTTTATATGAAGGATGCGGCTCAACAGGAATAAGTAGGGAATCGTAAAAATGCTGACGGATATCAGGCTTACGAAAAGTCCTTTCTTTCCCAATATGATACTTGGAACGGATATCACCCACGCAAAGGCAATTGAGAGGACCGGAATCAGGGACCAAGTGAAGCGGCCCGACCGCGCAAGGTCGCAAATGAGGCAGACCATCATGCCCACCAGAAGGGTTACCGAATAGAGAATGGAGAGAAGCACATTCCTTGCCATGGTATTTTCATCTCTCCTTTTCAGGAGAATCAAAGTCTCGTCCGCCTGCTTCTCAAGATTTTCCGTTTCAATTTCCGCCCCGTTTAACAGCTCGTTTACGGTAATTTCCAGTATCTCGCAAAGCTCCAGCATGATGGATGAGTCCGGCATACTTTTTCCATTCTCCCATTTTGAGACGGCCCGATCCGTGATGTTCAGCCGTTCGGCCAGCTGGGCCTGGGTCAGGCCCCTGCGTTTCCGGCGCTCCATGATGAAGCCTCCAATCCGGCTCTGGTCCATTCCGACATCCCCTTTCCTGTTCTATAAAAGTGTCTTGAAAAGCGTCTCGGCTCTCCGTGGTTTCCCCGGTTCCCGCTTCTGAGAGAGGAGCGCCCCGGCCTTTAAAGAAACTCTACGCCCGTTCTTCCGGTTTTTCCACGAACCGTTGGTGGACTTTGGCGGACTCAACCAACGGTTGAGAAGGTGTTTTCCCCAGTTTAACACAGATCCTTGGAATTTTCCAAGGGCTTTTCCTATGGGAAAGGTCCGCCCCCACTTTTCCCGACGTGTTTTTCCAGAGATTGCCGGTACAATGGGAAAAACTCGTTTTGGGGAGGGACAGGCTGTGGCACACGGTCAACTGACGATAGAAGGGGCGCGGCGGGAACGTCTGTTGACCCTGGGAATCCGCTTCTTTCTCGCGGCGGCCCTGACCGCCGGGCAGACCCCCGGCGGCTCCGCGCCCTTTGCCCTGGGCTGGATCGCGGCGGCGGGCCCGGGGGCCGAAGGGGCCGCGGCTCTGGCCGGAGCCGTGGTAGGAGGGGCGCTGTTCCTCTCCTTCGGGGAGGCCCTGCCCTTTCTGGCCGTGGCGATTTTGATCGTCACTGCCTCCGCCGCCTTGGGGGGCACCTGGCTGCTGGCCCGGCCCCGGGGAGTGGCGCTGACGGCGGTGGGCCTTTTCGCGGCGGTGGAGGGCATTTACATACTCCAGGCCCTCTCCCCCCTGGCCCGTCTGGGAGAGGCGGTGACGGCGGGGGGACTGCTGGGGGTCTCCGCCTGTCTGTTCCAGCCGCTTCTTCGGGGAGGCGAGGGCCGGAGGCTGGCGGACGGGCTGGTCTTCCTGGCCGCGGCGCTGCTGACGGCGGTGGAGGACCTGGAGGTTCTGGGCTTTTCTCCCGCCCGGGGGCTGCTGTGCCTCCTGGTGGCTCTGGCGGCCTATGACCGGGGGCCCGCCGCCGGGGCGGCCTTCGGCTTGGGAATCGGGTTGACGGCGGAGCTCTGCGGGAGCCGGGTTTCCCTCACCGCCGCCCTGGGCCTCGCGGGACTGGCGGCGGGGAGCCGCCAGGGATACGGCCGGGGAGGAGCCGCCCTGGGCTTCCTGGCCGCCGCCGGGGCGGCCACCCTGACGGAAGGCAGGCCGCTGCCCCTGCTGGTGGAGGCGTCGGCGGGGCTGGCGCTGTTTCTGGCGCTGCCGGGGCGGCTGGTGGCCGGAAAGCGGGTGAAGCCCGTCGTCCCGCCGCCCTCCCACCGGGAGGAGGCCGCCGCCCCTTGGCGGGAACGGCTGAACCGGGCCGCCGGGGCTCTTCGGGATCTTTACGACAGCCTGGGCCGGGGCGCGCCCCAGAACACCGACGAGAATCCCGCCATCGTCTTCGACCGCTCCGCGGAAAAGGTCTGCCGGGGCTGCGCCCTCTGTGAGCTTTGCTGGCAGCGGGACTATACCGGTACTTTCAACGCTATGAACGACGCCACGCCCTTCCTCCTGGAGCGGGGCCGGGCGCTGGCCAAGGACTTCCCGGAGTATTTTGCCAGCCGCTGCGTCCATCTGCCGGACCTTCTGAACGCCATCAATGGGGAGCTGTCCGCCTTCCTCCTCCGGCGGCAGTACCGGCGGCAGCTGGAGGAGACCCGCCGCAGCGCCCGGGGGCAGTACGCCCAGCTCTCCGAGCTTCTGACGGCCACCGCCGCCGGGCTGGAGGCCGCCGCCCCTGCCATGGGGACGGACAGGCTCTGCCGGGTGGGGGCCGCTCTCCGGCCCAAGGAGGGGGAGACGGTCTGCGGGGACACCGTGGCCTCCTTCCGCACGGACCGGGGCCTCTGGTGCCTCCTCCTGGCGGACGGCATGGGCAGCGGCGAGGCCGCCCGGAAGGAGTCGGCTCTGATCTGCCGTCTGCTCCAGCAGTTTCTGGAGGCGGGGGTGGCCCCGGAGGCGGCGCTGAAGACCCTGAACTCCGCCATGGGCCTCCGCGGGGCGGATGCGGGGAGCTTTACCACGGTGGACCTCTGTGTCTACGACCCCGGGGCGGGGGAGGCGGCCTTCTATAAATTCGGCGCGGCTCCCAGCTATTTAAAACGGGGCGGCGTCGTCCGGCGGATCACCGGGGCCAGCCTGCCGGTGGGGCTTCAGGGGCCGCCGCCGGACGTGACCCGGGCGCCCCTGCCCCCCGGGGGCTTTGCCGTGATGATCAGCGACGGTGTGGCGGATCCGGAGGAGGATGAGTGGCTGCTGGACCTGCTGGCGGGCTGGACGGGGGACGACCCCCAGGACCTGGCGGGGCTGATTTTGTCGGAGAGCGTCCGCCGGGAGCGCCTTCGGGACGACTGCGGAGTGCAGGTGCTGTACTGCCCGGAGACGAAGGCGAGAGAGGTGTGACGAAAAACGGGCCGCCCAGGGGGCGGCCCGCTTTTGCGTTCACGCATCCTCTATGATTTGAATATCCATCAGGGTTCCGTACCCCTGGGAATCGGGACGGGTGAAATCCCGGACGGTCTCAATGCGGACCGTGCCTTCCGCGCTGGACAGGATCCGCATGGCTCCCCGGAACCCGCCGCCGGTCAGGCTCTTCCCGTTGGAGGTCAGCACGTCCCGGAAGAAGCAGACCTTCTCCCCATTGAAATACCACTGGTCCTCCCCGGCGTCATAGGTGACGCCGAAGGGCGCGTAGCCCGCCGCGATGGCGTTTAGCTCCTCTTTGGACCCTTCCCCGTCTCCGGCCACGGCGGTGACAGGCGCGGGATTTCGAATCGCCTCCACGTCCCGGGCGGCAAACGCCTCCTCCGAAAACGCCTCGACGCCGGTCAGAATTCCGCTGGGATCATAGGAGCCGTCGGCGCGGCGGACAATCCCGCTCCGGTCCCGGACGGCGTATACGTCCACGGTGCCGTCTTCGTTGAAGAAGTCGTTTCCGGCCTGTGCGCCGTCTTCGGACAAGGGATAGTAGTCCTCGAACCACCGCACCCGCTCACCGCCGAACCACAGCTCGTTTTGGCCTGCGTCGTACGTCAGTCCGAAGGGCACGTAGGGCTGAAATCGTTCCGCGGGGTCGGGTGCCGGTTCCGCCCCGCTCCCGCAAGAGACCAGGGAAGACGCCTCCGCGCTCTCCGAAAAGACCTCCGCCGTTGGGACGGGGGCGTGGTTCCGCGCCTCCGGGAGGCCGCACCCGGTCAGGCAGCCCGCCAGCAGCGCCCCGCACAGCGCGGCCGCAAGCCCCTTGGGATGCATCAGGTTCATCGCTCCAACCTCCGTTCTCCCGTTTCCTCAACCGGGAATGTGACAATGGCCGTAAACAAATCCGCCAGGGTCTCCACCCGAAATTCCCCGCCGCAGGCTTCCGTGAAGCTCTTGGCGATGCTCAGCCCCAGGCCGCTGCCGCCGTCGGTGCGGCTGGCGTCTCCCCGGACGAACCGGGCCGTGAAGTCCACGCCCTCCGGCAACTCGCTCCGGCTGGTGTTTCGGACACTGGCCTCCGCCGCGCTCTCTGTGGTTTTCAGGCGGAGGTATACCCGGCTGCCCTCCAGGGCGTAGCGCAGGGCGTTGTCCAGGAGATTCTGGAAGACCCGGTAGAGCCGTTTCCCGTCGGCGGTAATCATCACCGGCGTCTCCGGCAGCTCCACCTTGACGGTCAGTGCGCTGGCCTGAATGACGCCGTCCATGTCCGCCAGGGTCTGGCGGAGGAGCTTGTTCAGGTCCAGGCGCTCCAGGTGGACGGGGAGCTGGTCCGCCGCTGCCTTGCTGACCTCGAAGACGTCCTCCACCATGGTTTTCAGCCGCTGGGCCTTCTGGTCGATGATCTTTGCGTAGTCCGCCGCCGCCGGGGGCAGGTCCTCCTGCCGGAGGAGCTCCGCATAGGAGAGAATGGAGGTCAGGGGGGTTTTCAAATCGTGGGAGACGTTGCTCACCAGCTCCACCTTCATGCGCTCGCTGCGGGTCTGCTCGGCCACGGCGGCCCGCATCCCGGCTTGGATGTCGTTGAGGCGCTCCGCCGTCCGGCGCAGGTCCGCGTCCTCCGGGAGGACCAGGGGCCTCTCCAGGTCCCCGGCCCGGACGGACTCCACCTGGTCCGCCAGGGCGGCGATATCACGGGCCAGCCCCCGGCTTTTCCAGGCCCGGAGAAGGGCGGCGAACAGCGGGATGCCCAGAAGGGCCAGGGGAATTTGGATGAACAGGATCTCTCCGTCCAGATAGAGGCCGAGCCCGGAAAAGAACATTTGATAGATCAGCGCGTACAGGTTTGCCAGCTCCGCCAGGGCCAGGAGGCCCAGGGCCGCCAGTCCCGCCGCGTGATTCCGGGCCAGGCGCTTTTCCACGGGCCGTTTCAGGTCCCGGGCCCGCAGGAAGCGGAAGAGGGCTTGGAGCTTTCCCAGAAAGGGGCGCAGGAGGGACCTCCGGGCCTCCTTGGGGTTGTACTTGTGGTCATTGCGGAGAAGCCACCACAGCCAGTACAGGGCGATGAGGCCGGGGAAGTTCACCAGGGCCAGACGGAGGACGGCCATGCCCCAGTCCACGAAGGAGTACCCGCCGTTTCCGTAGGAGCTGTAAAGAATCTCGTAGATCATGTCCATCCCCAGAAGCCCCGGCAGGAAGGTCCAGGCGGCGCAGCCCAGAACCAGCAGAAAACGGACCTCCGTCCAAACGTGGGCGGTCCAGGAGGCGATCTTCCGGTTCGCCGGCCCGGTGGCTTTCCAAAGAAGGCCCCAGAGCCCCAGGCACAGCAGGCCGCTGATAAACAGCCAGAGCTGGGTCCGGTAGAACTGCCAGTTCTCATCCACCTGCTGGGCGATGTGATAGAAACCGTTGTAGGAGGTGACGCCGCCGTTCTGTTCGGTGCGGAAATACCGGATGGGCGTCTGCCGGACGGCCATACAGACGGTGACGCCCTCCAGTTCCTCGCTGATGGGGAAGTTATCATACCCGGGGACGAACCACTGGGAGTCCCCCGTGTAAATCCCCCCGGCGTAGACGTCCACGTCCTGGCCGTTATGGACGATGGAGACCTTGCCGTCCCGGAAGGTCAGGAAGAAGTTGTACTCCTTCTGCACCTGGGGAACCTGGCTCCAGTCGATTACGTTCTCATAGCGCAGCCGCTCCGCCTCCAGGAAGAAGTCCCGGCCGTTTTCCACGTTGGTATAGATCTTCCGTTCCGCCTCGGTCTCCGGGGCGGACTCGATGAAGTAGAGGACGTTCTTGTCCGCCTGATAGGCCGCGTCCGGCTCCTGCTTCTCCTCCGGCTTCGCCGGGACGTCCTGCTCCGAAAGGGTCACCATCCCCATGTCCACTGCCGTTGCGGCCTCCGCCGCGCTGCCAAAGCCCAACCAGCCGCGAACGGCCTCCTCCTGGACGATGGAGTAGGTGTTGTCATAGCCCGCCCAGAGGCCGCCGTAGGAGTCCACTTCCCCGCCGGCGCCGATGGCCAGGAACTCCCGGAGATACCGGGAGACCTCGTCCCGGAAGGCATCTGTCTCCTGCCAGTCCCACTCCCACCGGGGAGAGGGGCCCCGCTCCCAGACGATCCGGTCTCCTGCGGCGCACAGGCTGGAGAGAACCAGCGTCATGCCCAGGAAGAAGGCCAGAAAGCCCGCCAGGGCCTTCACCCGCCCGCCGGGACGAAGGAGCTTTGCGGCGCCTCCCGTCCCCATGGCCTCCCGGACCTCCTCCGCCACAAATGCTTCCAGGGCTTCGCCGGGGTCCTTATCCGTGTTGTTCCATTTTGTATCCAATGCCCCACACCACCTTTACATAGTCTGGCTCCTTGGGATTCAGCTCGATCTTCTCCCGAATGCGGCGGATGTGGACCATCACGGTGTTCTCGCAGGAAAAGGCGTCCTCGTTCCACACCCGGCGGTAGATCTCCTCGGCGGGGAAGATCTGCCCGGGGTGGCGGATGAGGAGGTCCACGATTTTCGTCTCTGTGGGGGTCAGCTTCACCTCGTCCCCGTCGGCCCGAAGGACCCGTCCCGCGGGGTCGTAGCTGAGGCGGCCGTTGACGATGAGCCCCCGCCGGGTCTCGGTGTGGACGTCTCCCAGGGCGGTGTACCGCCGGAGCTGGCTCCGGACCCGGGCCACCAGCTCCTGGGGATTGTAGGGCTTGGTGACGTAGTCGTCGGCCCCCATGGATAACCCCAGGATTTTGTCCGTGTCCTCGCTTTTGGCGGAGAGGACGATCACCGGCAGATTCCGCCGCTCCCGGATGCGGAGCAGGGCGGAAAGACCGTCCAGCTTGGGCATCATCACGTCGATGAGAATCAGCTTTACGGCGGGGTCCAGGCACTGGTCCAGAGCCTGGAGACCGTCATAGGCCCGGCGGACCTGATAGCCCTCCCGTTCCAGGGTGATGGCGATGGCGGCCACAATCTCGGGATCGTCGTCCACAATCAAGATGCATTCGTTCATAGCGTGCTTCCTCTCTTGAGCTGGGTATAGAATACCAGGGAATTCTTACGAACGGCTTGACAAAATTCTTAAGGTTTTCTTAAGATTGAAAAACAAAAGGCGGGGAAGCCCCGCCTTGCTGGTGTGCCGGTCCTCCGGGGTCTTTTTCCATAGACCAACCGCGGGAAAAGACACGCGTCCGGCCTTATGGAACCCGGCTTCCTATTTTTTCAGCGGCATGGTGAAGATAAACCGGGTGCTCTCCGCGTCGCTCTCCGCCCGGAGGGTCCCCTTGTGCTCCCGGGCGATGACGGCGGCAATGCTCAGCCCCAGGCCAAAGCCACTTTGCTCCCCCCGGGAGGCGTCCGCCCGGTAGAAACGCTCGAAAAGCCGGGGGAGCTGCTGGGCGGGAATGGGCTCCCCGGGGTTGGCCACAGTGAGCCGGGCCTGCCGGTCCGTCCGCTCCAGGGTGAGGTTGATGGTCCCGCCGTCCGCGCCGTATTTGATGGCGTTGTCCAGAAGGATGGAGACCAGGCGGCGGAGCCGGTCCCGGTCCCCCAGGACGGCGACGCCCTCCGCCGGGACGAACTCCAGGGGCTTACCCGCCTCGAAGGCCACCGGCTCGAAGGCCAGGGCGCAGTCCTCCGCCACGTCGGACAGGGAGACCTCCGCCGGCACGGCGGCGGGGGTCTGCTGGTTGTCCGCCCGGGCCAGGGTCAGCATCTCCTCCACCAGGTGCTTCATCTGCTGGGACTCGGAGAGAATGTTGTCCGTCCAGCGGGCGGGCCGCCCCTCCAGGGGCTGAGCGGCCAGAAGCTCCGCGTTGGAGAGGATGACGGTGAGAGGGGTTTTCAGCTCGTGAGAGGCGTCGGAGAGGAACTGGCGCTGCTGCCGCCAGGCCCGCTCCACAGGCCGGGTGGCCCACCGGGCCAGCAGGGCCGACACCCCCAGCAGCAGCAAAAAGGCCGCCAGGGCAATTCCCAGATAGGAGCCCATCATCTCCCGGAGCATGGCCCGCTCCATGGATATATCCACAAAGGCCAGGCTCCAATAGAGCCCGTTTTCCCGGCGGAGGTAGCGGAGCCCGTAGTTTTGAATCAGGCCCTCCATCTCCGGGCGGTTCAGGCAGTCCTCCAAAATGGCGGTCAGCTCCGCCGTGTCCTCCAGCCCGGTATAGGTGCCGCCGGTGACATAGACGGTGTGCCCCCCCTCGTGGCTAGGCCAGACGGTGACGGTGAAATAGGGCAGCAGCAGCTTGTCCCCGCCGATTTCCACGCCGATCTCCGGCTTCCGTCCGCCGGGGCGGGCGGCCTCCTGGATGACCCGGAGGAGCACCTGACGGCTGAGGTCCTCCACGTTGTTCTGGAGGGCGGCGAAGATGGAGAGGCAGACCACCGCCAGCACGGCGGTGACCATAGCCATACAGACCGCCACGAACTTCAGCCGAAGCTTTCGAATCAAGGCGCAGTCCTCCCTTGTGCATAAGTTTGTGGATATTGTGTAAAACGACTGGAAGAGGCAGGGGAAGATGGGCGGAACTCACAGTTGACAAAACGGCTGTTTGAGAGCCGGGTTTCTCAGCCGCCCTGGGAAGCGCCGTCCTCCTCCAGACAATAGCCCACCATGCGGATGGTCCGAATCCGGACCCCGGCGTGAAGATGGGCCAGCTTTTTGCGCAGGAAGGAGATATAGACCTCCACATTGTTGTCCTCCGCGTCGGACTCATAGCCCCAGATTTTTAAAAGCAGGGACTCCTTGGTCAGCACCAGATTCCGGTTCAGCATCAGGAGCTCCATCATGTCAAACTCCTTCCGGCTCAGCCGGACGGACCGCTGGCCACAGGAGAGGGCGAAGCTGTTTTTCTCCAGCCGGAGGCCGCCGAACTCCAGAACGTCCGTGTTTCGAAGCTCCGGCTGCCGCCGGGTCAGCGCCCGGACACAGGCCAGGAGCTCCTTGGGGTTGAAAGGCTTGGTGAGGTAGTAGTCTGCCCCCCGGTCCAGACCCTCCACCCGGTCGGAGACCTCGGAACGGGCGGTGAGCATCAGCACCGGCGTGGCGTTTCCCGCCTCCCGGAGGCGGCGGAGAACCGTGAACCCGTCCAGCTTGGGCAACATGACGTCCAGGAGAATGACGTCGTAAATGCTGCTGAGGGCGTCGTCCAGTCCCGCCTCGCCGTCGTGGCGGACGTCGGCGGTGTAGCCCTCCAGCTCCAGAAGGTCCTGAAGAGTGGCGGCCAGCCGGGGCTCGTCTTCAATTACCAATACCCGCATGGGCGTACCTCCTTACTCGGTGGCGTCCTCCGCCGGGGCAGAGCCCCGCATGCCGCTGACGGAGATGGTCATCAGCGCGTCCACGTAATCCGAGGACACGGCGTAGATGGTGGTGTCGTCCCCCAGCTGCACGTAGCGCCCGGACTCGTCAGGCATCCGGGCTCCCACGGTGAGGGTGAAGGTCTGGTCCGCCCCGGCGGCGGCGTACTCCACCTTTAAAATAGCGTCGGGATTGTGGAACCCGCAGATTTCCGCGGCCTCGTCGCTGGGCCGGTAGTCCACGCACTTGGCCATGGACATGTTTTTGAGGTCCAGGAGCAGATCCTGGAGCAGGGCGCTGGCGGTGACGTTGTCGTTCCCGGTGAACCAGAGGGCGGGCTGATCCTCCCCGCTGGAGCGCCGGGCGTTGAGAGTGACGGTGGGCCGCTCTGGCGGGGGTTCCGCGGCTTCGTCCCCCTGGTCCTCCTCGCCGGAGGACTCCTGAGCGGGGACGGGGCCCTGAATGGTGATGGCCCGGAGGTTCAGCTCGCTGAAGTCCGGCAGCTCCGGCAGGACGCACATGTCGTAAATCGGCAGCTGCATCTGCTTGACCAGGGTGTCGGCCACGATATAGACCGTGGATTCGTCGCCGTTCATCATCATGTAGTAGCTGTCCCCATCGGTGGTGGTCTTGCCGAAGACCAGGGTTTGGCTCTTCTCGCCGCTGGCGGCGGTGAGAGTGGCGGAGGGGGAATCCAGGCCATAGCTCTCCTTGCCCTCCGTGGCGGGAAGGGTCTGCTGGAACTTCAACTCCGAGAGGGTTTTCAAAATGCCGGTTACTATGTCGGCGTTCAGAGGGAAGTCCGGCCCGTCGGCCCAGATCCACTTTCCCTCCTCGTCCAGGGCGAAGGAGAGGGTGGTGGTGCCGTTGTAGTAGCGCAGGGCGGTGTAGGTTCCGGGGTCCGCGGGGAGACCCTGCGCCGCCGCCACGTTGGCGGCGCCTACCGCCAGGGCCGCCTCCCGGTCCTGGCGGTAGATCATTCCAAAGACCACCAGAAGCGCCAGGAAGAGGGCTCCGGCGATGCACAGCAAAATGGTGACGTTCCGTCTTTCTTTCCAGGTCATGAAAGGTCCTCCTGTTTGCAGCCGGCGGCGGAACCGCCGGAGAGTCGTTGGTATTTGAGCTCGGTTTTCAACAAAGCCCAAGGGGCACACCCAGGATTATATCCCATCATACCCGGATTTGTCAATTTTGCGCGGTCTGCGGGAGTGTCCCGCGGCGCGTTTTTTCACAGGAGCTCCCCCGGAGGAGGATCCGCCGCCTCCAAACCCGTTCCGGGAGACCGCGCCGGGGAACGGAGCACGGTTTCACCATAGCCCCATTCCCTGAAACTCGCCTGAAAAGGCGGAGCCCGGGCAAAGGTTCACAAAATATTTATAAAAAATCAAGATTGATTTCAAATTTTCCGGGTATCCTAATACCATCCTCCACGGAGGAGACACGATTTCCTCTCTTTCTGTTTCTTTTCCCTCTTTGCAGCCGGCGGCGGGACCTTCCCGTCCGCCGGATTTTTTTGCGCTGCCGTCTGTTTTTTCGCCATTTAATCGGTTGCCTGCCAGCAAGAACCTCTTGCAATGTGACGAACAGTTCGCTATAATAGCCTTGAAATAAGTTGGTTTATTATTTCACATAATGAGGTCGATTATCAGGCGGCGGTCCCGTCTGAAAAAATAGGGAGGAGATTGCAATGAGAGGTGTGCACAGCGCGGTGGACGACATCCGCCGCACCGTATTCAAGGAAGTGGCCAAGCTGGCCTTCGAGGGGGGAGACCCCCGCTTGCTGGACCAGATTCCCCTGAAGATGATTCAGGGCGACGTGGCCCACCACCGCCACGACGTCTTCCTGGAGCGGGCCATCGTCCAGGAGCGGGTCCGGCTGGCCCTGGGCCTGAACATCCGCTACGCCGGGGAGACCATCCCCGTCAGCGAGGACCTGCGCTCCGCCGAGGAGTCGGAAAAGCATTATCAGAACCCTCTGGTGAACATCATCCCCTTCGCCTGCAACGCCTGCCCCCCCAAGCAGCTGCGCATCACGGACAACTGCCAGGGCTGCATCTCCCACCCCTGCATGAACGTCTGCCCCAAGGACGCCATCTATATGGACAAGGACAAGCACTGCCACATTGACCAGGACAAGTGCATCAAATGCGGCAAGTGCTTCAACCAGTGCCCCTACCGGGCCATCAGCAAGATCGAGCGGCCCTGTGCCGCCGCCTGCGGCATGGACGCCATCGAGTCCGACGAGCTGGGCCGGGCGAAGATCAACTACGACAAATGCGTCTCCTGCGGCATGTGTCTGGTGAACTGCCCCTTCGGTGCCATCGCGGACAAGAGCCAGATCTATCAGGTCTGCCAGGCTCTGCGGAACAACGAGAAGGTCATCGCCTGCGTGGCCCCGGCGTTCGTGGGCCAGTTCGGCAAGGACGCCACCCCCGCCAAGCTCCACGCCGCCATGAAGGTGCTGGGGTTCTATGACGTGGTGGAAGTGGCCATCGGCGCGGACCTGTGCACCGTGGAGGAGGCCCACGACTTCCTGGAGGAGGTCCCCGCCAAGCAGCCCTGGATGGGCACCAGCTGCTGCCCGGCCTGGAGCGTCATGGCCAAGAAGCTCTATCCGGAGTTCACGGATTATATCTCCATGGCCCTGACCCCCATGGTCATCACCGCCCGGATGGTGAAGAAGGACCACCCGGACGCCAAGACGGTCTTCATCGGCCCCTGCTCCGCCAAGAAGCTGGAGGCCAACCGGCGGACCATTCGCTCCGACGTGGATTTCGTGCTGACCTTTGAGGAGATGCTGGGCATCTTTGACGCGGCGGACATCGACTTCACCAAGCTGAAGGCCAATCCCGAGGACGAGATGGACGAGGGCAGCGGCATGGGCCGGGGCTTTGCCGTGGGCGGCGGCGTCGCGGCGGCGGTGGTGGAGGCCATCCGGCACATCGACCCGGAGCGGAAGGTCCTGATTGAGTACGGCGACGGTCTGAAGAACTGCCGGAAGATGCTGGCCATGGCCAAGGCGGGCAAGCGGGACGGCTATCTGCTGGAGGGCATGGGCTGCCCCGGCGGCTGCGTAGCGGGAGCGGGGACGATCCGCCCCATTCGGGACAGCATGATGACCGTGGAGAAGTTCAAGAATGAAGCGCCCTCCATGAGCTGCACGGATAGCCCGTATTTGGACCAGCTGGAGGAAGTCATCAATAAATACGAGATTCATCACCACGATTAAGGGTGGGAAAATTTGGCGGGCGAGAGCCCGCCAAATTTTTTTGCCAGGTTGGTAACGAAAGCCCCCTCCGGAGGATTTATGAAGGAAGCCGCGAGGAGACCGGCGCCGGCCTGCATAGAGCTGAGTCCCTCTGAAAGGAGTTCCCGCCATGGAGGATATGGAAAAAGTCTATCAGCAGCATGCCCGGACGGTGTACAAGTTCCTCCTGACCAAGACGAGGGACGAGCACCTGGCGGAGGAGCTGACCCAGGAGACCTTTTACCAGGCCGTCAAGTCCGTGGACCGCTTCGACGGCAGCTGCAAGGTCTCCGTCTGGCTCTGTCAGATCGCCAAGCACCTCTGGTACCAGCACCTGCGGAAGCGAAAAAGGGAGGGACCGGAGGAGCTCCCGGAGGCCCCCGGCCCCTCGGCGGAGGAGGGCCTCCTGGAAAAAGAGGGGCAGTTGGATCTCCTCCGGCAGGTCCACTCCCTGCCGGAGCTCCAGCGGGAGGTGGTCTACCTCCGGGCCTTCGGGGGCCTCAGCTTCCGGGAGATTGGCGACGTGATGGGGAAGACCGAAAACTGGGCCCGGGTGACCTTTTACCGAAGCAAGGAAAAATTACGAAACGGAGGCGTGAACCATGAAGAATGATTTGACCTGCGGCGTGGTGCGGGATTTGCTGCCCAGCTATGTGGAAAACCTCCTGGGGGAGGAATCGAAGGAGGCGGTGGACCGGCATTTGGAGACTTGCCCGGAATGCCGGGAGCGGAAGGAGGACATGGCCGCGCCAACCGGGGCGGAGGAGACGGCGGAGGCCGCGAAGGAAGTGGATTTCCTCCGGCGGGTGAAGAAGGGGACGGTGAAGAAAATCGCCCTGGCGGTGGTGTGCACGGTGCTGCTGGTAATGGGCGGATACCTGCTGAAGGAGTTCGTCATCGGCCGGACGCCGGAGGCGGAGTATATCAGCATTGAAAACCTCCAGGTGGACGCGGAAAATAATCTAAACCTGCTGGCGGATACCTACTGGGGAGCCTATGAGCTCCGGGGCCTGAAAAGCACGGAGGAAAACGGAATCCTCACCTACACCGCCCGGGAGGTCCGGGTGAATCCCTTCCAGACCGCCTACCGCAAGCAGATTCCCCTGTCCATCCCCCTGAAGGGCCTGGACGAGGTGTGGATCTGCGGGCGGCTGGTGTGGCAGGAGGGACTGATTATCCACCCGGACACCCTGCGAATGCTGGAGACGAAAACCCCCTACTGCGGAGACCCCGCCGCCCTGGGGCGGATCATGGACGCTTTGCAGCTCCAGGAGTTTACGGGAGGGCACACCGTGTCCTTGCAAACCCGTGAGCGCCCCTACGTTCTGACGCTGAAATTTGAGAAACGAATCAACCCCTTTATCATATGGGATTGGACGGAATGCTATTTCTTCCAAATTCTGGCTCTGGTGGACAATCTGGATGAGGTGGTCTACGCGTTTGACCCGGAAAGGGACAGCGGCAAAACCGTTACCGGCGGCAGAGTCACTGTGGAGTACGCCACAGAGGTCATGGCCAAGCTGACGGAGTCTCACAATCTTCGATATGGCACGGACTGGCCCATCCATGAGAATTTTAAAGAGTACGCGGAATCCCCCCTGGAGTATCAGCGCATGATTACGCTGCTGGAAGAGAGCTGCAGCTATAAACAAGGCTACCCCCTGATCTGGTCGGACAGCTCCGGCCGGTCATGAAAGGAAGGACCGCCCCTTACGGGCGGTCCTTTTGTAATATTTTTCGACAATTTTCCAATTAGTATTTAATCTCCCCCGTATACACCAGCTTCGCGTCCCCCGTCAGGGTGATGCCCTCGTCGGTGTAGTGGACAATCAGCTCCCCGCCCTTCACCCGGACGGTGATGTCCCGGCCCTTCTCGCAAAGGCCGTTGGCAACCGCGGCTACCACGGCGGCGCAGGCCCCGGTGCCGCAGGCCATGGTCTCTCCGCTGCCCCGCTCCCAGACCCGCATTTTGATGGTGCTGGGGTTCACCACCCGGATAAACTCCGTGTTGACGCGCTCCGGGAAATAGGGCGCGTGCTCGAACCGGGGGCCGATGAAGTCGATGTCCACGTCGTCCACCCGCTCGCAGAACACCACGCAGTGGGGATTCCCCATGTCCACGCAGGTGATGCGGTAGGGCCGTCCGGCAATGTGGACGGGATAGTCCACCACCTGGGGCTCCGCGATGGGGAATTTCAGCCCCGAGGCGTCCAGGGCCGCTTTTCCCATGTCCACGCTGGCGGAGGTTACCTTCCCGTTGGTGGTGTACAGCGTGACGGACCGAAGGCCGCTGCCGGTTTCCACGGTAACGGTCTCCTTTGTGGAAAAGCCGTTGTCATAGAGGTACTTCCCCAGGCAGCGAAGGGCGTTGCCCGCCATTTTTCCCTCGCTGCCGTCGCTGTTGAACATCCGCATTTTCACGTCTGCGGTTTCCGAGCGCTCCATCAGGATGATACCGTCGGCCCCCACGCCGTAGTGCCGGTGGCAGAAGGTGACGCACAGGGACTCCGGGCAGGTAATCCGCCCGTCGAAGTTCTCCAGGAAAATGTAGTCGTTGCCGCAGGTCTGCATCTTGGTGAAGGGCAGCTTCTCCCGGTGTTCCCGCAGGTGGCAGATGTCCACCAGCTCCGTGTTGCCCTGGTTGTACCGGGATTCCAGAATGTCTGCCAGGGCCCCGGCGGTATCCAGGGACGTCAGGCAGGGGATTCCCAGCTGGACGCAGCGGTGATTCAGGCGGATGAAGTCCCGGATGTACTCCGGCTCCGTGGACCCGGTGAGGATTACGTAGTCGATCTTCCCGTCCTCCAGCAGCTGGAAGACCCGGTTGTCCCTTCCCAGCTTGCCCACGATTTCCACGCTGGTCCCCAGGCGCTCAATCTCCCGGGCGGTGCCGTCGGTGGCATAGAGCCGGAAGCCCAGCTCGTCCAGCTTCCGGGCGGTGTCCAGAATCTCCGGCTGGTCCCGGCGGTTGACGGAGATGAGGACGCCCTTTTTCTCCTCGCTCTCCACCTTGTACCCGGCGGAAACCAGGCCCTTGAAAAGGGCCTCCTGCATGTTCTTGCCAAGGCCCAGCACCTCGCCGGTAGACTTCATTTCCGGGGAGAGGGCGGCGTTGGCGTCGGTGAGCTTTTCAAAGGAGAAGACGGGGACCTTCACGGCCACGTAGGGGGGCTGGGAATAAAGGCCCGTGCCATAGCCCAGGGAGCGGAGGGGCCGCCCCACCGAAACCTGGGTGGCCAGGTCCACCATGGGCACGCCGGTGACCTTGGAGATATAGGGCACCGTCCGGCTGGCCCGGGGGTTGACCTCAATGACGTACAGCTCCCCCTGGTAAATGAGATACTGGATGTTGATAAGGCCCTTGGTGCCCAGGGACAGGGCCAGCTTTTCCGAGCAGTCCACAATGGTCCTCAGCATCCGGTCCCCGATGGAGAAGGGGGGATAGACGGCGATGGAGTCCCCGGAGTGGACGCCGGTGCGCTCAATGTGCTGCATGACGCCGGGGATGAGGACGTCCGTGCCGTCGGAAATCACGTCCACCTCCAGCTCCTTGCCCATGAGGTACTGGTCCACCAGGACCGGGCTTTCCACCTTCCCCGAGAGGATGACGTTCATATAGGTCTTTACGTCCTCGTCGTTGTGGGCAATGACCATGTTCTGCCCGCCGATGACGTAGCTGGGCCGGAGCAGGACGGGGTAGCCCAGCTCGCCGGCCGCGGCCAGGGCCTCCTCCATGCCCAGGACCCCCCGGCCCTGGGGGCGCTTGATATGGAAGCGCTCCAAAAGCGCGTCGAACCGCTCCCGGTCCTCCGCCATGTCGATGGACTCGGCGGAGGTGCCCAGAATGGGGATGCCCTGCCGGTCCAGGAACTTGGTGAGCTTAATGGCGGTCTGCCCGCCGAAGGCCACCACCACCCCCACCGGCTTTTCTACATCGATGATGTGGCACACGTCCTCGGGGTACAGGGGCTCGAAATAGAGGCGGTCGGCGGTGTCGTAGTCCGTGGAGACGGTTTCCGGGTTGTTGTTGACAATGACCACGTCGTAGCCCAGCTCCTTCAGCGTCCAGACGCAGTGGACGGAGGAGTAGTCGAACTCGATGCCCTGGCCGATGCGGATGGGGCCGGAGCCCAGGACCAGGATCACCGGGCAGCCGGACCGGGGGAAGGCCCGGGACTCGCAGAACCGGTCAAAGCTGGAGTAGAAATAGGGGGTCTCCGCGTCGAACTCCGCGCCGCAGGTGTCCACCATCTTGTAGACAGCCTTCCAGGGCTCCTCTGGGAGCCGGTCCGCCCCGGAGAGACGGAGCAGGGTCTCGTCCGGGTAGCCCAGGCGCTTTCCCTCGGCATAGCGCTCCGCCGTCAGCCCCTCCCCCTCCAGGGCCTGCTCGAAGTCCGCAAGGCCTTGCAGCTTCCAGAGGAACCAGCGGTCGATCTTTGTAATGGAGAAAATCTCCTCCACGCTGACGCCGGATTTTAGGGCCTCGAAAATGGTGAAGAGCCGCCGGTCGTCCACCCGGCGGAGCCGCTCCCAAATGGGGGCGCCCTCCGTGTTCTTCCGGTTGAGGGAGTCCATCCCGATTTCCGCCCCCCGGACGGCCTTCATCAATGCCATCTCAAAGCTGGGGGCGATGGCCATGACCTCGCCGGTGGCCTTCATCTGGGTGCCCAGGGAGCGGGAGGCGTCGGCGAATTTGTCAAAGGGCCATTTCGGCATTTTAACGACGACGTAGTCCAGGGTGGGCTCGAAACAGGCGCAGGTCTTGCCGGTGATGTCGTTTTTGATTTCGTCCAGGGTGTACCCCAGGGCGATTTTCGCCGTGATTTTGGCGATGGGATAGCCGGTGGCCTTGGAGGCCAGGGCGGAGGACCGGGAGACCCGGGGGTTTACCTCAATGACGGCGTACTCAAAGCTGTCCGGGTTCAGGGCCAGCTGGACGTTGCAGCCGCCCACGATGCCAAGATGGGCGATGATGTCCAGCGAGGCGGAGCGGAGCATCTGAAACTCCCGGTCCGCCAGGGTCTGGGTGGGGGCCACCACGATGGAGTCCCCGGTGTGGACCCCCACGGGGTCCAGGTTCTCCATAGAGCACACGGCAATAACGTTGCCCGCGGCGTCCCGCATGGTCTCAAACTCGATTTCCTTCCAGCCGAAGATGGCCTTCTCAATGAGAACCTGGGTGATGGGGGAGGCGTCCAGGCCCGTCTGGGCGATGACGCGGAGCTCTGCCTCGTCCCTTGCCGCGCCGCCCCCCGCGCCGCCCAGGGTGAAGGCGGGGCGGACAATGACAGGGTAGCCGATTTTCCCGGCCACGGCCAGGGCCTCCTCCACAGTTTCAGCGATATCCGAGGCGATGACGGGCTGTCCGATCTCCGCCATGGCCTCCTTGAAGAGCTCCCGGTCCTCCGCCCGGGAGATGGCGGCGGCGTCGGTGCCCAGAAGGCGGACGTTCTGTTCCTGGAGGAAGCCCTCCTTGTCCAGCTGCATGGCCAGGGTCAATCCCGTCTGGCCCCCCAGGCCCGCCAGGAGGGAGTCGGGCTTCTCCTTGCGGATGATGCGCTTCATGGTCTCCGCCGTGAGAGGCTCCAGGTAGATCTCGTCGGCCATGGCCTGGTCCGTCATGATGGTGGCGGGGTTGGAGTTGCAGAGGACCACGTTCACCCCGGCCTCCTTCAGCACCCGGCAGGCCTGGGCTCCGGCGTAGTCAAACTCGGCGGCCTGGCCGATGACGATGGGGCCGGAGCCGATGACCAGGACTTTTTTGATACGGGTATCCAGGGGCATTACAGGTCGCCTCCCTTCATCAGGTCCACAAAGCGGTCAAACAAAAACGCGGTGTCGCGAGGACCGCCCCGGGCCTCGGGGTGGAACTGGACGGTGAAGGCCCGGAGGCCGGGGTAGTCCAATCCCTCACAGGTGGCGTCGTTGGCGTTGGCGAAGGAGACCCGGCCGCTTTTCACAGAGTCCCCGTCCACGGCGTAGCCGTGGTTCTGGCTGGTGATGTAGGTCCGGGGGCCGTTTAAATCCCGGACAGGCTGGTTCATCCCCCGGTGGCCGTATTTCAGCTTGTAGGTCCTTCCCCCCGCTGCCAGGGCGGTGAGCTGGTGGCCCAGGCAGATGCCGAAGAGGGGGAGCTTTCCCAGGATTTTTTGAATCTGCTGAATTTGATAGACGTTCTCCGCCGGGTCTCCGGGGCCGTTGGAGAGCATGACGCCGTCGGCCTCCGTGGCCAGGATGGTCTCCGCCGGGGCGCCTGCCGGAAGGACGGTGACTGTGCAGCCCCGCTTCCGGAGCTCCTGAAGGATGTTGTTTTTCGCGCCGTAGTCCAGCAGCGTGACCCGAAAGCGGGGGGTTCCCTCGGCCTCGTAGACGAAGGGGGCCTTCCGGGTGACGGCCTCCACCGCGCCGGTGACGGCGTAGCGCCGGAGGGCGGAGAGGTCCTGGGGGACCTCGTCGCAGATGCAGGCGTTCATGACCCCGGACTCCCGGATGATCCGCGTGAGCTGCCGGGTGTCCACGCCGTAAAGGCCAGGGATGTTCCGCTCTTTCAGGAAGCTGTCCAGGTCCCCGACGCAGCGGAAGTTGGAGGGATGCTCGCACCGCTCCCGGACCACGTAGCCCCGGACATGGCACGCCCCCTCAAAGTCCTCCGGAATCATTCCGTAGTTGCCGATGAGGGGATAGGTCTGCATGACGATCTGTCCCGCGTAGCTGGGGTCTGTCAGGGTTTCCACATAGCCGCACATGCCGGTGGTGAAGACCAGCTCGCCGATGGCGCCGGCCTCCCCGCCAAAGCGGAAGCCCTGGAACGTCTGGCCGTCCGCCAGTACCAAATAACCTGTTTTCATGGAGCCCTCCCAAGGTTTGGATGGTTTTCTTGCCGTTTTATCTATTATGATAGTTTTCGACACCAGCGTCAATGACGGATTGCCCTGGGAAGCGGCGAAGTTTTTCGCTGAAAGGTATTACTTTTTGGTGAAAACGTTCATAGCCGCCCCGTCCCGCCGGTCCTTGTCCGGCGGGGAAGGATTTCTCCGGACAGAAGAAAATCCCCCGCGGTCCGTCCGGACTGCGGGGGAGGAGCCGCGGCGGGGCGGCGGTCAGAAGGGGGACTTTTCAGAGGTGGGCCGCACCTCCCGCACCTGAAGGGCGGACCCTTCCACGGTGAAGCGGACCTCCAGCCCGGCGAAGCCGAAGCCATAGACCCGATCCGGGTCCTCCTGATACCGGGGCCTGGGGTCCAGGGCCAGCACGGCCCGGAGGGCCTCCCGGCGCTCCGGGGGAACAACGGCCAGCCACTCTGGGGGAATGTCCACGGTCAGGGCCTCCCCCTCCGGGGCGGCGGCGAAGCCCCCGGCGGCGCCGGGGCGGCAGTCGGCATAGGGAAGATAGGGCTTGATGTCCAGAATGGGGGTGCCGTCCACCAGGTCCGCCCCCCGGACCCGGAGGGCTGTCCCCCAGGCGGGGGTCTCCTCTATTCCCGCCAGGGTCACCGCGGAGAGCGCCAGAGGGTTGGGCCGGAAGGGAGAGCGGGTGGCGAAGACGCCCAGGCGTGTGTTCCCTCCCAGGCGGGGCGGGCGCACGGTGGGGGACCAGTCCTCCCGGACCGCCTGATCGAATACCCAGACCAGCCACAGATGGGAAAAGCCCTCCAGGCCCCGGAGGGCGGCGGGGTTCCGAAACTCCGGCTCGAAGACCACCAGGGCCTCCAGGGACTCCACCAGACCGCTCTGGCGGGGAACGCCGAATTTACCGGCAAAGTCGCTGTGAATACGGGCGATGGTTTTCATGGTGAATTCCTGAGACATGACGGGCCTCCTTTTTCCCTGCCATTATACAGGAGCGGGGCGGAAAAGGGAAGGCCTGTTTTCAGGCGGACGTCCCGGGGAGCGTTGTCCCGAGGGAACGGCCATTTAAATAGGTAAGCCGGGCCGCCGGAGGCCCTTGGCGCGCCCGGCGGTCCGGCGGGGGAACTTTTAGAAATCGTCCATGGCGCGGTTCACCGCGTTGCCCACGTCTCCGGCAGCATTGCGGATGTCGCGGCCGGCGTCCTCCAAGGCGTCTCCGGCGGTGCGGTCCCGGCGGCCGTCGTAGGTGCCGTCGTAGGAGCCAGTGGCGCTGCGGTCGGAGTGGCCGATGACGTTGTCGTTGCCGCCCACGATGCCGTCGTTCCGGTTCGCGGTTCCGTACTGGCTGCCGCCGCCGCAGGCTGTCAGGCTGAAGGCCAGCAGCAGGGACGCCAGCAGAAGCATCAGAGTATTTTTCATAGGATACTCCTCCTTTTGAAATCGAAGGGCCCGCCCTGCCCGGCGGACAGGGCGGGGGTCTCCGTCAAAGCCGCGCAACGGTCTGTTGCGCTTCTTTGACGGCGCGCGGGGAGCGATGGCTCTCCGTGACTTCACGATACCCAAATCGTATTGTATCCCGCGCCTGGGGAAACAACCGTGGGATTTTCAGGGGAGAACGCCTTTTTTTGAAAACGAAAGACATGAAGCGCCTCTCCGAGCCATAGCATGGAGCATGGGAGAACCGGCGGCCTGCGGTTCCGAAGCGCTTTCGAAATTTCCGGCTGAGCGAAACCCGCGCCGGGGTTCCCCTGTCAAATCGATTGCGGAGTATGTTCCCTCCATGCGGCGGGAGTTTGAAGAGGTTCCCTCCCAGGCACGGGGCAGGCCTCTGTCCCGCCCGGCGCCTCGCCGGGGCGAGCCGGCTTTGGAGGGCCGGGAAGGAGAAGGGGTCCATGGATTTTAAAGGAAGCGAAACCGAGGCCAACCTGCGCCGCGCGTTCTCCGGGGAGGCTCATACCCGGAGCAAGTACGGGCTCTACGCCGAGGTGGCCCGGCGGGAGGGATACGAGCAGCTGGCGGCCCTCTTTGAGGAGACCGCGGGCAACGAGCTGGCCCATGCCCGCATGTGGCTCCGGGCCCTGGAGGGCCTGGGAACCACGGAGGAAAACCTTCTGGACGCCGCCGGAGGGGAACATGCCCTCTGGACCTGTACCTATCCGGAGATGGCCCGGGTTGCCCGGGAGGAGGGGTTTCCGGAGCTGGCCGCCCGGTTTGAGGGCGTGGCCCAGGCGGAGCGGGCCCATGAGGTGCGCTTTATGAAGCTGCTGGAAAACCTCCGGAAGGGCCAGGTATTTCAGCGAAGCGGGCCGGTGCTCTGGCAGTGCCGGAACTGCGGCCATCTGGAGTGGGGAAAGGGGGCTCCGGCGGCCTGCCCCATCTGCGGCGCCCCCCGGGGATTTTTTCAAATCCGGGCGGAGAACTATTAACGCCGGACATAAAACTGCCAAAAGGACGTTGGGAAGCGGCTTTCCGCAATCTCTCCGGTCCCGGACCAACGGGGCTTGAAGGGACGCGGCTCCGGCAAAGAACCGCCATTCGAAGAGATTTTGCGGGAATTCTTTTAAAAATTAGGCGAAATGACGTATAATTTATGGTATATCTGGTGCAAACTAACAAAAAGAACTTTACTGTCAGGGAAAATTTTTAAGAATGTTTGTGCATTTCTCCATTGACTGGAGAAGAAAAAGCGGTTATGATGATAAAGTGATAACTCGTGGGCAATATACCTCATTTTGATTTGATACAGAAAAGGAGAGCTGCAACATGTATACGCAGGAAGTCACTGTCAACAATGAAGTTGGTTTGCACGCCCGCCCCGCCACATTCTTCATCCAGAAGGCCAACGAGTTCAAGAGCGGCATCTGGGTCGAGAAGGAGGACCGCCGCGTCAATGCCAAGAGCCTGCTGGGCGTTTTGTCTCTGGGCATCGTGAAAGGCACGCCGATTACGCTGATCGCTGACGGCAGCGACGAGAAAGAGGCGGTTACCGCCCTGGTGGATCTGGTGAAAGACAACTTCGGAGAGTAAGAAATCGTCCCCGTGCTGCGTCTGGCAGCGCGGGGAAGTCTTTTTTTCGCCATGGGGACGAACTTCACAGCGCCGCCTCTCTTTGGGAGAGGCGGCGCTCAGGCTGTCGAAAAAGTGTTTTCGATAGCCTGAGCAAGTTTTTCAGAACTTCAAAAAAGTTCTGAAAAACTTCTGATTGAAAACGAGAGAAACCCCTGATGGGTTTCTCTCGTAGCTCTTTTCCTTTCCGTTCACTTTCAGATCGCGCTTTTTCATGGGCCGTGCAGTCATGTCCGGCCATACCGCAGCTCCGCGAATTGGCCGTACTTCCGGACCTCCTCCAGACGAAAGCGCCGCAGGGCCTCCTTCTGGGTGAACAGCGGTACGCCGCCGCCCAGCAGAACCGGGGCCACCTGGAGAATCAGGCGGTCCACCAGATCCCGGTCCAAAAGAGGCGACAGCAGCGTGTTTCCGCCGACTACCCAGATGTTCCGGTCCGGGCCCAGGCCTTCCGTGAATTCCGCCGCGTCGCCGCAGACGGCGGTGAAGCCCTCCCGGGACAGCGGCTGATGGGTGAACACATAGTTCTGGGTGGAGGGGTAATATTCCGCCGGGTTTCCCGCCTTTTCCAGCTCCTGGAAGGTCCGGCGTCCCATCAGGGTGACGTCCATCTCCCGATAGAAGGCCTCGTAATCCGTCTCCTCCACGGTTCCGCTCTCGTGGAGCCAGTCCAGGTTATGGTCCCGTCCGGCCAGATAGCCGTCCAGGGTGACGCAGCCGTAAAAATAGACGCTCATATTTGTGAAAGCCTCCCTTTCCAAAGTGTTTGAAAGCCCAACTATACCATAAAACACGCCCGGGGGCAAGGGAAACCGCTGCTTCTTCCAGAATGGCCGTCTGGGGGGACGGCTCCCGGGTCCCTCCGGAAGGAAGCCTTCCCTGATAATTTTGCGCGTTCCCCCTTCCCTCCGTCTCCCCGGTGCGGTATACTGAGAGCATCACCAACACCACGGCCCCTTGCCGGCGCAAGTTGGGCGGAACGGAGGAACCATGGAACAGCTGCATCAGCATATGACCGCCGCCTTCGGGGAAGAGGCCTTCCTGCGGAAGCTGGCCCGCCCTCAGGCGGACGCCCTTCGCCTCTTCGACCGTCTGGATTGGCCATCCCTTCTGGCCCCCCTGCTGCCCATCCGGGAGCGGATTTCCTGCGTCCGGGCTCTGGAGGCCCTGGGCCCCGCTCTGGCGCTCCTGGCCCCGGAGCCGGAGGAGGGCTGGGCTCTCTACGCCTACCGGGTGGCCGGGGCTCTGCTCTATCCCCAGGATGACCCCGGACACACCGCCGCCCAGCGGGACGGGGCCCTCTTTGCCCTGCAATTCCTCCGGACTCTCCTGGACGCGGAGCGGCAGGCCCTGCCCTTTGACTTCTGGCTGGACTTTGCCTTTTGCACCGAGGAGGAGCTGGCGGCCAGCAACCTGGCGGAGGAGTACCGCCAGTTTCTCCGGCGCTGGCGGGAGGAGTATGTCTACGAGCTTCTCCGCCTGGGCCGGGAGGTGACGCCCTTCCACACCTGCGAGCACATCGCCGGGGTTCACCACGTGTCCATGATGGTCTCCCGGGCCTTCAAGGCCAGCGGCGGCAAGATCGACCTGGGGCTCATCTCCGCCGCCGCCGCGGGACATGACATCGGCAAGTTTGGCTGCAAGCCCGGGGAGCGGGTGCCCTACCTCCACTATTACTATACGGACCAGTGGTTCAGCTGGCGGGGCCTGGGAGCTCTGGGCCGGGTGGCCGCCAACCACTCCGTCTGGGATCTGGAGCTGGAGAACCTGTCCTCCGAGTCCCTGGTGCTGGTTTACGCGGACTTCCGGGTGAAGCAGGAGCGCCTCCCCAATGGAGGGGAGCTGGTGAAGCTCTTTTCCCTGGTGGACGCCTTCGACGTCATCCTCTCCAAGCTGGACAATGTGGACGCCGCCAAGCGGCGGCGGTATCGCTATGTCTATTTAAAGCTCCGGGACTTTGAGGGCTATCTTCAGAGCTTCGGCGTGGATGTGACCCTGGCCACCGCCGGGGGGCCGCCCCGGCCAGGGAAGGACCCGTCCCTCATGAACGAGGACGAGGTGGTCCTGGGCCTCCGGCAGACGGCGGTGGACCACAACATCCGCCTCATGCACCGCCTGAGCCGGGAGCGGCTTTTCGTGGGCACCCTGGAGGCCGCCCGGGGGGAGAAGAACCCCGCCCGGATCCGGGCCTACGTGTCCGTCTTCCGGGAGTATTTCACCTACTGGACCGTGGAGCAGAAGGAGCAGACCCTGGAATTTCTTTACGAGCTGCTGCTCCAGCCTGACGGGGACATCCGCCGCCAGGCGGCGGGGCTCATGGGCCGGATTCTGTCGAAGTTTCTCTCCGGCTATAAAAAGGAACTCCCCCAGGGAGTGACGCCCAGCCACCAGGAGGATCGCCCCTTCGAGCTTTGGGCCGAGTATCTGGAAAAGCTGATTCACCCGGACCGCCGCCTGACCCCCCGGCAAATCAGCATGATCCGCTATCAGGCCAAGACGGCGGCGGACGCCCTGCTGGGGGGCTGTTCTGACGAGGACTTTCCCCGGTTCGCCGAGCTGCTCTTCCGCCATTACCAAAATCCGGGGGCCGAGGACCCGGAGGGGGCCTTCGCCCTGCTGAACACGGCGCTGAATCTGCCCATGGAGCGCCTGGCGCCCCGGGACTTGACCGGCCTGGCGGACTTTGCCGCCTGGTGGCTGGAGAGCGGCGAGGCGCCCCAGAAGGCCGCGGCCATGCGGCTTTGCCGGAAGCTGCTGCCGGCTCTGGGCCTGGTCTCGCCGGAGCGAAGGGCCATCGCCGGAGCCGTGGCGGCGGCGGACTGCCGGTCCAGCACGCCGCTTCTGTATCTCCAGTCCCGGCTGGGCGCCAGCCTGGGCCTGGACATTTCCGCCCACCGGGCCCTGCTGGACCAGGGAGAGGCCGCCAGCGGCGTCTTCCTGGACAACCTGAAGACCGCCACGCCCTGGGTGCTGAAGGCCGTGGGCGTGGAATATCTGCTGGACCAGGCCCGGCGGGGGGACGCCACCAACGCACTCCACATCGCCGCCCACTTTTCCAACCTGATAAAGGTCAGCGAGAACGTGGTGGTCCGGCGGCTGGCCGGCGGGGCGCTGCTGGACGTGGCTCCCATGCTGTCGCCCCCCCGGCGGAACGAGGTGGCCGTGGAGCTCTGCGAGGCCCTGGAGACCGGCCAGTCGGAAATCTCCCAGTATATCCCCCAATATCTGGGGCGGTTTCTTCTGTGGCTGTCCCCCCGGGAGCTGGACGAGGTGCTGGATGAGCTGCTGCGATTCCTCTCCTCCTCCAGCGCCAACGTGGCCGCGGCGGCGTTGTCCACCGTGGGAGCCCTGCTGGAGCACTACCGGGTCTACGGCGGGCGCTTCCAGGAGACGCCGGAAATTTTGGACCGGCGGCGCAAGCGCATGGCGGGCCTGCTCCTCAAGGGCCTGGCCTCCTGTATGGAGCCCGTGCGGCAGGAAGCCCTGCGGATCCTGGGCGAGGGGCTGTTCGCCTCGGAGGTTTTAAGCTTTGAGGAGAAGTCCAGCCTCTTTACCCTGGTGGCGAAGAAGCTCCTCTTCCTCATCGGCGAGCAGGAGGAGCGGGAGCTGACCTTCTTCCACACCGCCGCCGCCCTCTCCCACATCTACCGCTTCGCCGTGGGCCACCGGATTGAAAGCGGGCCCTTCGCCTTCGAGTGGCAGGGCAAGGCCGCCGCCTTTTTCCCGGGGACCTTCGACCCCTTCTCCCTCTCCCACAAGGGCATCGTCACCGCCATCCGGGATTTGGGCATGGAGGTCTATTTGGCCGTGGACGAGTTTTCCTGGTCCAAGAAGGCCCAGCCCTCTCTGGTGCGGCGGCAGATTGTCAGCATGTCCGTGGCGGACGAGTTCGACGTTTACGTTTTCCCCCACGACGTCCCCGTAAACCTGGCCACCCCCGACGACCTGGTGCGCCTGCGGCAGGTGTTCCAGGGCCGGGAGCTCTATTTGGTCGTGGGCTCCGACGTGGTGGCGGGGGCCTCGTCCTACAAGGCCCCGCCTCGGGAGGGCTCCGTCCACTCCCTGAATCACATTGTCTTCCGGCGCTCCAGCGACGCCGAGGGCCGGGAGATCGAGGCGGATCTCTCTCAGATCACCGGCCACGTCATCGAGCTTCAGCTCCCCACCCATCTGGAGGACATCAGCTCTACCCGCATCCGGGAGAACATTGACCTGGGCCGGGATATCTCCAACCTGGTGGACCCCACGGTTCAGGACCTCATCTACCGAAACAGCCTCTATCTCCGGGAGCCCCAGTACAAGCAGCTGGTCCGGGCCAGCTTCCTGGAGTTCTCCCAGGTGGACCGCCCGGACCGGGCCCTCTGGGAGGAGCTGGCGGCGGCGGTGGGCCCTCTGCCGCCGCCGGACCCCCGGGACCGGGTGTTCCTCCTCCGGGCGGCGGGACCCCGTCCCCGGGTCCTGGGCTTTTTGACCACCCGGGTCATCAACTCCGGGGAGCTGTACAACGCCTTTGGCAGCGAGGAGCTGGCCCATTGGGTCCGGACCCGCACGGCGGGGCGGATTCAGCTGCTGACGGGCCTTTGGACCGTCCGGACGCCGGGGGGAAATTACGACGTGGGACAGCTTTTGCTGACCGAGGTCCTCACCCGGGCCGCGGAGGAGGACTGCGGCTACGCCGTCTGGTGGGGAGAGGCCGGGGAGGAGGGCGGAAAGCTCCTGCGCCGCCAGGGCTTCGTGCCCGCGGAGCTGGAGACGCCCCGTCCCCTGCTGCTGGTGGACATGCGCTCCCCGGCGGTGCTGGTGCAGAACATTCCCACCACGCTGAAAGAGCCCTTCGCCTCGGACCGGCAGGTCCTGGCGGCCATGCGGTCCGCTCATCTCCGCTTTCAAGAGGCCGTCTGCGGCCTGTACCCTGGGACGCTGGTGCTGTCCCTCAACGCCGAGGTCATCTACCACCGGCTGGTCCGGAAGCTCACCGGGGAGAACGGTGTTCCCGCCGAGCCCCAGACGCCCAGGGTGCTGGGGCCCAAAATGTGCGTGCCCTTCGGCAAGATCCTCCGGGGCAACGCCGTGCCCAACACGGTGACCAAGACCATTCACACCGACAAGGTCTTTGCCCCGGACCTCCACTCCTTTTCCATTGAGCCCTTCCCGGGCTATGTGCCCCTGGAGAGCCAGATTCGGACCATCCGGTCCTTCCGCCGGCCCGTGATGCTGGTGGACGACCTGCTCCACACCGGCAACCGGATCAACGCCCTGGATCCCCTTTTCCGGCGGGAGGAGCTGGACATCGACCGCTGCGTGGTGGGCCTCCTCTCAGGCCGGGGAAGGGACCTGATGAGCGCCAAGGGACGGAAGGTGGACAGCGTTTATTTCGTGCCGGACCTCCGGGCCTGGTTTGTGGAGTCCACCATGTATCCCTTCATCGGCGGGGACGCCGTGGACAAGGCGGCGGCCTCCGTGCCGGGTCTGGTCCCGGCGGTGAATCTCATTTTGCCCTACGCCTTCCCCAGGTTTTACCGGGAGTGCGGCCGGGAGGCGGTGTTCCACTTTTCCCGGACCTGTATTGAGAACAGCCGGGATATTCTCCTGGCCCTGGAGCGGGCCTACCGGGAGCGCTACGCCCGGAATCTGACCCTCTCCCGACTCAGCGAGGCGGTGATCCTGCCTCTGAGCCCCGACAAGGGGGCGGCGCTGCGGTATGACGCCAATCTCTCCGCGTCGGTCTGCCTGGAGAGCGATCTCAGGCAGCTGGACCGGATGAAGCCGCTGCTGGAATGATCGGATAAGGAGGACTGTACAATGATGGAGTGCGTACACTACCGGGTCTCCGGGCGGGAGGCGGCGTCCTTTCGGCCGGGCCTGCCCTTCCCCGCCGGGACGGGAGCTCCGCCGGAGCTGTTTCTGGTGCAGCGGGAGCCCGTCTGGAGCTTCGCGGCCTGGAGGGTGACGGACGGGCGGCAGCTGACGGCGGACCAGACCGGCGTCTCCTGGCTGGCCCCCCGGCGGATGGGCCCCCCGGCGGAGCTTCCGCCGGAGGTCCGGACCGCCCTGGAGGCGGGCCGCCTCACCGGCGTGAACCTCCGCCACCCAGGCTGGGAGCGGGCGCTGGAATTTGCCACCCCCAAGCCGGGGAAAAAACGGGTTCATCTCCTGGCGGTGGGGGATGTGGGGGGCACCCTGCTGACGGCTTTGAAGCTGCTGGGAGGAGAGGAGATTTCCACCATTGGCATCTGTGATTTGAATGAGAAAACCGTGGCCCGGTGGGTGACGGAGATGGGGCAGATCGCGTGGCCCTGGGACTACGGGGCTCTGCCGGAGGTGGAGGCCGTCTCTCCGGAGCGGCTGTTTGACTGCGATGTCTTCATCTTCGCCGCCACCAAGGCCATCCCGGCGGTGGGCAGCGGGGTGAAGGACGTGCGCATGGCCCAGCTGGAGGCCAACCGCCCCCTGGTGGAGTCCTTTGCCCGGCAGGCCCGGAAGGCGGGGTTCCGGGGGCTGTTCATCGTCCTCAGCGACCCGGTGGATCCGCTGTGCCAGGCGGCGTGGTGGGCCTCCAACGTCGATGAGGAGACGGAATATCTGGACCTTCAGGGCTTCCTGCCGGAACAGGTCCAGGGCTTCGGCCTGGGGGTGATGAGCGCCCGGGCGGCCTATTTCGCCAAGCAGGATTCTCGCTTTGCCTCCTATTTCACCGAGGGCCGGGCCTTCGGCCCTCACGGACAGGGTCTGGTCATTGCCAACTCCATCCGGCGTTACGACGACGCCCTCTCCCGGGAGTTGACCCGGCTGACCCTGGAGGCCAACCTCCGCATCCGGGACCTGGGCTTCAAGCCCTATGTGGCCCCGGCTATTTCCTCGGGGGCGATGCAGCTTCTGCTGGCCCTGCGGGGGGAGTGGCACTGCTCCTCGGTGCCCCTGGGAGGCGTTTGGTTCGGGTGCCGGAACCGTTTTGGCGGCTATGGGCTGGAGCTGGAGACGCTGGAACTGCCGGACGCGCTCTTTGCCCGCCTCCAGGAGACGGAGGCGGTGCTGAAGGGAATCGGGTGAGGGTTACCAGCTGCCTGTTCCACGGGGGCTGTTTTCCTGGGGACTGGTTTTTCAGGGATATTTGGTTTGATGATGGAAGGGCAAGTCCGGGAAAATGGGCCGCCGATGGTCCGGAGGTTCCGGGGAGACGGGCCGCCGCCCTTGGCGGCCCCTGCAGAAGGCCCGGCCGACGGATGAAAGGACCGAAGCGGGAATTGGGCCATGGATGCCCTAGAGCCGCTCCCAAAATCATGAGAAACGTTCAGCGGTCCAGGAATCGCGGGGCCGTCCTGGACGGGCGCCGGTTCGCCTGTGTCCTCCGCTTTGCCCTGCGTGCCCTGCCCTTCGCTTCCTTTTTTCTCATCATTTTTGGGGACTGCTCCAGGCCTTGCCGTGCAATACATTCCCGGCTCAGCCGGAAGGAGATGTTTTGATGGATGACGAGCTGCTGATTCTTCACGAGGGCCGTCCCGGCCGGCCGGAGGGACGGCTGGAGAAAAGCCTGCGGGCCGCGCTGGACGGGCGGGCGGTCCGGATGGTCCGGGAGGGAGAGGCCTTGGAAAACCGGCGGGTGCTGTTTGCCTTTTCCTTGCCGGGGAATGGGGTCAACACGGGCCTTTACGGCCTTCTGGGCCGGCTGCGGGACCATCCCGGCTGTCTGAGAGGCAGCGTGGGAGGCGTGGTCATCGACGGGGCCGGGGACCTTTACACCAAGGCCGCCGGGCGGGACCTGATTCTGGCGGCCAGCATGGCGGGGTGCACCTTCCCGGGCCGCCCTCTGGTGGAGGCCACCGGGGATCTTCGGAATTTCACCGTCCAGGCTCGAAACGCCGGCTGCGGGCTGGAGGAGGCCTACCGTCTGGCCGTGGGAAGCCTGGCGGAGCGGGTGACGGGCTTCACGCCCCGGCGGCGGGCACGGCCCAAGGTTGTGGCGCTCCACGCCTCCAGCCGGGCCACGTCCAATACGCTGGCCCTCTGGGGGCGGGTTCGGGAGAGGCTGGAGGGGAGCTGTGACCTCCGGGAAATCGGCCTGCGGAACGGGACGCTGGAGGACTGCGCCGGGTGTCCCTACACCACCTGTCTGCACTTCGGGGAACAGGGGGGGTGCTTTTATGGCGGGGTGATGGTCCAGGAGGTGTTCCCCGCCATCCGGGAGGCGGACGCGGTGGTCCTCCTGTGCCCCAACTACAACGACGCCCTGTCGGCCAATCTCACAGCCGCGGTGAATCGCCTGACGGCGCTGTACCGAACCACGTCCTTTGAGGACAAGGCGGTGTTTGCCATTGTGGTTTCCGGCTACTCCGGAGGGGACATTGTGGCCGGGCAGGTGGCCTCGGCGCTGAGCGTGAACAAGGGGTTCTGGCTGCCCGCCGGGTTCTGCCTTCTGGAGACCGCCAATGACGCTGGGGCCGCGATGGCCTTGCCGGGGATTGAGGAGCGCCTGGAGGGGTTTGCGAAGAACCTGCTGGCGCAGGTGGGGGGGATTCAGCCATGAAGATGGCTGGTGCAATGCACCCCCCATTTTCTCTTTTTCTTGCCAGAAGAAAAAGAGAAAACGGGCCGTGCACGGTCCAAAAGAGAAAAAGAAGTACGGGGGTTGCGATACGGGGGCGCGCCTGAATGACTGGCCGAAGCCAGGAATGACTTCTCACGCGGCGTAGTCAAACGGGAGTTGGTGCTTGTCGACTTGGCGTATTTCTATTTTCGCTGTCGCTGGCCTGGTGGGGGAATCGGGCTGGATTCCTTACAAGCAAGCAGCGCCTCCCGAATGGATCGGGGGGCGCTGCTTTTTTCCATATTTATGGGTCTCGCCATTTTTTTGCGGGGACCTTGCGGGTTTTTAGACGGGCCTTGACAAAGCCCCGGAACAGGGCATAGAACACGGAGCAGAGAGGAATGAAAAACAACATCCCCGCAACGCCCATCAGCTTGCCGCCAAGGGTTACGGCGGCCAGCACCCAGATGGAGGGCAGACCGACGGAATTGCCCACCACATGGGGGTAAATCAAGTTGCCCTCAATCTGCTGGATTACCAGGAACATCGCGATGAACCAGAGAGCCTGCCAGGGATTTGTGACCGCGATGAGCAAAGCGCCCACGATGCAGCCGATGAAGGCCCCTACCACGGGGATCAGGGCCGTCAGGGCGATGAGGACGCCCACCAGCAGGGCGTAGGGCATGCGGAAAATCGTCATGGCCACGACGAACAGCGAGCCCAGGATGACCGCCTCCACGCACTGGCCGGAGAGAAAGCTGGAAAAGGTCCGGTTGGACAGGCGGAGAACCCGCAACGTCTGGTCGGCCCAGGGCTCCGGGAGAAGGGCGTAGAGCACCTGGCGGCCCTGGCGGCTCAGGCGCTCTTTTTGGAGGAGTACGTAAAAGGAGAAAATCAGGCCGATGACAAAGATGCTGACGCCGCTGACCACGCCGCCGATCAGCACGCCGCCGGAGGAGACCAGGCCGCCGCCCCAGTCCCGCACCAGGGTGATGGCCTTTTCGGAGAGGGCCTTCCAGTCAAAGCGGACCTCGCCCAACAGGGCTTCCAGCTGGGGAAGCCAGCTCTCCAAAACGGCCATTTGAGATTCCAGGCGCTGGATGGCCTTGGGGATCTGGGAGGCCACGGAGCGGATGGCCTCTCCCACGCCGGGGCTGATGACGCCGACCGCCAGGGTTACCACACCGGTCATAGCCGCCAGGGTCAGCACCAGGGCCAGGGGACGCCGGAGGGCGTTCCAGCGCTTCCCCGAGGGAAGCAGGGACTCAATGGCCCGCATGGGTACGTTCAAGATGAAAGCAATGGCCCCGCCCACGAGAAAGGGGGACAGGACGCTGAAAACCCAGCCCAGAAGCCCCGCGAGAAAGGACAGGTTTTGCAGGGCACAGAAAAAGGCCACGCCGCCGCAGACCACCAGCAGGCGCTGCTTGATTTGATCTCGGTTCCAGTCCATGGCTCAGCTCCGGCGGTAACGCTCCGCCGTCTCCAGATAGCCCTGGGCGGAACGCCGGTTGCCCTCGATCTCCGCCTCCGTGAGGGGACGGACTACCTTGGCGGGGTTGCCCAGGAGCATGGACCCGGCGGGAGCGTCTGTTTTGCCGGTGACCAGCGCCCCGGCTCCGACGATGCAGTTGTCCCCGATCCTCGCGCCGTTGAGCACGACGGCGCCCATGCCGATCAGCACGTTGTCGCCGATGGTGCAGCCGTGAACCACGGCTCCATGGCCGATGGTACAGCCCGCGCCGACGCGGGTTTCCTCGTGGAGGATGGCGCCGTCCTGGATGTTGGTGCCTTCGCCTACGGTGATGGCGCCGTCGTCCCCGCGAAGAACGGCGTTGAACCAGATGTTGACGCCCTTTCCCAGGGTCACGTCGCCGCAGACCTTGGCGCCGTCGCAGATCAGGACGGACTCGTCGGTTTCTTTGAGTTTGTAGGACATGGTGAGTTCCTCATTTCTGTTGATATTTTGGGGAGATGTAAGGAGGCCGGGTTCTGGCGCGGGCCCGTCTGTTGGAAGCGCGGAGGTTCCGGAGGGACGGGCCGCCCAAAAGGGGGCGGCCCCTGCGGGATGGGGGTTCGGGAAAAGGTGGAGCCGGGTTTAGGAAAATTCGGGGGCGAAGTTTCCGCCGATGAAGATGGGAACCTCCCGGCCGTCCTGGGTGGTCCCCAGGATGGAGAGGTCCGGGGTGCCGATCATGAAGTCGACGTGGGTGATGGAGTCGTTGAGGCCATGGGCTTTTAGCTCGTCCTTGGTCATTTTCTGGCCGCCCTTCAGACAGGGATAGGCTTCGCCGAAGGCGATGTGGCAGGCGGCGTTCTCGTCGAAGAGGGTATTGTAGAAGAGAAGGTTTTGGTTGGAGATGGGGCTGTCGTAGGGGACCAGGGCCACCTCGCCGAAGTAGGCCGCGCCCTCGTCCACGGAAATGGCGGCCTTTAGGGTTTCCTCTCCCAGGCGGGCGCTGGCCTCCACGATCTTGCCCTCCTTCACCACGAAGCGGATGTTCTCAATGACATTGCCGTCGTGGACCAGAGGCATGGAGGCCATCACCACGCCATTGGCCCCGGTTTTCAGGGGCGAGGTGAAGATCTCCTCTGTGGGGATGTTGGCGATATAGCTTCGGCCCGAGAGGGTGTGGTCCCCGCCGCTCTCCCAGATGTGGTCCTGGGGAAGCTCGACTGTGAGGTCCGTGCCCAGGGCGTTGGTATAGTGGAGGCTCTTGAGCTTTAGGGCGTTCAGCTTCTCCAAGCGGCGCTCCAGGGTGGCGAGGTGCTCCTGCCAGCGGTCCACGGCCTTGCCGTCGCCGGTGATGCGGACCGCCTGGAAAATGGCGTCCCAAAGGGCGGAGACGGCTTCCTCGTCCGTCCTATCCGGAAAGACCCGGATGGCCCAGGAGGGAATGGGGATGGAGGCGATGCACCAGGGGAAGCCGCCGCACATCTGGAGACGGTCAAAGTCCTTCAGGGCCTTTCCGCTGGCCCGCTGGGCCCGGATGATCCGGTCCGAGGCAACGCCCTTGAGATTCTCCGGGTCCGAGGCGGAGATGGCCAGATAGGCCGCGCCCTCCAGGGCATGGTCGTTGAAAAAGTGCCGCCGCCAGAGGGGGACGGTGTCGAAGACCTCCTCTGAGGCCTGGAGGTACTTCATGCGGGTCATGGCGTCGTCGTGCCAGTTCAGGACGACTTCGCAGCAGCCCGCGTCGTAGGCCTCCCGGGCGCAGAGGCGGGCGAAGGAGGCGCACTCCACCGGGGAGGAAATGACCATCCGCTGGCCGGGATAGGGGTTCAGGCCCACTCGGACCAGAAGACGGGCGTATTCACGGAGCTTGTTTTCCATATGCGGGGTCCTACCTTTCCATTCAGTATGAATTGGCGGCGCAAGAGTCTGGCTGAGAACCGGGCCCGGGAAGACGCTTCAGCCGGGTAAGGCGATTGGGCCCGGAGTTCCGGAGGGGGCGCCAGTCCAATCAAGCCGGTTTTGGCGGGGTTCGAACAGACTTCAGGGCCGTCGCGGGGATGGCCCGAAAAACGGGGAAGAGGCTGGCGGCGCAAGGACGCCAACAGGATATTATGTGCGATTATAGAACATTTTAACAGGGAAGTAAAGACGGTGGGGATGGGATTTTAAATTCGTTCATGAATTTTGGAAAAAGACACGGAGGAACCCGGTTTCGGGTTCCTCCGCGGCTTCCTGAGAGGGCTTGGCCCGGCGTCTGCGGCTTTAGGGGAGAAACGAGGGCAGGAAAACCGGGAGCCCTTGCATCCGGCGGGGTACCGGCGGAGAACCCGTTTTAGACGCGTTCCGGATTCGCCAGTGGAGTCCGCCGGAGGAGCCTTACGCCGGGTGGGCGGCGGTCTCCCGGTCCAGGCGGAACAGCAGCGTCAGGCACCACAGACCCGCCAGACCCACCAGAGTATAGATCAGCCGGGAGAAGACCGACAGCTGGCCGCCGAAGAGAAAGGCCACCGTGTCGAAGCCGAAGAGGCCGATGCCGCCCCAGTTCAGCGCGCCGATCACTGCCAGCAGCACCGCAATTTTATCGACTACCATGGGATTACCTCCTATTATCCGTGTTTGAACAGGCTTCCGAGGAAGCGGGCGCTTCCTCGGAGCTCTGTTCGCGGGGGGAGATAGCCGGTGCTTGTGCGCCGGCTATGAGGGCCGAAAGGAGGCCGCGCAGGCGTCCTCCCGCGGCGGGAGACGCCGCGGACTTCCAAAGAAGCTTGGGCTTTCCTTCGAAGTGTTTCGACTATACCCCGTAGTTTGTCCGGATCCGGAGAATGAAGACGAGGAAAAATTTTTGAAATTTTAATCGGCTTGAAAGCCGTCGAAACGCCGCCTTACAGGGGGCCGCCGGGGCGGGGAATTTTGCCGATTCCGATTTTGGGCGTTTTCAGGCCCGGCCTAGAGCAGTTTCCAGAAATCATGAGAAACAAGGAAGCAAGGGCAGGGAGCGCAGGACAAGGCGGAGGACGCAGGCGGGCTGACACCCGTCAAGGACGGCAACGCGGCCCTTCGTTTCCTGGACCGCTGAACGTTCCTCATGATTTTTTGGGGCTGCTTTAGAGCTCCACGGTTTGGCCTGGGGTGAGGAAGTGGAGCACCCGGCGGACCACGGGCTGCTCCAGCACCCGGCTCAGGGCCAGACTATAGGCCTCCAGCTGGGGGCGGTAGTGCTCCGCCCGCTGGCGGACCTCCTCCGGGGAGCGGACGCGGTCGGTTTTGAAATCCACCACCACCAGGCCGTCCTCCGTTTCAAAGCAGCAATCCGCCACGCCCTGGAGGAGGATGGAGTCCTCCTCGGGGGCCTGGGGGGCGTACTCCCGGGCGGAGATCAGAAGAGTGAAGCGATATTCCCGGAGGACCTTTCGTCCGGCGGCGGCCGCCGCCCGGATTTCCTCCGCCAAGGGAGAGGCCAGCAGGGTCCGGAGAGCCGCGGTATCCACCGCCTGGGCCTGCTCCGGGGTGAGGAGATTCTTTTCCGTCAGGGCGGCGATTTGGGAGGAGACGTCCGGGACGCCAAAGTCCAGGTACTGGAGGACCAGGTGGGTGGCGGAGCCCCGCTCCGCCGGGGTGAGGCCCCGGCTTTCCCGCCGGAACCTGGGCTGGGACAGGGGGCGGAGATAGGGGGTGTGGGCCGCGTGCTCCGCGATCTCCTGGTCCAGAAGACGGCCCTTGAGCTGGGTGGCCGTCAGCTTGGCGGGAAGGGTGGACTGCCGCCGGTAGGGATAGACAAAGGAGAGAAGGGCGGCGTCGAAGGGGGTCTCGGCGGGACCCTCTTCCCCGGCGAGGGCGGAACGGAGGGGCCGGTCCCGGTAGGCCTCGCCGTCGTGAATCTCAACGCGCCAGGGAGAGGGGGAGGCGCAAAGCTCCGGGACCTCCGCGCCGGCCAGGGAACGGAGGGACTCCGCCTCCGGGCGGCACAGCAGGGGAAGCAGCAGCCACTCCCCGAAGGTGCGGCAGGCCGCCACCGTCTCCGGAGGAACCGGGCAGGCCGCCGAGGCCGCCAGACGCTGGAGGCGGGTTTCCGCGAAATAGAGGGCGTTGACCAAGATCAGCTTTTCCTTGGGGCGGGTCATGGCCACATAGAGAACCCGCTGCTCCTCGGAGAGATTTTCACGGCGGAGGGTCTCCTCAATGGCCGTGCGGGCCAGGGTGGGGTAGCGGATTTTCCGCGTCAGGTCCACCCGCCGGGGACCCAGGCCCATGGAAGGATGGACCAGGACGGGGGTGTCGAAGTCCTGGTGGGAGAAGGCGTGGTCCAGGTCCGCCAGGATGACGATGGGGAACTCCAGGCCCTTGGACTTGTGTATGGTCATGAGGCGGACACCGCCGGCCTTGCCGCCGGAGGCGGAGGAGGGGGCTTTCCCCGTCTCCAGCAGGCGGCGGAGCTGGGTGACAAAGGCGAAGAGGCCCCGGCAGCCTCCGGACTCGAACTTTTCCGCCTGGCGGGTGAGGGAGATGAGATTCTCCCGGCGCTCCAGGCCGTTGTCCATGGCCCCGAAGAGGCCCAGGAGGTTCAGCGTATTGTAGATGTGCCAGAGGAGGCGGTGGACGCTCATGTCCCGGGCCGCCAGGCGGAGGGTGTTCAGGGTCTCCAGGAAGGCGGCGCAGTCCTCCCCCCCCGCGGCGGTGACGGCGTCGTAAAAATCACCGTCAGGGGCGGCGGAACGGAGCTCCGCCAGACGGTCCGGCGGGAAGCCGAAGATGGGGGAGCGAAGAACCGCGATCAGAGGCACGTCCTGGCGGGGGTTGTCGATGAGGGCCAGGAGGGCCGTGACCGTGGAGACCTCCATGGTGCTGAAAAAGCCGGCGTCCTCCTGGAAGGAGCAGGGGATGTCCCGCTCCGCCAGGGCGGCGGCGAAGGCGGCGGCGCGGCTCCCCGGGGAGCGCATGAGGATGACCACGTCCTCGGGCTTGCAGGGGCGGAGGGAGCCGTCAGGATCCGTGACGGGGAAGCCCGAGTCCAGAAGCTCCCGGATGCGCCGGGCGGTGAAACGGGCCTCCGCCGTCAGCTTTTTTACCGGGTGGGTGTTGTCCGGGGACTTTTGCTGGACGGTGATCAGGTGGAACTCCGTCTCGCAGTCCGTCCGGGGGGGATAGTAGGTCGCGCCGAAGTGGAGGGCGGCGTCCTCGTCGTACCGCAGCTCCCCCATCTCCGGGGAGAGAATGTTTTCAAAGAGAAAGTTGGCGGCGTCCAGAATCTCCTGGCGGGAGCGGAAGTTTTGAGAGAGGACGATCTTCCGGTCCTCGCCGTCCAGGGCCTCTGTGTGGGGCTTGAAGGCTGCGTACTTGGCCAGGAAGATGGTGGGGTCCGCCAAACGGAAGCGGTAGATGCTCTGCTTTACGTCCCCTACGGTGAAGAGGTTTTTGCCCGCCTTGGACACCGCCTGGAAGATGGCGTTCTGGACCTCGTTGGTGTCCTGGTACTCGTCCACCAGGATTTCGGCGTATCGGGCGGAGACCTGCTCCCCCAGCTCCGTGGGGCCGCCGTCCGGGGAGACCAAAAGGGTCAGGGCCAGGTGCTCCTGATCGGAGAAATCGGCGGCGTTGAGCCGGAGCTTCTCCGCCCGGAAGGCGGCGGAAAAGGCCGCCGTCAAATCCAGCAGGGCCAGCATGGCCGGGGCCATGGCCCGGAGGTCCTCCAGGGCCTCCTCCCCGGCGACGTCCAGCCAGGAGCGGAGGGGCCTGAGAGCATTCTTTGCCCCTTCCCAGGTCTTTTTCAGGGAGACGGTGAGGGGATCGTCCTTCCGGCCCTTGGGAGTGCTGAGGCGGGGAAAGGCCACGGCCTCCGCCAGCTCCCGGGCGGCGGCCCAGCCGGAGGCCTGGCTCAGCTCCCGGAAGCCCTGGGCGGCCTCCAGGAATTTGGCGCCGTAGCCGGAGGCCAGGGGGGCGTCTCCCTCGGTGCGGGCGGCGGCCCGGCGGAGCTGGTCCCCCCAATGGGCCGCCCGGCGGCGGATGGCCGCCAGCAGGGCCTGGGCGTAGGGCGTGGCGTCAAAGGAGGGGGCGGGGGTCTCCCAGGCGGAGCGGCTTTGGGTGAGCCAGCTCTCTGGGGAGGCGTGACTTTGGAGCTTGTCGTAGAGCTCCAGGACCAGCTCCGCCAGGGCGCTGTCGTCCCGGCCCGCGCCCAGGGTGTCCGCCAGCTGCTCGCCGCCGGGGGTCAGGGCCTCGTAGAACTCCGAGAGGGTCCGGTCCAGGCAGCGGCGGCGAATCAGGGCCGCCTCGCCGTCATCCAGGACCCGGAAGTCCGGGGTCAGGGCGTGCTTGTCCTCCTCCCGGGCCAGGAGATGGGTGTTTTCCCGGAGGAGGGCAGTGCAAAAGGCGTCGACGGTTTTGATGTCCGCCTGGTACACCCGGAGGAGCTGGCGGCGGAGGTGGCCGTCGGAGGGGTCCTTCCCCATGCGGCGGCTGAGCTCCGCGGCGATCTTCCCCCGGAGCTCCGCGGCGGCGGCCCGGGTGTAGGTGATGATGAGAAAGTCGTCTACGTTATGGCGCTCCTCCGTGACGTAGCGGAAGAGGCGGTCCACCAGGACCCGGGTTTTGCCGGACCCGGCGGCGGCGGAGACCAGCAGGCTGCCGCCCCGGTTTTCCACGGCGGCTTGCTGCTGAGGCGTCAGGATTACGGGCATGGGGGTTCCTCTCCTTCCGTTTCAAGGCTTTGCCAGAATTCCTCCGGTTTGACAGGGAGGATGTAGTTCAGATGGTCGCCGTCCCGGCCGTCCTGGAAGTGGCAGGCGGAGGCCCAGTCGCAGTAGCGGCAGTGGCGGTCCTCCTCGGTGTGGCAGCAGGGGTCCGCGTCGATGTTGCCCTGGCGGATCTCCCGGGCGATGTCGTGGAGAAGCCGTTCCACGTATTGGGCCAGCTTGCCCAGCTGGACGGCGGAGGCCAGGCTGCCGGAGAGGTTCCCGCTCTTGTTCACCCGGAGGGGCAGATAGCGGGGCTCGGTCAGGGCCTCGTGCTCCATGGCCTGGAGGACCTGGGGCTCCGCCAGGAGGAGGCCGGAGCGGCGAAGCTGCTTCTCCCGCTCGGACTGGAGCTTCTCCGGGGGGATGTTCCGCTCCACGGAGAGGATGTCGTCCCGGGCGGGGAGGTAGAGAACGCCGGCGGGCTCGATTGATTCGCCAAAATGGGCGGCGCCGGTCTTTTGGAGGGTGAAGAGGTAGAGGAGCATCTGAATGTCCAGGCCCATGCGGACCGCCGAGAGGTCAAAGGACTTTTTGCCGGACTTGTAGTCCACCACCCGGAGAAAGAGCTTTCCGTCCTTCAGCCAGCCGTCCACCCGGTCCACCTTGCCGCCGACCCGGAGCTCGCCGTCGGGCTCTGAAATGACCACGGAGGGAAGGTCCTTCCCGGGCCCGTCGCCGAAGGAGAGCTCGAAGGCCAGGGGGACAAAGTCGGAGTGGCGCAGCTCCTCCGCCGCCTGGTCCACCACGGCGTAGGCCAGATTCCGCAGGCGGGCGAAGAGGTAGCGGAAGCGGGCGTTGCGGTTTTGGAAGTTCCGCAGTTCTCTTTGGACGTATTCGTCGATGTATGTTCGGACCAGGGCGTGAAGGGTTTCCTCGCCGACCTGGGCGAAGCCTCCCAGGGAGAGAACGTCCCGGGTGACACGCTCCAGGAGGTAGTGAAGGAAGGTGCCGATCTGAGGGGCGTCGAAGGCGGCGGGGGTCCGGGGCTGCGCCTTGAGGCCGTACTCCATGAAATAGGCGAAATGGCAGGAGCGGATGCGCTCCAGCCGGGAGGCGGTCATGCTGACCCGGTCGCCGTAAAGAGCCCGGACCGCCTTGGGGGACAGGGAGCCCCGGGTCATGGCCGCCGCCGCGGCCTGGGCGGAGAGACGGGCGTGGAACTTTGGCTCCCGGCTGAAATACGCCCACAGGGCCCCGCCGGGAACCGCGGACTCCAGGGCGGGCAGGGGGGCCGCCAGCCGGTAAGGCCGGGAGGCGGGCTCCCGGAGGACGCGGAGAGTGGGAAAGAGGGCCAGGAGCCGGTCCACCACGAAGGCGGGACGGAGCTCCGCCCCGGAGACGTCGGCCATGGGCCAGCTCACCGTCAGGCCCTCGGTGGGCTGGGCCAGGGCGGCGTAGAGATTCTGGAGCTCGATGGCCAGCTGGTCCATGCCCGTGGGGGCCAGCTCGATGCCCCGGCGGGCCAGCTCGTCCCGGTCGTCGGCGTTGAGGATGCCGCCGCCCTCGCCGGGGGTGGGGAGGACGTGGTCGTTGGCGCCCAGGAGGAAGAGGTATTGGGCGGTGTGGCGGTCGTTCCGGGCCACGCCGGAGACCTGGACCTGGTCCAGAGCCACGGGAATGGTGCCCACGCTGTACTGCGTCAGCACCTGGCGGAACAGGCGGGTGAACTCCTCCAGCTCCATGGGCTCCTCTCCCAGGATTTCCACAAACTGGTCCAGCACGCCGCAGAGGATTTCCCAGAGCTGGGCGGTCTCCTCTGCCTCCTGGAGGCGGCCCGCCTCCGCCTGGGAACGAAGCTGGCGCTCCAGGGCGTCCTGAAGGCTCAGCTCCTCCATGAAGCCATAGAGGGCGTCCACCTTGGCGGCGGCGGTTTCGCCGGTTTTCAGGCCCTCCGCCAGGCGGAAGAGGGGGGCGCGGACCCGCCGGCGCAGGGCGTTGACCTGGCGGAGCCGCGCCTCCCGGGCGGCGGTCCAGGGGGCTCCGTAGCCATCTGGGTTCTCCGCCCAGTCCACGTCCCGGAGCCACATGCCTCCGTGAACCTCCCACTTGAGGACGTAGTTTTCCAGGAGGTCGCACTCCTCGGGGGTCAGGCCGGAGAGGCCGGTTTTCAGCCAGCGGAACATGTCGTCGTATTCGTAGCCGCCGCCGATGGCGGCCAGGACGCCGGTGAGCAGGCTGAGGACCGGCTTTTCCAGAATGTCGCTGCGGCGGCTGAGGTAGGCGGGAAGGTCGTAGCGCTCGAAGACGGTTTCGATGATGGATTCGTAGGTTTCCATATTGCGGGCGGCCACGGTGACGTCCCGGCAGCGGCACTTGCCCTCCGCCAGGAGGCGGCGGATGGCGGCGGCGGTCTGCTCTACCTCGGAGAAGGGGTTGTCCGCCTGAAGGAGGCGGATTTGGGGGGCGTCGCCGTCGTAGGGGGCTCCGCCGCCGAAGAAGCAACGCTCCAGGTGGCCCAGGGGGGAGACGTCGGCGCGCTTCAGGACCTCGATATTCACGGGAACGCCCTCCTGGGCGGCCAGGCGGCGGAGCCGCTCCAGCGTGCGGAGGGAGGCCTCGAAAATTTCCTCGCGGCTGTCGGGCTCCCCCAGGAGCGTGACGGTGAGGCTTCGGGACTGGCGGAGGAGAATGGAGAGGGCCCGGCGCTCCTGGGCGGTGAAGTAGGTGAAGCCGTCGATGTAAATATCCTTTCCCAGAGCGTAGCCCGAGGACTCCAGATGGTCGCAGAGCTTGGTCATGCGGTCCCGGGCGTCCAGGCCGGGGCGGCGGAGGCGGGACTCGTAGGCCCCGTAGAGAAGGCTCAGGTCCCGGAGCTTGTCCCGGGTGGCGCCGGTGATGGACTGGGACTGGTCGTAGAGGGTTTCGGGGGAGACGTCGTAGCAGCGGAGCTCGTCAAAGAGGTCCAGAAGCTGGCGGAGGAAGGCCGATTTCCGGGAGGGACGGCGGTACACCGTCAGCTCCGGGGCCACCTCCAGGAGGGCTTTTTCCAGGGTGAGGAGCTTGCCGCCGGCGTCCAGGGTGACCTGGGCCGCGCCGCCGGTGATGCTCAGCACCCGGTCGCACAGGCGGCGGAAGCTCAGCACTTCCGCCCGGCGGCTGGCGCTGTCCCCGCAGGCCCGGCAGAGGTCTACCTCCGCCTGGTGGGAGGCGTGCTCGGGGACCAGGAGAATCTGGCCCCGGCCGCCGTCCGCGGCCGCGATGCGGTCTAAGATCAGTTGGGATTTGCCGGTTTTTGCCCGGCCGGTCAGGATGTTCAGCACTGGGGCGGCCTCCTTGCTTGTGGTTTCAACGGGAGCATTATACCATAAACCCGGCAGGGCGGGGAGATGGTTTTCGACGGAATTTTAGAATAAAATTTTTGGGCTGTGCATGGGGGCGTGCAACTTCCGGGGAAGGGGAAGGTCTCTTTGAGGAGGGTGAGACGATGGGTTGGAGAACACAGGAGCGGGAATTTTGCACGGAATACCTAAAATCCATGGACCCGGAACGGGCCGGGGAGGCGGGGGGATGCCAGGACGGGTTCGCCATGCTGGCCCGGAAAACCACCGGACGGAGACTGGAGAAAATGCGGGGAGCCGCCGCCGGAGAGCTCCGGCGGGAGGACGCTTTGCGGCGGCTGGCGCAGCTGGCCTTTGGCCGGGCCAACGACGCGGTGCGCCTGGCGCTGAGCCCGAGGGAGGTGGACCCGGGAGGACTGGATTTGTCCGCCGTGTCCGAGTTTAAAATTACGGACAAGGGGGGCGTGGAGGTGAAGCTGGTGGACCGGGTGCGGGCTTTGGAGGCCCTTTGGGGGCTGCTGGAGGAGTCCGGCGGCGGGGCCGGGGAGCTGTACCAGGCCCTGGAGGACGCGGCGGGCCGGCTGGAGGAGGGGGAGTATGACGGGTAAGGGACTCGCCCTGTCGAAAAAGCAGCTGCGGGTGCTCACCTGGTGGCAGGACCCGCGGTGGGAGGCGGTGATCTGCGACGGGGCCGTTCGAAGCGGGAAGACCTTCGCCATGGGCCTGGGGTTTTTTCTGTGGGCCCAGAGGCAGTTCCACGGGAGGCAGTTCGGGCTTTGCGGGAAGACCATTGTGTCCCTGCGGCGGAATCTGCTGGCGGAGCTGACCCCCTATTTGAAGCGGCTGGGCATGGACGTCCGGGAGCGGCGGGGGGAGAATTTGCTGATCGTGCGGTACCACGGCCACGAGAACCGCTTTTTGCTCTTTGGCGGGCGGGATGAGTCCAGCGCGGCGCTGATTCAGGGGAGCACCTTGGCGGGAGTGCTGCTGGACGAGGTGGCCCTGATGCCCCGGTCCTTTGTGGAACAGGCGGCGGCCCGGTGCAGCGTGCCGGGGAGCAGGCTTTGGTTCAACTGCAATCCGGAGGGGCTGGGGCACTGGTTCTATCTGGAGTGGATTTTGAAGGCCGAGGAACGGCGGGCCCTCCGGCTGCACTTCACGATGGAGGACAACCCGGCGCTGCCGGCGAGCATCCGGGAGCGCTACCGGCGGAATTACTCCGGGACCTTTTTCCGGCGGTTTGTGCTGGGGGAGTGGACCACGGCGGAGGGACGGGTCTACGACTTCTTCGACGGGGAACGGGACGCCGTGGAGGCGCCGGGAGGCGGATTTTCCGCCTGGAGAATCTCGGCGGACTATGGAACGGTGAACCCCGCCTCCTTCGGGCTCTGGGGGCTCCGGGAGGGGGTGTGGTACCGGGTGGAGGAGTTTTATTACGACTCGAAAAAGACCGGGCGGCAGAAGACAGACGAGGAGTACGCCGGGGATCTGGAGCGGCTGGCGGGGGGACAGCGGATTCAGCGGGTGATTGTGGACCCGTCGGCGGCCAGCTTTATTGAGACGCTGCGGCGGCGGGGATTTTCGGTGGTCCGGGCGGACAACGACGTGGCGGACGGCATCCGGGTGACGGCGGATTTGCTCCGGTCCGGGCGAATCGCCATCTGCCGGGGATGCCGGGACTGTCTGGAGCAGATTCTGGGCAGCGAGGTGACGGTGGAGTACGACAAGCTCATCGACCGCCAGCTGGAGCGGGCGGCCATTACATCCATCTCCGGCTTCGCCAAGCTGTTTTCCGACGCGTCCAAGGTCTTGAAGCTGGGCGGCGGCCAGGCGGGCGCTTGAGAGGTGCGGCAGCTTGGAGGAGCGGATTTTAGAGCTGGCCATGGCGGCGTCGGGGACGGGGGATGAGACCCTGTTGACGCCCCTTTGTGCCGCCGCCCGGAGGGCCTGGCTGGTCCGGCTCCGGGAGGACGTGACTCCGGAGGACTGCGGCGAGGCCCTGGTCTGCGCCGCGGCGTTTACGGCGGCGGCCAATTTGGCGGCCGGAGGCGGCGTGGCCTCCTTTTCTGCCGGGGACCTCTCCGTGGGGCTCCGGGAGGGCGGTGGAGCCGCGGAGAACCTCCGCCGGGCGGCGGAAGGGCTGATGGAGCCCTATGTCCGGGCGGCGGGCCTCTGGGTGAAGGGGGCCGAGGGATGACGGGCTGGGTGGAGGAGATTCTGCGGCGGTACGGTCAGACCGTTACCCTGGTGCGGGGAGAGGACCGGGTTCAGGCGAAGGCATTTTTGCAGCCTTTGCGGGAGCGGGACGAGGCCGTGCCGGAGACGGCGGACATTGGATGGCTGGACGGGCGGCGGTGGCTTTATCTGGGGCGGGAGGCCCTGGAGACCGGGGACCGGGTCCTCTGGAAGGGGGAGGGGTTCCGGGTGCGGAGCGGACGGGCCCACTATGTGGGGAACACACTTTGCCATTGGCGGGCCGTGCTGGAACGGGCGAGGGAGACGGAATGAAGGAACTGAGAGAAATTCGGGACGCGGTGATTCGCGCGCTGCGGGAAGGGGGACTGGCGGCGGAGGCCGCCTTCCCCTCGAAGTGGGCCGCTGGGGGACGGAAGGCCCTGGCCACCGTGTCTGTGGGAGCCGTGGAGGGCCGGAACATCGGGTTTTGCGGCTATCTGGGCGAGATCAGGGATTCCTCCGGCGAGGTTTTGGAGGTCTATGGCAAGCGGCTGGAAGGGACCATCTCCGTGGACGTTTGGGCGGAGCGGGCCGGGGAGTGCGACCGCGGCGGCGAGACGGCGGCGGCAGTGCTGCTGGAGGGGCTGCCGGAGGGCATCCGGCCTGGAGAGCTTTGCTGGGAGGGGCTGGCCTGGGACCAAAAGACCGGGCTGTTCCTCCGGCGGGGCCGGCTGCGCTGTGAGGCGCTGTTTCTGGCGGAGAGCAAGGAGGAGGCGGGAGCCTTCCGGGAGTTCAGGTTGAAAGGAGAGTTGCGCAGTGAGCAATTTGCATGAGCGGCCGGGGGTTTACTCGGTCTATGACACGGCCTCGGTGGTGTCCGGCGGACGGGCGGCCAAGGCCATCGGCGTGGCGGCCAGGGCCGGTAAGGGCACCGTGGGCCAGGCGGTGACGGTGACGGGCCGGGCCGCGGGGCTGGCGGCCTTCGGCGAGGACACGACGCCGGGAATGGGGACCTTGCTGGACCTGCTTTTCGCCGGAGGCGCGGCGAGAGTGACGGCGGTACGCGTGGCGGACGAGGGTACGGTGGAGGACTATCAGGCGGCCTTTGCCGCCCTGGGGAAGGAGGATGTACAGGTTCTGGTCTGCGACAGCGGCCAGGCGGAGGTCCAAAAGGCTCTGCGGGCGGCAGTGGAGGAGGCCTCGGGGCTCCGGCATGAGCGGATTGCCGTGGTGGGCTGCGACGGCGGAGACGTGGAGACCCTGATCGGCCGGGCGGCGGAGCTCAACAGCGAGCGGATGGTGCTGGTGGGCCCCGACGCCCTGGACCGGGGCGGCAAGCCCCTTTCCGGCGTCTTCGCGGCGGCGGCGGTGGCGGCGCTGGCCGCCGTGGGTGGCGACCCGGCGGTGCCCCTGAACGGCGCGGAGGCAAAGGGGCTGGGAGGCCTTGGCCGGGACTATGACGACGGGGACATTGACCGGCTTATCCGGGGCGGCGTGACGCCTTTGGAATGCGTGGCGGGAGTGGTGTCCCCGGTGCGGGGGATTACCACCCGGACGTCCACCGGCGGCGCGGAGGACGCCACTTGGCGGGAGCTGACGACTATTTTGATCGTGGACGATGTGATTCCGGCGGTTCGCAAAGCGCTGCGGAGCAAGTTCTCCCGGAGCAAGAACAACGCCAGGAGCCGGGCCGCCATCCGGTCCCAGGTTCTGGTGGAGCTGGAGAAGAAACGGGCGGCGGAGATCATCGACGGCTATGACGGCGTGACAGTGAGCGCCTCTCAGGAAGACCCTACCGTTTGCCTTGTGGAGTTCGGGTTCTCCGTGGCCCATGGGCTGAACCAGGTGCGGCTGACGGTACACATTGAGATTTGAGGAGAGGGGTGTCAGGAGAGATGAATGGGTTTCCGACCAGCGCCGACATCTATTTGGAGATGGACGGCAAAAAGGTGGCGGTGGTGCAGAGCTACACCGCCAAGGCTTCCAAGACCTCTCAGAGCGTGGAGGCCTTTGGCGAGAGCGAGCCGGTGGCCACCATTGAGGGACAGAGGAAATACACGCTGGAGCTCACCCGGCTGTATGCCACGGACAGCGCCGTGTCCGACGGAATCAATTTTTATGATCTGGCGGACTTCTCCCTGGTGATCTGCAAGCCGGACCGGCGGGTCATCTACAGCGGCTGCCAGTGGAGCGGGATTCAGGAGGACGGGCAGCTGAACGCCATGGTGGCGGAGAAGGTCACCGTGGTGGCGGCCAAGCGGATGGAGACCTGGGCATGAGAGCCATGGATGAGCTGCGGCCCTTGACGGCGGGGCGGCTGCTGGAGCTGTGGCGGGAGTGCCGGGAGATGGAGGACCCGTTGGAGCGGGTGCTGTGGTGCAACGGACGCATTGCGGCGGAGTGCTGCTTTTTGCAGGGAGAGCGGGTCTATGAAAGCGCGGTGGAGGTCCTGGAGGACTTGACGGGGCGGCAGCTGGAGAATTTGCTGCGCCGTTTGGCCCAGGGCGGCGGTTCCGGGGAGAACCGCCGCCGGGAGATGGGCGGGGGAGCGGAAAATCCCGCCTTCGACGGGGCGCGTTTTGAGGCGATGCGGGGAGAGTGAGGAGCATGGACTATCTGAACTGGGAGCTGGAGCGGCAGCGGGAGGCTTTGGCGGCGCTGCTGCTGGGCGGCGGGACGGAGGAGGAGCTCCCTCGGGAGCGGGAGGGAAGGCCGCTTCGGGGGGAGGCGGATATCGCTGTCAGAGGCGGGGCGCGTTCCAGGACCGTTTCGGGGGCTGTGGTGGGACGCCGGGAGGGACCGGAGGTGGACAGCGCCTGGGATGGTGTTTTGCGGGCCCGGTGGGCCGGGGAACGGACAGGCTGGTGGACGGGGGCTTCGGAGGAGCCTGCCGGTAGCGGGAGAGTGCGTTTTTCGGACGGCGGGACAGGCGTCCGGAAAACCTCCGGGGGAGATTTCCCCCGGAGGGCCATCCGGCGGGGGCTAGAGGAGACGGCGGGGGACGGTGGGGCGCTCTTTGCCGGGACGCGGCTTGGCGGGGCGGACCGCGGAGGCCGGGAGGACAGCGGCGGGGCTTCGGAGGTGCGGAGGTCTGGAGAAAGCCTTGGCGGGGAGCGCGCCGGAGGCGGGGATGCTTCCATGGCTTCGGAAGGGGCTGCGGGGAGGCTTTGGAGGGATCGAGGCGGCGGAGTGCCGGAGCTGTCCGGATTGCCGGTTTTTCAGGAGATCACCGAGGGCGGCGGGAGATTTTTCGGGCGGGCCGAAGGGGCTTTTGCGGCGGTTTGGACCGGGGACGGGGCCAGAGCGTTGTCCAGGGCCGTACAGCGGGACGCCCGGCGCTATGACGGCGGCTTTACGATCTATTGACGGGCCGGGGCTTCCCCGGGCCCGAGAGAGGGGGACTGGACGTGCGGCTGACGCCGATGCGATTTAAGGATTTTACATGGCCGCACAACCCGGAGGTGTACACGGTGGAATACCGGCGGCGGCTGGCCGTCCACCAGGCGCCCTTCGGGGGATGCGTGATGCAGGAGCTGGGGGGCTCCTATCGAGTGCTGAAGGGGGAGGGCGTGTTCGCGGGACGGGACGCTTACGCCCAGTTTAAGGCCTTGGCGGAGACCTTCCGGACGGAGGGGCCGGGGCTGCTGGTCCATCCGGTGTGGCAGACGGAACGGGCCTATTTTGTGTCCCTGGAGGCGGTGGAGGAGCCGCTGCCGGATTTTGTGCGATACCGCTTTGAGTTCTGGGAGGACTGGGGCGGCTATGAGGGGGAGTGGAGGGAGGTCCCGGCTGGCGGGGAGAGCGCCGGCCATCCGGCGGCGGGGGCCGCGGGGACTGCCCGGGCGCACACGGTGCGGCAGGGGGAAACTCTTTGGGGAATCGCCCGGCAGTACGGCGTGGAACTGGCGGCGCTGCTCCGGGCGAACCCCGGAATCAAAAACGCCAACTTGATTTACCCCGGAGAGGCGGTGAGGATTCCGTGACGGGACGGATTTACACGGCGGACCACAAGGTGTATGAGCTGCCTCCGCTGCTGAGCTGGGAGGTGACCCACACGGGGACGGTGCCCTGCGACAGCTTTTCGGTGACCTTCCTTTTCCAAAGGGAGATGGCCCCGATGCTGCGGGGGGCGGCGGGCTTCGTGGCGGAGGACCGGGGGCAGGTGATGCTCCGGGCCGTGGTGGACGAGTACACGGTGGATCTGAACGGCGGCGGCCTCACGGCCACCGTCAACGGACGGGGATACGCGGCCAGGTTGCTGGACAACGAGTCCCGGCCGGTCACCTATCAGCAGGCCACGCTGGAGGAGATTCTCCGGAACCACGCGGAGCCCTACGGCCTGACCTGCAAGGGAACCGCCGGGCTCCGGGCCGGGGTGGACTACACTGTGGCGGCGGGGTCCAGCCAGTGGAAGGCGGTGGAGAATTTCTGCCGGACCTTTGGGGGCTTTTCCCCCCGGTTCAGCCGGGAGGGAGAGCTTCTGGCCGGGCCGGAGGAGGTTGGCCGGACTTTGGTAATCGGCGGGCACACGCCGGTGCTGGGTTGCACGCTGCGGGAGGACCATTACGGGGTGGCCACGGAGGTTCTGGTCATCGACAAGACCCAGAACAAGTCCTTCTCCGTGAAAAACCAGGAGCGGATCGACGGCGGTGGCCAGTGCCGCCGGGTGGTCTACACCCCGGGACAGAGCACCTGGGATGCTATGCGCTATACCGGGGAGTATCAGATTCAAAAGTCCCGGGAGGACGCCTGGGCGGCGGAGGTGATTTTGCCGGGAAGCTTCCTCGCCTTCCCTGGAGACCGGGCGGAGCTGTCCCTGGAACGGATGGGACTGCTGGGGACCTTCCGGGTGGCGGAGGCGGAGAACCGCTTCAGCCAGCGGGAGGGGGCGACGGCGGCACTGACTCTGAAACCGCTGTTAGAGAGGAAATGAGGAGGAGGATTTTATGTGGCTGGCAAAGCAGATGAAGTCCGGCGTGTTTACGGCAGACGCCGATTTGGGCGTGACCACCATCGCCGGAGACCGGGTGGGAGTGATTACCCGGGGAGAGGTCCGGAATTTGCCGGTTTACGGGCCCGGGGGCTATCTGTGGGCTCCCGCCAACGGGGCGGCGGTGCTGGTGGTGAAGGGCGGCCCTGGCGGAGAGGAGCAGTGCGTGGCGGGGACAAGGCCGGCGAAAGCGCCGGTGAACGTTCTGCCCGGTGAGGTTTGCCTCTACGGCCCCGGCGGGAATTCGGTGTACCTGCGCCAGGACGGGAGCGTGGAAATCCGGGGCGGGAAGGTGTCCATCTCCGGGGAGCTGGAGATTAACGGGCAGCCCTATCAGCCCTGCGCGTGCTGAGGGAGGAACCATGGAGCTGGAACTGAGAGACGGAGACTATGTGGCCGACGGCGTGGGGGGCCTTCGGCGGGTGGGAGGCCGGGAGGCCTTGCTGCAGCGGGTGCTCTTCCGGCTCTGCGCCCGGCGGGGGGCCTTCCCCTTCTGGGAGAGTCTGGGAAGCCGGTTGTGGGAGCTGGGAAGGGCGCCGGGGACAGAGCGCCGGAGCGCCGCCCGGCAATACGTGACGGAGGCCCTGGCGGAGGAGCCGGTGACGGTGGAGGATGTGGACCTGGAACAGGGGACGGCGGGGGCTGCGGCGGTGACGGTGCGGCTGCGTTATCAGGGGGAGTCCCTGCCGGTGACGGTGGAGGTCCCTCTGTGAGGTCCGAAAAAGGGGGGAGTGAGCGTGCGGAAAATTGAGACGATTTATGAGGAGCTGCTGGAGGCCTTTGGCCAGCGGGCGGGCTTTGTGCCAGAGGCGGGCTGCGACCTGGCGGTGCGGCTGTGGGCCATGGCGGCGGAGCTCCAGGCCTTGGAGCAGCAGGCAGAGTGGGTGTTGGACCAGAGCTTTCCGCAGACGGCCCAGGGGGTCTATTTGGACCGCCATGGGCTTATGCGGGGTCTGAGGCGGCTGCCCGCCACCCGGTCCGCGGGGAGTCTGCGCTTTTCCGTGGAGACTCCGCCGGCGATGGATTTGACCATTCAGGCGGGGACGGTTTGCATGACGGCGGAGGAGGTCCGGGTCCAAACGACGGAGGACGCGCTTCTCCCGGCGGGAGCCATGTTCGCTGACGCGCCGGCGGAGGCCCTGGAGGCCGGGGCGGGGGGCAATGTGGTACCGGGTGCGGTGCGGCTTTTGACGGCCTGCCCTGTGGCGGTGACGGCGGTAACCAACCCCAACGCCTTTACCGGCGGCAGCGACAGCGAGGGGGACGAGGCGTTCCGGGCCAGGATTCTGGAGAGTTACCAGCGGCTGCCCAACGGAGCCAACACCGCCTGGTACGAGGCGACGGCCATGAGCTACCCCGGTGTGACGGCGGCCAAGGCCGTGGGCCGGGCGGAGGGGCCGGGGACGGTGAACGTATATGTCACCGGCGAGAACGGTCTGCCCAGCCAGGAGCTGCTGGAAGGCCTGGGGGCGGAGCTCCAGGAGAAACGGGAGATCGCCGTGACCGTGAAGGTCCTGGCGCCCGCCACCCGGAGAGTGAATGTGTCTGTGGCGGTAAAGCCCAGGGAGGGCGCGGACCAGGAGACGGTGCTGGAGGCGGCCCGGCAGGCCGTGGCCGGTTTCTTCGGCGGGCGGCTGCTGGGCCGGGCCGTGCTGCTGGCGGAGCTGGGAAACAGGCTCTATGAGCTGGAGGGCGTGGAGAACTACCGTTTCACTGCCCCGGCGGAGGATCTTCCGGCGGACAGCACGGTGCTTCCCGTGCTGGGAACCCTGGAAGTGACGGCGCTGGGAGGGAGCTGAGATGTACGAGGAATTTTTAAAGACTTTGCTGGCTCCGCTGGGAGTCTACCGGCTGGACCGGGATTCCCTCAGCGGCGCGGAGCTCTATGCCCTGGGCCGGGGACTGGACGCCGTGGCGGAACGGCTGGAACGGGCGGAGCGGGAGGGTGTCACCGCCACGGCGGAGGACGAGGGCCTCCGCCGCCGGGAGGCGCTGTTTCTTCGCCGGCCTGTGGCCACCACCGTCCAGGAGCGCCGGGACGCCATCGCGGCTCTGCTGCAAATCGACGGCGACAGCCTGACACCGGAGGCCATCAACCGTACCATCTCCGGCTGCGGCATCCGGGCCCGGGCCACGGAGCTGGGGACAAATAAGGTGCAGGTGGAGTTCCCGGGCACGCCGGGGGTTCCGCCGGAGTTTAACCAGATTGAGAAGATCATTTTGGATATCCTCCCCTGCCATCTGGACGTGGAATTCCGGCTCCAGTATCTGACCTGGGCCCTGTGCCATAAGGGCCGGTACACCTGGGAGCACGTGGAAAAACAGGGGTATAACTGGAGAATGTTTCAGCTGGCGGTGCCTCCAGAGGCGGCGGGCTGAGGCTGCATAGAAAAAGAACGGGAGAGGCCCTGTGGGACCTCTCCCGTTTGTGCGTTTGATTCTTTTGTCAGAAGCCCTCCAGCTCCCGCTGGATCAATCGGTTTGCGAGCTCAAAGGCCCGTATCCGCCTCTCCGCCAAGGTGATTTGGGATTTATAGCGCTCCGGGTGCTCTTTTTCCCGCAGGGTTTTGCAGGTTTCCCGGAGCTTGTGGAGCGTGGAGTCGATCTGGCGTTTCGCCTCGGTCAGGTCGTCTTTGGTAAAGTCCATATTGCCTCCTAATGTTCGGGCGTCCGCATTTCCTTGGCGAGGGACTTCAGGCTCTGGGCGTTTCGCGTCTCCAGGGCCTTGATCAGCGCGTCCTCTCTTCCGGCAAGGTTCTCCCTGTCAAACAGCAGGGCGTTCCATAGATCGTGGAGGGCGGAGGAGAAAGCGGGGTCCGCCTCGTACCAATAGGCCGCGTATGCATCGCTGGCCAAAGCCGCCGCGACCTCCGGGCGGTATTGGGCTTTCAGCTCCTCCAGCCGGTCCGCGGCAAAGGAGAGCAGGGCCTGACCGATCTGCTCTTGGCGCTGGGCCTCGTCTCGCCGCCCTTGCCGGAACCCCAGGGAAAAACTCAGGCAGACGAGAAAGACCGCGGCAGCTGCTCCGAGTACCACCCGTTTTTTCATGGCGTGTCCTCCTGCCGAATTCGAGAATTGCCTCCCGCGAGGGCGTGGCCGGTCCGCTCCGCGAACCGGCCCGCACCATGAAGGAAAAGACAGGCAACGCCTGTCTTTTCCTTCATGGTGCGCGAGGCGGGACTTGAACCCGCACGTCCGTAAAGGACACTAGAACCTGAATCTAGCGAGTCTGCCAATTCCACCACTCGCGCGTCGATATGAACTTGAAGAGTCCCTCTGAGGGTGAAAGCAGAAAAGGGGATCCCGCCCCGTTGGAGACGGGACCCGGCCTTTCTCTGGTGCGCGAGGCGGGACTTGAACCCGCACGTCCGTAAAGGACACTAGAACCTGAATCTAGCGAGTCTGCCAATTCCACCACTCGCGCATGGTGTCAGAGGATCTTCCGAAGAGGACCTTTGGTGCGGCTGACGGGACTTGAACCCACACGTCGAATCGACACCAGCACCTCAAGCTGGCCTGTCTACCAGTTCCAGCACAGCCGCGTAAAAGACGGTCCCCGGGAAAGACTGCTTGCTTATTATAGCCAGAACTTCTCTCGTTGTCAACACCCATTTTCGCTTTTTCCCGAAATTTTTCCTTGGAAACGCCCTCCGGGCCCCTCCGGCGGACAAGGAGGGGCCCGGGCGGACTTGTTCTACAGCTGATCCAGGACCTCGCCGATGGGATCGGTGATGACCAGGCCCGCCGGGAGGTCCCGGGCCACGGCGGACTTGTTGATGAGGACCAGTCGCTGGCCCTGGTAGTAGTTGATGAGCCCGGCGGCGGGGTAGACGTTCAAGGATGTGCCGCCGATGATGAGAAGGTCTGCCCCGGCGATGGCGTTCACGGCGCCGGACAGGACGTCCTGGTCCAGGCCCTCCTCATAGAGTACCACGTCCGGCTTCACGGCGCCGCCGCACTGGCAGCGGGGGACGCCGCTGGAGTGCAGAAGGAAGTCCATGCCGTAAAATTTTCCGCAGCGTTCGCAGTAGTTCCGGTGCACGCTGCCGTGGAGCTCATAGACCCGCTTGCTCCCGGCGGCCTGATGGAGGCCGTCGATGTTCTGGGTGACCACGGCGGAGAGCTTCCCCGCCGCCTCCCACTCCGCCAGCTTCCGGTGGGCGGCGTTGGGCTTGGCCTCCGGGGCCAGCATTTTCGCCCGGTAGAAGCGGAAAAACTCTTCGGGGTTGCTTTTGTAAAAGCTATGGCTTAAAATGACCTCAGGCGGGTACTTCCACTCCTGATGGTAGAGTCCGCCGGTGCTCCGGAAGTCCGGGATGCCGGACTCCGTGCTGACCCCGGCGCCGCCAAAGAAAACGATGCGGCGGGAGGCGTCTACCCACGCCTTTAATGCTTCGACTGCTTCCGTCATAAAAAATCCCTCCCCACGGTTTATAATGGTGACAAAGGAGAAAACCGGCATGAACATTCAGATTTTCGGCTCCTCGAAATGCTTTGACACGAAGAAGGCCCAGCGTTGGTTCAAGGAGCGCCGCGTGAAGTTTCAGTACATCGATCTCCCCTCAAAGGGATTATCCCCCAGGGAGTACCAATCCGTCAAGCAAAAAGTGGGCTTCGAGGCCCTGGTGAACCAAAAAAGCCGGGCCTATGAGGAATTGTACATGGCCTATGTCACCCCCGGAGCCCAGGAGGAGAAGCTCCTGGAGAACCCGGTCCTCTTCCGGACGCCCATTGTCCGCAACGGAAAAGAGGCCACCGTGGGGTATCGCCCGGAGATCTGGGAGACTTGGGAATAATGCCCGGAATCGCGCTGGGACCGGGTCCCGGAGAGGGGAGCTGTCCCGATGGAAAAGAAAGTTGGTGAGGCCCTTGTGAGCCGCGGATTGCCCCGGGGAATCTATCTTCTCTTACAGCGCTATTTCCGCCACAGTGTCGGGGTTCAGAGCGCCGCGCTGGCGTTTTATCTGCTGTTTATGATCTTCCCCTTCCTCATCTTCATCAGCGCCCTGCTGGGCCTTCTGGACCTGAACGTCACCGCCATTTTGCTGGCCTTGGGGGAGTTTCTGCCCCGGGACGTGGTGGACATCATCCGGGCCTATCTGATTCACGTGGGCCAGAGCCCCAGCCCCGAGCTGCTGGTCTTTGGCCTGTTTTTCTCCATCTGGTTTCCCATGCGGGCCACCAACGCACTGATGGTCTCCGTCCGGACGGCCTATCACCTGGGCCCTCCGAAGCGGGCGGTGATTCACCGGCTGAAGACCCTGCTCTACACTGTGGTACTGATCTCCGCGATCACCCTGACGCTGACGCTGATGACCGTGGGCGAACGGCTGCTGAGCTACGCCGTGGGGAACTTCCGCCTGCCGCTGCTTTTGGCGGAGCTCTGGGTCCGGATGCGCTTCCCGGCGGCGGCGGTAGTGGGGTATTTCGCCCTGTTCTTTCTCTACGCCCTGGCCCAGGATGGCCGGCGGCCCTGGCGGGACCTCTGGCCCGGGACCCTGGCGGCCCTGGCGGTCTGGATGGGTCTGAGCTGGCTGTATGCCATGTATGTGGAGAACTTCGCCAATTACTCCCTGCTCTACGGGTCCATCGGCACGGTGGTGGTGCTGATGATCTGGCTGTACATGTCCGCCAACGTGCTGATCCTGGGAGCGGAGCTCAATGGGACCCTGGTGGCCATGCGAAAAGAGGGCGGGGAGAAAACCTGACGGAGGAAAGGGTATGCTGATTTCAAAATTAGGTGGAGAGGATCTGGAAAAAGCGCTCCAAAGCCTGGAAGCACGCTGCGGCATAGCGCTCCCTTCGCCTTACCGGACCTTTCTTCTCCGGTACAATGGGGGCTATACTCCCAAGACCCGCTTTCGGGCAAACGGGATTTCCGCGGATATCCGAGGCTTCTTTGGAGCCGGGCCCGTCCGGCTTTTCGCGGATAATCCGTTCCCTCCGGCGCATACTATCTCCATTCTTGGAGGTGGCGCATGGAAAAATTATCGGACAATTACATGGAGAACGTCCGGCTCTTTGACGAGGCCCTGGGTGTGGGGCGCAGCGTGGACATGGTGAGCCGGGACTACCTCATCGGAGGCCGCCGGGCCCGGATTTGGGTGGTGGACGGCTATGGAAAGGACGAGACCCTGGAGCGCATGGGCTCCTTCTGGCTCTCCCAGCCTCCGGGAGCCCTGGAAGGCCTGACGGAGATGCAGGAATTTGCGGACCGCTTTATTACCTTCTCGGAAGTGGATGTGGGCTTCGACCCCGAGGAGATCATCACGTCCGTTCTCATGGGCAAGACCCTTTTGCTGGTAGAGGGGCTCCGGGGCGGGGCCCAGATTGACGCCAAGGACTACCCCAGCCGGGGGGTGGACGAGCCGCCGGACGGAAAGGTTCTCCGGGGGTCCCACGACGGCTTTGTGGAGGCGGTGGTGCCCAACATGGCCCTGCTCCGCCGCCGCATCCGGGACCCCCACCTCACTATGGAGGGCGTCAAGGTGGGCAAGCGCTCCCACACCGACGCGGTGTTGTGTTATCTGGACGACAAGGCGGACCAGGAGCTTCTGTCGGAGATCCGGGCCAAGCTGGCGGGCATAGACGTGAACTCCCTCTCCATGGCCCAGGAGAGCGTGGCGGAGGCCATCCGGCCCAAGCAATGGTACAACCCCTTCCCCAAGGTCCGCTACACGGAGCGGCCGGACAGCGCCGCTGCCAGCGTCATGGAGGGGAATATTATTTTGATGGTGGACAACTCCCCGTCGGTGATGATTCTGCCCACCACGTTTTTTGACTTTACCCAGGAAGCCAACGAGTTTTACTTCCCGCCGCTGGTGGGAACGTACCTGCGGCTTTTGCGGATCATCGTGTTTTTGATTTCCCTGTTGATTACGCCCACGTGGTATCTGATGGTGAAGGAATCGGGGCGGCTGCCCCAATGGCTGGAGTTTCTCTCGTCGCCGGAGCCGGCGTCTCTGGGGCTGCTGTGGCAGCTTTTAGTGGTGGAGTTTTTGATAGACGTGCTGAAGCTGGCGTCCCTGAACACGCCGGACTCGCTGTCCAACTCCTTCTCCATGCTGGGGGCGCTGATCTTAGGCGATTTCGCGGTTCAGGCGGGCTGGCTGGGGCCGGAGGTGCTGGTGTATATGGCCTTTGTGTCGGTGGCCAGCTTTGCGCAGCCCAGTTATGAGATGGGGTATGCGTTTAAGCTGCTGCGGGTGGTGCTGCTGCTGTTGACAGCGGTCTTCGACCTGTGGGGGTATGGGTTTGGAATCCTGGGGATTCTGGTCCTTCTGGCGACCACCAAGCCCATGGTGGGGAAAGGGTACTTGTACCCTTTGATCCCGTTCAATGGGAAGGCGCTGCGGAGGTTGATTTTGCGGGAGCCGATCAATCGGGATAATACCTGACCGCGGCCCTTGGGGGGGCCCCTGGCCAGGGGAGGGGGCTGGTACTCGCCCTTGCGGGCGGGGGGGATTTCAGCCATGAAGATGGCTGGTTCTTTTGCACCCCCCATTTTCTCTTTTTCTTCCAGAAGAAAAAGAGAAAACGGGCCGTGCACGGTCCAAAAGAGAAAAAGAAGTACGGGGGTTGCGGTACGGGGGCGCGCCTGAATGACTGGCGGAAGACAGGAATGACTTCTCACGCGGCGTAGTGCAACGGGGGCTGGTGCTTGTCGACTTGGCGTATTTCTGTTTTCGCTGTCGCTGGCCTGGTGGGTGAATCGGCCTGGATTCCTTTCTCTTTATCGGCTCTTCTATCGATAGAATACCCTGTAGCGGACAATTTGTCCGCCGTCCCCCGTTGTAGGAACATTCCGGTAAAACGCTCCCCCCAAAAAAGGCCTGCCGAAACTTCGGCAGGCCTTTTCCACACACCTCTTAATTTCTTGCCCTCACTCAATCTTCCGCTGGAAATTTCCATATACCCGGACTTTCTCCTGCACGGTGGTGAACGCATGGGGATCCATGGCATGCACCGCGTGAAGCAGCTCCTCAATCTCAAACTTGGAAAGGCACACCACCAGGACGTGAAGCCCCTTTCCGCTATACGCGCCGGTTCCCTCCCAGTAGGTCACGCTGCGCCCCAGCTTCTCAATGATGAACCGCCCCAGTTCCTTCTCGTCTTCCTTGGTGAAGATCATCGCCTGAACGCTCACGTTTTGCTGGTGCATCCGGTCCAGCACCATGGAGGTGAAGAAGTTATAGATCACCGAGTAGATCGCCACCTCCGGCACGAACAGCACCAGGCAGGCCGCGTACAAAAAGAAGTTAAACGTCAGCGAGAACCTTCCCACGGTAAACTGGCTTCCCCGCTTGCTCAGGCACAGGCCCACGATGTCCAGTCCGCCGCCGCTGCCGCCGCAGGTCAGCACAATGCCGCTGGCCACGCCCACGATGATGCCGCCCAGCAGAACGGCCGTCAAATAGTCGTCCACGATGGGCGTTTTGGGAATGGGAATGATGCTGTAGAACAGGGAGAAGGACACGGTACAGATAATCGTTTTAAAGGTAATGGCCTTTCCCAGCGTTTTATAGGCCAGAAGGAGAATGGGGATATTTGTGAGGAAGTACAAAATGCCCGCGATGTCCGTGCTGCCAAAGCTCAGCCCCAGCTTTGTTTGCAGCAGCGTCCGGACCAGCTGGCAAAGGCCCATCAGACCTCCGGAATACAGGTTCAGCGGCACAATGAAAAGATTTATGGCCGCCGCCGCGACCAGCTCGCCCGCCACGGCGGCCAGCAGCCGCAGCCAGCGGTTATGCAGGGAATTGTACATCATGTCCTTCATGTCGTTCCTCCTGGTCGGCCTCGGGCCGGCGTACTTCGCCTGTGGTGATTGAATCTGGGGGTTAATTTGGCTATGATTATACCGGCTTCCAGGGGAAACCGCAAGAGGAAAGCCATGGAAAAATTGCTCAATTCCCAAAGAAAACGCGTCGATTTCCGTTCAAAGCTCACAAAGCGTACCGCAGGCAGCGGTAGAGCCGGTCCTTCGCTCGGCGGAGAGTGCGGGAGACCGTGGAGGGGTTTACCCCCAGGGCTCCGGCGATCTGGGGGATGGTCATCCCCTGGTCAAAGTAGAGGTCCAGGATTTGCCGCTGGCGGGGCGTCAGCTCCTGCTCTCTGGCTCGCCGAAGATTCCGGCGGAGACGGTCCAGCTGTTCGTGGTTGTCCCCGGCGTTTTGCCGGGTCCAGACCGTCAAGTCACCGATCCACTCGCTGGCCCGGTTATTATAGCGTGTATCGTTCATGTTTATGATAACTCCTGTCGTAATAATGGGCGGTTAGCGCCGCCAGTTCCCTGGCCTCCCGCCAAAGGGGGGTCAGCTCGTCAATCCGCTGGCGAAGCCGGAACGCCTGGTCCGGGTCCTCCTGGGTGCGCTCCTGCTGCCGCAGGGTCACGATGCGCTGGTGAATGACGGCGGCGCTGTCCTGGTAGGTTTGAGACATCTCTGATAGCGTCACGGCTTGTCCTCCTTTCCCCGGATTTCCCGGCAGGGGAACAGCTCCCGCCGGGCCAATTCCGGAAGGCACTCCCGGCAGGTCAAGCAGCCGTTACAGGCCCAATACTCCTCTCCTAAGACGATCTCCCGCCCGCAGAGAGTGCAGCGCAGAGCCGCCGGAGAGCATTTTGTGGAAAGCATCCGAATCACTCCTTCAAAAAAAGATAAAAATAGGAAAAATTTTTGTTGACAAACGGGATTGTCTCTGTTAGAATCAATACTGCTGTTGGAACTGCTGGTGTAGCTCAGTTGGTAGAGCAGCTGATTTGTAATCAGCAGGCCGGGGGTTCGAGTCCGTCCACCAGCTCCACCTGTTTTCCAACACAAGAATTGAATACGTTCATTTGGGGGAGTTCCAGAGCGGTCAAATGGGGCAGACTGTAAATCTGTTGCTTCGGCTTCGGTGGTTCGAATCCACCCTCCCCCACCAGCTCAGAAATTCCTCTTGCCGCTGCGTCTTCCGACCCTTCGGGTCGGAAAGCTTCGCCGGACGGGGAATTTCTTCGCTTTCACCTGCGAACCGCTTTGCTGGGTTCGCAGGTGATTTTTTTGCGGGGGACGAGAGACGGGAGTGGATTACAAGAAACTTGGCGGTGATATTAAAATAGCACATTTGTTCGAGAGTGTCAAGAGGGAATTTACAAGAATCTTGTGAAAATGCATTGACAGGGCTTTGGGGGACTGGTAAGATGAAAAAAAGGGGGGACGGGAATGTCGTTTGGTGAGAGGATGCGGGCCCGGCGTGGAGAACTGGACATGACCAGAGTGGAGTTGGCGGCCCTGCTGGGGGTTTCGCCTTCTGCCGTTGGCAATTATGAGACCGGCGTCAGCTTTCCGAAGGAGGAAATTATGCTCCGGTTATTCGACGCCCTGGAGACGGACCCGAATACCCTGTTTCAGGACAGCTTTCAATACAAAAAGCAGTCTCTGGACACGAAGGAACAGAGACTGCTGGAGGGGTACCGGGGGCTTTCCGCCCTGGGGCGGGAGACGGTGCGGACGATGGTGGACGCCTTATGCGCCTATCGGGATGAGGCCGAGGCGGGGCCTGGGGCGCCAGAGCCCCGGATGATCCCGCTGTACCGCACCCCCGCGGCGGCGGGTTATGCCGCGCCGGCCTTTGGGGAGGACTTCGATCTGATTCCGGTGACGGGGGACGTGCCCCCGGCGGCGGAGTTTGGCGTGCGAATTCAAGGGGACTCCATGGCTCCTTATATTGCGGACGGGTCTGTGGTGTATGTGAACCGGGACCCGTTGAAGGCGGGGGACGTGGGGATTTTCTGCGTGGATGGGGACATCTTTTGCAAGCAGTATTACCGGGACCCGTCGGGGATTGTGTATCTGTTCTCCCTGAACCGGGCTCGGGCCGACGCGGATGTGATTCTCACGGCCTCCGGCGGGCGGGGGTTTGGCTGCTTTGGCCGGGTGATTCTGCGGGCTTTCCCTCTGCCGGGGCGGTGAGGGCGGCCCTGGATAAAAAGGTGCCCGGCGCTCCGCAGTAATCCGGGCGGTCCGCGCAGAGGCCTGGAAGGAGGGCGGATACATCGATCCGCCCCTACAAGACAAAATCTCTGGATGGACAGGCCCACTCCCCCGAAACGGTTGACAATCCCGCCCGGGGCGGATAAAATGGAATGGTTATTTTAGAACTTCAAACAGGAAAGGAACGAAAACGCTATGGCTACGGATAAAAGACAAGTGGACGCCATCACCGCCCGGGACGCGGACTTTGCCCAGTGGTACACCGACGTCTGCAAAAAGGCGGAGCTCATCGACTACACCTCCGTCAAGGGCATGTTCATCTACCGGCCCTACGGCTACGCCATCTGGGAGAACATCCAGGGCGAGCTGGACCGCCGCTTCAAGGAGACGGGCCACGAGAACGTCTATCTCCCGGTGCTGATCCCCGAGTCCCTGCTCCAGAAGGAGAAGGACCATGTGGAGGGCTTCGCCCCGGAGTGCGCCTGGATTACCATGGGCGGCAGCGAGAAGCTGGAGGACCGCCTCTGCGTCCGCCCCACCTCCGAGACCCTCTTTTGTGAGCACTATGCCAACATCATTCACTCCTGGCGGGACCTTCCGAAGCTCTATAACCAGTGGTGCAGCGTCCTGCGGTGGGAGAAGACCTCCCGCCCCTTCCTCCGCCACCGGGAATTCCTCTGGCAGGAGGGCCACACCATGCACGCGGACGAGGCGGAGGCCCGGGAGGAGACCATGCGGATGCTGAACGTCTACGCGGACTTCATGGAGAACTTCCTGGCCATGCCCGTCCTCCGGGGCCGGAAGACGGACAAGGAGAAGTTCAAGGGGGCCGAGGAGACCTACACCGTGGAGTGCATGATGCACGACCACAAGGCCCTCCAGGCGGGCACCAGCCACTATTTCGGGGACGGCTTCGCCAAGGCCTTCGGCATTACCTACACCGGGAAGGACAACCAGCTCCACCACCCCCACCAGACCAGCTGGGGCGTCTCCACCCGGATGATCGGCGGCATCATCATGACCCACGGAGACGACAACGGCCTGGTGCTGCCCCCCCGGGTGGCCCCCATCCAGGCGGTGGTCATCCCCGTGGCGGCCCACAAGCCCGGCGTGCTGGACGCGGCGGGGGCCCTCCGGGACCGGCTGAAAACCGCCGGCATCCGCTCCAAGATGGACGATTCCGACAACTCCCCCGGCTGGAAGTTCGCGGAATACGAGATGAAGGGCGTGCCCCTCCGGGTGGAGATCGGCCCCAAGGACATGGAGAAGGAGCAGTGCGTGGTGGCCCGCCGGGACACCGGCGAGAAGGTGACGGTCCCCCTGGCGGAGCTGGAGGAGACGGTGAAGAAGCTCCTGGACGCCGTTCATGACAACATGTATGCCATGGCCCTTCAAAACCGGGAGGACAACACCTTCGACATCGCCTCTCCCGAGGAGGCCAAGGCCATCGCCGAGGGGAAGGGCGGCTTCCTGCGGTCCAAGTGGTGCGGCTCTCTGGAATGCGAGCTGGCCATGAAGGAGCGGGCGGGGGTCAGCTCCCGCTGCATGCCCCTGAAGCAGAGCGGCACGGAGGGTGTGTGCCCCGTGTGCGGCAAGCCCTGCAAGACCGATATTTACTGGGGCGTGGCCTATTAAGGACCCAAAGGGGGAGCGGCGCTCCCCCTTTTTCCCACTCCAGAAAGGAGGCCGCTCCATGGAACGCCGCTATCAAGTGTTAGACACCATCCGGGGCTGCGCCCTGATCAGCATGATCCTCTACCACGCCTGCTGGGACCTTGTTTATATGTTTGGCATGGACTGGCCCTGGTACCACGGCTTCGCCGCCCACGTCTGGCAGCAGAGCATCTGCTGGACCTTCATCCTCCTCTCCGGCTACTGCTTCGCCTTGGGCCGCCATCAGCTCCGGCGGGGGCTGACGGTGTTTCTCTGCGGAGCCCTCATCACCGCCGTCACCTGGGCCTTTCTGCCTGAAAATCTGGTTCTGTTCGGCGTGCTGACCCTGCTGGGCTCTTCCATGCTTCTGGCAAACGGGTTCCAGCATCTTCTCCAAAGGGTTCCGCCCCGGGCGGGGCTGGCGGGGAGCTTTTTGCTGTTTCTGCTGACCCGGGACGTGAACGCCGGATATTTGGGCTTTGAGGGGGCCCGGTTTTTCCGCTTCTGGGATGGGGAACGGAATCTGTGCACGGCCTTCGCGGGCTTCCCTCCGGCGGATTTCTTTTCCACGGATTATTTTTCTATCCTGCCCTGGTTCTTCCTCTTTCTGACGGGATACTTTCTCTTCCGGCTCCGACCGGAGGAGGCGCGGGAGCTCCGGCGGGTCCCCCTGGTCACCGCCATGGGCCGCCACTCCCTTCTCATCTACATGCTTCACCAGCCGGTGATTTACGCCCTGCTGACGGCAGGCCGCGTTCTCTTGACAGGAGGGACGGCATGAACAAACTGGTCCTGGGCGTCCTGGCTCATGTGGACGCCGGAAAAACCACCCTCTCCGAGGCTCTGCTGTACCGGAGCGGGGCCATCCGCCGCCTGGGCCGGGTGGACCACCGGGACGCCTTTCTGGACACCGACGAGATGGAACGGGAGCGGGGCATCACCATCTTCTCCAAGCAGGCGGAGTTCTCCCTGGGGGACCTGGCCGTCACGCTGCTGGACACCCCGGGCCATGTGGACTTCTCCGCCGAGGCGGAGCGGGTCCTCCAGGTCCTGGACTGCGCGGTTTTGGTGGTCAGCGGCTCCGACGGGGTCCAGGCCCACACCCGGACCCTCTGGCGGCTGCTGGAGCGGTATGCCGTGCCCACATTCCTCTTTATCAACAAGATGGACCTGTCGGGCACGGACCGGAAAGCCCTTCTGGCGGAGCTGAAAGCCCGGCTGGATGGCGGCTGCGCGGATTTCTCCCTGCCGCCGGAGGCTTTGGCGGAGGAGGCCGCCGTCTGCGACGAGGCCCTGCTGGAGCGGTACCTGGAGACCGGGGAGGTCTCGGAGGAAGATTTGACAAACCTCATCCGGCGGCGGAAGCTGTTCCCCTGCCTCTTCGGCTCGGCCCTGAAGCTGGAGGGGGTGGAGGCCCTGCTGGAAGCCCTCCGCCGCCACGCCCCTTTGCGCGTTTACCCGGAGACATTCGGGGCCCGGGTGTTCAAGGTTTCCCGGGACGACCGGGGAGTCCGGCTGACGTGGATGAAGGTCACCGGCGGCACGCTGAAGACGAAGGCCGTCCTCACCAACCGCAGGGCGGCGGAGAGCGGCCAGGCGGAGGTCCCGGAGGAGGAGGTCTGGGAGGAGAAGGCGGATCAGCTCCGAGTTTACTCCGGGGCCAAGTTCCGTCCCCTGGACGAGGCTCCCGCCGGAACGGTGGTGGCGGTCACGGGCCTGAGCCGGGCCCTTCCCGGCCAGGGGCTGGGCTATGAAACCGCCTGGACCGTTCCCGCCCTGGAGCCGGTGCTGGCCTATCAGATGGAGACGGAGGCGGACCCCTCCGCCGCCCTCAAGGCCCTGCGGCTTCTGGAGGAGGAGGACCCCCAGCTCCGGGTGTCCTGGACCGGGGGGGCCCTCCGGGTCCAGCTCATGGGGGAGGTTCAGATTGAAATCCTCCAGCGCCGCCTGGAAGAGCGCTTTGGCATCCAGGCCTCCTTCGGCGCGGGGCGGGTGGTGTACCGGGAGACCATCGCCGGGGCCGTGGAGGGCGTGGGCCACTTCGAGCCCCTGCGGCACTACGCCGAGGTCCACCTGCTTCTGGAACCCCTGCCCCGGGGGACGGGCCTCCGCTTTGCCACCGTCTGTCCGGAGGACCAGCTGGACGGCCACTGGCAGCGCCTTGTTTTGACCCACCTCTGGGAGAAGCCCCACCTGGGGGTCCTTACCGGCTCACCCATCACGGACATGAAGATCACCCTGACGGCAGGCCGGGCTCACCTAAAGCACACCGAGGGCGGCGATTTCCGCCAGGCCACCTACCGGGCGGTGCGCCAAGGGCTGATGAGTGCCGAAAGCGTTCTGCTGGAGCCCTGGTACGCCTTCCGGCTTGAGCTGCCGGGCTCCCAGCTGGGCCGGGCTCTGAACGATATCCAGCAGATGGGCGGGGAAACCGAGGCCCCGGAGACCCTGGGAGACGAGACCATCCTCTCCGGCCAGGCCCCGGTGGCGGCCATGGGGGATTACGCCAGGGAGGTGGCCGCCTATACCCGGGGCCAGGGCCGCCTGAGCCTCCGCCCCGCGGGTTACCGGCCCTGCGCCGGCTCGGAGGCCGTAGTAGAGGCCATGGGCTATGACCCGGAGCGGGACGTGGAGAACACGCCGGACTCCGTCTTCTGCGCCCATGGCGCGGGATACACGGTGAAGTGGAGCGACGTGCCCGCCCAGGTCCACGTGGAAAGCGGCGTCCGCCTGGACGACCCCCAGCCGGACCCGGCGGAGGCCCCCCGGCGAACGGGACCCTCCGCCGCCTACGCCGGGACCATTGAGCAGGACAAGGAGCTCCAGGCCATTTTCGAGCGGACCTACGGCGCGGTGAAGCGCCGGGACTTTCTGCCGCCGAAGCCGCCCCGCCGTCCGGTTTCCCAGGAGACTCCGGAAACCCGGCCCATCCGCCGCCAGCCCTCCGGCCCGGAGTATCTGCTGGTGGACGGCTATAATATCATCTTCGCCTGGGACGAGCTGAAGGCCCTGGCGCAGGACCATCTGGACGCCGCCCGGAAGTCCCTTTGCGACCTTCTTTGCAATTACCAGGGCTACCGGAAGTGCGAGGTCATCGCCGTCTTCGACGCCTATAAGGTCAAGGGCGGCCAGGGGTCCGTAGAAAAGTACCATAATATCCATGTGGTCTATACCAGGGAAGCGGAAACGGCGGACGCCTACATCGAGCGGGCTACTTATGAAATCGGGCGGAAGCACCGGGTGAAGGTCGCCACCTCCGATGGGCCGGAGCAGCTGATTATCCTAGGCCATGGAGCACTGCGCATCTCGGCCTCCGCCTTCCGGGAGGAGATCGAGCAGACGCGGGGCCAGATCGCGGACCTGCTCTCCCGAAACAACCGCCAGGGAGGCGGCCGGGGCGCCCTCCGGGCGGCCATGGAGCGGGCGGAGGAGAGGAAGGAGTAGCCTTATGAAAACCATCTGTACAGCCCTGACCACGCTGGGGAGCTGCGCCGCGGCGCGTTGGTACTTGGACCGCTCCAGCCGCCGGGAGACATCATACCTAGGGGGCCGGGTGCGCCTGGGGGCGCTTTGGAATCCAGGGGCGGCCTTTGGTCTGCCGGTTCCGCCAAAGGCGCTGCCTCTGGCCTCGGCGGCGGCCCTGGGAGTTTTGTGGACCCAGCGAGGCCGGAGCCCGGTGGGTGCGGGCCTGATTTTGGGCGGGGGATTGAGCAACCTCCAAGAGCGGGTCCGGCAGGGGAAGGTTTATGATTATGTCCAGTTTCCCCAGGCTCCGGGGGGGATGAAGCATTATGTGTTCAACCTGGCGGATTTCGCCATTCTGACCGGGGGGATTCTGATGGCTCTTTCAGAGAAGAAGGGAAGAAAGCCCCGGAGGGGGTAAGGGTTGCAGAAAAGAGGTCCCATAAAGAAGTGATGGCCCTAAGCGGCAAAACCGCTTAGGGCCATTTTCGTGGGAAGAAAAATTTGGGGAAGGGGGAGACGGGGAGAGCGGAGGTTCCGGGGGGACGGGTGATTGGGAGATCGGGAGCATGGCGGTTGCGGGAGCCGGGCTGCCGAGCACCCGCAAGGGGTACGCCGCCGTAAGCGGCAAAGCCGCCAACGGCGGACGCAGGGCGGCGGCCCTACGGGTGTTCAATCGATAGAAACGCAAATGAGGAGAACAAAATCCAAGCCGATTCGATGACCAGGCCAGCGACAGCGGAAAGAGGAATACGCCAAGTCGACAAGCACCAGCCCCCGTTTGACTACGCCGCGTGAGAAGTCATTCCTGGCTTTAGCCAGTCATTCAGGCGCGCCCCCGTATCGTAACCCCGGTACTTCTTTTTCTCTTTTGGACCGTGCACGGCCCGTTTTCTCGTTTTCTTCTGGAAGAAAACGAGAAAATGGGGGGTGCAATGAACCAGCCATCATCATGGCTGATTTCCCTCCCGCCCGTCAGGGCGAGAAGTTGGGTGGAAGTGCCGCCAAACCGCCTCCGCGGCCCTCTGGGGCACCACCGCCGCCAGGGCCTCCACATCCGCCTCCCGGATGGCCTTGATGGTCCCGAACCGCCTGCGCAGCTCCTCCCGCCGTTTCGGCCCCACGCCGGGGATACCGTCCAGGGCGGAGCGCATGGCGCTCTTCCCATGGCTCTCGTGGTGATAGGTGATGGCGAAGCGGTGAGTTTCCTCCTGAATCTGCCCGATCAGAGAAAACACCGCCTGGTTGTTCACAATGCCGATTTCCCGCCCGTCCGGCGTTACCAGGGCCCTGGTCCGGTGCCGGTCGTCCTTCACCATGCCAAAGATGGGGACGCCGATCCCAAACTCCTCTGCCACGCCCAGAGCCGTCTGGGCATGGGTGACGCCGCCGTCAATCAAAAACACGTCCGGCAGGGGCAAAAATTTCTCGTCCCCGTCCGCCGCCCGCTGGAGCCGCCGACGGAGAACCTCCCGCATGGAGGCGTAGTCGTCGGGCCGTCCATCCAGGTCCTTGATGCGGAAGCGGCGATAGGCGCTTTTCAGAGGCCGGGTGCCGCTGTAGACCACCATGGAAGCCACAATGTCGCTGCCGCCGGTGTTGGAGATGTCGAAGGACTCCAGCCGCTTGGGCGGGGCCGGGAGATCCAGCATCTTTTCCAGCAGCTCCAGGGTGTGGGCGGTGCGCTCCTCGGCGGTGGTGGCCCGCTCCGCCTCCTCGGCGGCGTTCCGCTGGGCCATGGCCCGGAGCTCTGCCTTCTCGCCCCGCTGGGGGACGTGGACCCAGACCTTGTGCCCCGCCCGTTTGGTCAGGACCTCCGAGAGGTTTTCGCAGTAGCCCTCCGTCTCGAAGGGGAGCAGGATTTCGTGGGGAAGAATGGCCCGGGGGAGGTAATACTGGGCCGTGAGAGCGGAGAGCATCTCCTCCTGGCCCTCTTCCATAGGAGCGGTGAACAGCTCCGTTTCCCGCCCGGCCAAGCTGCCCTCCTCCATGTGCAGGACGGCGTAGCAGCATTTGCCGGCTCCCCGGTAGAGGCCCCAGATGTCCGTGTCGGCGCAGAGACCGGCGATGACGGTTTGCTTTTTGCTCAGGGCGCTGATGGCGTTGATCCGGTCCCGGAGGGCCGCCGCCTGCTCGAAGTGCAGGGCCTCGGCCTCGGCCTCCATTTCGCCGGTCATCTCCCGGAGGAGCTCCTTGGCCTTGCCCTCCAGCATCTGGCAGGCCTGCCGGATGCGGCGGTTGTACTCCTCCACCGTCATCTCCGGGCGGCAGAAGCCGTCGCAGCGGCCCATGTGGAAATTCAGGCAGGGACGTTCCGCGCCAATGTCCCTGGGGAAGCGCCGGTTGCAGGTGGGCAGCCGCAGGGCGGCGCAGACCGCGTCCAAGGCCTGCCGGGTTTCAAAGCGCCCGCCGAAGGGCCCGAAATACCGGGCCCCGTCGTTGGCCCACTTGTGAATCATGGAAAAGCGGGGGTAAGTCTCCCGGGAGAGGCGGACGAAGGGATAGCCCTTGTCGTCCTTAAGGAGGATGTTGTACCGGGGCATGTGGCGCTTGATGAGGGAGTTTTCCAGTACCAGGGCCTCAAATTCGCTGGAGACGAAGATGGTGTCGAAGTGGTCGATCTGGGAGACCATCTGCCGGGTTTTCGCGGTGTGGGAGGCGCTGTCCTGAAAGTATTGGCTCACCCGGTTTTTCAGCTTCTTGGCCTTGCCCACATAAATGACCTTGCCGGTCTTGTCCATCATCAGATAGACGCCGGGGGCCAGGGGAAGGTCATTGGCCTTTTCCTTCAGTTCGTCCTTGGTCATCGTCTGCACCACCTTGTGTAAAAATCGATTGAGAGAGAAGGAGCCCCGCCGGGACGCCGGCGGCCGGCGTTATGGCTCCGCGCTTTGAAAACGGTTCCGGATTACGTCCTCATGGCTTCCGTCCGCCAGACGGACGAAGCGCACGAAAAGGGAGACCTTGTTCTCCGGGTTCAGGGCCGCCCAAACCTGCTCCGCCAGGGCCTCCGGGGTTCCGGCGTCCAGGATTACCCGCTCCGGGTCTCCTTCGAAGGAGGGCAGGGGGGCCCCGTCGCCCATATAGGTGTGGAGGAAGCGGCCCTCGCCGGGCAGCGGCGCGTCGTAGTGATAGAAGTGCCGGCAGCAGCAGGCGGGGTCGCCTTCGGCGCTTTTGAGGATGGAGAGGCGGAAGCTGCCGTCGGGGCTGAGGAGGCCGGAGATGCGGGGGGTGTAGTTGGGCTCATCGGGCTCAAAGGTCCGGGTTTCCAGCGCCTCGGCGAAGGTTCGGCCCTCCAGAAGGTAGTCCCGGACGGTGTCCGTCTGGTCCCCGTTGGTGACCACCAGTTCCCGGCCCGCCTTGCGGACGGGGTGGTAAATGATGAGACTGGGGTCCGTCATCTTGGCGGGGTCGGCGGCTTGGGTGCGGATGCCGTCCTCCGTGGGGACGAAGACCCGGTTCCGGGAGTTTTCGCTGCGCCCCATAATGAAATAGATTACGACGGCATGGACGCCGTCGGGGGTCTTACCCAAGACGATGCCCCGGCCGGGGTAGGGGTTGCTCTCCAGCAACCCCGGAAGGGTTTGGTTGTTCATGTTTGGCCTCCAAATGATAGGTTTCCCTCACCAAGGAGGGGGGCTGGTACTCGCCCTAACGGGCGGGGGGATTTCAGCCATCTTCATGGCTGAATTTCTCCCCGGAGGGGTGTTGATGCTACATGGAGAGTAATTTTTTCCTCTCCCGCCAGTCCGGCAGATATTGCTCTAACAGAGCATAAAACCCCGGTCCATGGTTCTTCTCCCGGATGTGGCAGAGCTCGTGAACCACCACCAGCTCAATGGCCTCCTCCGGACAGCGCATCAGAAAACAGGAAAAACACAGGCGGTTCCTCCCGCTGCAGCTTCCATATCGCTTCCGGGCGGCCGTCACCTGAAAGCCGGTGGGGGTTACGCCCATTTTCTTGCTCCAATAGGCCACCTTGGGCGGCAGAAGCCGCCGGGCTTGTTCCTTCAAGGCCTCGACTTCCTCCGCGGTGGGGGCGGGGGGACGCTGGGCGGCCCGGCGGCGCTGGAGATCCAGGTGCTTTTCAATCCAGGCGTCATGGGCGGCGACAAAGGCCTCGATCCGGGCCTTGGAAAGACGGAGGGGGGCCCGGACCAGCAGGCAGCCTTCCGGTGTGATCTCCAGCGCCAGGCTTTTCCGGCGGGAGCGAATCAATTCATAGTGTTCCATACCGTCGCGGCGTCTCTCCGGGCGGGGGTCAGACGCCCTTCCGCTTCCCCTTGGCCGTGTCGCAGTAGGCGCAGCGGTAAACGTGGTGCTCCGGGTCGCTGAGAAGGAAGATGGCGTCCAGCTGCGGCTCGGCCACGGTGATGCACCGGGGGTTTTTGCAGCGGATGATGTTCACCAGCTTCTTCGGCGGCTCCAGACGGCGCTTCTCCACCCGGACGCCGTCTCGAATGATGTTGACGGTGATCTTGTCGTCGATATAGCCCAGTACGTCCACGTCAAGGTCCATGGGGGAATCAATCTTGATGATGTCCTTTTTCCCCAGGCGCTCGCTGCGGACGTTCTTAATGATGGCTACGGAGCAGTCCAACTGGTCCAGGTGGAGGTACTTGTAAATGTCCATGCTCTTCCCGGCTTGAATGTGGTCCAGGACCACGCCGTTTTGGATGCTGTCAATGTTCATGAAATCTCTCCCTTCTCAACAAAACGCGGCGATGAACACGCTGGGGAAAAGGGCTCGAGGCCCCAAGGGAACAAGCGAAAGTATGCCATCATCCGCGCCATTATCAAAACATCTCCATAGAATCCGCGGGATTCATCCGCACCCGGCGGAGTGGGGCTTCCAGGTGAAAAACGCAATCCTGCTGCGTTATACCTTAATTTCCAGAAGCTTCAAGATCAGCGCCATGCGGATGAACTTTCCGTTCTTCACCTGCTTCCAGTAGGCGGCCCGGGAGTCCTTGTCCACGTCCACGGAGATTTCGTTCACCCGGGGCAGGGGGTGGAGGATGGAGAGGTCCGGCTTGGCGTCGATCAGCTTCTCCGGGGTGAGGATATAGCTGTCTTTCAGACGGAGGTAGTCCTCCTCGTTGAAAAAGCGCTCCTTTTGAACCCGGGTCATATAGAGAAGGTCCAGCTCGGGAATGACGGCGTCCAGGCTTTCGGTCTGCTCATAGGGGATGCCCCGCTTTTTCAGAGCCTCCTCCTTCACGTACCGGGGGAGCTTGAGCTCCATGGGGGAGATGAGGACGAAGCGGATGCCGGTATAGCGGCTGAGAGCGTTGACCAGAGAGTGCACGGTCCGGCCGAATTTCAGGTCGCCGCAAAAGCCGATGGTGAAGTGGTCCAGGCGGCCCTTCTCCCGGTGGATGGTCAAGAGATCTGTGAGGGTCTGGGTGGGGTGGTTGTGGCCGCCGTCCCCGGCGTTGATGATGGGTGCCTCGCTGAACTGGGCGGCGGCATAGGGCGCGCCCTCCTTGGGATGCCGCATGGCGATGATGTCGGCGTAGCAGCTGACGGTGTGAACGGTGTCTCCCACGGTCTCGCCCTTGGCGGTGGAGCTGGAAGAGGCCTCGGAGAAGCCCAGCACGCTGCCGCCCAGAGCCAGCATGGCGGACTCAAAGGAGAGGCGGGTACGGGTGGAGGGCTCGAAGAAAAGGGTGGCCAGCTGCTTGTGGGCGCAGGCGGTTTGGTACTTGGCGGGGTTTTCGAGAATGTCCTCCGCTGTGGCGATGAGTTCGTCGATCTCCTCCACGGAGAGGTCGGTAACATCGATGATGTTTCTGGGCATAGGAGCTCCTTTCTGAATGGTGGGTGAATAAATGGGAGGGAGAAAGCGGGGACGGAAGATCAGGCCCCATCGAAGGGGAGGCCCCCAAAAAGCGCAGGAGGCCGGGGGGGCGCTCCACTCCGGCGGCGCGGGGAAGGCAATGGGGCCGGGCCTCAGAGGGCCGGAGGCCCCCTCCGCCGGTCAGGACTGAATCCAGCTTTCATCCGAGGGATTCTCCCGGAACCGTTTCAGACGGTCGATATCCTCGGTCTTAATCTTTCCCTCGGCGGCGGCGATCTCGCACACCGCGTCGAAGTTGGACAGGCTGTGGTTGGTTACCCTGGCGGCCTCCAGCCGCTCCAGACTCCTCCGGAGCCCGTAGGTGAAAATGGACACGATGCCCAGCACCTCCGCTCCGGCCTCCCGGAGGGCCTCCACCACGTCGATGCAACTGCCGCCGGTGGAGATCAGGTCCTCCACCACGACGGCCCGCTGTCCCGGCTCCAGCTTGCCCTCAATGCGATTCTGCCGCCCGTGGTCCTTGCCGCTGGAGCGGACATAGCCCATGGGCAGGCCCATGAGGTGCCCCACGATGGCAGCGTGGGCGATGCCGGCGGTGGAGGTGCCCATCAGCACTTCCACGTTGGGATAGTGCTTGCAGATGAGGTCCACCAGGCCCTCCTCCACGTGGGTCCGGACCTCCGGAGCCGTGAGGGTCAGGCGGTTGTCGCAGTAAATGGGGCTTTTGATGCCGCTGGCCCAGGTGAAGGGCTCGTCCGGCCGGAGGAAGACCGCTCCGATGGAGAGCAGGTCGTGGGCGATGGTTTGTTCACGAGTCATGGATAGAAACTCCTTTCTGTTCCGCGAGACGGCGTCACACGCCGAAGAATGTGTTGGAGTCGGCGGGGGCCTCGTCCCTGCCGGTCAGGGTATAGGTGCGCAGAGGGGTGACGACGGTGATGCGATAGTCCTCGAAATCCGCCTCCCGGCCCGCCTGCTGGCAGACCCGGTGGGCCGCCGCGGTGCGCCAGCGCCGGACGCTTTCCTCGTCCCGCCACTCGGATTTGCTGAGAAGCTTGTTGGGCTGGCTCAAGCTCTGGAAGCGCTCCGAGGCGAGAAAGCCCTCCGCCTTGGCCAGCTCCTCCTTCAGGGATGCCGCCATGGCCAAATAGTGGTCCATGTGTCCCTCTTTGATCGTCACCTCAAACAGTACCGTCACAGTTGCCATTTGGTAGCCTCCTCTTTCCGTATGCAGATCGATCTCATAAGTCTGTATTGACCCTGTATTTTTTCGCGAGCCGGTTCCACTCCGCTTTGGAGAAGAGCGTCCGCGGCTTAGCCCAAAAACTCCTTCACCGCCCGGCGATAGGCCGCCACGGGGTCTTCCGCCTGGGTGATGGGACGGCCCACGACAATATAGTCACAGCCGCTTTTCCCGGCCTGTTCCGGGGTCATGACCCGCTTCTGGTCCCCGGTTTCCCCGCCGGCGAAGCGGACGCCGGGGGTGACGGTGCAGAAGTCCTGGCCGCAGCGTTCCTTCACCAGGGCCGCCTCCAGGGGGGAGCAGACCACGCCGTCCAGGCCGCTGGCGGCGGCGTTTTGGGCGTAGGAGAGAACGGTCTCCGCCATGGGGACGTCAATCAGCAGCTGGTCTTTCAGGGCCGCGCTGTCGGTAGAGGTCAGTTGGGTGACGGCGATGAGCAGGGGGCTCGTGCCGTCGGGCCGGGTCAGGCCCTCCAGGGCGGCCTTCATCATGGCGGAGGTTCCGGCGGCGTGGAGGTTCACCATGTCCACGTCCAGGCCGGAGAGGACCGCCATGGCCCGTTTCACCGTGTTGGGGATGTCGTGAAGCTTCAGGTCCAGGAAGATCTTGTGTCCCCGGGCCTTGAGCTCCCGGACGATAGAGGGCCCTTCGGCATAGTACAGCTCCATGCCGATCTTCACGAAGGGCTTGTCCCCGGCGGGGAAGCGGTCCAGGAACCGCAGGGTCTCCTCCCGGGTGGGGAAGTCCAGGGCAATGATGACGTCGTTCTTACGCATGTCCTTCATCCTTTCCAGTTGTGTTTATAATTGAAAGCTCTCATGAGGATAAAAAGCCCATAGCCATGGGAATCGCGCAGATCAGCACCACGCCGGCACTGAACACGAGGAGCACTTTTTTCAGCTTTTGCTCCCCGTGAAAAACCTGATCCAGCTTCTCCGAACAGAGCGCACATAAAATCCCCGCCAGGATAAAACACCAACAGATCCAATATAATATCGTCATGTAGGTTCCTCCTTGAATTCGGCTCATATACGGTTTTGGGAAAGGGAACTTTGCCTTTCGCCGCTTCCGGGAACTCGCCGTCCCCCGGCGGGGGGGCCGCTTTATCCGGGCCCTCCCGCCTCGTGAGCCCCGCCGGTGAGACCGGCAATCCGGTCCACCCCCAGGCGCTCACAGACGGCGGGCAGGGTCTCGACGATGGTCTTGCAGGCCCAGGGGTCCCGGAGGTTGGCGGCGCCCACCTCCACGGCGGAGGCCCCGGCCAGCATCATCTCGGCCACGTCCTCCGCGGAGCTCACGCCGCCGCAGCCGATGATGGGCAGCTTCACCGCCTCGTACACGTCCCACACCATCCGCAGGGCCACCGGGAACACGGCGGGGCCGGAGAGCCCTCCGGTGCGGTTTTTCAGCAGGGGACGCCGGGTGTTCAGGTCAATCCGCATGCCCAGCAGGGTGTTGATGAGGCAGAGGCCGTCGGCCCCCTCCGCCTCGCAGGCCCGGGCGATCTCCGCGATGTCCGTCACGTTGGGGCTGAGCTTCAGGAAGACGGGCTTCGTGGTGGCGGCCCGGACGGCCCGGGTCACGGCGGCGGCGCTCCGGGGGTCCGAGCCGAAGTTCTTCCCCCCGGCGTGGACGTTGGGACAGGAGATGTTGACCTCTAAAAGCTTCACCGGCCCCGCGTCCTCCAGTCTCCGGCAGTTCTCCGTGTACTCCTCCAGGGAGAAGCCGCAGACGTTGGCGATGACCGGGCCGTGAAAAATCCGGGCGATGTGGGGGACCTCCTCCCGGAGGACCGCATCCATGCCGGGATTCTGGAGGCCCACGGCGTTCAGCATCCCGGCGGCGGTCTCGGCGACGCGGGGCTGGGGATTGCCGGAACGGGGGTCCCGGGTGGTGCCCTTCCAGGAGAAGGAGCCCAGGAGGTCCAGGTCATACCATTCGGAGAACTCCCGGCCATAGCCGAAGGTCCCCGAGGCGGGAATGACGGGATTTTTCAGAGTGACTCCCGCCAGCGTCACAGACAGGTCTACCATAAAATCTCCTCCTTTCGGAACACGGGCCCGTCCTTGCAGACCCGGCGGAGGCCGTTTCTCGTCTCGATGGTGCAGCCCACGCAGGCCCCGAAGCCACAGGCCATCCGGGCCTCGAAGCTGAACTGCCCTCCGGTGATTTGAGGCAGGGCGTGGACGGCCCGCAGCATGGGCGTGGGGCCGCAGGCCAGAACGTACCGGCAGTCCGGCAGTCCGTTCAGCACGTCGGTGACAAAGCCCTTGGTCCCCAGGCTTCCGTCCTCCGTGGCGGCCCGGACCTCCAGGCCCAGGGCGGCGAACTCCTCTAAGTAAAAGGCGTCCTCCTTGGAGCGGAAGCCCAGGACCACCTGAACGCTCCGCCCCGCCGCCAGCATCCGTTTCGCCAGGCCATAGAGCGGGGCGGAGCCGATGCCGCCGCCCACCAGGACGGCGCCTTCCGGCGCGGCGCCGATGCCAAAGCCGTTCCCCAGTCCCGTCAGCACATCCAGCCTTGTTCCGGCGGGGAGGCGGACCAGCTCCCGGGTGCCCGCCCCAACCTCCTTCACCAGCAGGGTCAGGCTGGTCTCCGTCCAGTCGCAGACGGAGATGGGGCGGCGGAGAAATTTCCCCGGCAGCTCCAGATTCACAAACTGCCCCGGGGCGGTGACGGCGGAGGCGTCCCCCTCCAGAATCAGCTCCCACACGTCCCCGGCCAGCCGCCGGGCGTGTTCCAGAGTAAACACGGATTTGTTCATGGTTCCCCTCCTTCTGGGCGGTCATAGCCCCAGATAACTCCCTTGGCGGCGTCCCTGGCTACTACTACGCCTTCCAGCTCATGGACGATCCTTCCGCCGCAGATGGTCATATACACGGCGGCGTTCACGGTCCGGTCCTCGAAGGGCGTGGCCCGGCCCATAGATTGGAACCGCTCCGGCGCTACGATATGGGGTTCGCAGTCCAGAGCCAGCACCGTCAAATCGGCGGGCTGGCCCTCCTCGATGCTCCCCCCCGGCAGGCCGAAGATTCGCCGGGGGTTGACGCAAAGGGCCTTCAGAATCACTTCCAGGGGAACCTTCCCCGTCTTCACCAGCTCGGTGTAAAGCACGGAAAAAGCGCACTCCAGGCCCACGATGCCGTTGAGGCTCCCCCGGAGGCCCCGGGCCTTCTCCTCCGCCGAGTGGGGAGCGTGGTCTGTGGCGACGCAGTCCACCGTTCCGTCCAAAAGGCCCTCCACCAGGGCGTCCCGGTCCGCGGCGGAGCGGATGGGGGGATTCATGCGGAAGCGCCCGTCGTCCTCCAGCTCCTCGTCGCACAGGACCAGGTAGTGGGGCCCGGTTTCGCAGGTGACGGGGAGGCCCTGGGCCTTCGCGGCCCGGAGGAGGGCCACGCTTTCCCTGGTGGACACATGGCAGACGTGGTACCGGCACCCCGTTTCCCGCACCAGCCGGAGATCCCGTTCCACTTGCTTCCACTCGCTGGCGGGGTCGTTGCCGGGGAGGCCGTGGGCCCGGGCGTAGACCCCGTCGTGGACGCACCACCCCTTGGTCAAAAGGGCTTCGTCCTCGCAGTGGGCCACGATGGGCTTGTCCAATTGCTTCGCCAGCACCATGGCTTGGCGCATCCGATCCTCGGATTGGACGCCCTTCCCGTCGTCGGAGAAGCCGGGGACGAAGGGGGCCAGGGCCTCCAGGTCCGCCAGGGTCTCGCCCTGTTCTCCTTGGGTGATGGTCCCGTAGGGGTAAACATGGACGGCGGCGTCCCGGGCGATGGCGTCCAGCTGGGGCTGGAGATGGGCCGGACTGTCCGGAGACGGGTTCAGGTTGGGCATGGCGCAGACGGCGGTATAGCCCCCCGCGGCGGCGGCGGCAGTGCCGGAGGCCACCGTCTCCTTATAAGAAAAACCAGGCTCTCGAAGATGAACGTGAACATCAACGAAACCTGGAACCAAAAGGAAATGATTCAATTCAACAACGGCGGCGCCGTCTCTGGGGAGATTGGGGGAAACGGAAACAATACGGCCCTGGGAAATGGCGATGTCCAGAGGCTGAAAGCCTCCGTTTCGAAAGACGGACCCGCCGGTCAGCAGCAGACGCATAGACATTCTCCTCTCCGAGTTCTAAACAGATATCTTATCGGAAAAACCCCGGGATGTCAACGGGAATTTGGGAAAGGATGGATTTTCGTATGAATGAATAAATTTTGCCGGACCGGAGAACCGGGTTTTCTATAGGCGACAAGGGACCCGCCCGGTCTCGGACAAAGAAACCAGAGCCTGTTGAAAACCCGGCGAAGGGCCGCCGCATCTTCCGGCCGGGAGAAGAGGGGGCCGGAAATCCGTCAGGATTCCCCGAACGATCCCCCGGCAGCGGCCTCCATCCGGCGGTTCGCTGGTGTTCAAACAGACTCTGGGCAGACGCGGACGAGAAGGGCCGCGCTCTTATTCGTAGAGTTCCTCGTCGGCATAGTCGTCGTATTCGGAGCTGAATCTCTGGGACAGGCGTTTTTTCATGCCGCAGTAACCGACACTGAGGTCGTGCCAGCCGCCAATCAGTAAGCAGATGAAAGCGGCGAAGGCCAAGCTGGCGCCAATGATTTTCATGACCATGCTAGCGGTTTTGCTCATAACGGCTTCCTCCTAAATTTATCAGAAATTGCGTTTACAGTCGAAACTCGGCAAAGAATCGCGCGGGATTTTTTGCTGACCCTATCATACACTATCTTTCCAACTTTCGCAAGGGGGATTTTGTGGGTTTTCGTCTCTGATTCCGTGGACGGAGGCAATTTCCCCCGGCAAGGGTCCTCCGGGGGAATCTCCGGCATAGGGAGGGCGTCCGGAACCGAGGGCTCCGGCGGCTCTCAGGTCTCCTCCGCCCGGACGGCCATCCGCTTGGCGTCTACGCAAAAATAGGAGAAGGTTCCGGTGGCCAGGGTGGTTCCTGCCTCGTCGGTGATATCCACGGCCACCAAAACGGTGCTCCGCCCCCGGTGGCGCACTCGCCCGGCGGCCCGAATGGTCCCGTGGGCCCGGTTGTCCAGAAAGTGCAGATCTCCGCTTTGGGTGACGTAGTGCCGCCCGTCGCTGTGGGCGGCGGTTCCGGCGGCGTCGTCGGCCATGGTGTACAGGGCTCCGCCGTGGACCATGCCATAGGGGTTCCGGCTCTCGGGGCGAATCTCCAGACAGTAGACGGCCAGGTCCGGTTCCAAGGACTCCAGACGGATGAAATTATGGTCTGTAAACGCGTTGGCGCTTAACCGCAGGGCCTCCAAGTGGCGCTTCGCCAAGTCTTCCATAATAAGGTCCTCCTCTTTTGCTCATCGGGATATAATTACAGCGTGGATTAGTATACCACAGCCCCTGCGGCTTTTCCACTTTATTTTGAAAAGGGTCTTGACAAACGGGGAAGGATGTGTATAATGAACATATGAGCAATTGTTCAAGCGATGAAAGAAAGGAGCCCGGGAATGGAAGACCTTTATAATGTGGAGTGCTGTGATTTCATCCATGCCCATGAGGACATCGTGGAGAGGGTCCGGCGGGAGCTGCCGGGGGAGGATACGCTGTACGATCTGACAGAGCTGTTCCGCATCTTCGGGGACTCCACCCGGGTTCGGATTCTGTACGTGCTCTTCGAGGCGGAGATGTGTGTCTGTGACATTGCCCAGCTGCTGGGCATGACCCAGTCGGCCATCTCCCATCAGCTCCGGGCGCTGAAGAACGTCCGTCTGGTGAAGTCCCGCCGGGAGGGCAAGACGGTGTTCTATTCTCTGGCGGACGACCACGTGAAGACCATCATTGACCAGGGGCTGGAGCACGTCCGGGAGTGATTCCGTTTTCCCTATGCGAAAACATATGAACATATTTAGGAGGAATTTGTCATGAAAAAGCGTTTCAAACTCACCGATCTGGATTGCGCCAACTGCGCCGCGAAGATGGAAGAGGCCATTAAGAAGATTGATGGCGTGAAGGACGCCACCGTTAGCTTTATGGCACAGAAGATGACCGTTGAGGCGGACGATGCCCGGTTTGATGACATTATGAAGGAGATTGTGGCGGTTTGCAAAAAAGTAGAGCCTGATTGTGTTATCAACCTTTAAGCAGGTTGAGGGCTGGTGCTCGCCCTTGCGGGCGGGGAGGATTTCAGCCATGAGGATGGCTGGTGCTTTTGCACCCCCCATTTTCTCTTTTTCTTCCAGAAGAAAACGAGAAAACGGGCCGTGCACGGTCCAAAAGAGAAAAAGAAGTACGGGGGTTGCGATACGGGGGCGCGCCTGAATGATTGGCGGGAGACAGGAATGACTTCTCACGCGGCGTAGTCAGACGGGAGCTGGTGCTACTCGACTTGGCGTATTTCTCTTTCCGCTGTCGCTGGCCTGGTCATCGAATCGGCCTGGATTCCTTTTTTCTTCATCGGCTCTTCTATCGATAGAACACCCTGTAGGGGTCCTCGGCGGCCCGTTCCCCGCAGCGCATCCCCAAACTACTCAAGGAGATGTTTCGAATGAAAAACCTCACCTGCAAGCAGCGGAAAATGCTCTACCGGATTCTCCTGGCGGCGGCGCTGCTGATCGTGATCAAACTGCTGCCCGCCATTTATCTGCCTGTTCATGTCCCGCTGGTTACCACGGCGGATCTCCGCATGAACAGCGGCCCGGCCTATTTCCTGTCCCCCTGGCTCTTCTATCTGGTTCCCTACGTTATCATCGGCTGGGATGTTCTTTGGAAGGCCGTTCGCAACATCCTGAACGGGCAGGTCTTCGATGAGAACTTTCTTATGGCCCTGGCCACCGTGGGAGCCTTTGCCACCGGAGAGTACGCCGAGGCGGTTTTTGTCATGCTTTTCTACCAAACCGGTGAGCTTTTTCAGGACTACGCCGTGGGCAAGTCCCGCCAGTCCATCGCCGCCCTGATGGACATCCGCCCGGACACCGCGAATCTGGAAAACGAGGATGGCTCGCTGGAGGAGGTGGACCCGGAGGATGTGGAGGTGGGCGCCGTGGTGGTGGTTCGCCCTGGTGAGCGGGTTCCCCTGGACGGCGAGGTTCTGGAGGGCGCTTCCGCCCTGGACACCGCCGCTCTCACCGGCGAGTCCGTGCCCCGGGACGTGGGCCCTGGCGACGCGGTCATCAGCGGCTGCGTGAATCAGTCGGGGTTACTGCGGGTGAAGGTCACGAAGCCCTGCGAGGAGTCCACGGTTTCCAAAATCTTGGATCTGGTGGAAAACGCCGGGGAGAAAAAGGCCGCCAGCGAGAACTTTATCACCCGCTTTGCCCGGTATTACACTCCCTGTGTGGTTATTGCGGCCACGGCCCTGTTTCTTTTGCCTACCCTGGCCCTGACCTTGATTCCCCCCTCCGCGCAGCCCGCCTTTCTGGCGGGGACTCAATGGACCGGCTGGCTTCACCGGGCGCTGATTTTCCTGGTAATCTCCTGTCCCTGCGCGCTGGTGATCTCCGTGCCTCTGAGCTTCTTCGGCGGCATCGGCGGAGCCAGCAAGTGCGGCATTTTGGTGAAGGGCAGCAACTACCTGGAGACCCTGGCCCGGACGGAGACGGTGGTCTTCGACAAGACCGGCACCCTGACGCAGGGAAGTTTTACCGTTACCGCCCTGCATCCCGCTCCGGGCGTTGCCGAGGACGCCCTGCTGGAGGCCGCCGCTTTGGCGGAGAGCTGGTCCAGCCATCCCATCTCTGTTTCCCTTCGGAAGGCCTGGGGGAAGGAGATCGATCCCAGCCGGGTGACGGAGGTGGAGGAGCTGGCCGGCCACGGTGTGACGGCCAAGGTGGACGGAAGAGCCGTCTCCGCCGGCAACTGCCGCCTGATGGAGAAGGAGGGGGTTCAGTGGGAGTCCTGCGAGCTGCCGGGGACCATTGTTCACGTGACCGTGGATGGGGTCTATGCTGGGCACATCCTGATTTCCGATTTACCCAAGCCCGAGGCCAAAACCCTGGTAGAGGGACTGAAGGCGGCGGGGGTGAAGCGGACCGTTATGCTCACCGGAGACACCGAGGCCACGGCCAAGACGGTGGCCCAGGAGCTGGGCATTGACGAGTATCACGCCCAGCTTCTTCCCGCCGGTAAGGTGGAGCGGGTCGAGGCGCTGCTGGCAAAGAAATCCCCCAAGGCCGCCCTGGCTTTCGTGGGAGACGGCATCAACGATGCTCCGGTTCTCACCCGGGCGGACATCGGAATTGCCATGGGAGCCCTGGGTTCTGACGCCGCCATCGAGGCCGCGGACATTGTGCTGATGGACGACAACCCGGCCAAGATCGCCACCGCCATGCGGATTTCCAGAAAGACCCTGAGAATCGTGAAGCAGAACATCTGGTTCGCCCTGGGGGTGAAGGGCGCGGTGCTGCTGCTGGGGGCCTTCGGCGTGGCGACCATGTGGGAGGCGGTGTTCGCCGATGTGGGCGTGGCCTTCATCGCCATCCTGAACGCCATGCGGTGCCTGCGGGTGGAATCGCTCAAGTGAAGAAAAGACCCTGCCCTCTTCGGGGCAGGGTCTTGTTTCGCTGGTCAGGTCCGGGGTGCGGGGCACCGTTTTAGGTTCCCTCTTGAAAATACCGCCGTGTCGTGTCTGCGTCGGCGGCGATCTGGGATCGGAGCGCGTCCAGGGAGTCGAACCGGATTTCGTCCCGGAGGTGCTTGTAAAACTCCAGCCGGAGGGTCTGCCCATACAGATCCCCCTGGAAGTCCAGCAGGCAGGCCTCCACCGTCACGTCGGACCCGCTGTTCACCGTGGGCCGGGTGCCCACGTTGGTGACGGCGGGGCAGCTGGTCCCGTCCTGGAAATAAACCCGGGTCACATAGACCCCGTGGCTGGGAACCAGCACATGGGGGGGCACCGGCAGGTTCGCCGTGGGGAACAGCCGGGAGGAGCCCAGGCCCCGTCCGTGCCGGACGGTCCCGGTCAGGGTGTGGGGGTGGCCCAGGAAGCGGCCCGCCCGCTCCACCTGGCCCATCTCAATCAGGCGGCGGATGTACGTGGAACTGACGGTGACCCCGCCGATCTCCACCTCCGGAATGATGTCGCAGCCCAGGCCCAGGGCGGCGCACTTCTCTTTCAGAAGCTCCGGCGTGCCCTGATTCTTGTGGCCAAAGCGGTGGTCGTGGCCAGCCACCAGATGGACGGCGTTCCAGCGGCCCACCAGCAGCTCCGAGACGAAGTCCTCCCAGCTTGTGGTCATCATCTCCCGGTCAAAGGGAGCCAGGATGACGTCCTTGATGCCGTACAGCCGCCGGACCAGGTCCCGCCGGTCCTCCGGCGAGTTGATGAGGGGACAGGGAATCCCGGTGACCACCTCCTTGGGCGGCCGGTCAAAGGTGAAGACGGCTGGGATAATCCCCCGGCGGGCGGCTTCCTCCGCCGTCCGGCGGAGCAGGGCGGCGTGGCCCAGGTGGACCCCGTCGAAGAAGCCCAGGGCGATGACACGTTCTTTCCTCATGGCGTAATATCCCTCCATTCCCCGTCCCGGAGTATTTCATAGCACCCCCGTGGGGGCCGCCGGCTGTCCCGGTCCTTCGCGGGGACAGGGGACAACGGACCGCCTGGCAGACAATTGGAGATGGCAATCCACCCCCGCCTATCCGGTTCCTTGGACCGGAGGTCCAAGCCCTTGTCCGGAGCGCCGCAGCGGAAATCCACGCGGCAAAACAGGGCCTCCGGGTTCTCATAGAGACAGACACAGGTTTCCTCTCGCTGGGCCTCGCGGGGCAAGACCGGACAGACCGACGCAGTACGTCCGCCAACCGGACCGGGGTTCTTTAAAAATCCATACATCCGCATAGGGGCGCTTCCTCAGAAAAAGTTTTTGACCGAAGTCAGAGTCCCGTCCTTGGACCGGGACAGGCACAGGAAGTCCCCGTTTTGCCCATAGACCCGGTAAGTACCGTCTGCCGTTCCTGGCAGGGTGACGGGGTTTCCGCAGCGGACCCGCTTCTCCTGTCCCGGAGAGCGGACCGTCAGGGCGGGGTGCCGGGCAAAGAGGCTGTCCAGAGGCCGGAGCAGGGCCTCCCCCTGGGCTTGCAGGTCCTCCAGAGTTACGGCGTCCGCCAGGGTAAAGCCCGCCGCCATGGTCCGCCGGAGGCGGTACAGCGCTCCGCCGCAGCCCAGGGCCTGTCCGATGTCGTGGCAGAGGGTGCGGATGTAAGTGCCCTTGGAGCAGAGGCAGCGGAGACGGTAATCCGTCTCGCTCTCCGCCTCCAGGAGCTCCAGCTCGTAAATGGTGACCTCCCGGGGCTTCCGCTCCACCTCCTGTCCCTTCCGGGCCAGCTCATAGAGCTTTTTCCCCTGGATTTTCACGGCGGAGTACATGGGAGGAATCTGCTGAATCTCCCCTCGGAAGGCGGCCAGAGTCTCTTCCAGCTCCGCCCGTCCAACTGCCCCGGGCCGGGTCTCCAAAACCGTTCCGGTGACGTCCTGGGTGTCCGTGACAAGCCCAAGCCGGAGTCCCGCGTCGTACTCCTTGCGTCCGTTCTCCGCGAACTCCACCGCCCGGGTGGCCCGGCCCACGAAGACGGGCAGCACCCCTGTGGCCATAGGGTCCAGGGTGCCGCCGTGGCCCACGCGCTTCTCGCGGAGGATGCCCCGAACCTTGGCGCACACGTCCATTGAGGTCCACCCGGCGGGCTTGTCGATGATTAAAATTCCATTCGCCATAGCTTATTCCGGCAGGAGCGAAGAGACAGGGGACATTCCGAACCCGCCTTCCGGCGCTCCGGCTTGTCCTGTCCGAAGGGTCTCCCGCCGTCGATCTCCTATCTTGCTTGAAAGTCTGGGGCGGTTTGGGCGATGGCCTCCAGCATGCTCTCCCTGGCCTTTTCATAGGGGGCCTCCACGGTGCAGCCCGCGGCGGCGGCGTGGCCTCCGCCGCCCAGGAGGGCGCAGGCCTTGGTGGCGTTCACCCGGGGGCCGGTGCGCAGGGAGAACTTCCACACGTCCGGCCGGAGCTCCCGCATGGTGACGGCGCAGTCCACCCCCTGGATTTGCCCCCCCAGGGCGGAGAGGTCCTCGGCGTCGGTCTCCGTGGCCTGGACGCGCTCCATGAGGGACAGGGGAACCGACAGCACGGCCACCCGCCCGCGGTCATAATATTCGGCTGCGCCAAGCATGGCGGACTCCAGGGCCAGGCGCTTCCGGGTTTTGGTGCGGAAGAAGGTCTTGTTCACCGCCTGGAAGTCGATGCCGGTCCGCAGCAGGGCGGCGGCCACGGCGTGGGTCTGAGCGGTGGTGTTGTTGTAGGCGAAGCAGCCGCAGTCCGTGGACACGGCCACGTAAAGAGGAAGGGCCATCTCCGCCGTAATGGGCCCCAGCTGGGCCAGGAGGTCGTAGATGATCTCCCCGGTAGCGGCGGCGGAGGGCCGGACATAATTCTCCCGTCCAAAGTGCTCAAAGGAGGGGTGATGGTCGATGGCCAGGTCCACCCGGCCAACATAGGGCTTCGCGTTTTCCGGAAAGAGGGCGGTGGTGGCGATGTCCACAGAGACGATCCTCTCCGGCGCGAAGCCCTCCGGGGCGGCGTAGGGAAGGAAGTAGGGGGCTGTGGTGTCCGTCAATTCCGGGTTAGGGAGGAGATAGGCCGTCTTCCCCAGGGCCCGCAGGCCCGCGCAGAGGGCGGCGGCGGAGCCCACGGTGTCCCCGTCGGGGCGGAGGTGGGTGAGGAGGAGGACGCTGTCAAAGGACCGCAGCAGGGCGGCGGTCTGGTGTATGGTGAGCATGGTCATTCCTCCTCCGAAGCGCCGCGGGCGGCGTCTTTTTCTTCCTCCTTGCGCAGGAGCTCCAGGATGTGGGCGCCGTGCTGGATGGAGTCGTCGCCGGTGAATTGGAGCTCAGGGGTGTAGCGAAGCTGGAGGGCGTGACCCAGCTCCCGGCGAAGGAAGCCGGAGGCGGATTTAAGGCCCTTCAGCACGTCGGCCTCCCTGGTTTTCTCCAGGACGCTGACGTAGACCCGGGCGTAGCGCAGGTCATTGGTGGTGTCCACCCGAGTAATGGAGACCATCCCGGAGACGCGGGGGTCTTTCAGATTGCGAATCTGGGACGCCAGCTCCCGCTGGATTTCGTCATTGATTCGATGAATTCGATTGGAAGACATAATGTTCTCCTTAAAGATTCCCCCAGATGGGGGGCTTGTACTCGCCCTAACGGGCGGGGGGGATTTCAGCCATGAAGATGGCTGGTGCTTTGCACCCCCCATTTTCTCTTTTTCTTCCAGTAGAAAAAGAGAAAACGGGCCGTGCACGGTCCAAAAGAGAAAAAGAAGTACGAGGAGACGACGCGGGGGCGCGCCTGAATGACTGGCTGAAGCCAGGAATGACTTCTCCGCACGCAATTGGATTGAGCGGGGGTTTTGTCCGTAATCGAACGGACCAGCTGCTGTTTTCGCTGGCGCTCACAAGCAATCGAATCGGTCCGGCAACGTCAGCCAGGCCGATTCTGCTACCGGCCAGCGACAGCGGAAAGAGAAATACGCCAAGTCGAGGACCACCAGCTCCCGTTTGACTGCTCCGCGGGGAAGTCATTCCTGGCTCCGGCCAGTCATTCAGGCGCGCCCCCGCGTCGTCTCCTCGTACTTCTTTTTCTCTTTTGGACCGTGCACGGCCCGTTTTCTCTTTTTCTACTGGAAGAAAAAGAGAAAATGGGGGGTGCAAAGGACCAGCCATCTTCATGGCTGAAATCCTCCCCCGCCCGTTAGGGCGAGTACAAGCCCCGTTCCCCGCTGGGGAAGCCCTGCTTTGCCCCAAAGCTTAACGAAAGGGCGGCGGCACAGCCGCCGCCCCTAGGGTATGCGTTAACGGGGGATTTCCTCCATGGTATAGCCTTCCACGATATCGCCTTCTTTGATATCGTTGAACTTCTCAATGGTCAAGCCGCACTCGTAGCCGCTGGCCACTTCCTTGGCCGCGTCCTTGAAGCGCTGGAGGGAGGCCAGCTGGCCTTCGTGAATGACAATGCCGTCTCGGACCAGACGGATGGAGCAATTGCGGACAATCTTGCCGTCCTGCACGTAGCAGCCCGCCACGGTGCCTACACCGGAGACCTTGTAGGTCTGCCGGACCTCCGCGTGGCCAAGCAGGGCCTCCCGGTACTTGGGGGCCAGCATGCCCTTCATGGCGGCGGTGATCTCGTCAATGCAGTCGTAGATGACCCGGTACATCCGCATATCCACGTTCTGCCGTGCCGCGCCGTCCCGGGCGGCGGCGTCCGGCCGGACGTTGAAGCCCACGATGATGGCGTTGGACGAGGAGGCCAGCATGACGTCGGACTCGTTTACCGCGCCCACGCCGCCGTGGATCACCCGGACGTTGACTTCCTCGTTGCTGAGCTTTTCCAGGGACGCCTTCACGGCCTCCACGCTGCCCTGAACGTCGGCCTTGACGATGAGGGCCAGCTCCTTCCGCTCGCCGGCCTGAATCTGGTCGAAGAGGTTCTCCAGGCTGACTTTCTGCACCGGAGCCGCGGCCTTGGCCCGCTCCTCGGCCTTGCGCTGCTCCACCAGCTCCCGGGCCATCCGCTCGTCGCTGACGGCAAAGAAGGGGCTTCCGGCGCTGGGGGCCTCGCTGAGACCCGCGATCTCCACGGGGACAGAGGGACCCGCTTCCGTGAGGCGGTTGCCCTTGTAGTCCAGCATGGTCCGGACACGGCCCACAGCGGTGCCCGCGATGATGATGTCCCCCTGTTTCAGGGTTCCGTTCTGGACCAGGAGCGTTGCCACGGGGCCCCGGCCCTTGTCCAGACGGGCCTCGATGACGGTGCCCTGGCCCGCCCGGTTGGGGTTGGCCTTCAGCTCCGCCATCTCCGCGGTGAGAGTCACCATCTCCAGGAGATTGTCAATGCCGATGTTCTTCTTGGCGGAGATTTTGCAGCAGATGGTCTCGCCGCCCCAGTCCTCGGGAACCAGGCCGTGCTCCGTGAGCTGCTGGAGGACCTTGTCCGGGTTGGCGTTTTCCTTGTCGATCTTGTTGACGGCCACCACAATGGGGATGTTGGCCGCCTTGGCGTGGCTGATGGACTCGATGGTCTGGGGCATGATGCCGTCGTCCGCCGCCACCATCAAAATGGCGATGTCCGTAATCATGGCGCCCCGGGCGCGCATGGAGGTGAAGGCCTCGTGGCCCGGGGTGTCCAGGAAGGTGATGAGCTTGCCGTTCACCTGGACCTGATAGGCGCCGATGTGCTGGGTGATGCCGCCGGCCTCGCCGGAGGCCACGGAAGTGTTCCGAATCGTGTCCAGCAGGGAGGTTTTGCCGTGGTCCACGTGGCCCATGACCACCACCACGGGAGCCCGGGGAATCAGATCCTCCGCCTTGTCCTCGGAGACGTCGATGAGCTTTTCTTCGATGGTCACCACGATTTCCTTTTCCACCTTGCAGCCCATTTCCTCGGCGATGAAGGCGGCGGTGTCGTAGTCGATCATCTGGGGCAGGGAGGCCATGATGCCGTTTTTCATCAGGGCCTTGACCACCTCGGCCCCGGTCTTCTTCATCCGGCTGGCCAGCTCGCCTACGGAGATCTCATCGGGAATTTGGACCTTGAGAGGGGCCTTCTTGGCAATCTCCAGCTGGAGGCGGCGCATCCGCTCCTGCTCATCCTGGCGGCGCTTGTTGGAGAAGGTGGGGCCGCCCCGGCGCTGCTGGCCACCCCGGACCTTTTCCCGGCCGGAGCGCTGCTGGCGCTGCATCCGCTCGCCCTGCTGGCCGCCCAGGGCCTCCAGACGCTCGTCGTATTTGGCCAGGTTTACGTCGCCGCCCTTGCGGGTATCCACGATTTTCTTCTGGGGCACCCGGCTGACGGGCTTTTGAGGGGCCTGGGCCGTCTGCTGCGCGGGAGCCGCCTGCTGCTGGGGAGCGGGCCGGCCGCCCGGCTGGCGCTGCTGCTGGCGCTGGGGCTGGCCGCCGGACTTCTGGGCTTGCTGGGGGGGCTGATTCTGAGGCCGGTTCCCCGGCTGGCCGGAGGGCGCCGCCTTCTGGGGGGCGGGCTTCTTCTCCTCCGCCGGAGCGGGAGGGGCCTCCTGATAGGTCTCGCTGAAAATGACCTGAATGTCCGAAATGGGGTAATCCTGGGTCAGCCGGTCGAAGATGATGGAGAGCTCCCGGTCCGTCAGGACCTGCATATGGTTCTTCGGCGCAGTGGCGTACTTGGTCAGGATTTCCGTAATGGTCTTGGTGGGGAGGCCGAAGTCCTTCGCCACCTCATGGACTCTGTATTTTTCAATAGCCAAATAAAACACCTCGTTCTGTTCCTCTCCGGGAGCCCGTTTGAAAAGCGGCGGAACACCGGCCGCCGCCTTTCAGACGGACTCGGGAGCGGAGAAATTATTTATGATAAAGGGCTGGCGGGGCCCGGTCCGGGGGGGCACCTCAGCGCCCCCCGCCCCGGCGGTGTCCGCCGGATGAATCGCCTGGCCCGCCCCGGCTCTTGGGGGGATGATCCTTGCCGCTCTCCGGGCGTTTTCCGTCCCGGCGGAAAGCTCCGCCGGGCTTGCCGGATTTTCCCGGGCGCTCCCATCGGGAGGCAGGAGGCCGGCCCGGTCCGCCGGACCGGGGGCGTTCCCTGGCGTCCTCTTGGGGACGACGGTGTTCCGGCCTGCCGCCATAGGGCCGCCGTTCCTCCGCCTTGCCGCCGTAGGGGCGGCGTTCCTGCGGTTTGCCGTTATAGGGCCGCCGCCCCGCGGATTTGCCGCCATGGGGCCGCCCTTCCGGCTTGCCTCCATAGGGGTGGCCGCGTTCTCCGGAGCGGGGCCGCTGCCCTTGGCCGGGAGAACCGCTTGGCCGGGAGGAGCGTCCTTCCTGCTGTTCCCGCGGGCCCGGTTTCGGCCCGGCGGCGTTCCGCCGGGGGAAGGGGGGACGCCGTTTTTCCGGCGGCGGGTCCCGCCGGGGAGCCGACTGGCGCTCCATGGCCCGGCGGCGTTTCAGGTCCATCCGGGCGGCGGCCTCGCCGTAGCGCTCCGGGTCCTGAAGGGCCAGGCGCTCCGTGACGGCGGCAGCCAGTCCCGTGTCGGTCAGAGCCGCGATGGCGGCGCTGCCCCGGCCCAGGGCCCCTCCCAGCTCCGCCTTGGAGAAGGGGGTGACCAGAGAGAGGCAGTGGCCCTCCTGGGCCAGATGCTCCGCCCGGCGGAGGGTGTTTCCCGCCGCGTCGGCGGCCAGGAGGAGCAGCCTCGTCTGCCCGGCCCGGGCGGCCAGGGCCACGGGTTCCTCGCCCACCGCCAGCCGTCCGCCCCGGAGAGCCAGCCCCAGGAGGGACAAAACAGGGTTACTCATGCTGCGCCTCCAATTCTGCCTCCATGGCGTCGTAGACCTCCGGGGGAATGGCGGTCTCAAAGGCCCGTTCCAAGGCCCGGGATTTCCGGGCCCGCTTTAAACAGGCCACATCCCGGCATACGTAAGCGCCCCGGCCGGGCTTCTTGCCGCCGAAATCCAGGCTCACGCTTCCCTCCGGGGAACGGACCACCCGCAGCAAGATCTTTTTATCCTTCATCTCTCGGCAGCCAACGCACTGCCGCTGGGGAATTTTTTTGACCTTGGGCACTTGGGAGACCACCTTTCTTTTCAAATTCAAACCTGGACAATCAGAGAGTTCCGCGAAGAAACATCTCCTGTTGTAAACTCATTCCTCATCTCCGGCGGGACCCTCTTCCACAGCGGGACCCTCTTCCGGGACGGGAGCGCCCTCTTTCTCCGCCGGAGCCTCCGGCGGGAAAACCTCCTCGCCGTCCTCGGGCTGGTAGCTTTGGGGCTTGATGTCGATCTTGTATCCGGTGAGGCGGGCGGCCAGACGGGCATTTTGGCCCTCCTTGCCGATGGCCAGGGACAGCTGATCGTCAGGGACCACGCAGCGGCAGGCCTTGCCCTCGTCCGCCATCCAGACGTCCACCACGTCGGCGGGAGCCAAAGCGGCGGCGATGAATTCGGCGGGGTCCTCGCTGTATTTGATGATATCGATCTTCTCGCCCCGGAGCTCTTCCACAATGGAGGCCACCCGCTGGCCCTTGGGGCCTACGCAGGCGCCGATGGGGTCCACGTTCTCCTCGTTGGACCAGACCGCCATCTTCGTGCGGCTGCCCGCCTCCCGGGCGATGGACTTCACTTCCACGGAGCCGTCGTAAATCTCCGGGACCTCCAGCTCGAACAGGCGCTTTACAAGGCCCGGGTGGGTCCGGGAGATCAGCACCTGGGGCCCCCGGGTGGAGCGGCGGACGTCCACCACGTAAACCTTGATGTGCATGCCCTCTTCCAGGGGCTCGCCGGGGACCTGTTCCCCGGCCAGGAGCAGCGCCTCCGTGGACTCGGAGCCGGTGCCAATGCGCAGGGAGGCCGCGCCGTTCCGGGGATCGATGCGGGTGACGACGCCGGTGAGAATCTCGTGCTGCTTGGAGTTGAACTCATCGTACACCATGCCCCGCTCCGCCTCCCGGAGTCCCTGGATGATGACCTGCTTGCCATTGCCCGCGGCAATGCGGCCAAACTCCATCTTATCTACCGGAATGTTGATTACATCGCCGATCTGATACCGGGCGGAAATGGCCCGGGCCTCGTCCAGGGACATCTCGTTGAAGGGGTCCACGTAGTCCTCCTCGTCCACCACGGTCTTGCGGATGAACATGCGGAGCTCCTTGTGGACCTCGTCCGCCTCCACGACGATGTTCTCCTCTTCCACGTCCTTGTGGTCCCGCTGGTAGGCGGTGGTGATGGCCTTAATGACCTTTTCCAGCATGGCCGCCTTGGGGATGCCCCGCTCCTTTTCCAGCAGGTCCAGCGCCGCGAAGATCTCCCCGGGGTTCATGCCGGCGGGTTCTTTCTGCTTTTTGCCTCTCATCGTTGCTGATTCTCCTTACCAAGTAAAATACGGTGATGCATGATTGCAATATACAATACAAGAAATCCTTCTCAGACGGATTAGAACTCCACCCGCAGGCGGACCAGGGCCACATCCTTCCTGGAGAAGGTCAGGTCCTTGCCGCCCAGGGAGACGGTGACATCCCCGCTCTCCTCGTCGTAGGCGGTGAGGACGCCGGGGATCTCCTTCCGGCCTTCCAGGGCCCGGTAGAGCTTCACCAGCACGGGGCTGCCCAAGAATTGAGCGAAGTCCCCGGGCCGCTTCAAGGCCCGCTCCGCCCCGGCGGAGCCCACCTCCAGGGTGTAGCTCCCCTCAATGGGGTCTGCCTCGTCCAAAAGGTCCGAGAGCTTTCGGGAGATGGCCTCGCAGTCCAGGATGTCCACGCCGCCCTCCTTGTCCAGCAGGACCCGAAGGTACCAGGTTCCGCCCTCCTTGACGTACTCCACGTCCCAAAGGGTGCAGCCCGCCTCGGCCACGGCGGGGGCGGCCAGCTCCGCGGTGAGTTCGGTGATTTTCTTCATAACGTTCTCCTACGCAAAGATTAAAAGCCTACCTATTTAATAAGGAAGGTTCCGTTTGCCGAATACGCGCTTAGCCGGCAGGCTGAGCCAACAAAAAGAGCGGACCCCCGGTCCACTCCTCACCTTACGCTTCCAACATACTCTTATATGCAATATACCACAGCCGATGAGAAAGCGCAAGCCTTTTCGCAAAATTTTCCCGTCCGGACCCCTTTTTTCCGGGGATTTCAGGGCCGGAGAAGGCGGTTTTTTGAAAAAGGGGGAGGGGAGGAGAGAACCAGGTCGTTTTCACCAGGGAGAGTGGGAAAAATTTTTGAATTACATGTAAAATTTCTCTTGACACAGAGAAGAAATTCGATTATTATGTATGGGCATGCGGCGGAAGGGACAGCCTTGCGCCGCCACCCGCGATGAACCGGGAGATTGCTCGAAAGAGGTAACTTCCGGGGAGTATGTCCGATCATCGGGCGGCTGAGAAACGTCTGGAACGCGCGCGTAGATCGCCGCGCCACGACGGAACCGGCCTGTATTGCGCCGGTTTTTTCGTGAGCAGGAATGATACGCACGGCAGCGCGGACAGAAAAATTTCTCTCGCCGTAGGTCGTCGAGACTAGGAAAAAACGACGTACGAATTAGGAGGAACCTGAACATGGCACAGAAAGAAATGATCCGCATCCGTTTGAAGGCGTATGATCACCAGATGATTGACCAGAGCGCGGAAAAGATCGTGGAGACCGCCAAGCGCACCGGCGCCGAGGTCTCCGGCCCCATCCCCCTGCCCACCAAAAAAGAGATCATCACCATCCTGCGTTCCGTCCACAAGCACAAGGACAGCCGGGAGCAGTTCGAGCGCCGGACCCACAAGCGGCTCATCGACATCACCAAGTCCTCCCCCAAGACCGTGGAGGCCCTGATGGCCCTGGAGCTCCCCGCCGGCGTGGATATCGAGATCAAGCTGTAAGCGAAAGCCCCGTTACCATGTTGCACCGCAGTCTGCCGCGTGATTGAGGCAGACGGGTCAAGTTGGCCGAGCAACGGTTCCCAATGGCCGCCTCGCCCAACCAATAACCTTATTTTAAGGAGGAACCTACATGAAAGCGATCATCGGCAAAAAAGTGGGCATGTCCCAGATTTTTGACGAGAACGGCCACGTGATTCCCGTCACGGTCATCGAGGCGGGCCCCTGCGTGGTCGTGCAGAAGAAGACGGCCGAGAAGGACGGCTATGAGGCCGTGCAGCTGGGCTATGAGGACGTCCCCGAGCGCAAGCTCAACAAGCCGGAGCTTGGCCACCTGAGCAAGGCCGGCGTCGCCCCCAAGAAGCACCTGAAGGAGTTTAACCTGGAGAACGCCGCCGAGCTGAACGTGGGCGACATTCTCAAGGCCGACACCTTCGCCGCCGGAGACTTCGTCGACATTACCGGCACCAGCAAGGGCCACGGCTTCCAGGGCGTTGTGAAGCGCCACGGCGCGGCCGTGAAGCGCAACACCCACGGCGGCGGCCCCGTTCACCGCCACCAGGGCTCCCTGGGCGCGGGCACGACCCCGGGCCGCATCATGAAGGGCCGCGACGGCGCGGGCCACATGGGCGTGGACCAGGTCACCGTCCAGAACCTCTCCGTCGTGAAAGTGGACCCCGAGCTGAACATGCTGGTGGTCTGCGGCGCGGTGCCCGGCCCCAAGGGCGGCCTGGTCACCATCAAGTCCACCGTCAAGGTCCACAAGGTCAAGCAGGCCGGCGCGGACATCAGCAAGAACCCGCAGAAGGCTTCCGGCCGTAACCCGCAGAAGGCCTCCGCCAGAAGCAAGTGAGAAAGGGGTGCTGAATAAATGTCTTCTGTGAAAGTTTTGAACATGGCCGGCGCTGAAGTCGGCACTGTGGAATTGAACGACGCCATCTTTGGCATTGAACCCAACGAGGCCGTCGTCCACGAGGTTGTGAAAAACCACCTCGCCAACTGCCGTCAGGGCACCCAGAGCGCCCTGACCCGGGCCGAGGTTTCCGGCGGCGGCCGGAAGCCCTGGCGCCAGAAGGGCACGGGCCACGCCCGCCAGGGCAGCACCCGGGCTCCCCAGTGGACCCACGGCGGCATCGTCTTCGCGCCGAAGCCCCGGAGCTACAGCTACGTGCTGAACAAGAAGGTCCGCCGCCTGGCCCTGAAGTCCGTTCTCTCCGCCAAGGCCGCCGAGGGCTGCCTGGTGGTGATCGACGCCATCAAGCAGGCGGAGATCAAGACCGCCGACTTCCGCAAGTTCCTGGATGCGGTGAAGGTTGACGGCAAGGCCGTGGTGGTGACCCCCGCCATGGACGAGACCGTCATCAAGAGCGCCCGGAACCTTCCCGGCGTGCTGACCACCCCCGCGGCGCAGCTGAATGTCTATGACATCGTCAACGCCAAGTATCTGGTGGTGGATCAGGCCGCCCTCGCTAAAATCGAGGAGGTGTACGCATAATGGCTACCGCATACGACATCATCATCCGGCCCGTTATCACCGAGCGGGCCATGGCCGGCGCCGCCGACAAGAAGTACGTCTTCGAGGTGGCCAAGGACGCCGGTAAGATCGAGATCAAGAAGGCCGTGGAGGAAATCTTCGGCGTGAAGGTCGCCGCCGTCAACACCCTGACGGTGCCCGGGAAGGAAAAGCGCATGGGCGCCGGCCGTCCCGGCATGACGAAGACCTGGAAAAAGGCCTACGTCCAGCTGACCCCCGATTCCAAGACCATCGAGTTCTTTGAAGGCATGGTCTGATTCTACGGAAGGAGTGTAACGACAAATGTCTATTAAAACTTTCAAGCCGACGACTCCCTCCCGGCGTCAGATGACGGTCTCCGGATTCGACGGCATTGACAAGAAGGCCAAGCCCGAGCCCAAGCTCACCGAGACTCTGAAGAAGAGCGCCGGCCGGAACAGCTATGGCCGCATCACCGTCCGCCACCGGGGCGGCGGCAACAAGCGCAAGTACCGCGTCATCGACTTCAAGCGGGACAAGAACGATATGTTCGCCACGGTCCTCCGCCTGGAGTACGATCCCAACCGCTCCGCCAACATCGCCCTCCTGGAGTATGAGGACGGCGAGCGCCGCTACATTCTGGCTCCCGTGGGCCTGAAGGCCGGCGACAAGGTGGAGTCCGGCCCCAAGGCCGACATCAAGGAGGGCAACGCCCTCCCCCTGGCCAACATCCCCGTGGGCACCATGATCCACAACATCGAGCTCCACCCCGGCAACGGCGCCCAGCTTGTCCGCTCCGCCGGCACCGCGGCCCAGCTCATGGCGAAAGAGGGCATGGACGCCCAGATCCGCATGCCCTCCGGCGAGGTGCGCATCGTCCGCACCAACTGCATGGCCACTATCGGCCAGGTGGGCAACATTGACCACGCCAACATCAACATCGGCAAGGCCGGCCGCAAGCGCCACATGGGCTGGCGTCCCACCGTCCGGGGCTCCGTCATGAACCCCTGCGACCACCCCCACGGCGGCGGCGAAGGCCGGGCCCCGGTTGGCCGTCCCGGCCCTGTGACCCCTTGGGGCAAGCCGGCTCTGGGTTACAAGACCCGGAAGAAGAAGAACCCCACCAGCAAGTTCATCGTCAAGCGCCGCAACGAGAAGTAAGGGAGGCAGATGAAACATGAGCAGATCCATTAAGAAAGGCCCGTACGTTGCCCCCGAGCTTCTGAAGCGGGTCGAGGAAATGAACGCGAAGAACGAGAAGAAGGTCCTTAAGACCTGGAGCCGCAGCTCCACCATCTTCCCCTCCTTCGTGGGCCACACCATCGCCGTGCACGATGGCCGCAAGCACGTGCCCGTCTATGTCCAGGAGGACATGGTGGGCCACAAGCTGGGTGAGTTCGCTCCCACCCGGACCTTCCGCGGCCACCGGAAAGATAACTAAGGAGGATGCAGAACATGGATAAGAAAGAAGCGAAGGCCTATTTGCGCTATGTCCGCATCGCTCCCCGGAAGGTCCAGATTGTCTGCGACCTGATTCGCGGTAAGGACGCCGGCAGCGCCATGGCCGTCCTGATGCAGACCCCCAAGGCCGCCTCCGAGCCTCTGCAAAAGCTCTTGAAGAGCGCCGTTGCCAACGCCGAGAACAACTTCGGCATGGACCCCGCCAAGCTGGTGGTGTCCGAGGTCTACGCCACCCCCGGCCCCATCCTCAAGCGGATGATGCCCCGGGCTCAGGGCCGGGCCTATCGTATCAACAAGCGCACTTCTCACGTCACGCTGACCGTGGCGGAAAAGGCATAAGAGGGAGGAGAACCGTTTTATGGGACAGAAAGTCAATCCCCACGGCCTGCGCGTGGGCGTCATCAAAGACTGGGATTCCCGCTGGTATGCCAGTGACGAGAAGGTCGGCGACCTGATCGTGGAAGACCAGAAGATTCGTAAATACCTGAAAAAGACCCTCTACGGCGCGGGAGTGCCCAAGATTGAGATCGAGCGCAGCGGCGACGCCGTGACGGTGTTCCTGCACTGCGCCCGCCCCGGCATGGTCATCGGCAAGGGCGGCGAGCAGATCGAGCAATACCGCCTGGCCGTGGAGAAGCTGGTGGGCAAGAAGGTGCGGCTGAACATCGTTGAGGTCCGCAACCCCGATATGAACGCCCAGCTGGTGGCGGAGAACATCGCCCAGCAGCTGGAAAAGCGCATCAGCCACCGCCGCGCCATGAAAAACGCCATGGCCCGGGCCATGCGGGCCGGCGCCAAGGGCATCAAGACCTGCTGCTCCGGCCGTTTGGGCGGCCGCGAGATCGCCGGCGTGGAGCACTATCACGAGGGCACCATCCCCCTGCAAACCATCCGGGCCGACATTGAGTACGGCTTCGCCGAGGCTGCCACCACCTTTGGCCGCATCGGCGTGAAGGTGTGGATTTACAAGGGCGAGGTGCTGAGCCAGACTCTGCGCACCACTCCCCGCACCATGGACACCTCCAAGCCCTATCAGGAGCGCCGGGAGCGTCGTCCCCGCCGCGACGGCGACCGCCGGGGCGGCTTCAACCGGGATCGCCAGGGCGGCGGCGGATTCAACCGCGACCGCCAGGGCGGCGGCTTCAACCGGGGCGGCGCGCCCCGGCCTCAGGGCGGCTTTAACCGCGCCCCCGCCCGTCCCGCTCCCGCTGCGCCCGCCGCTCCCGCGGCCCCTAAGGAAGGAGGAAGCAACTAATGCTGATGCCGAAGAGAGTCAAGTACCGCCGCGTGCACCGCGGCCGTATGACCGGCAAGGCCACCCGTGGCAACACCCTGGCTTACGGCGAGTTTGGCCTGGTGGCCACCGAGCCCGCCTGGATCACCAGCAACCAGATTGAGGCGGCCCGTATCGCCATGACCCGCTATACCAAGCGCGGCGGCCAGGTCTGGATTAAGATTTTCCCCGACAAGCCCGTGACCAAGAAGCCTGCCGAGACCCGCATGGGTTCCGGTAAGGGTTCTCCCGAGTTCTGGGTTGCCGTTGTGAAGCCCGGCCGCGTCATGTTCGAGATCGCCGGCGTGTCTGAAGAAGTTGCCCGCGAGGCCCTGCGTCTGGCCAGCCACAAGCTGCCCATCAAGACCAAGGTCATCGCCCGCGCCGAGGAAGCAGGTGAGTAAGATGAAGGCAAGTGAGATTCGCGATATTCGCAAAATGACCCCCGAACAGCTGAACGAGAAGCTGACGGGGCTGAAGAAGGACCTGTTTTTCCTTCGTATGCAGCACGCCACCAATCAGCTGGACAATCCCGTGAAGATCCGGGAGACCAAGCATGACATTGCCCGAGTCAAGACCGTGCTCCGGGAGCTCTCCGCTTCCGGCAAGCAGTGAGAAGGAGGTAAGGAAACATGGACGAGAAGAGAACTTCCTCCCGTAAGACCCGGGTTGGCAAGGTGGTCTCCGACAAGATGGATAAGACCGTCGTGGTCGCCATCGAGGACCGGGTGGCCCACCCGCTGTACAAGAAGATCGTTGGCCGCACCTATAAGCTGAAGGCCCATGACGAGCAGAACAGCTGCGGCATCGGCGACAAGGTGAAGGTGATGGAGACCCGCCCCCTGTCCAAGGACAAGCGCTGGCGCGTGGTTGAGATCATCGAGAAAGCGAAGTAAGGAGGCGTCGAGTTATGATTCAGCAGGAAACCTTCCTGAAGGTCGCCGACAATACCGGCGCCAAGGAAATCAAGTGCATCCGCGTTCTGGGCGGTTCCAAGCGCAAGTACGGCAACATTGGCGACGTGATCGTGGCCTCTGTCCGCAAGTCCGCCCCCGGCGGCACTGTGAAGAAGGGTGAAGTGGTCAAGGCCGTCATCGTCCGCAGCGCCAAGGGCATCCGCCGGAACGACGGGACCTATGTCCGCTTTGACGACAACGCCGCCGTCCTCATCAAGGACGACAAGAATCCCCGCGGCACCCGTATCTTTGGGCCCGTGGCCCGGGAGCTGCGGGACAAGGATTACATGAAGATCCTGTCCCTGGCGCCCGAAGTGATTTGAGGAGGGCAAACGACATGTCTATGAACATCAAGAAGGGCGACACCGTCGTCCGTCTGTCCGGCGACGGCGGTAAGGACAAGGACCTGACGACCCACCAGGGCAAGGTCATTGCCACCCTGCCGAAGGAGAACAAGGTCGTGGTGGAGGGCATGAATCTGGTCACCTGCCACGTGAAGCCCCGCCGCCAGGGCGAGGAGGGCGGCATTGTCAAGCGCGAGGCCGCCATTGACGCCTGCAAGGTCCAGGTGGTGTGCCCCAAGTGCAAGAAGGCCACCCGGGTTGCCCACAAGGTGGAGAAGAAGACCGTGAACGGCAAAGAGAAAAATGTCAGCGTCCGCATCTGCAAGAAGTGCGGCGCGGAGCTGTAAGGGAGGAGGAGAACCAATGGCAGACAAGAAAACGCCGAATCTGAAGGCAAAATATCAGGCCGAGGTTGCTCCCGCCCTGATGAAGCAGTTTGGCTATAAGAGCGTCATGCAGATCCCCAAGATCGACAAGGTTGTGGTCAACGTGGGCTGCGGCGAGGCCCGGGAGAATGCCAAGATTCTGGACAACGTGGTCCGGGATCTGGGCCAGATCACCGGCCAGAAGCCCATCATCACCAAGGCCCGGAAGTCCATCGCGAACTTCAAGCTCCGGGAGAATATGCCCATCGGCGCGAAGGTCACTCTCCGCGGCGAGAAGATGTGGGAGTTCCTGGACCGCCTGTTCAACGTGGCGCTGCCCCGCGTCCGGGACTTCCAGGGCATCAGCCCCAACGCTTTCGACGGCCGGGGCAACTACGCCCTGGGCATCCGGGAGCAGCTGATCTTCCCCGAGATTGAGTACGACAAGATCGACAAGATCCGGGGCATGGACGTGGTCATCTGCACCACCGCCCACACCGACGAAGAGGCCCGCGCCCTGCTCAGCCAGGTTGGCGCGCCCTTCGCCCGCTAAGGAGGGAGAGAAGAATGGCTAAGAAATCCATGATTCTGAAGCAGCAGCGCCCCGCCAAGTACTCCAGCCGGAAGTACAACCGCTGCAAGCTCTGCGGCCGTCCCCACGCGTATCTGCGGGACTATGGCGTGTGCCGTATCTGCTTCCGGGAGCTGGCCTATAAGGGCGAGATCCCCGGCGTGCGCAAAGCGTCCTTCTGAGGCGTCGGAAATTCCGCTCTGCTGCGTCCCCGCCGCCGTAAGCGGCGAGGGCTCCGCCCGCTCCATTTCCCCGCCTTCCTTCAAGGGGGAGCCTGCTCCCCCTTGAGCAACCCCCACCCCCTGGGGGGGACGGGGGAAGCGGGGGTTGGGAGGGCATATCGATTACGTTGTCGTCGCTCCGGCTTGGGTGAATGCCGGGCTTTGGAGCGTGATAAAGTTCTTTTTCGCCTCCTTTTTCTCTCAAGAAAAAGGAAGGGCAGACGGCGAAAGGTCATGGCCAATCGGGGGTTGGCCTCAATTGGTCATGATACCTCGCTGCTGAAGCGGCCCAAGGCCGCAACTCTAAAATAGGAGGATTTTACACCATGCATATCACCGATCCGGTTGCGGATATGCTTACCCGCATCCGCAACGCCGTCAGCGCAAAGCACGACACCGTCGACGTCCCCGCCTCTAACATGAAGAAGAGCATTGCTCAGATTCTCTTGGACGAGGGCTATATCAAGAATTTCCAGATCGTGGACGACGGCACCCAGGGCAAGATTCACATCACCCTGAAGTACAACGCGGGCAAGGAAAAGGTCATCACCGGCCTGCGCCGCGTCTCCAAGCCGGGCCTTCGGGTCTACGTGGGCGCCGACGAGCTGCCCCGCGTGCTCCGCGGCCTGGGTATCGCTATCATCTCCACGTCCAAGGGCGTCATGACCGACAAGAAGGCCCGCGAGCTTCATGTCGGCGGCGAAGTCCTGGCGTTCGTCTGGTAAGGAGGGTATTGAACAATGTCTAGAATCGGCAGAATGCCCATTACCGTCCCCGCCGGCGTCACCGTGGAGGTCGCCGAGGGTAATGTGGTTACCGTGAAGGGACCCAAGGGCCAGCTCACCCGCGCGCTGCGCCCGGAGATGATCATTGAACAGGAAGGCACTACGATCACCGTGAAGCGCCCTTCCGAGGATAAGATGCACCGCAGTCTCCACGGCCTGACCCGCACGCTTCTGCACAATATGGTCGTCGGCGTCACCGACGGCTATGCCAAGGAGCTGGAGGTCAACGGCGTGGGCTACCGTGTCGCCAAGGAGGGGAACAACCTGGTTATGAACCTGGGTTACTCTCATCAGGTGATCGTTTCTGAGATCGAGGGCATCACCATCGATGTCCCCTCTCCCAATAAAATTATCATTCGCGGCTGCGACAAAGAGGTTGTCGGCCAGTTTGCCGCCGAGGTCCGCGAGAAGCGTCCGCCTGAGCCGTACAAGGGCAAGGGCATCAAGTACGCCAATGAAACCATCCGCCGCAAGGTCGGTAAGACCGGCGCTAAGAAGTAAGGAGGTGTGCCGACATGATTAAAAGACCCAATACCAACGTCCAGCGCATCAAGCGCCACAAGAGAGTGCGCGCCAAGATCTCCGGCACCCCCGAGATGCCGCGTCTGAACGTGTTCCGCAGCGAGGCCAACATCTACGCCCAGATCATCGACGATGTCGCCGGCGTGACCCTGGTCTCCGCTTCTTCCCTGGACAAAGCCGTTGAGGGATACGGCGGCAACGTGGCCGCCGCCGCCGCCGTGGGCAAGCTCATCGCTGAGCGCGCCAAAGCCAAGGGTATCGAGAACGTGGTCTTCGACCGCGGCGGATACCTGTATCACGGCCGCGTGAAGGCCCTGGCCGAGGGCGCCCGCGAGGGCGGCCTGCAGTTCTAAGGAGGGAGGAAGATTCAAATGCCTAGATTTGAAAGAGAGCAGAGCGAATATATTGAGAAGGTCGTATACCTGAACCGTGTTTCCAAGACCGTGAAGGGCGGCCGGGTCATGAAATTCTCCGCCCTGGTCGTCGTGGGCGACGGCAAGGGCAAGGTGGGCTATGGCCTGGGCAAGGCCGCCGAAGTTCCCGAGGCCATCCGCAAGGGCATTGAGGCCGCCAAGAAAAACATGATCACCGTGACTCTGGCGGGCACCACCCTGCCCCATGAGACCATCGGAGAGGCCGGCGCGGGCCGGGTGCTGATGAAGCCCGCCGCTCCCGGTACCGGCGTCATCGCCGGCGGCGCGGTCCGCGCCGTCGTGGAGGCCGCGGGCATCAAGGACATTCGTGCCAAGAGCCTCCGGTCCAACAACCCCAACAATGTCGTCGCCGCCGCCTTCCAGGGACTCAAGAGCATGCGCGGTCCCGAGGAGGTCGCCCGCATCCGCGGGAAGAGCGTCGAAGACATCGTGGGTTAAGGAGGCGACAAACGTGGCAAACTTAAAGATTGAGCTCGTCAAGAGCCTGAACGGCCGCCTGGAAAAGCAGGTTGCCACCGCGCATTCCCTGGGTCTGCGCAAGATCGGTGACGTCACCGTGCAGCCCGACAACGATCCTACCCGCGGAAAAGTGGCGAAGATCGGCTATCTGCTGCAAGTTACCGAAGAGAAGTAAGGAGGCACATATCATGAAATTAAGCGAACTGTCTCCCGCCGAGGGTTCCGTCCGTCAGGCATACCGCAAAGGCCGGGGCGCCGGTTCCGGCAACGGAAAGACCGGCGGCCGGGGCCACAAGGGCCAGAAGGCCCGTTCCGGCGGCAAGGTCCGCGTGGGCTTTGAAGGCGGCCAGATGCCTCTGGCCCGCCGCATCCCCAAGCGCGGATTCAACAACATCTTCGCAAAGCCCCTGGAGGTCGTGAACCTCAGCGCGCTGAACGCGTTTAACGATGGCGACGTTGTCAACGCCGAGGCGCTGCTCAGCAAGGGCGTCCTCAGCAAGTGCGAGTATGGCTTCAAGGTCCTGGGCAACGGGAAACTCACCAAGAAGGTCACAGTTAAGGCGAACGCCTTCTCCGCGTCTGCCAAGGAGGCCATTGAGGCAGCCGGCGGAAAGGCGGAGGTGAAGTAACGTGATCCAAACCATTCGCAAAGCCTGGGCCATTCCTGAGCTGAAGAAAAAGATTGTCTTCACGCTGCTGATCCTGCTGATTTTCCGCATCGGCAACGCCATCACCGTCCCCTATATCGACGTGGCCCAGCTGGACGCCCAGCTCAAGGGCATGGGCGCCACGATTCTGGGTCTGTACAACGTGATGAGCGGCGGCGCCTTTGCCACGGCAACGGTCTTCGCTCTGAGTATTCAGCCCTATATCAACAGCTCCATCATCATTCAGCTGCTCACTGTGGCCATCCCCTATCTGGAGCGGCTGGCCAAGGACGGCGGCGAAGAGGGCCGGAAGAAAATCCAGTCCATCACCCGCTACACCACCGTGGCCATCGCCATTCTCCAGGCCGTAGGCTACTACTTCATGATGGACCGCTACGGCATCCTGGCTCCCGGGGCCGATGGCATCTGGCCCGCCCTGGTCATCATCGTGTCCTTCATCGCCGGTTCCTCCTTCGTCATGTGGATGGGCGAGCAGGTCACCGAGTTCGGTGTGGGCAACGGCATTTCCATCATCCTCTTCGCGGGCATCGTCTCCCGGGTTCCCACCATGGTTTCCAGCATGGTCCAGGGCGTGAGCCGGTGGTCCGCCATCCAGAGCGGCGACATGACCGCGGAAACCCTGACCTCCGCGGGCTATACCGCCGAGCAGGCCCAGCAGGTGCTGGACAGCGCCATGGCTCCCTGGGCGGTGATTCTCCTCCTGGTGGGCGGCCTGGCCCTGATCGCCTTCATCGTGTTCATCAATGACGCCGAGCGCCGTATTCCCGTACAGTACGCCAAGCGTCAGGTGGGCCGGAAAATGTACGGCGGCCAGAGCAGCAATCTGCCCATGAAGGTGAGCATGGCCGGCGTTCTGCCCGTCATCTTTGCCCAGAGCATCGCCTCTTTGCCGATTACGATTTGGAGCTTCGTGGGCATCCCTGCTGAGGGCACCGTTTCCCGGAGCATCTATGACGCCATCGACACGAAATCCGTGGTTTATATGGTGGTCTATTTCATCCTCATCATCGGTTTCGCCTATTTCTACTCCAGTATTCAGTTCAATCCCGTGGAGATTGCCAACAACATGAAGAAGCAGGGCGGATTCATCCCTGGCTTCCGTCCCGGCAAGCCCACCGTGGACTTCATCAAGAAGGTGCTGAACAAGATCACCCTGTTTGGCGCCATCTACCTTGGCATCGTGGCCATCTGCCCCCTGATCGTGGGCGGAATCATCGGAAACAACTCTGTGGCCATCGGCGGCACCTCCGTCATCATCGTGGTGGGCGTGGCGCTGGAGACGGTCAAGGCCCTGGAATCCCAGATGCTGATGCGTCAGTACAAGGGCTTCCTGGAGTAAGCAGCACAAAAAGACTGGCGCCCGGGTGGGGCCGGAGGGTCCCGCCCGCGCCCAGAGTACAGGAGGCGTTTTTATGAAATTGATCCTGTTGGGCGCCCCGGGCGCCGGAAAGGGTACACAGGCCGACATCCTGTGTGACAAGCTGGACATTCCCACCATCTCCACCGGCAACATTCTCCGCGCCGCCGTGAAGAACGGAACCCCCACGGGCCTGAAGGCCAAGGCCTTTATGGACGAGGGGAAGCTGGTACCCGATGAGGTCATCATCGGCATCATCTCCGAGCGGCTGGCGGAGGCGGATTGCGCCAAGGGATACATTCTGGACGGTGTGCCTCGCACCATCGCCCAGGCCGAGGCCCTGGAGAGGGCCGGAATCCTCTTCGACAGCGTGGTCTCCCTGGAGGTCAGCGACGAGGAGATTTGCAGCCGCATGAGCGGCCGCCGGGTCTGCGAGAATTGCGGCGCCAGCTACCACGTGGTGGCGGTGCCCCCGAAGACCGAGGGCGTGTGCGACAAGTGCGGCGGGAACTTGATCCAGCGAAAGGATGATGCCCCCGAGACGGTGAAATCCCGCCTCGAGGTCTATCATAAGGAGACGGAGCCCCTCAAGGCGTTTTACGCGGAGCGGGGCCTTCTGAAGACGGTGGAGAATCAGCCCACAGTGGAAGCCATTTCCCAGGCGATCCTCCGCGTTTTGGGGAGATGACAGGATGATTACCCTGAAATCCTCCCACGAGATCGACTTGATGCGCCGGAGTGGAAAAATTACCGCGGCTGCCCGTGCTTTGGCAGGGGAAATGGTAAAGCCCGGCGTGACAACCCAGGAGATCAACGACGCGGTGGAGCAGTTTATCCGCAAGCAAGGGGCGGTTCCGTCCTTTCTCCACTACAACGGCTACCCCGCCAGCGCCTGCATCAGCGTCAACGACGAGATTATCCACGGCATCCCCGGCAAACGGGTCTTGCGGGAGGGCGACATCGTCAGCGTGGACGTGGGCGCGTACATCGGGGGCTTTCATGGAGACTGCGCGGCCACCTTTCCCTGCGGAAGAATTTCCCCGGAGGCCCAGCGCTTGATCGACGTGACCAGGCAGAGCTTTTTTGAGGGGATCCGCTTCGCCCGGGAGGGACAGCGCCTTCAGGACGTCTCCTCGGCGATTCAAAGCTATGTAGAAGAGAACGGCTTTTCCGTGGTCCGGGAATACGTGGGCCACGGCGTGGGAGCCAAGATGCACGAGTCGCCGGAAATTCCAAACTATGGACGCCCCGGCCACGGTCCCCGGCTTCTCCGGGGAATGACCCTGGCCATTGAGCCCATGGTCAACGCCGGAGCCGCCGCCATTCAACAGCTCAGCGACGGCTGGACGGTGAAGACCGCGGATGGAAAGTGGGCGGCCCATTATGAGAACACGATCCTGATCACGGATGGCGAGCCGGAGATTTTGACGGCTCCCGCCATTTGACAACAGGTGAAAGACGCATGGACATTGCGAAATCAAACATCGTCCGCTCCAACGCGGGGCGCGACAAGGGCAAGCTCTTCGTCGTTCTGGCGGTGGAAGGGGAGTACCTCCTGCTGGCGGACGGAAAGTCGAGAAAGGTGGAGTCCCCGAAGCGCAAGAAGCGCAGACATGTGCTTTTTGTGTCGGCGGAGGAAACCCGCCTCGCCGAAAAGATCAAGAGCGAGGAGAAGATCACCAACAGTGAGCTTCGCAGGACCCTCGCGGGCTGCCGCGAGGTGATCCAGCCGGACCAGGAGGGATAACGTTTGGCAAAATCCGACATGATCGAAGTGGAAGGTGTTGTGGTGGAAGCCCTGCCCAACACGACGTTCCAGGTTGACATTGGAAATGGTCACATGATTCTGGCGCATATTTCCGGAAAACTCAGGATGAATTTCATCAGGATTCTGCCCGGCGATAAGGTCACGGTGGAAATGTCACCCTATGACCTGACCCGGGGCCGGATCACTTGGCGCAGCAAGTGAACAACCGCTGAAAGGAATGGTTTGAACCTATGAAAGTAAGACCGTCTGTGAAGCCCATGTGCGAAAAGTGCAAGGTTATTCGCCGCAAAGGCCGCGTCATGGTTATTTGCGAGAACCCGAAGCACAAGCAGAGACAGGGCTGAGATTTGAAAGTGGAGGTGCTTTAAAAGTATGGCACGTATTGCCGGTATTGACCTGCCGAAGGACAAACGCATTGAGATCGGCCTCACCTATATTTACGGCATTGGCAGAAAGAGCGCCAAGGACATCCTGGCGAAGTCCGGCGTGAACCCCGACACCCGGGTCAAGGACCTGACGGACGCCGATGAGCAGAAGCTCCGCGACGCCATTGACGATTATACCGTCGAGGGCGACCTGCGCCGCCAGACCGCCCTGGACATCAAGCGGCTCAGCGAGATTGGCTGCTACCGCGGCCTGCGCCACCGCAAGGGGCTCCCTGTTCGGGGCCAGCGCAGCAAGACCAACGCCCGCACCCGCAAGGGTCCCAAGAAGACCATTGCCAACAAGAAGAAGTAAGGAGGGAGAAAGAATATGGCAGCACAGAAATCCGGCGGCAAGAAGGTCATTCGCCGCCGCCGCGAGCGGAAGAACATCGAGCGTGGCCAGGTCCATATCCGTTCTTCCTTCAACAACACCATGGTGACCGTTACCGACGCCCAGGGCAACGCCATCTCCTGGGCCTCCTCCGGCGGCCTCGGCTTCCGGGGCAGCAAGAAGTCCACCCCCTTCGCGGCCCAGACCGCGGCGGAGACCGCCGCCCGCGCCGCCATGGAGCACGGACTGAAGACCGTGGAAGTGTTCGTCAAGGGCCCCGGCCAGGGCCGTGAGGCCGCCATCCGGGCGCTGCAGGCCGTGGGCCTGGAAGTGACGATGATTAAGGACGTCACCCCCATCCCCCACAACGGCTGCCGTCCCCCGAAGCGCCGCCGCGTGTAATCGAAAGAGGAGGTAACAAGCAATATGGCAAGGAATATGCAGCCGATTGCCAAGCGCTGCAAGGCTTTGGGCATCTCTCCCGCGGTCATGGGTTACGCCAAGAAGGAGACCAACCGGAATCCCGGCGGCCAGATGCGGAAGAAGAAGAGCGAGTATGGCATTCAGCTGAACGAGAAGCAGAAAGTCAAGTTTATCTACGGCATTCTGGAAAAGCAGTTCCACAGCTACTATGAGGCCGCCGCCGCCGCCCCCGGCAAGACCGGCGACAACCTGCTCGTCAACGTGGAGCGCCGTCTGGACAACGTCGTGTACCGCATGGGATTCGCCATGACCCGCCGCCAGGCCCGTCAGCTGGTGAACCACGCCCATTTCACCGTCAACGGCAAGAAGGTCGACATCCCCTCCTATCAGGTGAAGGCCGGCGATGTCATTGAGGTTGCCGAGGGCAGCCGTTCCTCCGAGGTGTTCAAGCGCCTGACCGGACAGGACGCGCCCATCTTCCTCCTGCCCGCCTGGCTGGAGCGGGAGAAGAACACCTTAAAGGGTACCGTCACCCGTCTTCCCGCCCGTGAGGATATCGACATCCCCGTGGAGGAGCACCTGATCGTTGAGCTGTACTCCAAGTAATTGGGGGATACCCTCGACCATGACGGGAATCAGAGGCGGCGGGAAGCGCCGCCGCGTTGAGAAGATGAAGGAGGGTACTGCGTGATTGACAAGCCCCAGATTGAATGTATCGAGACACCGGGAGACGCGGCCTATGGTAAGTATGTCGTAGAACCGCTGGAGCGCGGCTTTGGCACCACCCTAGGCAACGCCCTGCGCCGCGTGATGCTCTCTTCCCTGCCCGGAACCGCGCCAACCACCATCAAGATTGCCGGCGTGCAGCATGAGTTTTCCACCATCCACGGCGTGAAGGAGGATGTGACGGAGATCGTGCTGAACGTGAAGGGGCTTTTGACGAAGCTCCACAGCGAAACCGTGAAGACGGTTTATATCGAGGCGGTGGGCCCTTGTGTGGTGACGGCGGGCGATATTAAGGCCGACGGCGAGGTAGAGGTGTTGAACCCCGAATTGCATATTGCCACGCTGGATAATGGGGCGGCGCTGAACATGGAGATCACTCTCTCCCATGGCAGGGGCTATGTCCCCGCCGACCACAACAAGCCCCAGCAAAACGTGATCGGTACCATTGGAGTGGACTCCATTTACACCCCGGTGTACAAGGTCAACTATACCGTGGAGCCCACCCGCGTGGGCGCTTCCAGCGACTTCGACAAGCTGACGCTGGAGGTCTGGACGGACGGCACGATCTCCGCCCGGGACGCCGTATCCCTGGGGGCCAAGATTCTCTGCGACCACTTTACGCTGTTCACCAACCTGAGTGAGAACGTCGGCAGCCGGCCCACCCTGGTGGAGAAGGCGGAGGCCCAGCGCGACAAGGTGCTGGAGATGACCATTGAGGAGCTGGACCTGAGCGTCCGGAGCTTTAACTGCCTCAAGCGGGCCAACATCAACACGGTGGAGGATTTGATTTCCAAGACCGAGGACGAGATGATGAAGGTCCGGAACCTGGGACGCAAGTCCCTGGAGGAGGTCATCAACAAGCTGGCTATGATGGGCCTGCACCTGGCCGACGAGGAGAACAATTGACACGCCCCTTTGGGGGCTGAGGCACACTGCCGAAAGACAAACAAGTAAGGAGGAAACCGAAATGCCTCGAAAGCTTGGCAAGACCTCTGACCAGCGCAGAGCCATGCTGCGTCAGCAGGTCACGGATTTTCTGGACTATGGGAAGATGGAGACCACCGTCACCCGGGCCAAGGAGATCAAGCCTTTGGCTGAGAAGATGATTACCCTGGGCAAGAAGAGCGACCTGGCCGCTTACCGGCAGGCCATGAGCTTCATCACCCGGGAGGATGTCTGCAAGAAGCTCTTCAAAGAGATTGCGCCCACCTACGCGGAGCGCAACGGCGGCTATACCCGCATCATCCGCACCGGCATCCGCCGGGGCGACGCTGCGGAGACCGCGGTGATCGAGCTGGTTTGAGAGCAAGCAAGAGCGCTTTGTCATGAGACTTCGTGACAAGGCGCTCTTTTCCGCATCTAATTGCAGACCGCGTTGCCGTCGCAAAAACCCCCGCAACCAGCCAACCCGGCTGCACGCTAAAGTTTTCTTTTGCTTCTTTTCTTTTCCAAAAGAAAAGAAGATTCTCCTGCGCATACTAACCCCGACGAAATAAGGGGGAGTTGCGCGATGGTGAAAAAAATCGTCCTGATTTTCATAGCGGCAGTTCTGATCGCGCTGTGGCTGGGCGGCGGGGAGGCGGTGCCCGTGGACAGCGGGGCGGAGATTCCGGCGGGAGAAAAATATGTGGCCCTGACCTTTGACGACGGACCCCGCCGTGGTACCACGGACCGCCTGCTGGACGGTTTGAAGGAGCGGAACGCCCGAGCTACGTTTTTCCTGATTGGCCGCCAGATTGAGGAGCACGCCGATTTGGTGGTTCGGATGCTGGAAGAGGGGCACCAGATTGGCAACCACACCTGGAACCACCAGAAACTGGAGGGAAAGGAGGATCTGGAGTGTGAGGTCCGCCTGACGGAGAACGCCCTGGAGAAGCTGCTGGGAGGCGGGTCGTATTGGCTCCGGCCGCCTTACGGCTATATGGGCGAGGGAACGGAGGCAAGCTTTGGCGTGCCGCTGGTGAAGTGGTCTGTGGACCCGAGGGATTGGGAGAGCCGGGACGCGGAAAAGGTGACCCAGGCGATTCTGGGGGCCGTGAAGCCCAATAGCATTATCCTGCTGCACGACATATACCCGACGTCGGTGGATGCGGCCTTGCGGGTGGTGGACCGGCTTCAGGAGGAGGGATATTGGTTTGTGACGGTGGAAGAGCTGCTGTGGCTCAACGGGGTGAAGCCGGAGGCCGGGAAAATGTACCGGACAGGCGGCGGCTAGGGCCCGGAGCCGCCATTCCGGCGCCATTCTGAGGCCATGCAGCCGGGGCGGCGGTGGACAGGGGATCGCGGATTTCAAATGGCTCCAGAGGGGAGAAAAGGCCGGGAGAGCCATCCGACCTTCCAGCAGAGAGCGGGAGCGGTGAAACACAAGGGGCTGGGCGAAGGAGAGGCAGAAAACCCAGGCTCTGTTTTTCCGGGAATTGGGCAAAATTTTGTTGACAAAGTAGTGCGGTATATGCTATGATATTAAACGTGTTCAAGAGACGGCGCCTTCTAAGTGGAGAGATGTCCGAGTGGTTGAAGGAACCGGTCTTGAAAACCGGCGGCGCGCAAGTGCCCGTGGGTTCGAATCCCACTCTCTCCGCCAAACTTAAAAATGAAATACGCGGAAGTACCCAAGTGGCCGAAGGGGCTCCCCTGCTAAGGGAGTAGGCTGGATAAAACCGGCGCGAGGGTTCAAATCCCTCCTTCCGCGCCAAACACGGAAGCCTTGCGTTGCAGGGCTTCCGCCATTTTTGTTTACTGCCGCAACATTTTCCTGCTTTCAAAACTGTTATGAACGCAACGATCACCGATAAGAATATAACATACAATTAAATGAAGTCATTCAAGTGTTTTTAACTTTCTTATTAGAACATGGAGAACAGGTAATAGCTATTATTACTAGCATAATTGCGGCTTTTATTACATTTAAAACAATAACTGCAATTATTGATATTATAAATAAAGTTAAGACTGCTGTTTCTGGTTTATTCACGCTATTATCTACTTTTGCAACTGCTAACCCTATCGTATTAATTATAGCCGCTATTGTTGCTTTAGTTACTGAGTTTATTGTACTATGGAATACTAGCGAAGAATTTAGAAATTTCTGGATCGGTTTATGGAATACCATTTCTGGTGCTATCTCTACTGCATGGGGAGTGATAAAAGGAAGATATTATTGTAGGTGAAGCTCCAGAACTTGAAAGAATTGAAATTACCAGACCTCCAAATAAAACGGAGTATAAGATCGGTGAATATTTTGATAATACAGGAATGATTGTAACTGCTTATTTTGTTGATGGGAGTACAAGAATTGTTAGAGCATCGTCATAAATATAGGCTCTGGCGGCTCTGGAGGCGGTTCTGGAAGCTCTGGTAATAATGGGGGTGTAACTACATGTACAATTGGAAGCACCTCTATTTCAAGCTCTAGTGGCTCTACAAGCAGTACAGGGTATACCGATATTTTCACAAAATCCACTTATGCACGTTCTGGAAGCTCTGGTAATACAGGAGCTAAAGGTGGTAATGGTGGTAGTTATGATAGCTCTGGTAGTTCAGGTAGTTCTACAGGTGGTCATAGTGGTGGTTCTGGCGGATCGAAAAGTATGTCATATGATTTAGGCTCTTGTACATGGTGGTACTAGGAAGTTACTGGCAGTGGAGGAAGTAGTCTTTACAATAATTATGAATTAGACAAGACTTATTCCATAAGTGGGTCAACCACTTATAATTTTAATAAAGATACTGGCACTTTCTCCGCTTCTGGTACAGTTTCCTTCACAATTAGAAAAGTTAATCTTTCTCAAATTGGGCCTGATGGAAAAGCCGCACTATATGTTTATTAGGCTATCAATGGCGGTAAAAGATTAAAAATTACAAGAGTAAATAGTGCCGCTTTAAGTATCGGAAAATGTGGTTCTACTATTAGCTATAAGGATTCTAGTCCTGTTACTGGACCTGCTTATGATATAGGTAATGGCGGTGGCGGTGGCGGTGGTGCCTCTTATAGTAATAATGGTTCTTCTGCTTCTGGTGGTAATGGAGCTTCTGGAGCTTCTGGTGGATCAAGAACTTCACCTAGCATTTATGGTAATGGTGGAGATGGTGGACACGGAGGAGGCGGTGGTGGTGGTGCTGGCGGTTCTTATGTTAGCACTACACAATACAACAAAAACACTAGCTCTAACTCTGGTTTTTCTGGTGGTGCTGGAGGTATTGGTGGAACTGGTGCGACTGGTGCTAAAGGATGTGTAATAATTACTATAGAAGCATAAAGTCCCGTATTTCCAAGGCCTAAACGGTCAAGGTGTAGGAGTAGTCAAGGAATAAACGACACTCCTACACCTTTTTCCGCTTCTAATTACTGTTTGC
>CAJTFN010000015.1 GCA_910575815.1 Oscillospiraceae bacterium
GTCGTATTCCTCGCAGGTGGGAAGACGCATTTTGCCGGGATTCAGCGCCTTTTGGGTATCCTGTGTTTCCGTCTGCTCAGGACGCAAAGCGTCCTGGGTGTCATTCCAGGAGATGTTCTTCAGCAAAACCCTATCCGCAATCAGGACATCGCCTGCCTTGATGGCTTGCACCTGATAGTCGGGGTCATCAAGGGCTTCCCGCATCTCCAGGCTGGCGCCGGGGATGTAGTCAGGCACAGTCCCATCCTTGGTGGGGTCCTTAGAAACCCTCACCGGCTTGCCATCCATGTAGAGGGTGCCAACTGTGATGATGGTCCCATCAGGGGTCAGGGGGTCAGGGTGCAGGACTTCAAAGGCGGGGCGAAAACCGACGTGCACGTTCCGATTCGTAGCATTGTCGCCGTTCCAGTAGCGGGCCGAGAGATACCCCCGAACCGCACGCTTCAACATCGAGTCCTGGTCCTCGTCCTGGCACCAGGAATACATGTATGACCAGTGCATGGTGTCATTGTCCTCTTTCGTGGTAGTTGCCAGAAGGTCGTATTCCTCGCAGGTAGGGAGGCGCATTTTGTTAATTCGCAGCATGTTTGAAATTTCTCCTTTCAAAATTTGCACTCCTGAAGGTATTTGTGGTCATGGTATGCGGATAAGGAGAAAACAATTCCGTGACGCTCTTGACAACTCCCCATGCCTAAAGGCAGGGGTATTACAGCGCCTTTGATAAAAAACAGGCTTCTTGCATATCACATATCAAAACATTTGGGAGACTGGTATGTGACGTACATTGGAAATCAATAATGAAGCTTGGGCTTTGCGGCGCATTTGATAACAAACTTTTGTAAAATAGAAGGGGAGGCACCTATGGAAATCACAAACATCAACGAAACCGACTTCGAGGTCACCAACGGGTATGATGTAATCACGGCTGAGTACGCAGGAGAGGAAACGGAAGCAAACGGTATGCGTCATCCGCAGTGGTACCTGATTGTGGGCGATGAGTGCTGTCCAATGCATGCGCCCAAGGAAGAGGTCCTGGCATATGCGGTCAAGCTGCTCACGGAACCCTTGGGCTGCGCTATGGACAAGAGAGAGGCCGAGGAAATGCAGGAGCGGGAAGGCACCATTCATGGAATCGTCAGCGTGACGCTTTCTGAACTTGCCAATACTCTCCCGGAGGCGATTGCTGATATGGTGGACAGCCGCCTGTGCGAGCCCATGCTGTGCGAGACCAGGTACGCCGTTGTTGCCACCAGCGAGGATTGTCAAACGCTGAATATTCGCGTAGAGGGCCGGCTTTGGGAAGTGTGAACCGCAAAAGAGAGTCACCGTTGGTGACCCTCTTTTTTTGATGGTGAAGGAAGGTTTAGTAGTTGTTTTGCGTATTCCAATCAGGATTCCCCAGGGTTTCCTTTGCCAGTTTTAGGCTGGCGGCCTCCAGACTCACATATTTGATGTCTGAGCTGGTAATAACGGTTGCCCAGGCGCCAATATAACGAAGGTTTTCATGCCCCGCCTCCGTAAAGATAATGGCGTCGCCGTCTTCTACCACCGTCTGCAACTTAGCAAAAAACTCGCCTCGCTCCAAAGGAGCGTCTCCTTTATTGGCATCCTGCGGGCGGAGTCCGATGATGGAGCCGAAGAGCCCGAACGCAAAGACTTTTCCGTCGTTTTCGTCCGCCTCCTCCCAAACCTCGATGCTATCGCTGTCAGAAACAGCCCTGTCCATGATTTCCAGGAATGATTTCTCATCTTTGACGCGGAAATAGTTTGTACGAGTGCAACCAATGAAATCTGCCATGTTATCCTCCTTTTTGTTTGCCCTGTTATATGCTGTGCGGAGAAATCTTATCACGCTGTTTTGCGCGGCCAGAATGAAATTTCGTAAATTCGCATAGGATGCCCCAAGTCTAAATGGGCTGAAATATTTCGAGGGCGGTGTTTGTATGGAAAAGGAACAAAATCGCGTTGTAATCATGCTGCCGAATGGCTGCAAACTGGTGGCGGAACAGAATGCGGACCCCCAGTACAGCCAGGAAATGTTCATTGGTATCGAGGATGCAGCCGGCGCATGGCTCCAGGACTTGGCAATTGTTCGAAGCAGCTACCGCTACGACGGCGACAAAGTTGTCTGGAACGACGAGCAGTTTGATGTGATGGTCTTTGGCGAGGAAGACGAAGAGGATTTCACCGAGGAGTTTAACATCCAGCTGCGTCACGAAAGCAACTAAATTCGCAAAAGGAGTCGTTCGCGGCCCAACACAGAAAGAGAGAGAGCCACCCCGAATGGGTGGCTCTCTTGCTGCTTAGTTTTAGCTGGCGATTTCGGGAATGAGGATATCACCACACCCGCCTAGAAACTCCAGCCTGTTATCGCCCAGCAGCTCCTTCATGTCCTTAACGGCATCCAGGACATCGTTCCAGGGCGTCATGCCGGTTTTACCAATGCACTTGTCCGCCCACTTCGGGTAACGTGTGGTCAGGAATGCTTTGACTTTTTGTTCGTTTTCTTGAGAACAAGCGACGGCACATGTGCCGTACACCTCATCCTCCAGGCGAATGACAGCTTTGTCACCCATTCCCAAAACCTCCATGTCCTCATCTTCCAACAAGTCCCTCATGACATCGACTGTATCATGGACTTTGCTCCAAAGAGCAAGCTCTCTGCCCTTGTAGTCCTTGGCCCACTTAGGGTACCATTTGGTCAGGATTGCTCGGACTCTTTTTTCGTTCTGCCGAGAGCAAATGATGATACAGGAGCCATGCTCTGCGTCTCCAATATAGATAACAGCCTGGTTCTGTTTCATTTTTGTATCTCCTTCCGAAATTTCGTGAGTATCGCCGCAGAAGCCCAGTTTATCCAGGTCATCCCAGGAGATATGCCGCAGTAGAATCCGGTCGGCAATCAGCGCAGAGCCAGTTTTGATGGCTTCGACCTGATACCGCGAGTCCTCCATGGGTTCCCGGAACTCCAGGGTGGCGCCAGGGATATATTCCGGCACACCCGTATCGCCGTTGTGACTCGTTGAAACCGGTTGCCCATTCATATAAAGAGTGCCGATGACCGTAGTTTTACCTTCGGAAATGGCCTCGGAGTTCTCGACGACAAACACAGGCCGGAAGCCAATATCTCTCAATCGGGACTTAGCTTTGAAGCACGCCTTGTGACGGCCTGCGTGTTGGCCGCGAGCAACTCGCTGGCCGGGGTCATTGGGGTCCTTATCCGAACACCAGGAATAGGAACCCGCCCAGTGGACCCGGCTATTGACGCCAACCATGATGTCAATCATCCTGTCCCATTCCAAACTGGTTGGCAGACGCACGCTTTTGATTTTCCACTGGTCCCTGGGGATGGGGCTCGATGGCACTTGAGCAGAGGCCTGGATGTTCTTTTCCACTTCCATCCAGGAGATGTTCTTCAGCAGCACCCTGTCCGCAATCAAAACATCGCCTGCTTTGATGGCCCGTACTTGATAGCTGGGGTCATCGAGGGCCTCCCGCATCTCCAGCTTGGCACCGGGGATGTAGTCAGGAATACCCCCATCCTTGGTGGGGTTCTGAGGAACCTTCACCGGTTTGTCGTCCATGTAGAGGGTACCAACTGTGACGATGGTTCCATCAGGGGTCGGAGGGTCAGGGTTCAGGATTTCAACGACGGGGCGGAAGCCGACGCCCTCGCTCCGACTCGTAGCATTGCTGTCGAACCAGTTGCGGGCCGAGTGATACCCCCGAACCGCACGAACCGGCGCCGAATTGGGGCCTTTGTCCTGACACCAGGAAAATATACCCGCCCAGTGCATGATGTCATTATTCCCCTTTGTGGTTGTCACCAGAAGGTCGTATTCTTCGCAGGTGGGAAGACGCATTTTGCCGGAATTCAGCGCCTTTTGGGTATCATGTGTTTCCGTCTGCTCAGGACGCAAAGCGTCCTGAGCGTCATCCCAGGAAATGTTCTTTAGCAAAACCCTGTCCGCAATCAGGATGTCGCCTGCCTTGATGGCCTTCACCTGGTAATCGGGGTCATCGAGGGCCTCCCGCATCTCCAGCTTAGCGCCAGGAATGTAATCAGGGATGTCACCATCCTTAGTGGGGCTCTGCGGGACTTTTACCGGTTTGCCGTCCATGTAGAGGGAGCCAACTGTGACGATGGTTCCATCAGGGGTCAGGGAGTCAGGGTTCGGGATTTCAACAGCGGGACGAAAACCGACGTGCGCGCGCCGAGCCGTGGCATTGCCGCGCGTCCAGAGGCGGGCCGAGTGATACCCCCGAACCGCACGAGTCGACGCCAAAGCCGGGTCCGCGTCCTGACACCAAGAGAACATGTCGTTCCAATGCATCCGGTTGTTGTCTTCTTTCACAGCGGTTGCCAGAAGGTCGTATTCCTCGCAGGTAGGGAGACGCATTTTTTTAATTTGCAGCATGTTTGAAATTTCCCCTTTCAAAATTTGTTCTCCTGAAGGTATTTGTGACCATGGTATGCGGATGGGGAGAAAATAATTCTGGGCCGCCCGAAGGCAGCCCAGATTGGTAAGGTTCTCAGCAGACTCCCTGCTTATGAAGGTCGTCCCAGCTGACGTTTTTGATGAGCACGCGGTCAGCAATGAGGATATTACCAACCTTGATGGCCTGGACCTGATATGCGGCATCCTGGATAGGCGCACCCAGCTCCAGCTTGGTGCCGGGGATGTAGTCAGGGATAGCCCCATCCTTGGTGGGGTTCGTAGAAACCCTCACCGGCTTGCCATCCATGTAGAGGGTGCCAACTGTGATGATGGTCCCATCAGGGGTCAGGGGGTCAGGGTTCAGGATTTTGAAAGTGGGGCGAAAACCGACGTGCGCGTGCCGAAGCGTCGCATAGTAGTAGCACCCGTAGCGAGCCGAGCGATACCCCCGAACCGCACGATGCGAGGTCCAGTTCGGGTCCACATCCTGACACCAAGAGAGCATGTCGTTCCAATGCATCCGGTTGTTGTCTTCTTTCACAGCGGTTACCAGAAGGTCGTATTCCTCGCAGGTGGGCAGGCGCATGGCTTCCGGCTTATCGTCCTCAGCCTCTTCACCCAGATGGTTCAGCAGCTTTTCGTCTTCTCCGGGACCAGGCTCGTACATGAACTCATCCGGCAGCAGGACGTGGCAATTTTCCGGGTCGCATTCCTTTCCGAAATACGCACAGGTCTCATCACACTGACAGCAGCCGCCAGACATGGCGCCGGAAACAGGCTTGCCGGCGGCGCAGAGGAAGTCCTTGCCCTTCTCATCCGTCAGAATGCCTTCCTGACAGGACATGGCGATGAGGGAGGAGGGACTGGGTTTGATATCCAGGCCGGTGGGGACTTTCGTGCAGGAGTCGATGACGCTGGCCAGACACTCCATAACACAGCGGATGTGCTCCTGGGTGTCATGGGGGCAGATGTCAATGGCATCCAGGGCCCGCTGGAGGGTCTGGTAGTCCTCGATAAGGCAGGCGGTGGGGGCATGTGTAATGATGTTGTTGAACTTATACATTCTTTTTTCCTTTCTCAGCAAAATGGGCCAAGGAGCCTCGGCTACTTGTAGCCGAGAGGAGTTGGCCCGTGCGCAGACTACCGATATTGGTAGCCGTTGTCTCTCTGTAAGAGTTTGCAATACTTGTGGTTTACAGTTACCAGGTTATCACCTGTGGTCCTTATATCAAAACAACCAGACTTTCTGGTCATAACACGCCCAATGTGGCGTCCTTTGTATTTGCCGGCTGGGGCATTTGCCAGAACAATATCCCCATTCTGGAACCCGAATGGGCGCTTGGTTGTTTTTGCGAGCTTTTGGATGATAACCCCGCACTTGTTGATTTTCCCCCGGAACCGGGTGCCACGACCAATAGCCTTGATGTACAGGCAGTACCCATGCGTCAGGTCCGTATAGCCACCATCTGGAATTTCCCCTACGCACAGAGCGTCATAGTGGTGGTCCTTGGGCAGCTTCAGCATCTGCCGGTTGAACTTAGTCCTGCCGCCAGAGGAGCATTCCACGTTGCCAAAGATGCTGAACAGCCCAGTCTCAACATACCGGCGGGAAGAACTAGCCCAGGCACAGTAGCGATTGCTTTTTCTGGGGGCTTTCCCCTTCAGGACATGGGCGATACCTGATACCCGGGCTTTTGCTAACTCCTGTTTTGCCTTGGTGGCTTTGCCGTCCGCGGCAGCCGCTTCTTTGGCGAGCCACTCTTCTAAAGAAAGATTCCCCTTTGCCTGGTTGCAGGTATGGCAGGCAAGGGTGGCGTTTTTTATGCTGTCGCTGCCGCCCCTGGATTTGGGAACAATGTGTTCCCACTCCAAAACAGGGTCCCTGGACGCACCGCCGCAGTATTGACACTGGTGGCCATATTTGTCGAGTAGGTATTCTTTGATTTCGTAACCAAAGAGTGTCCCCTGTTGGTACGCCACGCCGCTGATATCCGGATTGTCCAGCAGCTGGGTATCAAACCGGACCGCCTCAAAAGAACAGGTGGTAATGTTTACTAACTTCCGCAATCGGATGACCCAGTTGATAATGTTATCACCAATGGATTTTACAGACGGCGGAAGCCACCCTTCCGGGCGGGGAGACTCTGTTTTGTATTTGCTGCCCTGCGGCAGGTAGTGGTTAATCCACTTGCATGGGCGGTATCGGGTCTCACGCTGCCGGCGGTTTCGCCTGGCAGCTTTGCGGGTTTCGAGATTCTTGACGATGCGTTCTGCACGGTGCTCAACCTGCAGGTAATACACCACGCAGTTGTCCGAATTGCGGACGATGGCCAGGCCGGTGTGCTTTGCGCCGGGGTCAATTTTTACCCGGTAAGAGGCAACAGGTTCCATGGTCCTGACATCGGCGTCCTTGATAATAATGGTGAATGGGAAATACTTGTAAACGCAGGCCCGCCGCTTTTCAAGCAGAGTGCGGGCGCGTTTCTCAGAGCAAAAGCCCAAAGGCTTTTTGCGCTTATCAAGAGTAATAACCATTTGGGCCGCTCCCTTCTGAAGAAATAGTCCCTGTTAAGGGCTTGTAATGGTGTTCTCCCCTCCCCAATGGAGAGAAGAGAACACCGTCTCCTCGACAATGTTATCAACCGTTACGCGCATGCAGCACTGGCTATTGTACTCGGATTGCCTGTTTAGACTGCATGCCTCGGCATGCGGCGTAGCGCCGCACGTGGCGAATCGCCGCGCCAGGGCTGGAGAAGCACCCTGGGCCGCCTGATTGGTAACGTAGCACTTGCTGATGTCTGCTCAACTAATCTACAAGCAGTAGGCTCAACAAAGAGAGTTACTCTTTGTCAAGCTCGGCTACTTGTAGCCGAGTAGTTGACTCGATGATTTCCTCGGGGCACAGCAGGTAGTCCTCAGCTTCCGGCCCGAAAATCAGAACATCGGCATCGTCGATGAGCTGATTACGGATGAGCAGGCTGGCGACATCTTCGCGGGACTCGCAGCGCTCCCACAGGTCCGTAGGCTCGCCATTCTTGAAAGTAGTCCAAAGCACGGTATACATCTTGTTATTCTCCTTTTCGATTTTGTTTGTTGGGGCGCCTTTGAGTCAGACCGCGGGATTCCCGCAGAACTGAACGTATCCGTTCTCCATGGAGAAGCGAACGACCTCGCCGGGGTTGCCGGAGATGGTGATGTTGGGGGGAATCGGGTCCTCTTCCTCCTCAGCGTCAGGGCGGGCGTCAACACGCATATAAGCGATATACTCATCCCCGCGGCCATACAGGTAGGCAGTGACCTCTTCCGGCTTACCGTCAGGGTAGGGCTGTTCGACGTGGACGATGCTGATAGGGCAGCTGTCCGCCTCCTCGGGCAGAACGAGGTCGACGTCGATGGCGGGGTAGGGGTCAGTCATCAACCCCGTGGCGGAGGCTACCAGTGTGCCGGCGGGCACTTCCTGGCAAACAGCGGCCTTCACGATGGGTTCCGCAATGCCGAATTTGGCGGCGATATCTTCCAGGGGAATCTTGGTGTTGTTGATTTTGATGTAGGTCTCCATTAAAATATTTCTCCTTTCGAAGTTGGTTGCCTCGTTATATGCGGACGGCGGGAAAGCTATTCTGGGATGTGTCGGGCTGTGGGCAGACACTTTTCTCCAGGCCGCCGCTCTCTTGTTGTCAAACCAAAAACCAGGAAGGCTAGTACCACGAGTACCAGGAGAAGAGAGGGTACCATATACAAAGGTGTACCACCACTTGTGTTCCTGGGCAAAGGTACTGGAAAAATTAGTTTTTCACTGCTCGCATAGCATAAGAATGAATACCAAAAAGGAGAGACTATACTATGCCGCAAGCCAAATCCATGCGCCTGCCAACTTCCACAGAATGGGACCTGCTGGTGATGAGTTCAAGAGATATTCATTGGATTGGAATGTACTCCTGGTGTACCGATGTAACGATAAGGCACGTCCCCGGGCATGCTGCCCGTGGATGCCTCTCGCCGCGCCACTGGCAGCTTATCACCACCATGCGCGATGAAAGTGTTGGGTTCCGTCCTGCTGTTGCGGACAAATCCGATATCCCTGATGGGACCACCATCACTACCGGCACCCTGTATATGGACGGAGAACCCATCAAAGTTCCTGTGCATCCGACTTGGGGTGGAGATGTTCCAGACTACATTCCCCGAGCCGCTTTGGAACTGCGAGAACCCCTTGCTGACCCCGCTTACCAGGTGAAGGCCATCAAGGTTGGTAATATTCTCATTGCCGACCGGGTACTCATCAAACGAATTTCTTATGGGGACCTGGCGGAGCAGGGCCTCTGTTGTTGATGTTGTCTCCCAATTCATTTCTGCTTCGTTGACCCCTGCCCCGAGTGAGCAGGGTCTTGCAAGGGCTCCACAGGCTTATGGGTTTGGGTACATCCCACCCTACCGCTGTGCTGGTTGATGCATCAGCCGCAAGCCTTCTTTCAAGATATTCTTTGCTTCCCCGGGAAGACCTCCACGAGCAAGGGTTTTGCTAGAAGAGATTCTGGACTGTCGAAAGGACAGTCCAGAATTGTTTTCCAGAGTCCTGCATACAATTTCAGCAACAAAACAAAAAGGAGAGAGCGAAAATGGCAATCAAAAAGACTCGTATCCCTACCTGTGCCGAGTGGGACCGCCTGGTGACTGCTGTCAACGGAGATAACGATGCAATGCATTGGCGCGAGATGTTTTCCTGGTGCGCTGATGATATCGAGGCCTCCCGCACCTGCGTTGTCCGCGGATACTGCAGCCCCGGGCACTGGCACCGTGGCAACCCTGTGCTTCGGACGCCCTGCACCGGGTTCCGCCCCGCTTTTGAGGTGGGCCACATCCCTGGACTTGAAGATGGGAGTCCTGTCATCGCTGGTACACTCTACATGGACGGACGCCCTGTATGGACAAACCATGTCTTCGCCTGCGATGTCCCGTCCTATGTCCCCAGGGCTGCACTGGAAATTGGGCCGCCCCTCGATAAACCTTCCTACCAGATTTGGGCTATCAAAGCCGGCGATGTACTCATTGCCGACAGGAATCTGCTGCGGAACATCTCCCGACAGGACCTCCGCGAGCAGGGATTCTGCTGAGGGAGAGGGACACCGATGATTTTCTACATCGCCGACTGGCATTACAATCACGCCAATATCCTGGCCTACGACAACCGGCCCTTCAAGACGGTAGAGGAGATGAACACTGCTCTGGTAGAAAGGTGGAACTCCGTCGTCACTCCGACGGATACGGTGTATGTGCTTGGAGATATGTTTTGGGGTGGGGAGGCGAAAGCCGTTTCTGTCCTCGACAGCCTTAACGGAAAGAAAGTTCTCATCGTTGGCAATCACGACCGATGCAAGAACGCCGAGTTCAAGAAGCGGTTTGTCCAAATCGCGAGCTATATGGAAATCGTGGATGGCGCCAGGCACGTGGTGCTGTGCCACTATCCCATGCCTTGCTTCAAGAATCATTTCCACGGGTGGTATCATCTATATGGGCATGTCCACAGTTCTTTTGAGTGGAATATGGTGGAACACGACAAGATGCTCCTGGAAGAGCTGTATTGCAGGAAGTGCAATATGTTCAATATCGGGGCTATGATGCCTTGGATGAACTACACCCCGCGGACACTTGAGGAAATCGAGGAACGCGCAGGCGTGTGGCGCCAGGGGCTTTAGACGGTTGGGACAACGAGAGCTGAACATACAAGGGAGCGGGCAGTTGCCCGCTCCCTTTCTTTTGGCACTGCAGCGGCAAATGGAGAACCCGAAGTCAGCATATCATGATGCAGAAAAATTCTGAAATAGGTTGGTGATGAAATGGCCAGAAAAAGCTGCTACGAACTGATGGATAAGTATTATGCGGACGCTGTTCGCAGGCACCAGGAGGACAGGGAATTCCGTGACCCGGGTTCCTCATTCGTAAATATTGAACAAATCCGAAAAACGAAGCGTGTAAGTCATGGGAATAAGCTGTTTTTCCGCGTGAGAGAGGATGGTTCATTAGAAAGGCGAACTTAATCATATTCTATTTGGCGATAGCTGCCGCCAAGGATGTGGCGATACGCCACTTTACGGTGAAATACCGTACCGCGCTAATGAGATGAATACATCTCTTGCGGCGATAAATTCCAGGGAAGATGGTCTCCAGCATAGCCGTGCTCTCCGGAGCGCCGCGAAGTAATGGCGCCATGGTGGCCTCATAGGCTGCCAACTTGGAAACCCACGAATTTATTCGTGGGAGCAGTCAGAGCAAAAGGCTGTGAGTTTATGGTGAGCATGAAAGAGATTGGAGGAGCAGGAAGTCATCTGCTCTCTGTGTGCCGCATTTGCATTGACATTGCGCACATTATATAGTAGAATAATTTCAAGGAGTGATTATTATGAGCAGTATCAACATGAGCATCCGTACAGACTCCGAGTTGAAAGCGCAGGCCGAGTTGGTTCTGTCTCAGCTTGGCATGAATATGACCGGTGCTATCAATATGTTTTTGCGACAAATCGTTCGGGACCGAGCCGTTCCCCTTTCTCTTTCTTTGAGCTCCGAACAGTCGCTTTATGCGGATTTGCTGCGGGCCAAAGCAGAACGTGAACAGGGCGTTGAGGGTGTTCCTGCCAGCCAGCTTCTGGCGGATATGGACCGAATAATCAAGGAGACAGAGAGCGGTGTCTAAATATAAGGTAGTTGCCGCGCACTGTGTTCATACCATGCTGCTGCAGCACACTGCTTTCATTGCAAGGGTAAGCGCCCCTGCCGCAAAACGGTTCCGGGAGGAGTTTGCCGGGGTGCTCAAGGAACTATCCGAAAACCCGTTTCAATTTCCTCCATACGAGGACCCGAATCTTCCCGAGGGCGTTTATAGGAGCGCTTTCTTTGCAAAATGGTATAAGGCAGTGTTTTCAGTCTCTAACCATATTGTGTACTTGGACGCCGTAATTGACTGTCGGGCGGAGACTGATGATGTTTTTAAGAAAGGATAATCCATATTCGGGAAGAGGAGGTATGCCCCCATGTCCGTACGATGTACTTGCAACTCCGAAGAGTTTTCCAAGCTGCCAGATTTCATCCGGGCAGAACTCATAGATGGAACTTTGTATACAGACGATTGGACATCGCTGGAGGTGGATGAGGAAGTTTTCCAGAACAAACCTTCGGAAACTCGTCATGTTGCATACCGCCTTTCTGTTGTGAAGGTCGAGGATGTGTCAAACGAGTAGCCTCCAGAGCCATTTCCTTTTGTCAGCACACTGACTATTAGCGCAAGAGCCCTTCCTCTCTGCGACAGCAGGGAAGGGGGGCTGTTTTGTTCTTAATATATGAAATAAATGGGACGTTAATATGCAGTTAATAGGCTTTCAATATGACAATGAACCCGCAAACTTACTCCCAAACCCGCCCTCTCAGCCTCCCGTTCTGCATTTCTCGCTAGGGAACCCTCAAATCTGCCAGACTGGGAGGTAGTTCGCCATCAGCAATAGCCATAAAATAAGACAGTAATATGTGAATAATATGAAGGTAATATCTTCGAGCGGAATCGTAATAAGAAGATAATATGCTTTTATATGCGTAGTCGGCGGGCTGGAGTGCGCCCCCCTGGGGAGGTTACAGGCGGGATGGCGGCAGTGGAGAGGCTTGGTTTGACAAGAAAGAGAGTGGTTGCCGGTTGGTGGTGGCGGCCCGGGGCCCGACATAGATAGGGTGAGCGGCTTGGTTTGTGGTTGGTGTTTCGTTGGCCCCAGACAGATGGGACCAGTCCTCAATGAACTGCCCTGGCCAACTCGTTAGGCCCCGGTCAATCGAGCTTTTCCACAGGTTTTCCGGATGGGAAATGCCCAGCTTCCGTAATAGCCGTGCCAGCTCCAACGACCCTGTGACTCTCTGCCCCAGCTCGTTGGGTCCCCGGTCAATTGGGCTTTCCGCAGGGGTCCCAGGCGGGAAACGCAGCCCGGCTATCGCAACAACCCAGGCCAGGCCCAAGGTTTTCCAGCAGGTGAGGATTCCTCAGCCCTCCAGACAAGAGACCCTGGCTCCCGTAGCTGCTCAGGCCAACACGCAGCCCCAGACAGGGGGACCGGCCATACGGCCTTCACTACCGGCGAAGAGCCAATTAGAGGTTCCTGATTAGGGTATGCCAGCCTCCCGTAACTGCTGAGGCAATCTTTCAGCCACCGGTTAACAAGAACTACCAGCGGGCATTCTAAACAGGAGAGGCGGCGACCCTGCCAGCAATCATTTACCACATGCGGCTGCCTGCCTTATCAGCCAGCCCAGACGCCAGGCTTTCCAAAGGAATATGGTAGGGAAATGACAGGGGATTGAGAATATTATGAAGGCGGAGCTGCAGATGGATTACCCTTTTGGAAGGACAACAGGGGGTTTATATATGAGGAAAGCGGAAAGGAAGCCAATGTAACAGGGGGAGGAGGCGCAAAGAGAAGGGGGCCCGGTTTCCCAGGCCTCTTCTCGTCGTCAATTGCTTTCCAAATACTCCTCCGGGCATCCGTTGTCTCGCATTTCACTCGGGATGATTTCATCCGGATACGCAGACAGTACGGTACCATCTTCAAACCGGATATTCCACATGGGCAGGCGCTCCAAATCGGCGGTATGCTGTCCTGTGTGTTGGGAATCGTACTCCGGCGTGCGCTCCACAACGGCGAAAGGCATTCCGTGATATTGAGGGTAGTCATCACCCTGACTCCAAAACACGGGAGCAAACCCTTCCTGCTCATAGGCGTCGAAGCAGTCGGAGACAAATTCTCTCTCCTGCTCGATGGTCATATCCTCCCGGTTGGGCATGTCCTTGTATTTTTCTCGCAGTTCTTCCTTGTCCATGTTTCGCCTCCTAGTTTAGTTGTCGTATCCCCGCATCAGTGCAGGCTGGAGCTTCCTAGCTGCCTCAGCCAGTGGGCAGGCAACGATGTAGGTTACCATGTGTCCGCCGCCGATACTTGCGGTCGCGCGAGTGACCCTTTCGCCAACCCGGAAAGTGCGTTTCTCGGAACCCTCCTTCGTCCTTGGGTAGGCGAAAAACGAATCCTGAACCACCAACTGCTGGAGAGTGACCACATAGATGCTTCCCCGCACGTTGGATTTCAGGACAACCGGACCGGTGGAGTCTTCCGCAAGGCGCTTCGGGTCTCTATTCCAGAAGCTGCCCGCGAACCGCAGTTCGTGTTCCAGCTTGGAGTAGGAGTCCGTCAGCAGGGGAGCACGCCTCTCAGCCACGAAGTAATGAAGTCGGCCCAGGCGGCGGGTGCCGGTGACTTTCTCCTCAAAAATGATGTGTCCATCGCAGCCTTTGACCCGGATAGTGGCACCGGCGGTCAGTGTGCCGGTGGTGTTCCAGGCGACCAGAGCCTCCGGGAGCTTCAGCATCTCGGTTTCCAGGTCATCGTCCGGATTTTCTTCGTTCTCGGACAGAACCGCGATTTCCTGGAATCGCTCATACACAGCGCCGTTTTCCTCGCAGATATACCGCTCGGAAAGAACGTGCTCATATGGCAGCCACAAGTCCATAGGCGTGTTCGGAGCGCAGGCGTGTTCCTTGGTGGTGATAGGCTTCATGGTCAGGACCAGTTCGGAATTATTATTCATTTCGGAATTCCCCTTTCAAAGTTTCTCCTCATAGAGTGTTGGGTGGTTATATGCAGGTGGAAAGAAAACAATTATGGGTCACGCGGATGTTCTGCTGACATTTTCCGGAAACCCAAAGGCCCCAACTCAGACAAAACCTCATCAATGGCGGTGTTGTATCCACGGGCGAACTCACCAACGGAGCCAGTGAGCTTCTTCGCCAGCAACCGGTCATACAGGGACGTCTCGCTGGGTGCCTCTCCCGTCTGTTCCGGCCGGAAATTCACATTCGCTTCCATCCACGAGATATTTCCAAGCAGCACGCGGTCGGCAATCAGGACATCGCCGACCTTAATCGCCCACACCTTGTAATCGGGAGCATCCAACACATGCCGCAAATCCAGGGTGGCCTCGGGAATGTAGTCAGGGATATCCCCGCCTTTGAAAGGGGCTCCGGGAACCTTGACAGGCTTTCCGTTCATGCACAAATTTCCAACCACGGTGCAGTCTCCATTAGTCAGCCCATCACCGCCCGAAAACTCGAACGCGGGGCGGAAACCGACGAGTGCATTGTGGGTCGAACGGTGGAAATACGCCCACTCCCGGGCCGAAGTCCAGCCGCGAACTGCCCGAGCCGATGCCGGCATCGACGAAAAAGCCTCACTGACATCCAGACACCAGGAAAATACGTGGTGCCAGTGCATAAGAGAATTGTCCCCAGCCGTGACGCCCACGAGACGGTCCCACTCTTCGCAGGTAGGAAGGCGCATTTTTGTGATTTGTACCATTCTTGAAGTTTCTCCTTTCAATGTGATTGTTTGCATGGTATGCGAAGCCGGGAAGAACCATCATGAGTCTGTGTCGGGCCCCGAACAACCCGACGGGAGCGGCCGCGTATTCTCTTTTTGCCAAACCCAAAAGTGCCAGGCTCCCGAAATGGGAGCCTGGCATGGGGAAATCAATCAGCATGCATGAAAGATACGCAAAGGTCTACGTCCAATTCAGAAATACGAGCGCGCTTCTTTGCGCTGCGGGATTGGCACGCAGCCAAGCAGCGCCCGCTCTTGATAAACTCCTGGTCGAGAATTTTGACCGTGAGCTTATAGTATTTCCACCTTTTGGTGTGGAGTCGCACCGTCAGGTTAAAGATGAAGTCGTAACTAAAGGGGAACTTGTTCTTCATTTCCATCTCCTTCGTAGCAATCTCCGGCTTCCCGAAAATACGCTTGAACCAGTTCTCCCAGGTACGAATCTCCACAGTTACGGGAATTTTGGCTTTAATGAACGCACTCGACAGGTCACGCTCATTGATAACAACGGTATATTTCCCAAACCGAACACTTTGTTCCCGCCCATGCACAATCTTGAGGAATTGCTCATAGGGTACATAGAAGTTCGGGTCAAGAACAATCTCCCTCCATGTTGGTTTTCTCTCATCCCTTTTCGCCTCCGGCGGAGTGTTTCTCTGAGCCCCAGTGCTTTTTCCTGCTGCCGTGGGCTGGTTGTTTTTCAAAGCATCTCTCGCTTCTGAGATTTTTCGGAACAGGTAGGCTGTCCCGCCCTTGTCCGGGTGACAGGCCATGGCCAGCCGTCTAAAGGCGCTGGAAACCTCGGTGTCTGTGCAGTATTCAGATAGCCCCAGGACTTCGCTTGCCTCTTTCCGCGTCATAAAATTTCTCCTTTCCTTATTTTTTTGATGGTATGCGAAGAAGAAATATCATATTCCGAAAAGAGCCCCCGTCATCCAAGCTGGACGGCGGGGGTTCACTGTTGATGTCAGCAGAAATTCGTTCCGGAAATGGAGACAATATGCCGCCACCAATCGAAATCGTCCGGGAAGGCGATTCCCTGCTCGGCGAACACAGCCTTGAATTCCTCCAGCAGCTCCTCCGGACTCTGGTATGCCGCCTTGAACAACTCGGCCTCCTTGGCAGCCGGAACATACACCAAGGGCTCATCCGAAAGTGTCTCCTCGATAGGGGACTTCGCCCGCTCGGGGAAAAGCGTACTGACCTCACCATCGAACTCGTTGGCCCAGGTGACAACGGGGTCTGCACAATCATAACACTCGTATGCCACCGATGGAATCGAGTAGTCGCAAGGAAGATTGCCCTTTTTTGCCCGCGCAGCGAAGGTGCCATCCTCCAGAAGCGTTGCAATTTCGCAGGGAACCTCACCCGCAGCCTGGTCAGCGGCGAGCAGGATATACGCAGCGACCTCGTGGTCCACATAGAACCCCACATCGTTCATGGGATAGGTAGCCATACCCATATTCATTTCCTCCTAATTTTTGAAATTTTTCCTTACGGGATTTGGTTTTGTAATATGCAAATCTGCCGAAGACAATTCAACCAATGAGACGCTTCTGCGCCAGATAGTAGGCATCCAGGGCTTCCAGCAAGGTATCCCGAACCGCATCGTTCCACCCTGCAATCTGAACCTGTCGACGGGCTTCCGCAGACCCTCCCTTTTCGAGGGCATGGTCCAAGGCATGAAGAAACGCGGAAGCGTTAGAAATCTTCGGACAAACATCCTTGTTAAATTCTCTTATGGTCATGCTCAGGTCCCCTTTCTATCAAACCAGCCCTCACGACTACGGTAATCCATAACTTTCTTAACGCCTTCATAGACCTTATCAGCCCGGGCGATACACCCTTCGATACCTTTGATAATGACCTTGTTGACAGCGTTCTGGATTTTCTCATCCAACAGGCCAAACTCAGCCATACGTTTCCGCTCTTCTGCCGTTCCCTTTGTGCCGACAAGGCCGGAGAGAGAAACAGTCATATTTGCATCCAAGAAGAGGTCACGGAAGGCGTTTCTTGTGTTGTACTGATTCAGCAAGCCTTGGAGGTACAAGCATTCTGCCGGAATCTTCATCGCCAGGACCTCCATTTCCGAGGAGGTTAGACTCAGCGTGGACACAACATGGCCGTCAACAAGCTGGATGTTGGCTGCATGATTGACAATCTCAATCAGTTCCCGCAGCCGGCCGGTCTCCCTGGCGATGGTTTGCTCGGCGTACTCCTCCAGAGTCTTCATCGCCGACCGTTGTTCAGGCGTGAACTCAAGCATTGGGAACAGCCTCCTTGATGAGATGCCGCCACGCCGTCATGGCCATCTTGAGGACATCGGGGCCTTCAAAGCCATAGAGGCCGCAGCTGATGAAAGGGTGGACCTCGATGACGGCCGTCTTATTTTCCTGGTAATTCCCCAGTACGGCTACATCTATGGCGAAAGCGGGGCAGGTATCCCGGGTAACCAACCCGACCATTTCCTGGACCAGGTCCCGGTTTGGCATCCCCCACACTTCCACGGGCCCATACGGGTGGATGGAAAGGATTTTACCATTGAGGCAAAACACCCGCCACTCGGACAGAATTCTATCCTCGAATGGCGCGGAGACAAAGAGAGGCTCGCCATCAGGGTAAGTTTCCTTGCCGGTATACTTGGAAAGCTCGAACGCTTTGGGGGTTCTTCCGTGCTTTACCAAAAGGTCGCCATGCTGCCCGTGAAGGGTTTTCAGTTCGGCCGAGGTACGAACGTCCCATACCTCTCGGTGCGTATACTTTGGCTGCCGGAGCTCAGGGGGCACATTGAGAGCTTTGGGTTGGGGCCCGTCGACGCCGAAATATTGCGTGCAGAAATCCCGGACGAACTCAAGGGAACCGACAGGGATGACATTCTCAACGCCACTGGACTTGGCGATTACAGCAGCTTGAAGACTGGTATCCCAGTCAGACTGGTTGAAATAAATTGCGTCCATGTGACTGGCAGGGTAGAGCCAGTTATACTGGTCGATAGCTTCCTTAAAAACGACAGTTTCGGGAGTAAACTGCCCCATTTTGGTCTCAAGGCAAAAAGTTACCATAAAATATTCCTCCTTTTCATGTTTGAAATATTGTATGCGCAGGGGTGGAAAACCATCACGAGTCTTCCTTTTTGATTTGCCAAGAAGAGCACCATGATTATTTGCCTGTGCTTGACCGAGGTCCGACACGGTTTTGGTGGGTTGACACCGTGGCAAATCAGCGATACGCTGCATTTGCCATAGAATGGGATTTTCTTACCTTGCATACCATATCCCAAACAACAAAAGGAGGATTTATACATGCAGGTATACGGAAGGACGCAAGAGGGTGCCCGTGTCAAGGGATACCTGATTTCGCAGGAAGTTATGAGCTGTGTTGACCCGGCGCCCAAGCCCTGGACGACCATCGCCATCCCGGAAAAGAACGTGGCCATTGACTGGGGGTTTCCCAGGCCCTTTGTTTTGGTCCCGGTGGACCCGGACAGCATCCAATATTGCTCTGGCATGCTGGACGCTAACGGCAACGAAGTGGCGTCTGGCGACATCGTTCAAAGCGGCGTCTTCTTCGGCCTCGTTGAGTACAGAGCCGCGGAGAACGGTACCATGGAATTTGCCGTTAGCTGGTACAAAGATGCTGGCGCGCCTATTTCTGTCCAACGTCTTTCCGACGTCTGGATTGGCAATGGCCGCGTCACCATTATTGGAAGCATCTGGGAGACTCCGAAGCTGCTGCCCAAACAGAAGGAGGGATGTTGAGCCATGGGCACTCATAATACGAGCAACAAACTTCCGACTGCGCATGAGATGCGCCTAAAGGCCAAAAAAAATCAGGAACTCCAGGAATCACGCCTGGCAGACCTGCCACTATACAAAGAATGTATGTTCCGGTTGGCAGAAAGCACAGGCCGGTATTCCCGGGAAAGAATCATCTGCGGGGTACCCACGAACGAGTTCCAGGATGTCCGTATCGAAAGAGGGACAGACGCCTCTGCCATCCAGCAGGTCCAAGACATGTTGGAAGAGAGCGGCTATTATCGAACGCGCCGTAATACCCCTGCCTTTAGGCATGGGATGGCCCTGGGCCATCAGATATAAGGCGCAAAGAGGCTACTGTGTCTGTGATGCATTAGAAATCTTTCGCATATAATAATTCGAAAGGGGGGGTGATTTCTTGGAAAGGGCATACAAATTCAGGTTATACCCAACCATCCAGCAGAAAGAGCTAATGCTCAAGACCTTTGGCTGCGTTCGGTTTGTTTATAACCAGACCCTGGCAGTCCGCCGCGACACTTACGACAGGGACAAAAAGTCTTTGTCTACCAACGATTGCGTGAAAATGCTTCCCGACCTGAAAGAGCAGTATCCCTGGCTCAAAGAGGTTGATTCCACGGCGCTCCAGTCTTCTGTGAAGAACATGGGGCGGGCCTACGAGAACTTTTTTCGTGGGCTGAGAACGCAGCAGGGGCTGAAGTCCGGCTTCCCCAAGTTTAAGGCGAAGCACCACAGCAAGGCCAGCTACACCTCGAAGATGAATATCTTTGTTGGTGATTCTGCCGTAAAGCTTCCCAAATTAGGTTGGGTTAAAGCGAAGATTTCAACACCGGTCAAGGGTCACCTCCTGAGCGCAACCGTAAGCATGACCCGCTCAGGCAAGTTTTTTGTGAGCCTCTGCTGCAATGATGTGGATATCCCGCAATACGCCAGCACCGGCAAGAAAGTTGGCCTGGATGTGGGCATTAAGGATTTGGTCATCACCTCGGACGGCGTGAAGTTTGGGAACCCAAAATTTCTTGTCAGGGCCGAAAAGAGGCTGGCCCACTTGCAGCGAGAGCTGTCCCGAAAATCAAAGGGCAGCAAGAACTACGAGAAGGCCCGCCTCCGTGTGGCTAAACAACACGAAATTATTGCAAACCAGCGGCTGGACTATCTGCATAAGCTAACAACCTATTTGGTTCGCAGCTACGATGTCATCTGCGTAGAGAACCTCAATGTAGCCGGGATGCTAAAGAATCATCACTTGGCCAAGGCAATCGCAGACTGCTCCTGGGGCGAGATGTGCCGTCAGCTGAAATACAAAACTGCCTGGCAGCATAAAACCCTGGTTGAAGTCGGGAGATTCTTTCCCAGCAGCCAGATTTGCGGCAGCTGCGAATTCCAGAATCCTGAGACGAAGGATTTGTCGGTCAGGGAGTGGGAGTGTCCGCAATGCCACAGCCACAACGACCGGGACGTCAACGCTACAAAGAATATCTTGAAAGAAGGCTTGCGGCTGATAAATCAGCCTGCGGCTTAAACTATATATCGGAGGTAGGGTGGGATGCACCCAAACCTATAAGCCTGTGGAGACCTTGTAAGACCTCGACCACGCGGGGCGGGGGCAATGAAACAGGAATGAATCCCCTGCCTTTAGGCATGGGGAGGCAACATCAATCCACTTGGGAAACCGGGGCTTCTTCTGGATTTACTAACCATGACGCCTTGCGAATTTGTTGGGATGCCAGGGTGATTGCCGTTCGTTTCGGCCTGCACTTCAATACTTTCTCCGGTAGAATCGAAGACCCCTGCAATGCATGCTCTAATCACTGCGCTGCCGAAGATGGCGGCTGCCACCGGAGAGATGTTTTCCGGGACTTAATGTAAACCAAAGGGGGACAATATGAAAATCAGAGATAAAATCAGAGATATTAACAAAATCGAAAACAAACATCTGCGACGTGCGGCCTTTTGTCTCGCATTTTCGTGTTGGATTCTGGAGGTGTCGATTGCGGCCACTCTCCTTTCAGCTGTGTCAATTGCTATTCTGTGGACATTGGCCCAGTTTGGGCTCCCCGGCGTGCTGTTGCATCCCGAGCTGGGGCTCCTCGACCAGCTGGCCATTATGGATATCAAATCGGCGTGCATCTTTGTGTCGATTCCACTGGGTATTTTGCTTGTCCTCGCCGCAATCGAGTATATGGAATACAAATATCAGGAAATCGAAAAATTATGAGGGAGCTATTATGACGAAAACCGAATTTCGCCGGGAAGCCGGCAAAGCCGGAATCAATTCCAATCTGTACGGCGTGACCATTGACTTCCCTCTGTCAACAAGGGAAGGGTATCGGGTTTCAAATGGGAAGGTCGTAGGGATTGCTTGGTTCAACGAATGGAAAACGGAGAAGGAATACCGGCCAGGGCTCGGTGAATGGGACAGCAAGTTTCTTTCGAAGGTCCCGTACGTTGTCCTGAAAAATGGCAAAAGCATCTACCACGTTGCTGTTGGCGACATCAATGCCTATTTGCGGCAAATCCTCGACGAACAACTCATCGCCATGGCCAAAGGGAATGCGCAGCCGGGAAAGCGATAACGCAGTCGGTATCAAGGGGCCTGAGAAATCAGGCCCCTTTTTCTTAGTGGCTGTCATGAGGGGCTCTGCAGCTCTGCTGGGCCAAAAGCAGCTTCTGTCAAACCCAGCCCGCTCTCCTTTGTCAAGCCACTCTTCTCCGCCGTGATGGTATTTTGCAGGCCCGCATAATATACCGACAAACACCAATAGGAGGATTAACCAGGAAGTTTTCAACCGTTATCCACCACGAAATTGGGATATTTCGTCAAAAGTGAACAAAAATTCAGAAAAGGAGCAGTTTTGTGAACATTTTCATCAAAGCCAAGCAGAAGTGGACCAGCCTCAACACCTATGAGAGGGCATGTCTCTTCTGCAAGTACGTCCTTCCGCCGCTGTCTGCCGTTTTGACCATGACCGGCGTTATTCTGATTCTCATGGCCATTGGATGGTCTTGGAGCAATTCGGAGTTTGCGCCCCGTCTGGTTGGATGTGAGGGGAGGTGCCTGAAATGATGACCGCAAACGATTTAAGGAAGCGGGCCAGAGCAATCATCAAGCCTGAGCCGCCGGTGGAAGAACTCCCTCTGTACAAGGAATGCGAGGAGACCCTGGAGAAGTACCGCATCGGCACAAACATGCACTCGCTCTGCATTCAGGGTGTTGATACCCAAATGTGGACTGAGGTTCGGGTTGGTGCGAAAGATAAACAAGAGGACAAACGCGATATCCAGCGTGTCCGCAACGCCTTGGGGAAAAATGGATACTATACCGATGTGTATGACAACGAATATGGCACTTATCTGCTGATTTGTTGGGATGTTAAGGTTGTTGCCATTGCGGCTGGTCTCACTTTTGATTCCCTCACTGGGGAGCTGGAGGAACCATGCTATGGCTGCCCGTCCTGCGGGAATTGTGACCAGGATTGCTGCAAGTACAGACTTTTCCTGGTTCTTGGCACAGAAGAAAAGGAGGGCTGAGCGTGGAAGTTGTCAAGGATTCCCGAGGTGAACCCGTTGGGGCTCTGGGATAACCGCGCAAGCGTATACTCACAAAAGAACAGCGGCCCAATTCGGGTCGCTGTTCTTCACATTTTCTCTAAAATTTAGGCAACCATGGCCTTTTCGATGGCGGGTTTAAGTTTCTGATAGCACACCCGGCCAGGCCCCTTAAATTTCCGGTACAATTCCGTGTACACGTTGTACATTCGTCTGTTTTTCGGCAGCGATTTGCTATCTGCCATGATGGCGGCGACATCTTTCAGGATGCCTTCCGCAACGCCGGTGTTTGCCGCATGAAGTGTTTTCAGACATTCTTCAGTAAGCTCCTTTTTGCATTGTCCAAACAGAGCATACCGGAGAACAGGCTCCACTTTTCGCCAATACTGATTTGTGAGCCCGCTGAACTTCTGAGACAGCCGCTGTTTCATAAAACCGAGTCGCTTGCTTTCCGGCTCCTTCATGCTAAGCTCCATCATCTGTGAGATGGCCTGCAAAGCAGGTATGGGGACGCCGGTATTTCCCTCCCTGAGAACCTTGAGGAAGTAGGCAGAAATGGGCTTTTCATTATGCATGTTTTCCTCTGTTGCTTTCGCAGCGGCAGGGGGTGGGGCCGCAGCGGGTTCTGGGCCCGCAGACTTTGTGCCCACCGTTGTTTTCTTGCTTTTCAAGGCGGCCTTAGTGGCATCCGGTGTCATAGCATCGATAATTTCTTTGCTATCTCCGCCGGGAACCATCCTCTCCACAAAGACTCCCATATCCTTCCAGTGCTTGACCACCGGGTCGTAGCCGGTATCTCCTGACACAATGGCATACTTGGCCGCTTTGTTGCCAGCAATGCAGAACCCCAGTTCTGAGCAAAGTTGGAAGTCCATGGCGTTTTCTCCGACATAGCAGGGAATACACCGGATTTTCGCCTCACTGTCGAAAAGCATCTGAACAACGGGAAAAGTCAGGGAGCAGGTAGTGTTCTTGCTGTAAAAGAGAAGGAATTCGTCCTCCGCCGTCGCAGTTTGCAGATAGAATACCCATCTGAGGGCGACATTCTCCATGTCTACCAGGTAAACCATACCAACACCCCCCCTCACAGTAGACCCCGGACTACAGCGCCCCAGACTGAAATGCCAAACCCCGCAACAATGAGAAGGCTATAGATAGCGTGTTCCACGCTGGACCCGGTACGGATATTCCCCATGTGCAGTCTCCGATTTGGCAGGATGGGTACTCCCATGGGCGTCAGGGCGTCCAGGAACAGGTGCGTTCCAATTCCCATGAAGAGTGGAATAAGGAATTTCGCCAGGTCCGGACGAAAATGCCAGAGGGCAGCGTAGACGGCCGCGTAAAGAAGCGGGTTGTGGAACAATGCCCGATGTCCCGTGAATAACCGAACGATGAATCCGGTGAGTTTCAGCTTCTTCGAGATTTTGCTGTTTTTGTGGTCGATGTCGGGGAGCAGCGACCCCAACCAGGACTTGCCAATGATGACAGCGCCGGTCAGAGGGTTTTCGGCCACGGCCACTGCAAGTCCAAAGCCGGCGCAGACACTGGCGGCGGCGTGTGTTTTACCAAGCATGTTTGATTCTCCTTTTCAAAAAAATTTCCTACGTGGGATTGGATTATGCTATGCGAATGAGCAGATTTCGATTTTGGACAAAATGGATTTTTTGTCGCTTGCATAGAATCAACCAACCAACCAATCAGGAGAAATTTTCAAATAGGAGAACTTTTATGAAATTTGATGTTGCCTATTGCTACAACGAGCAGTATGTTCCGTACCGCTGCCGCAAGCCCCGCACCAGGATGCTCCGGGAAACCATTGAGGTAGATATCCCGGCGGCCACATCCAAAGACGCGCCCATCGCGTTCACCCACAAAGATTGCTGGTTCCCTCAGACTCGGGTCTTCCGTTGGTTCAATGGGAGTTTGTACTCGCGGGAAACCAAGCGTTCCGCAAAAGAGACTGGTTGGGGGACTCTGACGGAGTTTCGACGGTGGCTCTCTGATGGATATATCCCCAGGCTTGAGGTGCAGGACAGCTGCGAGGCTGGCCGGCAGTACGCCGTCAAAAAGGCAAACCGCTATCTTATCCTCAACGGGCGAGAAGTCTGGGTTAAGTCTGGTGAGCCCCGGTACGTTATCGCCACGTTCGGCCTTGGTGGCAACCACGCCGAAACGGCACTGATGATTGACCATAAATACAACGGCAATATTTCCGGCGACCGCTACTTCAATGCCCTCCAGCGGGACGAAGCTATCAATGAAGCTATCCGGGTTGCTTTGGCCAGAGGAGATACAAATTCTGTCTCCGCCATCAAACGCTCCTGGAAAATTAACGTCAAGATTCCTGAGGCGGTGAGATGCGACCCGGCCAACGAGGCTGGACCGGGAGACCCGTTCCTCAACGCCCTCGATGCTGCGACGACCGCCAAAGACCCGCTGGTGGCTGGATTGCTGTCAATCGGCATGGCTGCGAAGGAGATGAAGGAGTGAGAGAATTAACCTGCCACTGGTGTGGTGCAACTGGGACACCAGAGGAGTTTGAGCTGGATACCCAATATAACAAAGGCTTCTGGTGCCCGGACTGCGACGGCTTCACCTTCTTCGACCCGGCAGAACAGAAAGCTCGCCGGATTCTCCTGTTGCTGGAACAGGGAGGAGGATGCCGCGAGCATGGGACTAAGGCGTCGACTGGCCTTCGCAAAAGACTGTCTCCGCTCCGGTACCCCGGAGGGAAGTCAAAGCTCATTGATTTCATCTACGAGCGGCTCCGGAAGAATCGGATGGACACGTTCGCAGAGGTCTTTGCGGGCGGCGCCTCGCTGGGATTGTCCCTGCTGGACGCGGGGAAAATCAACAAGTTGGTGCTGAACGACCTGGACCCGGCGGTGTATGCGTTCTGGGACACAGTGGTCAGCGATTCGCGCTTTCTTCTCCAGCATTTCGCAGATGCTCCTACCTACCAGGATTTCCGGAACGCTAAGCTGGTGCTGAATTCGGCCAATGAGCTGGTTGGTACGTATTCTGGAAGAAGAGAGCTCGCCTGGAGTTTTCTCTTGCTGAACCGGACCTGTTTCTCGGGCATCGTGATGGCCGGACCCATGGGAGGAAAGGCTGCGGACAAAGAGGCCTTCTTAAGCCGCTGGAATTCGGATGCGTTAAAGAAGCGCATTTCCCGGATTGCGAAGCTTGCTGAGAAAATCGAGGTTCACAGAATGGACTGCTGCGATTTTGTGGAGAGTATGGCCTACTGGTACCCCGACGCTACGCTTTTTGTCGACCCGCCCTACTACCAGAAGGGGCCTGCGCTGTATCCCTTCGCATTTTCTGCCGAGGACCACCGGCGGCTGGCGGACACGCTAAACGCCCTGCATGCGGGGATGCCTGGCCCGGATATTGTCGTCACATATGACGATTGTCCGGAAATCAGGGGGATGTATCCGCTTGCGGACATAGAAGAGGTGCGGAGAGTATACTCTATCGCCAACTAACATCAGGAAAGCCGGTCTCCTTGTGGGGCCGGCTTTTGGTTTAGCAAAAGAAGGACAGGGGCGGTAATTTGTGCTGGCTGAGGCCCGACACATACTGGAATTGATTCCCGGCGTGTCGCATATAATGCCACAACTATTTTCAAGGAGGATTTCGAAATGTCAAACGACAAAATCAATACCCGGTCCGATGCGCAGGATGAGTTCTGCTGGTTCCTCAGCCAGGATGGCAAAGGGGTACTCGTTCAGGCTCGCTATGCCGGAGTCTGGGTTCCCGCTGCGGAGGTCTCTGTTTCGGAGGCGAAGCTCACCATGAAGATGTGCAGTTGGCAAGACAGCCCGCTGCTGTTCGATGTCGTGGAGGAAATCTGCGCCGAGCTTGTGGCGGAGAAGGTGGCGGCCTGAGATGGCATATCTAAAAATGGATTCCACACCGGCTGCTCAATACCGCCGTATGCAGGCCGCCTGCCAAATCGCTGCGAAACGCGCTCGCGAAAGGGCATCGGTCAACAAGAAGTCATACGTCATCACCAGCATAGGCTTCGACAAAGGCCCAGGCCTGCCGTTTTTCTGTGAGCGTCCATTCGGGCGAGGCTGAGAGAATGCCGGCTCCCACTTGGGGGCCGGTTCTTTTTGCATCCGTTGCAAATCATGCCCCATACGGGAGCCAGCCTTCTCGTGTCGGACCACAGGAAGTTGCCCCAGACCAGCCAGCTTCTTCCTTTGCCAAACCGAGTCCCCGGAATACGTTCCCACAATTCCGCATACTATCCAGGCAAACAATCTCAATCGGAGAGACTAATTCAAAAAGGAGAGATAAGCATGGGCGAAAGAAAATGGCAGTTGGGCGAGGACCTCGTTTCCAGCGATAGCCTGCTGGATGGGCTGACCTTCGATGACCTGATTCTGGCGGTGCATTGCAGTGGCCGGGATATCACGCCATCGGTGGTTTACTCGGAGCTGGCGGATATGGTAAAGGGACGGACCCAGGACATGATGTTCTTGGTGAACCAGAACATGGAGGCAATAATGGCCGAAGCGAGAAAGGGGAGGGAGTAATGGACATTAAGGAAGCCATTGGTATTCACAAGTGCAACATCGACATTGAGACCGGAGAACGGCCGTCTCACTCCGAAATCTACGGCCGGGCCATCGAGTATCTCGGCGGCCTGGATGAGGTGGCGGAGTTTGTTCCGTTCCCTGTAGAAACCCTGCGGGAGAAGCTCAGGGAAGACCCCAATCTCAATAACACACCCTTGTCCACATGGGACAAGGCGGCTGGCTTCAAGTGCGGCACCTGGGGAAATGTTTGGCGCCAGGGGTATCAGTGTCTGCTGGCGCGTGGCGGCATCTGGGAGCTATACAAGAAACATGGCATCACGGCTGCCAGCTGTGCTGATGGAGTTTGCCTCCTAAAAGAGGCGGCTCGGATGCTGGTGGAGCGGGAGGCTGCGTAGCAAACAGAACTGGGCTGCCTTCGGGCGGCCCAGAATTACTCTTCGCGCTTCTGCATACGATAAATCAAAACCTGAAAGGAGAAATTTCAAAAATGCTGGAGATTAAGAAAATGCGGCTGCCTACCTGCGAAGAGTGGGACCGACTGGTGGACATCACCAATGGTGACGACAACTGGATGCACTGGAACGACATGCACTCTTGGTGTCAGGACGTGGCCTCGGTTTTGGCGTCGCGTCGTGCGGTTCGCGGGTGGGTGTCGGCCCGCCGCCGGAACGACCGCTATGCTACGACTCGGAACGCGCACCTCGGTTTCCGCCCCGTCGTTGAAATCCTGAACCCTGACCCTCTGACCCCTGATGGAACCATCGTCACGGTTGGCACCCTCTACATGGACAGCAAGCCGGTAAAGGTCCCACAGAGTCCCACTCGGAATGGCGACATCCCTGACTACATCCCCGGCGCCAAGCTGGAGATGCGGGAAGCCCTCAATGACCCCAGCTATCAGGTGCAGGCCATCAAGGCAGGCGATGTCCTGATTGCGGACAGGGTTCTACTGAAGAACATTTCCTGGGACGATATTGCGGAGACTATCGAAACGGCAGAGCCTATTACCACCCGCGTGAGTTCTGTTCTGGAGCAGCTGCTGAAGGAAAACGCCGAAAACCTGGCCGACCCCGGCGATGTGTATGCCCAGGGGTATCATGATGCCATCGTGGATGCCATGAAAATGCTTGGATTTTCGATTGACGAGAAATACTTCGACTGAGCATCGTCTGGGCTGCCTTCGGGCGGCCCAGAATTGCTTTCTCTCAATTATTTTTCTGGCACGGCTTTGCGGTTTGTGTCGCCTGTAAAGGACACGCCCTATCAGATGCAGGCCATCAAGGTTGGCAACATCTTGATTGCCGACCGTGTGCTGATGCTCCGCATCTCCTGGCTGGATATTACAAGGAATTTCGGCGGCGATGATTCAGAGGCTGCGATTTGCAGAGGGTCCATGTTGGACGGTCTATTGGATGAGTGCGCCGAATGTTTCGGGCCGGCTTCTTCTGCGAATGAATACGGGCAGGGATACCGGGCTGGGATTCTGCATGTGGCGGAAATGCTGGGTTTTCAGAACATGTGAGGACAAGAGAGAAGAGCGGACCCATTTCTGGGGCCCGCTCTTTCCGTTTGAGCCGGGTGTAAAAAGAAAGGCCCCCGGACCCGAAGGATACCGGAGGACAAACTGGCAATTTCACAAAGAAATCCGTATAGCGGGACAGATTAACTTCAGCCCGCTCGTATAAGACCCAGCGTTCAGCCAGAGCTCATTTTGTGCCTATATTATATGCAAAATTCCCACAGGCGATTCTCCTAAACAATGTCGGGCCACCTGCGACCTTATGAATCCTTCAGCCTTCTTCTCTTGTTAAATCCAGCCCCCGCTCTGCAAATGACGTCCAGCGCCTCCGCATATAATAAAGGTACATACATAGGAGGTGTTTTTACTTTGCAGAGACCCAAGAGCAAAAAGCCCGGCCAGCAGTACATCAAGAAGGAACTCTTAGAGCGTGGCTGGACAGTTGAAATGATAGAAGCGCATTTGACACGGCGGCAAAAGGGCGGCAAGTTCTACTATCGCGCCAAAGAAGTCATCGAGCGGGAAGCAACCCCGGACATCGCCGCAGAGCTCGCCCAGAACTGCGAACGGCTGGATGAGTTGAATAAATACAAGTCCCTGCTTTCCAAGACTCGCCGGGAGTCCGCCGAAAGAGCCGTTTCTCTGTTGACGAAAGCCTATGAGCAGGCCGACATCCCCGATTATCTAAAATTGATGTGCCGCATGATGCATGAGTATTTCCTGCGGCCCATCAAGAAAATCGGTATTTCCTGCGACCCCATGTTTTTGACCGTAAAGGAGCTGCGGGCTGCGTATCTCACCGTCGCCCGGGAAGGCATCCAGACATGTAAGAAAGCGGCCTATGCCTCCTGGTTGCTGGGGTATAAAGAACCTCCCCAGGACATTCTGGATTTCTATCCACAGATGCTCGTTTCTGCTGCCCGCCACGAAATCACTGGTCTGGAGGAACACGGTGTCACCGACAGCGCCAACAGCGTTCTGGCAGTCCCGGCGGCACAGAAAGATTTCCCCGAAAACTCCCTGTACTACTGCTACCTGGTCCACTACGTCCCTGAGAGCATTTCCCGCCAGCTCTCTGAAATCCTGGAGGTGGACCCCAAGAACGAATATCCGGGCGCCCGGTGCATGAACCGTAAGTTCTTCATCCATGTTGGAGGCACGAACACGGGAAAGACCTATCAGGGGATTCAGCGGCTAAAAGAGGCTAAGACTGGTGTCTACCTGGCGCCTCTCCGCCTTCTCGCCCTGGAAATTCAGGAAACACTTCTGGATAGCGGGGTGGTCTGCTCTATGCTGACTGGAGAAGAGGAGGATATTCGTCCTGGCGCCACACATATTTCCAGTACCGTTGAAAAGCTGGATGTGAACCGCCGGTACGATGTGGCGGTTATCGATGAGTGTCAGATGATTGGGGACGCCCAACGAGGCTTTGCCTGGACCCGGGCCATCCTTGGTGTGCAAGCGGAGGAAATCCACCTGTGCGTTGCCCCCGAGGGCCTGAAAATCCTCAAGGTGGTCCTGAAAGACCTGAAAGAACCATGCGAGGTAATCGAGCACGAGCGAAAAGTTCCTTTGCTCTGGCAAAATCAGAGTGTTCCTCTAAAGCGGGCTCAGCCCGGGGATGCCTTTGTGGCGTTTTCCAAGAGGGAAGTGCTCCGCATGGCTGAGTTTCTGCGGCAAAGGGGCACCCCGGCCTCCGTTATCTATGGCGACCTTCCGTATTCCACCCGACGGCAGCAGATGCAGCGTTTTTTGGATGGGGAGACAAAACTCCTGGTTGCCACGGACGCAATCGGGATGGGCCTGAACCTGCCTATCCAGCGAGTGATTTTTACGGCCGATGAGAAGTTCGATGGAATTGAGAAGCGGCCCCTGCTGACGTCCGAGGTCCGGCAGATTGCCGGGCGGGCCGGGCGGTTCGGGAAATACGATAAGGGCTATGCGGCAGCCTTCCCAGGCTGTTCCGGGCTGGAGGAGAAGCTCCAGGCGATACCCAACCCGGTTGGACACGCTTCCCTCGGCTTCTCTGACCTCGTACTCCGCATTGACCACCCGCTTTCTGAGGTGCTGCGCGCGTGGAACCGGATGTCCGTGAAACGGCCCTATGTCCGTATGGATATCAGCCGGTACATCTACATCATTTCAATTATTGAAGGGGAATTGAAATTGCAGCTCAACAAGGAAGACCTGTTGCGGGCTGGCAACATTCCCTTCGACGAGCGAAGCGAGGCTTTGCTGAACCAGTTCCGAAAGTACATCAAAGCGTACGCCCGGGGTGACGGCGAGGTTGAAAAACCCGTCAAGGCTGGCAACTACCTCCCTAAGCTGGAGATGTACTATAAGATGCTGGACTTGTACTACTCCTTCTCCAAGACATACGGCCTGGTGTATGACAAAGAGTGGCTGTCAGAAGAAAAGCTCAATATTTCTGACAAAATCAACGAGCTGCTCATTCACGATTTGAGCACCAAGGGCAGCTGTTGCCGGAAATGCGGCGCCCACATTCCCATTGATTCCGGCTACGGTATCTGCCAGAGCTGCTACGAAAAGCAGCGCACGGAAAGGAGGCGTGAGTTTGATGGCGAATTCTGAGAAAACGTTCCCAGGCTTGAAAGGGATGCTGATAGCGTCTCTGGTGGTATTCATCTTAGTTGTGGCTTGGATTACCGTCTCCTTTGTGGGGGCCCAAACTCCCATTCTCAATCTTGTGGATGTCGAACCCATAATGGGCCTGCTTGCCATGCTTGTTCTGATGGTGGTGTTTGCCGTTTCGGTCTATGGCGGCGCCGGGATTTTAATCGCCATGTGGACTGTATATGGCATTTTTCTGCTGGTGCAATGTTTCTGGAAGAAAAGGCATCAGGAAGAGAAGGCGCCAGATGACACACCTGTTTAGAAGAAGAGAGGCGGTCGAATCACTCGACCACCTCTCTTCTTATCAGGGTACTTTCTTGATGCGTTTCTTTATTTTCCCCCAGGCTTCCATGAACTCCTTGGCTTCTTCCTTGCCAGAAACATAAACATCCGCAAAGCCTTGGGCATCAATGCCGTCCATAAAGGCGTCGTATTGATACCCGGTAGCCTCCAGCCTCGCTTGGGCAAGAGTCAACTCTTTTTCAGAGAAGAACACAGTTATCCGTGGAGAATGCCGGTGGACGATTTGTCCAAACTCGTTGCGCTGAACGCTCTTCCCATAGTATTTTGCTCTCATTTCTGCTCCATTTCCATATCCATAACCCGCACTGGGACATTCAGGTCATACTTCTTCAATTCCTCAACACTCCGGAATACCGCATGGCAGCCGTTCATGAGCATCAGACTCATCAGTTTGACTCCAGGCATCTCGACCACCAGGACAGGCTTGCCGATACCATGGGCGTATCCGGCTTCCCAATTCGTCCCGGCGGTAGACTGCCGGCCGTAGCTCAGGCAGACCACGAAGTCGGCGCTCTGAATTGCCTGGATGTCATACTCAAACACAGCGCGGCCCCAGTCAGGGTTCGGCATGTCGTAGGCGTTCGGGAACTTGTGCTCCAGGGGCAGGACGACCGAGTGACCAAGGCTCCGGAAGTGTTCGCAGACATCGATGGCCGCCCTGCGCTCGTTCTCCCCAAAGAAGGGGGAGGCAAGGTACAGCTTTTTGCTGGGCAGCCGGTGGTCCGGCACGTCATAAATATAATCCCAGCCTTCGTCCATCCGGGGAAACTCTTTAATCTCGAAATAATGAGAAAGCTTCTCAATATCGAAATTGCGCCCACGGCCCACATGGTTCAGTAAGCAGGTTTCTTTCGTCGTATCGAGCCGTACGAGCGTCTTGTAGCACTGGATACCCGCCTCCTTAATCGGGGTAAGGTAGTCCATGCGGAACTGCCGATATAGGTTGCAGGCATCGTAGACAACGCTGTGCCCTTGACGAAGATGCTTCATCATCCGGGAAAGGAGAACTGTATAGATGTCCTCCGGATTTCCGAAATGGTCCTGGCTGCCATACAGCTCCCGCCGGATGTCGTCCGCCGCCAGGTAGATGTAGTTGGGATTTGCCGCCACGAGGGCCTTTGCGTATGTGGTCTTCCCAGATGCGGGAAAACCGTACATGAATACAAGCTCAGTCATGTTCCTCCTCCTTTTCTGCCTCAGAGAGCCACTCTTTCAGCATTGTTTGCCGTTTTGTGGCCGCTTCGTACTCAACTGCCCGGCACATGGCGCGTCTTGAGCCGACAACAACCAGAAGCCGCTTGGCCCGGGAGAAGCCGGTATACACCAGATGCCGCTCCAGCATGCCGTAGTTTGTGGTGTGCAGCGGAATGATGACGATAGGGTACTCCGAACCCTGAGATTTGTGGATGGTGATGGCATACGCCAGAGCCAGCTCGTTGAGCTCGGTATCGGCGTATTTTACCTCCCGGCCCTCGACGGCCACTGTGATTTCCCGGTCGGTCACATCGACGGACATTACAAGCCCGACATCGCCGTTGAAAACTTCCTTATCATAGTTATTTACCATTTGGATAACCTTATCTCCCTCCCGGAAAGTGTAATCCCCGCAGATAATGGACGGACCAACCGGGTTCAGCGCCGCCTGGAGAGCCTCGTTGAGGGCGCGGGTACCAATAGCGGAGGTCTTTTGCGGAGCAAGGACCTGTATGTCCGTTGGGGAAACAGAGTATGCCACCGGCAGCCGTTTCCTGGTCAGCTCCACGATTTGCTGGGAAATATGTCCGGCATCGTCATCCCGGATGAAAAAGAAATCAGAATCTTTCCCGTACTTGAATTCGGGACACTCACCGTTGTTGACACGGTGGCAATTGGTGATGATATTGCTGCCCTGAGCCTGCCGGAAGATTTTCGTCAGCCGAATGACGGGGACAGCACCGGAATCGATAATGTCCCGAAGCACCGTGCCGGGGCCAACGGAAGGGAGCTGGTCCACATCGCCAGCCAGAATCAGGCGCATGCTGGTGGGGATTGCCCGCAGCAGCGCGTTCATCAACACAGTGTCAATCATAGAGGACTCATCCACAATGAGAACGTCTCCATCAATGGGGTTCTCGGCATTTCGGGTGAATCCGCCCTCTCTGGAACTTTCCAACAGGCGATGAATAGTCCGTGATTCCATCCCGGCAGCCTCTTCCATGCGTTTGGCCGCTCTGCCAGTGGGGGCGGCAAGCTGAATATCCAGGCCGTTCTCCTCCAGTGCGGCGATGATGCCCCTGGTGACTGTCGTTTTCCCGGTTCCGGGGCCGCCAGTGAGAACCATAACCTTGCTGCTCATTGCCAGCTGAATCGCATCCGCTTGGGCGTCATCATAAATAACTCCCGTTTTGTCTTGGATGGAATCAATATCAACCGGCAGAGGCCCGCTGGTGTTCAGCAGCCGTTTCAGGTTTCCAGCAATGCCTTTCTCGGCATAGTAGAGTGGCTTGAGATATAAGGTGTCCCTGCCTTCTCTTACAATTTCCTCAGTGGCAACCATGTCGTCCAGAGTTGCCTGGAGGCGCACCTCATCCACGTTCAGCAGCTCCATGGCCCTGTCCACAATTTGCTTTCTGGTAGCGTAGACATGGCCGCTGTTCGTGATTTCGTGCATGACGTACAGGGCGCCGCCGCGAAGGCGGACATAGCTGTTTTCATCAATTCCCATACTCATAGCCAGCTTGTCGGCGGTCAGGAAGCCCACACCGGACACCTCGTCGGCCAGGCGGTAGGGATTTTCCTTTATGACCGCAATGCTGGTTTCTTTGTACTTCCGGTAGATGCGGCGGGCGATGGAGCCTGAAATCCCGTATGGCAGCAGGAAAAGGGATAGGTCGCGGACCTCGTTCTGCTGGGCCCAGGACGCTTTGATTTTTGAGAGAGTCTTCTTCCCGATGCCGCGGACTTCAATCAGGCGCTCCGGGGTCTTATCCATAATTTCGATGGAGTCCACCCCAAAATGGGCAACAATACGCGCCGCATATTTCGGCCCTATGCCGCTGGTGTAATCGCTGATGTACAGCTTGATGCTTTCGAGGTCCCGGGGAGCAGATTCACTCCATGATAAGACAGCGAACTGCCGCCCGTATTTGTGGTGTTCCTTCCAGTCTCCCTGCGCCTCCAAAACGCAGCCCTTTGTGGCTGACGCAAGGTCGCCAACCAGGGTGACATGGCCGGTCTCTGTGCTACACGAAAGAACCGCGTAGCCGGTTTCCTGATTCCGATATACAAAATCGGAGATTATTCCTTTTAACAATTCAATGATAGTCATCTCCTTTTGCCTGATTTCCCATCAATATGAGATTGTCGTATTATATGCAGATTGCCAAGAAAACCATTCAGCCCCTCCAGCAAACGCTGGAGGGGACTGCGCACAGAGTGTGTAGCAAATCATGTGTCTTCCTCGGGGCCAGAAAATGACTCGTCCTGGTTCACCTCTAAGGTGATGACTCCGGAAATCTCCAGACTTCCTACCGAGCAGTATGTTTCGATTCCATGCTGAGATAGGAACTTATCGGAAATATAAGTATCAATATCGCCCCAGTTGAAATCACAACAGGTATCTTTCCACGCCTGCTTTCCCTCGGGGGTATTGAGGAACTTAAGGGCTACCCCGCGAAGGAGCTGAAGCCAGTGAGCGTCATTTCCAGTGTCCATCCAATTTGGAGGAGAAATGACATAAATAGAGGCATACCGTTCGACATTGAGCCCGTCCTGCCGGGTGCGGTTGAGGATGACCAGGTACTTTGCCGGAGTGGCCGGAAGCGAACAAGAGACTTCATTGGACTCAAAGTCAAAAGTCCCGTTGTTGAGGGGGTCGATGAAAATTTTCTGGATTCCCTTAATAATCTCCAGCTGGTGTTCCCATCTGTCCCTGACAAGGGAAACCTCCTCAAGCAGCACTGTTTTGCGACCTGAGTGGATATCCATTTGCAAGGGAATGTTTTTCGCATTCCCCCGAACAGAGACGGCGAGAATATCGGGGGTATACTCAACCCCCGAGGCCGTCCAGATATGGACCTTTGTGTCCCATTTCCCGAGCGTTATCCTCATTTCGTACGTGTCGCCGGTCCATACCTGAATGCGTGTGTCGGATGTCTGTCTATCACTGGTTTTTTTGTACAAATACTGCATATTACCTCCTTCTAGCCAACGACATTGCCGCTGTGTGCTTTGCATATTCTCTTTTGAAATCTTCTTTTAACCCTTTAGGGGAATTACTGTGTTATATGTAAATACCAAGAAAACAATTCAGCCCCTCCAGCGTTTGCTGGAGAGGCTGCTTGTGGCAAACTCAGATAACCTTCGACTGCTTGTGAAGGTCAGCAACCCAGGAATCGCCATCGGTGACGCATGTGTACTCGCCCAACTTCTGCATGGGCACCTCGCAGGCATCAAACCCGCCGTCGCAGTATCCAAACTCATTTCCGCTACCGCAGCCACACAGGTCGAGCCCGAAGCGGTTGGCGCAATGGTTGCAGCTGTAGGACGTCTCGAAACGGGGAACCTTTCGCAGGTCCAGGCCGGGGAAGAACTTCTTCCGCCGGTATGCCAGACAGGAATAATCCTGCCCGTCCACCGTGACGGTAATAGCGCCGCAAGCGCAGCGAGAATATTTTTCATAGTTCATGCTGCGGTCTCCTTTCCAATAGTTCCTTCCTCGGCAATACACACCGCCACGCAGTCCCGACTGCCAGGGCAGCGGTAACGCATAGCGGAACCAGGTTCATCCAGCGGGGCAAACCCCAAGCTGTGCAGGGTGTTGTTGACGGTCTCTGCCACCTTCATGGTAACGCCGCCCTTAATGGGCTCTGCGGCTGGGAAGTGGTCCTCAAACGCGCGGACACGGATTCCACCCGGCAGTACACGACTGCCCTCCTCTACAGCAATGGCTTCACCTCGCCAAAACTGGTCTAGGATAGAAAGAACCATGCCAGTGTAGCTTCCGCAGACATTGATGTCGAAATCACTCATCGCCGGGTACCCCCTTGGCGAAGTTGCCTCTGTATTCCTCAGTGATATTGTCCATGTTGTCCAAGGCGGCCTGGGTAATGAGCAGAAAGAACTCCTTCTCCGGCATGCCTAAGAGTCGCTCGGGACCCTCATCCAGCAGGGTGAGGGTCATGGCGTTGATGACGTCGTCCATCATCAGCGGTGCGCCCGCAGTTGGGTTGCTCTCGGTGTAGCCCCAATAGCGGATTACCAGCCGGAAAGCAATGGCCGAGTCAACATCCGACCAGGAAGAGAGCTTGAGTGCTCCCAAGGCGACATCGCAGCTGTGGACAAATTCCTCCTTGGTGCAGCTTCCATCGCGAATCTCTGCCTGGGAGCCGCTGAGAAAGCCGTCGTAGATACGTTTGGTAAGATTCATAATCCTTCCCCCCTTGAAAATTTAATTCTGCTTCAACCCAGTGCCTTTGCAGTCGGAACAGGAAACGGTTTCCGTTTGGCCGGCAGCATCCGGGCGGCGGAGCTCGCCATCCCCGCCGCACTTGGGGCAAAGGTAGTTGGCAGCCGCAGCATTGATGGTCCGGACGGCGTTGTCGAGGGCCTCGCTCTCAGCATCCAGGGCGGCAATACGTTGCTCATAGTCCGCCCGTAGCTGCCTCTTTTCAGCCTCGATAGCGGCGCGGCGACGGAACGCAGCTTGAATGGTGGCATTGGTTTTCCTATTCATTGCCATAAAATCTCCTTTTTAGATTTCTTCGAATATGTTGTTCTTCCCGTGGTAGCCCCCATGCTTGAAGGAGGGGCATTACGATGTTCTTGATAAATTTTGCTTCTCCTTTCGTGTAGTCTTGGCTCGTTATATGCGAAGTTGGAGAATCCAATTCTTTGATTTGGCAAGACAAGAGCCGGCGAACTTGGGATTGCTCGCATGCGCCCCGACACAGAAGAGGGGGAGGGCTTCATGGGATTTTGCCATGGCAGCAACCCACTCAAGCTGTGTCGGGCTCCGGCTGGCCCGGCAACCCCTGACCACAGCCTTTTCGTGTCAAACCAAAAGGCCGGAATCAACCACGTGCCGATGGCATATCATCAGGCAAAACCACAAGGAGGAGAAAAACATGCCTAGGCTCGTATGGTTTTTTGTTGCTCCGTTTGTCCGAGGTCCCGCCCGCCGCATATCCTTCGCTGCTGGCATCATCGCCAATCCCAACTACCACTTTGCCCTGTACGACAAGGATGGTGTCTGCCAGGGAGGCGCAAGAACATTCCGGGAGGCGCTCCGGCGCCGGAAGGAGGACGGGCTGTATATTGCCCGCCGCATCTGCTAATTCTCCACAAAAAAGAGTCCGCCAAATTTCTGGCGGGCTCTTCTATTTTGCGTAATAAAATTTCGAGAACTTGCATAGGATGAGCCAACATAAATTTTGGAGAGTTGGAGAACTTTTCGGAAAATCCCAGGCGTGCGCCTGTGCATATAGATGTTGCCGGAATGGCTTCACTTCATTGTCCAGCAGTTAAGAGCTGCTGAAACGATATATTGCATCAAGCGGGAGCCGGCCAGGGAGAGAGGGTTGATAAATACCCCTCTCTGGCCGCTCAATCAAGCGGAAATTCCAGACGTTTTGTCTGTTTTGAATAGATTCTTGCCGGGTCGGCCTACTTGTTTTCCAGGCCAGACCCATGCGGGGCTGCCTGTCTATATACAGCTCCGTAAGACCTCACCGCAAGGGAGGCTGGGCAAGGAGAACCACCATGGAGAACAACAATATCAAGAAAAATTTCATCGCTTTGGTTAATGCCTGTGGAACACGGGATGATATTCTCAAAATGATTGAGAACAACATGAATCTCCTGTTGGCCTATGTTTGTGCGGTCTACAACATGGAGACGCAGCTTCCCATCCTCCGATTCCGTCTGGAGGGTGAGGACTACCGGGACGCCGTGATGGAACTGGACCTCCGGCGGCGCCGTGCACACAACGCGGCCATCTCTGGCACAGCTGCCCTTTGCCGTATAGCCGCCATGAGGAATGTGGCCCCGATGTTCGATGGTGTTTTCGACATGGACGATTGCGCCTTCGACCGCAACATCATTGGCGACTTCTGCGTGGCTGCTGTCAACGCGCTGGTGATGGACCGCAAAAAGCCGGTCACCATCCAGAGCATGCTTGAAGCGACGAACAACTGAGAAGCTACCCCGCCTGGGAGGGATACGGAAAATTTCCGTGTGCCTTTCTTGGCGGGGTAGTTTGCGTTTGGGAATACTTTCCTCCAGGGGTGCATAAGATACCACCAAACCCAAAGAGGAAGGTACCGATACATTTTCGCAGTGTGTTGACACGTGGTTTGGTTTCAGCTACCATGTGGGAAATGCCTGCACTGTTTGGTAAAGAAGAGGAGGCGCTATGTATCTGGCAATCATCAGCAGCAATAGCAGTCACCAGCACACTCACAAAACCATCAGCAAGGGGGCTCTCAAAGCCGCCCTGGATTTTGGCCGCTGTGAGGGTGGTGAAGTGGTTCGCGTATACAGCAGGGCGGGCCGCCTGCTTTCTGAGGCCCGGTGGACGCCCGAAGACGGTGGCAAATACTACCGCTGCGCGGTTTGAAAGGGGGGAGCGCCGTGATTTATGAGGAAACTCCCGTGGACGGCTTCCCTGGCTGGAGCGTTCGCGAGTATCGCGAGGGCCACTGTGTTCTCATCGTTAACTGCGACGAAAATGGCCCCATGTCGTATTGTTTCAGGCACGACAATCCGCTGGGTCCCAGGGCAATCGTTGACCCCACCCCCGGCCAGCCCGGAAGCCTGTATGTCTGCGTAACGTTTGCGGATGTGGCTGCAGAGGTTGATAAGTTGGATAGGGTCCATCGTATGGTGGATGATGTCCAGAGGTTTTTCAAGAGCCTGGAGGAATCTGGAGCTTTCAAAATCGAAAGAAAAAGCGAAAATAAGAAAGAGGTGAATGCCATGCAATACGAAGTTACGTTCTCCCGGTTCGGGACGGCCATTATTGAGGCGGATTCCCGGGAGGAGGCGATGAACCTGGCGAACAGCTTGAACAGCGGCGAGGTTGCCTGGGATGATGATATCACCCCCACGGATGTTCAGAAAATGTGAGCCGAGACGCAAAAGGACACCCCAACAAGGGTGTCCTTTTTTTTGTTTAGGCGTTGTCGACGATGTGCTGAACCCGGCCCACCTGGCCATCCTCCAGCATTACTTTAATACCCCGGGGGTGGTAGAATTTGTTGGTGAGCAGCCGCCCCACTACGCCGCGGGTCAGCCTGCCTGTGGGCTGGTCTTTTTTCAAGACAATATCCACTGTCATGCCGGGCATAATACAACTCCGGTGGCAATTGCTGTTCTGCAAGACTAATCGCCTCCTTTCTAGGACATGATATGCGGGAATTTCAGGCTTGATTTGCCGTGATGGTTTTCTATCATTCCGCATACAATATGCTTAACAATTCAAACTGGGAGGCTTAGTCATGGCGACTTGGAAACATGAATTTATCAAAAAACAACACAACAAAGTGCGTTGCACTTACTGCGGCATCGAGTTTGATACAACCGACAATCCTGAAATCATTGTCGCGTATGTGACAGGGAAGTGCCCCGAAGCCACCTTTAACCCGCGGCAGGCCGTCCGTCTCACGGCGTCCATCGCTGAGAATCGCCCCTGGATTCGGTATGAAGCGAACAACGCCAAGGACGACGCCTGCTATTACCGCGACTACATTGACAAAAACGGCGACCTCTGCTACTGCGATGGCGAGATGTGCCTGATTCATCCCTGGCTGCACCCGGAGCAACATCCGGATGAGGTACTGATGTCCAACCCGGACAGCACAATTCCTTGTTTCATCATCCCGATGGAACAGTTTCTGGCCGATTTTGGCGAAGAAAACGGCAAGGAGGCGCTGGAGCTGCTATACGAGGACTATGAACCGAAGCCTCCGCTGAAAGAGCGGGTTGCAGGCTGCTGGTACGTACCCGATTGGGATGGCCCGGGCAATTTCGACGTCAACTCTGTTCCCAAGAGCTACAAGGCCGCAGACTAAAAACGAAGGAGGACTCTATGCGTTTCAATACATGCCTGGAAAGAATCACCAACCTGTCTGGCTGGGATATTCGGTTCCACATTCTTGCGGAAGGCAGTGGAGGCCGTTGCTGGCCCGTGTCATTTTGCGATAATGCGGAGCGGATGCTGCGGGCGTGGCACTCCGATGGAGAGGATATGCGCATCCCGGAGAACGGGGACCACATTCATGGGCTTCTCTTTATCAACGAGATTGACGGAAGCGTCATGCCCGTCTGTGAGGCCGACCTGGAGAGCCTCAATTTTGGGGAGCTCATGCGGCATCTGCAGGAGAAGGAAAAATAATGTAAAGGACGGCTGGTTTTCCAGCCGTCCTTCTGTTATCAAAATTTTCCGGTCCGCATACCATAAAGAAAATCCACGCGGAGAAATTATTTTGAAAAGGAGAAGCTTTCATGAAACTCACATTTCGGGATTCTTTTATCAAGCATCTGCAGGCGAACCTGCTTGCAATCAGCGGCATGTTCCCCAGCAGCATATCTTTTGAACGGGACTCTGCCGAAGTCATCGTAGATGGGATGGAAAGGTCCACCAACAAGCGTGTCACGGCAAAAAGTCCCAACTGGCAGTTTGACCGCCTTGTCGCGCGGCTTGACCGGGACCTCACCGTCTCTTCCGGCCGGTTGGACAAAGAGTTTTTGGCCATCGTGCAGCGCTCCCGCATGGCCGCCTACAACGAGATTCGCGGAATCGACACCCCTCCTGACGGTGAGCGGCCTGCACAGGCTGTCATGCTGGGAAGGGATTTCACCCGGTTGATGGATGCTCTGAAGAACTTTGTCAATAAGCAGAATGAGCCCGCTCAGCCTTCCGCGAAACTGTTCCAGCTGGAGTTCGAGCGGGACGAAAGCGGGCGGGGCATCGTCAAAGCATACGCCTGCAATGGCTTCATGCTGGTGGAGAACGAGGCTCCTTGTGCCCTGGCAGGAGAGCCTTTTAAGGCATACATCAGCATCCCCCGGTTAAAGCCCCAAAAGACAGACCGGGTGGAGATTTTCCTGGACGGCGGCTGCGCCCGCATCTCTTTTGGTGATGTGGAGTTCAAGACCCGCCAGCCTAATAATCCCATGAACTTGAGAGAGACCAAGAAGAACGTTTCGTTCTCCGGGGAGTCGAAGACTATCTTCCTGAACCCGCAGTATCTCAAGACGGTGGCCGCAGCCATGAGCTGCGCAGCTGATAGGGGAGAGCGGCTCGAAATCACCCTGCGCGGGATGACGGAGATGGTTTCCTTTAAGTGCGAGGGGACCGAAGCCCTGCTCTGCCCCATGCGCCCGCCCAAGGAGTACCTGGATGTGCAGGCGAAGAAGGTAGAGACCAAGGCGGGCTGAGCCATGGGTAAAACCACACATATGTCGGCAAAGGAGTATCAGGAAATGCTCCGGCGGAAGAAGCCGTCCAAGTACCGTAATGAGAAGGTTTATGTGTACGAGGATGGGTTTCTGTCAGATTCTCCAAAACTCACCACGCATGGGAGAGTCATTGAAAAGTATGACAGCCGGAAAGAATACGACCGTAGCCGGGAGCTTCTGCTGCTAAAAAAGGCTGGGAAGATTTCCAATTTGAAGAGACAGGCGGAACTGGTCATCCAGGAGGCATTTACTACACCGGATGGAAAAAAGCACCGCCCAGTCACATACAAGGCAGATTTCGCATATGAGAGAGACGGCGAAAAGATTATCGAGGACGTGAAGGGGGAGGATGAAAAAACCGGAAAGTACCAAATGACGGAAGCTTTCCGGCTGAAATGGAAACTTCTCCAGGCCAAATATCCGGGCGTCAAGTTCGAGATATACTAACAAGAAACCGGAGCAGCATTTAGCTGCTCCGGTTTTGCTTACGCAGACATGCGCAAACACTTATCCAGATAGACCCGGACGCCCCTTGCCAGGAAGAAGGCCCTGCTGGAAGGGGTATACCGGATAATGGCATGGTGAAGCTTGTGTTGCTTCTCAGACCCGCTGTCAAAGTACCAGCTGACGGACTCGCAGTCCTCGTTGACCTTGACTACGTAGCCGCACAGCCCCAAAGAATACACTCCCCAGTTACTCATCACGCAGCCTCCTCACTGGAATTGTCAGAGTCCCCGGCCAGAAGCATCGCCAGCTCCCGGTCATGTCGGGCCCACTTGTCCTCGCGGTTCTCCCCTTTTCTCTTGTGCTTAGCCCACTGTTTGCGGGCCTTGGTCTGGTCCTTCCAGCTCTTGGACCGCCAATGGCAGTGGTGGCCATCGTAGTAACTCCACACGTCATCCGTCCCATTGAAAGGAAACCGCACATCAGAGCAGTCCCGAATGGGGAGGGGAAGGGCCTCATCGAGCAGCTCGGACTCATCCAAAACGTTCATGGAGGCCCGGTAGGTGCCCCGCCACATAGAGGGACCAGAGATGCGGTGATAATTGCTCTTGAACCCGCAGGGCCAGTAGCAAGGCGGATAGGTCGGAGTCCATTCCCAAACAGATTTGGGCCAGGTGCGAATATCGACGGACCGCCCGTCCTCATCCAGCACCTGGTACCGGCGGAGATAGATGACTTTCTTATAGGTGGGGATAACATAGCTCCTTCCGTTCTCCTGGATATGCAGCCAGCTGCCATCCTTCTCCATCGCGGTGTGAGTGTCCTTTCCCGTGACATTGAGCTGGAAGAAGTCCCGGCCAACTTTACGGTGCCACCAGTAGGCGATGTCAGTCATGGAGCCGGCCTTGGCACAGGTATCGTTATACAAGTCGTTGACAAAATACATATGCATTCCTCCTGAGTGATATTGCTTGTATAGTATGCCAAACATTAGAAGGTTATTCCGGCCTTGGGTTTGGCAGAAGGAGAGCGGGATGAGGTTTGCCAGACTGCGTTATGCCCGACAAAGCTCGGGCAGGCCAACGGTTCTGCGTCGGGCCTCAAGCAAGCTCAACGAAACGCAAACAGCCATTCTCTTCCTGTTAAACCAAAATCGGAAAATCCTCACTTGCATAATATGTACCAACACCCATATAGGAGAACATTTCGGAAGGAGAATTTTCATGAGTTATACCATTCTGTACAATACCATGTTCCTGCGGTCTGGTGAGGGCATTACCCCCTGTGTTTTATCTGGCAGCAACAACTGTTATGACGCATCGAACCGGAGGCGGGACCGCAGCTGGTCTGTCTTTCTCAACAAGCCCGGCACCACTGAAAAAGAGATGCTTGCGGCTGTTGAACCCTGGCTGGGCGGATATCAGGAGCATTGGATGCGCGGTGGTAAGTGGGTCGATGACGCCGGTCTCCTTCGCTGGGTCAAAAGCAATGCCCACAATGCTTATCTGCTGGAGGACGTGCTGACAGAAAACCATCTTCGCAGCGTCAATTGCTGCGTCAGTGTCTGGGGCACTGGATATTCTTACCGGAGAGAGGCGGAGGCTATTTGCTCTACGACCCAGGAGCTGGACAATTGGATTCGCCTGTCCCGGAAGGTCATCGTGGACCGGAAAGCTGCGGGCGAGCAGGCGTTCCCAGCAATCATTTTCCCCCGCGAGAACATCCGCCGGCCCCAAAAGTTCATGCTGCCGGATGCCCCCAAGGTCCTGCTCAAACACGGGAATTCTTATTTGAGGAGTTACCAGGCGGATGGCGTTTCCTGGTCCCGCTCCATCAAGGACGCCCAGGTATTCACCCGCGAGGAGGCGGATGCCATCATGGATACCTGCTCCATCTTCAGCAGCATTCGAAACGCCAGGGTTATCGACGCCGCCCGGAAAGAACTGCCTTACAACGCCGTCATTCACATCAAAAGCGGGCGCAATGCCGGGGCATACCTTGTCCGGCGAGTTCGCGGCCGCATTCGGCTGGCAAACAATATTCGGAGCGCGTACCACTACGCGGACGAGAAAACCGCCATTGCCGCCATGAAGAAAATCCAGCCGTCATATCCCTTTTGCGAGCTGGAAGTTCTTTTTGACAACTAAATTTTTTTCAGTTGCACTTTTCCATACACGTTTTCCCGCATGGGACCCGTAATTAAAACCCACCTTTTCGCATAGAATATTGCAACTTACCAAGGGAGGTCGATTGCGGATGAAGAAAGCGAAGGCGGTCTGCGTGAATGGAAACTGGGGCATTGAGTTCGACAGTGAGGGAAACAGGGCTACTGAGGAGCGGTTCATGAAAGCGTGCCGCACGTATCTGCGGAAGCGGATGTTCCCCACGGCCCAATGGTGTCTCGGCGGCCCAGATAAAGAGGGTAATGTTTTACGGGTTATCTGCCATGGACCCAGTGCCAAAAGGGATGCCCGGGACGCAGCGGTTATTTTGTCGGCCGCAACCCATATGGATATCAAGAAGGGAGCTTAATGTGGACAAGAAGAATCAGGAAAAATTCAAGAAAATCCGCAAAATGGTTGCGGACTATATCACGAAATACCTCAAAGAGGACTGCGGCCACAAGTCTTATGAGGGAACTTGGGAGTTCCTGGCGAGCTACCCCAGCTACTTCGAGGATGAGACTGCTACGGCGGCCCCGGATTCCTATCAGGTCACGCTTCACTGCTATGTCCTGGGGCCTGGCCGGCATTACGATTGGAAGGGCAGCTCCCTGGAGAAGGTTCTGGAGGACTGTGAGCGGGATATCCGCAGGTGGATTCGTGCGGAGGACTGAGGGTATGGAGCTGTTTCATCTAACTACCCGGCACCTCATTTCCAAAATTCTACAGGAGGGACTCCTCCCCGAACTGGGTAAGCGGTCTAGCCAGTGCGAGGAAGAGGAAGCCATCTTTCTCTTCACCAGCATGGAAGCCGTGGAGGATGCCGTGCTTAACTGGTTTGGGGATGAAGTGGGCGAAGAAGTTCCCTTGGGAGTCCTGAAGGTCACACTTCCGGATTCCTGGGAGGAAAACATATTCGTCGACCCCAATGTAGGGTATGAGGCTGTCTGCAAGGCCCCCATTCCGCCAGAGTTCATTCAGGAATATTATACAGAAATCGATTTTTGAGCAAGAAACCCGGTCTGCCTCTCGGTGAGCCGGGTTGCGCTATTGGATTCCTCTTGTTCACTCATGATGTCCTAATATCTTTTTGGGAAGGATTTTGCTGTGGAGTTTACACCAAAAACAAATGCCCCGGCCGTTGGCCAGGGCATTTGTTTTATTTGTGAAAGAACTGTTCGGTCATTTGGACAAGACAATCACCGCAAATGATATTGACCGTTTTTGTTGCCCTTACAGATTGCCCGCAACACGGGCAAGACACCTTCCGGGTACTCGTTGGACGGGCAAGATTGGCGTTTTCGTTCTGGCACAAAACAAAATCGTCCCAGCCGTTTGCCACGATAGTGTTAGTTACCCTTTCTGCCGGCGTTGTGACGCCCCAACCAATTCGCGGGTCATACTCAACATCCAAGCCATGTACTCTTGCCGTATCCCGAAACCGCTTATTGTGATATGCCATGCCGCGGCTTGTGTCTTTGATGTGAATCTGAGAATTGTGTTGATGGACCATGGCATGCAGGAGTGTTGCAACCACGTTTTCGATAGGCTGCGATAGAAGGTTTGCCGAAATCCTGAACTCCGGTTTTGTTTCACCATTGAGCCGCACCCAGGTGTCCTCCTGGGTGATGTAGGAGAGCGGCTTGATTGATGCGCAGACGGAGACAACAGGCTCAACGACCTCGCCGCCAAAATACTCCTCGTTAAGGGTGTGGAACATGATTTCGAGCCGGCGAACTGTCTTGCTTGCATCAGTTGTTTCTTTCGCTGGCATGATATTCACCCCTCTGCGGGGATGTTTGGCGTCTTGGGCCGGCTATGCGACTTTCCAATAACGTAGCAACCGCACCCGATAGCGAGCCCGCCGCAGCAGACAGCAATCACCATAGGAGTCCGGGGCTTCTTGTTGACGTTCTTATAATCCACCACAACGGACGCTCCTGCCCCTTTGTTGCTGAGCCGGATTACTTCGTTCTTCGGAACAACCTTTTCTTCATCGTCCTTATCTTTCGGCTCCGTCTCGTTCATCACCATCTTGAGCTTCCCGGAGTTATCCCTTTCGAGGTCGAGAGAAAGCACAATGGGAGCCGTGGTGGCGTTATAGTAGTCCACCGGAGCTTCCTCCTCCGCGAGATAATACGTCCCAGCCCGGAGGCCTTTCATAGTTAGAGTACCGGAGGTATCCGCCTTCATAACCTGGGTAGTACCGTCCGTTCCGTCGGAGCAGACCGTGTAAGAGCGGAAGTCCTCCTTGAAAGAGACAGGATTTTTCAATTCCTTATCCCGATACAAAACGAAGGACGCGCCTTCCACATGCTGCCCGTTGTAGGTGATGATGCCCTGGTCCTGCATGGGTGTCTCCTCTTCATGCAGATGTGTGTCAACCGTCTGGATGGTCGCAGAGAGAGAGTAGACAGCAGGGCTTTCGCTGGTCGTCAGGGTTTTACCTTCAGCATCGGAGACGATTACCTTGCCGGACATCCCAACCAGGCCGGTGCTCAGGACGTCGGATGCAGAAACAACATAAGTAAAGAACCCCGTGCCGCCGCCAGCGGGCATGTCGGAAATATCGTAGAAGAACCCGTCCGTACTGGTGTATCCAAGGTTCTGGGTGTAGACGACTTCCTCTTTCTCATTCATGACATACAGTGTTCCTCCGCTGACAAAGTTCATTGAGGAATGGGGCTGGATGCTGATGAGGGCCGCCGTGTCAGGCAGCTCCAGGGAAGCGCTGTACTGGATGGGGTCGCCGGGGGAAACCGTATACTCGCCGGAGGAGGTCTGGCTGCCTGCGGGCGCCGCCGCAATCACTTGGTCCTCTGCGTAATCCGGGGTAATCGCCGCCACGGGTGAGCAGAGAAAGAAAAGGGAGAGAAGAGAGGAAATGATTGAGATAATTACCTTTTTCATTGTAAAAATGCTCCTTTCGGTACTGATGACAGTGTTGTCAGGTGATATTTCCAGGTGGTTTGAGAGCCACATCGATGGGTTATTATATGCAAGGGGGCTGGAAACAATCACGGGAAAGAAATATCCCCGCCCGATTGGGCAGGGATATTTCTGTGTGGACTTAAGCGCCAATCAACTCTTCGCTGAGAGCGGCGAAGTCCAGAGGGGAGGACACCTTGGCGGGCATGTGGCCCGTTGTGGCACGTTGCCAGTTCCGGGTGCGGCCCGGGTTATCCTTCCAGGACCGAGAAACACCACGAATGCGCTTGCCCGTCATGGCGCTGCCACGGGGCTTGCGGGTGAGACGGGAGGGGACATTCCCCACCAGCTCGTGCCAATCCTCATCCGGCTGGAGAGGCGTGGACAGAGCCTGCCGGAAGCCAGCAGTCTTTCGATAAACGGTCTTATCCAGCTTGACCTTCCCCAGGGCGGCAGCGGGCTCGGGAACTCCACAACGAAGCATCCGCCGGCAGTCATACAGCCAGTCGCGGACATCGACCACCCGGCCATCCTCATCCAGCACCATGTACTGACGGGGAACCTGGCCAGGCGGGAAGCAGCCCAGGGGCTTGGTTTGAATCACGGTGTACCGCATAGCGGTCAGGGACCGCTTGTCGTTGGTGTTCATGGCCAGGCGGTCGAAAACCGTGGGCACATACTCGTCCGGGGAGTATCCCTGGGTATCGTTCCCCTGAATCTTGTCCACGCGATTCGGGGTGAACCGGGTGCGCCAGGCATCCTTGCGGACCATCCAGGCAATCAGCTCTTCCTTCGGGACGTTGGCGAGAACGGTGGCGGCGGGCACCTTGGAGATATCTCTCAGCGTGTACAGCATAAATCATTCCTCCCAAAAATATTTCCAAAGAACATTTGCTTTGTTATATGCAAGATGCTCCATTACAATCACAGCGGCCCTCCCAGAAGGGGAGGGCCGCATGGTTAGGATTCCGGGCCGAGGATTTCCAAAGCTTCGCGGTAACGGTTCTGCCGCTTGATGTCCAAGTCCGTGGGCGGATGCCCCAGGCGGGAGAGGTCCATATTGTGTCCCAAATCAGCCCTCTTGACGGTAGCCGCAATTGGGTTACAGCCGAGAGTTCGGATGTAGTCCAAATAAGGCTCCCTAAGATGATGCGTTAGAAGGGAAACCGCTCGGACGATTCCAACGGGGATTCCCTGCGCGTGGAGGTCGTCCGCCGTCATGTCGCTGTCCTCCAGTACATCATGGAGCAGGGCAACGGCTGTAGTTTCCTCGGTTGGCATCTGGGCCGCCAGGGTGCAAGGGTGGATGATGTAGGGATTTCCGCCCTTATCCACCTGGCCGCAGTGTGCATGGCAGGCGATGAGATACGCCTTTTTGGTTAGCTCTGTCCAAATCATTCCGGTGCCTCCTCAGCCCAGGTAAGCGCAGACGGAAATGTTCTGGTGCTTATTTTCAACGAGTCCGTCATCGTTGACCGCGCTATGAGGAAACGTTGTAAGCCGGTCCAGCAAGCCGCCCTGGATATCCTGAGAGGTCAGGCGCTGGGAGAGCTCGCTGCGCAGCTCCTCCAGGCTGGAGAAGCTGTTGTAATAGTCCCCCTGGTCGCCGCCACGCCGGATGTGCAGGGCGTAGTCAGTGATGTGCAGCTCATCATCGTGCGGGATACCGAAAACGTCCCTCAAGGCGTCACGGGCGGCCCAGTCCGGGTCGCAGTCGTATTCCTGCACAGACTTCTGGTAGAGGCACCAGAGCTGCTCCATGACGGCATCATCATTCAGGACATCTTTTTTCCTGTGCCCCTTGAGAGAGAACAGAAAGTTGGGCATGGCGTTGATTTCTTCGCGCAGGTCCCCAAGAAAACTCATTTCCATAATCATAATTTTGCCTCCTTTTTTGGAATTATCTCGTTATATGCAGAGCAAGCGAAAATCATCATGGGCAAAAGGAAAGCCACCGAATTTTACCACGGTGGCACAAAATTTCCCGGCGATGTCGTGCGGCGCGAACCATCACAGAAGGGGGTGCCGATTCTCTTGTTGTTAAATCAGCTTTAGAAGGCAAAACGGGGCAACCTGATGGTCACCCCGTTATACTATACAGCCCGGCCATACCTATATATGGTATCACTAGGCAAGTCTATCTGGTTATTCCAAAACACGCAGGTTCTGCTTGGGTCCAATTGAACTTGGTCAAACAATCCCTTAATTGAACGTAAATCACGGTAGCTTTCTATCTGTGCCATGTCTTCCTTTACATCATAGACAACCGACTTCCCATCATCAAATACAACCCGGAGGCAAAAATCCGGAAGGGGAGTGATGCCCTTAATTTTCGGAATCACGCTAATACCTCCTTTACTGAAGCGGTGGTAATTTTCCTAGCTTCTGGGTGTCCCACATCTCTTGTAGTTTGTCCCGGTTGGCCTCCAGCCACTCTTTCACAAGCTCTTGAGCTTTGCCGGGAAGGTCTCCCTCGGTCATAGTCATTGTGCCCAAATCAAAAACCCCAACGTACTCTCCATATAGAGCATGGATATGGCTGGGTTCATGCTCCTTGGGCTTGAAAAACATTTTGATGACTATACCATAAAATCGGCAAATTTCCGGCATGTTTACACCTCCTCACTCGGGATATAAAGTTCTTTTCCCCATTATATCAGGAGTTTAGCCAGTACGCAATCGGATTCTGGCAGGGATGCAGGAAAATAACTCCCATAGGACCCCTCCAGCAGATGCTGAAGGGGTCCCATGTTAGTAACTGCTCGCTCGGTCGAAGATATCCTCAGCCAGCTGGGAAATCATCTGATAGTATGCCAACTGCTGCTTGCTTTCCACTCCACTCTGCCCACCTGCACCGCTCCCGGGAATGAAACGCAGCCGGTGATTTTGCAACATATGCGCAGCTGCTGCCAGGGAAGCCGGGTTATAGCCATGGCGAATAGCACGCATGAGAAACGCATCTACAAGCCCATTGTCGAAGATGGCATAACGCAGGTTCTCCTCACGCTGCAAGATGCGGGGCGACAGGGGCCCTTCCTTCTTCACAGAGGCGAAAAGTTTGTGCAGCATGTCTTCTGCGTGCTGCTGGTACCTATGATATTCTGCCTCTGCAAAGGTGAGGATTCTGCCATGCAGAAGCCCCATTTCCACGACGCGATTCCCGTCGTACTTACCCCGTATAGGGGCGGTGATGGGGAAGTAGCGGCCATTGGTGAAGGTGTTGTTGGTTGAACTGTAGGGATTCTTTACCATCAGAATGGCTGCACAGTCTTCTCCCGCAAAAATGGGGAGACTGCTGGCAAAGCATGTTCCGTGAAAATCGCCCATTGAATGTTCTCCTTTCTTTTGAGCCGGCGCTTAACCCTGTTCTTTTCTCCGGCTGGGGGAGGATAGGTACAGGGAACAGGAGCCGCAGCTCAGACTGCTGCATTCGCCGCAAGGTGTGCCTCCCGGGCGCCAGCCGAAATAGCCCTCGTGACGCCCGCCAACTTCGTCGACCAGAGGGCAATCCGGGTCACGCATAAACAGGCGGATGTCGTCTCGGATATCCATAAGGATATGGCCAAGATGGTTTTCTCCGACGCCGTTGCATACGCCCCAAAGTTTGTCGCCCCAGGTATTGCCCTCAACCAATTCCGCTGTTCCGGTTTCGACGAGTTTCCAGGCCAGGTCAGGGTTTTGCAGGAACTTGGCCATGCAGACCTGATTCATGACGTTAAATTTTGCCGTCTCCCAGTCCGGGCGAAGCTTCACTTGGCGGCCAAGCCGTTTAGCATCCCGGGGCGCGAGCGTGCTAAACTCCCGCATCCGCTCAGGGCACTTGGCAGCCTGAAAGGCAGCCTCATTGTTCTCAAATCGGATACCCCGATAATAGACAGGAGCTGAAAAGAAGTTGCTCAGAAAAAAATATTTCCCTCGGAATTGCGTGATTGCATCCATTTGCTTTGTTTCCCCTTTCAGATTGTATTGACTGGTTATATGCAATGCAGAAGAAACTCATTCTTTGGCTTGACAAGAAAAAGGCAGGGGATATTGAATTATCAAAAACACCGCCATCCTTAAAAAGGACAGCGGTGTTTGTTTACTCCTTTGTTGAGAGTATCCACGCATCGAGCGTGTCGCATACATTCCGTATATCTTGCTCGTGACCTGTGGTGTACAAGGACAAAAGTCGCTGTATGGGTATTTTCTGGAGAATCTCGTGGAAAATAAGATTCCTCGTACACTGGAAGTAGGCTAAAACCCAGCCAGCCCAATATTCCGGGGATTTGTCCATGAAGAACTCGTGCGGCTCCTGATATTCGGGCAGATGGAGGTCCTCCATCACAAAGTTGACAAGCTCCGCGCCATTGCATCCGGCGACGAACTTCGGATGCCCCTGGGCGAAAAGCTGCCCTGTTTTCGATTTTGCCAGACGTTCGCAAAAGAGGGAGAGGTCATCATTGCATGTATTCGCGACCCAATCGAAAGCCTGACCCAAAATATCCTGGGATGATTCCAGGTACACCTCATCGTAAGCGGGGGTCATCGGCGGTCATCTCCTCTCTCATGATATCCAGCATATATAAATCGTCTGCAAAAGCGTCTTCTCTGACCATTTCCCGGTACATTTTCCGGGCTTCTTTGTCTCTGGCCATTGCTTGTTCCGCATAGACGGCTGCTTTAGCCGGAATGTTCCCCTGATATTCGATTTGACGGAAGGCCGCTTTGCTTTTGAGAACAACTTGTTCGCCAAGTGCGCCCAAATGCATTGCGTGCTTCAGCTGGGAAAGCGAGATGCCGTTGCTCACAAAGTTTTTTGCAAACGTGAAATAGGAGTCGTCGGCGCGATAACCGCGAATCACATCGTAGTCTTCAGGAGACACGAAAAAATGCTTCTCCAGATACTTTTTCGCTTGGCCGGAAATACTGCCTCTTTCCCAATAGGAGCGATAGTGCGCGAGAATTGCCAACCAGGTGAGAATTCCATATTTCGGAGAATTCAGGTCGAGAATGGCAAGACCCGAAGTGTCGAACTCGTATATGTTAGCGAATCCATCCATGGCGCGGGAGCATGCCCATTCTTTTGCCAATTCCAGGTCCTGGGTACAGTAAAACCCTCGGCCATAGTCGTTTGTCGTCTTCCCCTTACCCCAAATAGGTGGGTCAACGATTAACGAAGAGCCGTGGTAAAGTATCATGAGATTCACCCCCCTCTTTTCAGTATACCACGTTCTTGCTTGCGAGCAAACTGTTTTTTGATGTGAATATTGCCCCTGCTAGGCCATCTCCACCAGATTGCCCTTCAGAGTCAGTCCGCACTGTTTGAGAACCCTCAACAGCTCCTTGCGAGACTCGAAGAGCGTCTGATTTGTTGGGCCAATGCCGATGATATTGTTAGCCGAATCCATGATACCCCAAGCCTGATTGGCCTGGAGAAAAACAGCACGCAGCATAAGCATCCTCCTTTACATGCTGTGCGCGGAGATTTTCCGCAGCTTGCCCTTCTTGAACAGAAAAATATTGATGTTGCCAACGTGCCGCAATTCCTCCAAGGCCGTCAATACACGCTCTGTATGCTTTTGCTCAAAGAGACTGCGTTGGGCAGGGTATTTCGGCTGATACAGGAACATGGAGCCGCTGGCCCTGTCCTGATATACAATGCTGGTCACGCTTCCACCTCCTTCGACAGATATTTGAGGCTGACATTCATGGTGTGCCCAGTCCGGAGCAGGTACGAAAAGTACCCGTTGCCAGAGTCGTCCGGACCGCGAGGAATTTTGCCTCAGCGACACCGCGGGGGTTATCCAGAATACGGACGATTTTTACGGTGCAGTCCGACTTGTTCTTGCCGACAAAGGAATACCGGCAGATGTCGCCAGCTTTGAAATTAGACATTTTCTTCTCCTTTTTCCAGGCTCCGAAGCATTTCGGAGACCCGCCGTAGTTCTTTTTGGGCGTGAGGCGTGCCGCCGGAGTTCATTTCCAGGTACCATGTCAGAACCTCTTTCTTAGTTTTGAGGTCATTGATGTGGACCCGGATGAAGTCCTGGTTCATTCTAGGCCGGCCCTTGAACTCGCCGTACAGTCGCCCAAACACTCGTAGTTCATTATTCACAAACCGGGTGATGGCAGTCAGGCGCTGAAGCCCATCGACACACACGTAGTCGTTGTAGGCTCCGTTGTCTACCGGCTGGTTCCAGCTAGGGCAGTTGAAATACAGGTCCCGACCGGTTTTGCCGCCCCGCAGCAGGAAGGTGATGTAATCCTCCTGCTGTTTCTCCGTCCAAACGTGTCCTCTCTGGAAGTCTGGACAAAGAATCAGGCCGGATTTTTCCACTTCTTTTTGAACCCAGCTTACCAGGTCCCGCAGGGAGTAGTCAGCGGCATAGTTACCTCCGGAGGTAAAGGCCGGGATGTCCCGGAACGAGATAACTCCATCTGCCGGCGGCTGCGTCTCCACAACTAGGCTAGGATTGGCCAAATCCGGCGGAATGAGGGTGAAGGGCATATCCAGGGCTTTCATTGCCCCAATCAGCGCCATCTGAATATCTGCCTCCTGAGTAATGGAAGCGGGGTCCTCCTCGCACTGGACAACAAAAAGCAATTTTCCCATAGTTTTTATTCTCCTTGCTTGTTTTGAATCTTTTGCCGAAGCCGGCGGCAATTCTCTACCACCTGAGCCTGGTTTCGGATAATTCGCAGGATGGATGCCAGCTCGCCCCAAGGGTTTACAACGTTGATGTCTCCGGATTCATCAGCCCGGAAACAGGCGCAAACCTCCCCCTTGATTCTGCCAGGGTCCTTGGCTTCAATGGCCCACTCAATACCACAGAGGTATTTCCCCCCGAACTGATACCAGCGGGAGAGGGCGTTCCGCATGTTTCGGAACGCCTTCTCCTCGGAGTCAGCCAGGGAGGCCAGCCCTTCCTGCACCGTCATAGGGATAACAGGCAGTCCAGGTACTTGGACGCCTCCTCCAGGCCATTTTCCTGCAGCTTACCCGACAGGAAATCAGTGTACGCCAGCATGGCGTTCTCGTCCAGACCATAACCAAAGATGAACGGGTCATCCAGGCCATCGCGGTACTCGAAGGCAAAGGCGCCATGCAGGATTGCCTCTCCCATAAGGCCCTCAATGGTGTCGTAGGTGTAGTCGCCGAAGAAGTCCTCCAAAGAGACGTATTCGGGCTTTATCCACTCCTCCAGGAAATCTTTCTTGACGGCAATAACAGCCGTGGGCGTCTCATCGGTGTCCCGCAGTGCCTTGGCCTCCTCATCGGACAGCGTGGCATAGGTAGAAACCAGGATATATCCTCCGGCCAGCGTGTTATCCCGCAGGTCCGGCTTTTCAGCATCCATGCCCTTCTCGTTCCTTAGCTTCTCCAGGGTTGCGACAGCATTGGAAAGCTTGCTGGCCAGGGGAGAAAACGGGTTAAGTTTGGTTCTCCTCTCATTCAGTATTCTGATGGCGAAGCCAATATCACTGATGTTGTTCAGGTCTTTAATAGTCCAACGTTCCATAGAACCCTCCGTTTTTGATAAATTCCTCAAGGTATTTGATTTGATGGTATGCGACTTGAGAAAAAACCATTCCTGGGGGTTGGTTTGGCAAGAAAGAATGCGGTATTGGGAGGAATATTTTTCATAGCCCGGCACAGCTGGCATAGTCTTGCGGAAATGGCCACCTCATCCAGGTGGCCATTCTCGTTTTGCCGCGGTATCAGATAGCTCTTTCCAGCCGGCGTTTCAGCTCCTCCAGGTTCGCGGAATGTTGGAGCAGGAAGGATTGATTGAGGTCATAGTTGAAATAGTGCAGAAAAATCACTTGGGAATAAAATCGCATCTGTTCATCCTGGGTTATTTGCTGGAGCATGGCTGCGAGCTTCGGAAGCATGCGGTACTCTGTGAGCAGAAATGCCTGGGCTTCCTCGTTGAAGTTCTCTCTCATCCACTCCTCCACAGAAATCAGAGGTCCCGTAAAGTGCGCTTCGTGCTGGTCCCAGTTTTGGAAGGTGCGGAATGAACCATCCAAAACATTGGGGTTTATGGAGAACGGATATATCCGGCAGGTCCGCGGGCGGGCCTCATAGATGGAGCATTGCCCACCCTCCAGAAAAACGCAGGCGTCATCAGGTCCCTTGACCTGCATGAGGAACACCGGATACAGCCCCTGGAGCAGGGTGGGGCAGGTATAGTTGTCGTACAGCTCCCCCATGTCTTTACACCCAAGATGCCTTGCCATATAAAAAGCATCCATCGGCTCCACCAGGATTTGTTCCTTGACGTGCCGGCAGCAGTTTCCGCAGCGGCAACACTGAAAATGGACCTTTGCGTTTTCAAATACTTGTTCTACCATGAGAATCACTCCTCCCAGTCACAGCCGGCGGCCCGGCAAAACCCATCCTCGTATAAAGTACCCTCCTGCCCATATGGCTGTTTGAGGGCGGCAATGCGGATGATGAGGACGCCTCTCTCCCGGCTCTTCGGGCCCGGCTCCACCAGCAGGGAGGGCGCAGAGGAGGGCCGAGGCGGGAACCCCAGGCAAAGCCGGGCGCCGCTGCCCGCAATCTCCAGGGCATCCCGCAGACACCGAGGGTCAAACTGGCCGCTCACCTGGAGCTTCCCCCTGCGTGTAACCGTCAACTCCACGGGGTCACCTTCCAGGGTGGGGGCTTCCAGCAGGTAGTAGCTGCCGCTGCCGCACTCCCGTGAGACAGCGCGGGCCAGGGAATCCATACGGCCTCCTGCCGGAAGATTCTCCGGGCTCCGATTCAAGATAACCGATACCTGGCCATCTGTAATCAGGCAGCCCAGCCCACAGGGATGAATTCCGGGACGACAGAACATTTTCTGGGGGTCATACGCCTTTTCCTCCCTCCTCATGATTTTCCGTAGGGTGCCCATCTGTTTCTTTGTTAGTTCCATTATTGTGACCCTCCTTTTCCCCACAATCTATACGTCTGAACCAATCAATCACAACCCGGTCCGACCATGGCGGCAGGTAGTAAATCGGGGTGTACCAGATTTGCTGGTCCTCCTGTTCGATAGGACGCAGGAGACTCAGACCAATAAGAGGGCTCGATAGTGTATTTCCGACTATCACATATCCACCGCAGCCCAGCAGGCTCAGCTGAACAAAACACATTCCGGCGACAGTCCAGCTAATATCCTGACCAACAAAGAGAACCTGCCTCTGAAAATCTATCCCTCTTTGGATACACTCATTCGCAAACGCAATCAGCGTAGCCCCCGCACCGCAGACTGGGTCATGCACGGATGCCCAGCCGCGTTTCTGGATGCATTCTTCGACGTCATCGATGGTTAAGGAACTCATCATCTGGCATACCGCGTACGGCGTAAATGTCTCTCCCCGTGAATGGTTCGATAGCTTGAGCTCCATGTACAGATTTCCCAGGAAATCCTGGGCAGGATTTCGCTCCAAAGCTTCCATGGTCAAATCAAACATATGCCCAAAGCATTCCCACTCATCGTCATGGTAAAAGCCCGTTATGTGCGTTGGAAGCGGCTCATTCTTCAGGTGTTTGTTGATATCCAGGGTACGCTGAGAAATGGTGATGAAGTCCTCCCATGCTATTCTGCGGTCTCGCCTGTTTGTGAGACACTCAAAGTTCCTGCAAAATTCCTTCTGTAAATGCATGATATTTTTGGACATAGGCACCTCCTTCGCGAAACATCATACAGACAGGAGAACTGGATTTCAAAAGATGTTCCTTTTTGATTTCACAAAAAAAGCAGCCGCCCGATATGGACGGCTGCTTTTCACAGCTCTGGCAAATGAACCTGGAGAGGCCGGCCAGCCCGTTTGAAAAGAATGGGCAGAGGCGGCACAGCCTCTTTTGGGAGGGCCAGGGATGAGTACGTGGCAAGAAGAAGTGCGGTTAGGTTCTGATGGGGGAGTTGGGAGAGACCTTCTTTCAAAACGGAATACAAAAACGCGTCAGAAATGTCATAATATCCAGATAAATCTCCATCGGCAAAACTAATTTTGTATAAGACATATGGCCGGTTTTTGTACTGTGTATCCATCAGGAGGAGACTCCGAATTTCCCCGGTTGGGTCATCAAACCGAATACACACACCCTCCTCTGGCAAGGGGCGTCTATTGGATGCCAATTGCCTTTGCGCACCCTCCAGGTCGAACAGACTGTATGTCAGGTTGGTGAGCGGGGCATAGCGAGAATCATATGTTTTAGTGGGGGCGATGCTCTGTGTGCGCTCGTTGATAAAGGGGAGGAGGGCGGCGGCCATGTTGCAGTGTCCCCTCTGGGTCTGCTCCAGTCTGGCGAAATCCTGTGGGGACTTGATGGAAATTCCGTATTTGGCATATAGAAGCTGGGGATTCTCCCAATCTTCATCCAAACATACATCCTCGCCATCAGACGAGAGTTTCCGCCGCATCAAAATGGTTGGTACGTCTGAAAATGGGTAAGGGCAGGGACCAGCCAGTGGTTCCCCTTTGACACTCACCCCTTGGATGTAGGTATCCAATGCGTCCTTATCAGGCCGCAGATACTCCATTGTCTGCAACGATAAGTCGAGATAGGCGTTGACAATATTATCTCCGGCGATTTTCCGCTTTTCCGATTGGACCCGCAGGGTTGCACCAAGGAAATCCGCAATTAGGGGGAATTTTCTCTTCCTGCGAATTTCATTGGAGAGCGCAGAATAGAAATCATGCAGGTTCGCAGCAAACTTATCCGGGTCGGTAAAGGCGAGGCCGAGTTGGGAATTATACTGCTGGGAGAACTCACTTGAGAGGGCGCCGTGGCAAAACTGGAGGATACCTATGGCCAATTCCGTGACAGAGACTCCTTCGAGTTCGTCCAGGACCATGCAGGCGGTGGAGAAGGTGCGCTCCATGATAAGCTGCTCATTAGGCGGGGCGGCCTGAATCCTCTTGGAGTTTGCCTTATAGCGAGACATCATCTGGTCCATACTTTTTTTGAGAGTAGACATTGGGACCTCCTTTCCTGTTCGCTATTGTAGCAGGGGAGAAGGGAGGGAGGCAAAAGATGTTCCAAAAAGGATTGGTTTGACGAAAGGAAGGTGGCAAAAGGCGGCCGCGGGCTGCACCTGGCCCAATGCAGAAAAACAGGGCAGCCTAGGCTGCCCTGTCGTAGGTAAAGAACCGAATATTCAATTAAACTTATATTGTATACAAGGGAAACGATTATTCGCCCGGTTTGGATATCAGGAATCGCTTGCCATTTGAGTGAAATCTAAGAAGGGTATGTGAACAGTAGCGAAGGGACTGGCATCGGTTATTTGCACAACATGCGGGCGAATATAACTGAGCAGCAAAGACGGGGCGTTTTGCGATAAAAGTTTTTCTACCATGTCATCTGAGTAGTCGTTGCCCCATTGGAAGGTTGCCTGCATGGTTATAGAGAGTCGGAAAGGGGAAGATTGTTCTTCGTCTCCCAATATGCATTCTAAGATTACATCAGACTCGTGTGCTTGCTGGTTGCTGCGGGCTACATTGAGGGCCACCGGAAAATTGAATTCGGCGAGCTCTTTTTTTACATCAAAAGATGGGTTAATATCATAGGTGAGCTTCACCAGGAATGGATTCGTAAACCTAAATCCGCTCAGTGGAACCATGCTTTACCACCTCTCATGCCGCCAGTAGTATCATTGTGTCGGCAGCTACAGTATTTTGTTGCGGCGCTGTCTCTTTTGTGCTTTTTAGGGTAATATTTTCTAGCTGGCAGTCTTCGCGTTCACAGACCTTATTATAGGTGGTTGAAAGTATTTCCTTGTATTCCACCGACTGAGATACAGGCGCCGCGGCTTTTGCGATGCGTTGCATATCAAGATTAGATAATGTGTTAACAACATTTGAGATGCGCTGTACATCAATTTTGGATACAAGGGTAAACGCCGTAATTGCTTGCGTAAGTTGGTTAGGAAGCGAAGATGACCTAACGATAGCCTGTTGCACATCTATCCTAGATGCCAGGGCCGCTGATTTCGCAATCTGCTCTGTAATTGTAGACAAGGTAGGACCGAAAGAATTCAAGACACACATACTTTTTACTACATGACGCTGTCTGCTCAATATGTCCGTAGCAGCCACTCCAATTCGTTTTTGCAAAGCGGCTTTTTCCAGCATGACTGTCCGAAGGTGCGCTTTGTATTGCAGAGAATCTTCTTCCTCTGACAACTCCAATAGAGCGCCCGCCATCGGGTACATGTCCTGTTCAATATCTGGGAGAATTGTAAGGTGTTTCCCATCCCATGAAAGAGGAAAGACGACATCGCTTTTTTTCTTGAACACTTCATCCAATGCGATGTTGTCCTCTATCATCAAGATAAGAGTGTCCTCTGAAACCCGTCCCACCAACCACTCTTCGCCCAATTTACAGCAAGCGCATAAATACCGGCGTTGGGTGTCGTCTGTGCATACAAACAGCGTTGGAATCTCGTATTCATAAAAAACATGTTCAATTTTCACAGAACCAATTCTGGGAATGCTTTTGAAGAACCCTCTCACAAAACCACCTCTATTTCTTCAAAATCGCTGGAAGGGTCAACATTTTTATAGAGCCACCAGTCCACATGCGAAGATTTGGTACCGGTACGGTACTTGGTTTCTTGAAGCGGCCCATAATCAGAAGTGGATACTCCAAACGCAACAATAGCAGGGGGATGATGGCGCCGCATAATCTTTAAGTTGTTCACGATATCGCTTTTTTTCTTATAGCAGGATGTAGAATATGTTCCTGGGTCACTTAGGCGTCTTTCCCAATCTTCGTCCTTAGGCCTTAATCCTAGGTGAACAAGCTCATAAGTGCTAAGAAATGCTTTTCGATTTAGTGTACCCTCCAGGCAAAGTCGATAAACAGGGATTTTTGCTGGAGGGAGGGCCTGTGGCAGAATATCTTCTTGAAAATTATCAGGGAAGCAATCGGGAAACTTTTTTTCAATCGTTGTCGACATTGTATCAGCCCTTTATGTGGCTTGTCACAGTTTATCAGAACAAACCTTTTCTCTGGGAAAATGATACCACGTTCACCACGATAACACAAGGGGATATATTGTTACATTTTTCTTACTTGTTTCCATTATATGCACGACGAAGCGAAGTGATTCAATGAGCCTATTATTCGCCATTCTTCCCATGTCGAGCTGGGAGAAGCCCCACACCTACCAACAGCCGCCTTTTCTTGCCAAATCAAAGAGGGTATCCCAAAACTGGAAAAAATGAGCACTTTCTGTTTGTAAACCTCTGATTTAGCAACAGGAAAACGAGCCTATGTGAGATGGACGTTCTCGTAGCCCGACACAGAACAACAGCCCCCGCAGGAAAATTCCCGCAGGGGCTATTCTTATATCACGCAGCGTCTCCACCGTCTTCCGGCATCTTGGAGTATTCCTCCATGACCTGGCTGTACAGCTTCTGGTACGCCTCGGGGGTCAGCCTGTAATAGCTTGCGTAGGCGCCGGACTGCGCGATGTCGTGATTGGGCATCGTCAGCTTCAACGCCTTGGTGTCCATATCCAGAATCACCGCGATGCGGTGGATGGCAATGTCTCCGCCCACCAGACAGGAGACGAATGCCTTCAACTGCCGGTTGTTGGGAAAACGGCGGATGCGGAGCCCGGAAAACTCAGCTTCGCCAGGCTCGATATCGAACGTGAGCTCCGCCTCATTCTTGTCATCGTCAATGGCCTGCTGGAGGCACTTAACAACAGCCTCCGTCATGGCCTGCCGGGCCTCGGCGCTGATGGGATTGTAGATATCCCGGTACACGCCGGATTTGGACTGCTTGGTGGGCATTTTCAGCCAGGGCGCCCCGCCTTCCTCGGAGGAACGGAGCAGCCGCATGTCGCGGAGGGTAACACTCCCATTGAGCTCCACATTGGCAAAGGCAAGCACAGGAGAGGTTCTATCCTTGGGTCGAATGACCCGGACTTTGGTGATTGTCATAGTTGAAAAACTTCCTTTCTGTTCGAATCCGGATGTACCGGTCATATTTTGTGAAGAAACCCATATCGGGAGCCGCCTGGCCCCCGGGGAGAACCCCAGGAGCCGTCACGCGGCTGTCTGGCCGGAATCAATACCCGGTCGTAGGAAGACGATTGGGCGTGCCGGTCGCCCGGGGAGCCTTGCCGGCAGAGCCGCCAGAGGCAACCGCGGTCGTCCACAGAGCGGAGGAGGTAGCCCACGCTCCGTTGTACTTGCCGCCACACTCGCTGCGAAGGATAACCTTGTAGCCGGGAACCACGCCAGGAATGACGTACCCGAAGAAGATGGGGGCCTGAGTAGGCTTAAAGCCAGCGGGCACCGTGCCAAATTCAAACCGGATATGCGTCACATACTCGCCACCGTTGACGTTGATAGCCAGAGAGCTAAGGTCGTACTGGTAGGGAGTAGCGGAGTTCAGGCCGGAGGCCAGGGGGCGGTAGTCGTTCTGGTTCGTCTTATACTGGATGCTGTAATAGACAGAAGACGACCAGGTGCCAGTGAAGAGAGTACCGGCCCGCATCGCGTCGGTGGGGACCGTGATGGTCCAGTAGTAGTTATCCAGGCGCTCAGCGGAGTCGTTGTTGACCGCAGTGAACAGGTACTTCATGGAAGAACCCGCCGCCACGCTGTTGTTGCCAGTGACCTTGTGGGTCACCTTGAGGTCCATGGGGCTGTTCTGATACTCCGTCCGAACCACGTCATTGTTGATTTTGATGTAGACCTCAGTCTCCTTGACAGGCCCGTTGTTATCAGTCATGCCGAAGTAGGCGGGAGCGGTCTTCTGGCGGATGATATACCGGCCGATAGGCAGGACGCCGCTGGCGGCCACGCCGTAGGAATCAGTGGTAATCGTCGCCATAACCGCGAAGGTGAAGGGGTCATAAATCTCGAAGACGCCGCCCTGCAGGTTGGAACCCGCGGCAAGGTCCAGAGTGGAGTTGTAAGCAGTAGACGTCAGGTGGACCTGAATCTGGCCGCCCTCAGTGAACATCTTCCATGTGATTTCGGTGGTCTCGCCATTGAGCACGTCAATAACCTTGGGAACCTTATCCACGGTGTAGCCGCTGGGGACGGAAATCTGCTCCAGAGTGTAGGAGCCATTGGTCACGCTCTGTTTCAGCGTGATGTAGCCCTCGTTGTTGCTGGTGTATTCGTCGACAATTTTGCCGGTGCTGTCTTTCAGCATGACCCGCACTCCGTAGATGGCGGCGCCGGTGGTGCCGTTCACGAACTTCACGCGGATGCTGGACAGCTGGGTCAGCTGGAAGTCGATGATGGTGGGGGCGTCAGCCTTAACCTCAACCCTGCGCTCGGCGCAGAGCGTGAAGTTCTTATACCCCTCCGGCAGCTCCGTCATCTTGATGACATACCAGCCGGGTTCCAGGGTGGCATAGGCGATGCCCACGGTATCGGAAGTGAAGGTGCCAACGATGGTCCCTTCCAGGGTGGTGATTTGGTACTTGACGCCAGCGACCATCTCCCCGGTCTGCTTCACGGAGGTGCGAATCTGCACGCCGTAAGTCTTGCCGTGGTAGAACTTCACGACCGCTGTGCCGTTGCTGGTGATTTCGACGGACTGGGAGTCCTCAGAGCCGATGGTATAACCGCTGGGAGGATTTGTCTCCTTCACAACGTACCAACCGGGCTCCAGGCCCTCGACCGTCAGCAGACCGTTGGAGTCGGTGGTGTAGTTGCCAACCAGCTCGCCGTTCTGCTTTGTGATGGTGACCTTCATGCCCGGCAGAGCAACTTCCTTGTTGTCAAGGGAGTAGACCTGGAGGAGCCCTCTGGCCACGAACTCAAACTTCACAGTGACAGCGACTCCGTCCTTGATTTCGACGGTTTGCTCGGTGGTCACGGCGGTATAGCCGTTCTCAGCCTTGATAACCTTCAAAACGTAGAAGCCAGCGGTCAGCTTATCAGTCTGAATCACTCCAGTGGTATCGGATGTGTAGGTGTTCACAAGCACGCCATTCTGCTGCCAGACCTCGATAACGACGCCGGACAGGGGAGCCTGGGTGTCCTTGTCGACCGTCTGGATGGTGATGCCCGCGTTGGGCGTATCCTGGAAGGTGACGTGGGCCTCAGTGCCAACCTTGACATGGACGAGCTTGGCTTCTTCGTCAATGGCGTAGCCGGTGGGAGCTTTCAGCTCCTCGACGGAGTACATGCCCTCAGTCAGCCCGGAAACCAAGGCCAGACCGTTGGAATCAGTCTCGTATTCGCCGATGACGATGTTATCGGAATTGCGGGTGACCTGGAATCTCGCGCCGGCCAGCGTCTCGCCGGTCAGACGGTCCACCTTCTCGATGACGAGTCCGGCCGTGTAGTCCTTGAACACCACGATAGTGGTCTCCCCAGAAACAACAATGCCTTCCTTCTCGGCGTCGACGATGGTGTATTTGTCAGGCGCGTAGGTCTGTTTAATGATGTACCGGCCCGGGAGCAGGCTGCCCCAGACAATGGAGCCGGAATTGTCGGTGACGCCCTCGCTAATCAGCTTGCCGGTCTCGGCGAAGTACAGCTGGAACCGTCCGCCTTCGAGCTTGTGGCCGTCGGCCTGGTCCTCCAGGCGGATAACCAGGGAGCCCATGGCCGCGTCAACGAACTCGACACGGTTAATGACTCCAACCTTGACCGTGATGGTCTTGGGGGTCTCGCTGACGGAGTAGCCCTCCGGGGCGGACATCTCAGTCACAATGTAGTGTCCGGGAGGGATGGGGCGGACAATTGCCTCGCCCTGGGCGTCGGTGGTATAGGTGCCGATGAAGTCTCTGTCCGCCGTCTCAACCTTGAAGACCGCTCCGGCGATTCCCCTCTTGTTGCCAGCGTCACCCTTGAAGATAACCAACTCGCAGGCAGGCTCGTCGCGGACCACGAGGGGAACAATCTTTCCGGCGGTCACTTCCACACGGAACACTTCGTCGTTGAGGAGGTAATTGTCGGGGGCTTTGGTTTCTTTGACGTAGTACACACCGGGCTCCACAGCAAAGATGGGGTCGCCTGCAGTATCGGTGGTGAACTCGCCAACGACCTTGCCCTCGGCGGTCCGAATCTCGAACTTAGCGCCCATCAGGGGAGTATCGTCCACGGCGGACAGCTTGGTAATCATGATGCCCGTCAGCGGGACGTTCTCGACCTTGAGCTTCGCGGGGTGGTCGTAGAGGACCTGAACATGGTGATGGGTCTCGTCCAGGATGTACCCCTCCGGCGCTTTCGATTCTTTGACAATGTAGTTTCCAGCCGGCAGGGGCTCCGTAAAAGCGATGCCCGTCTTGTCGGTGGTATACACGCCCAGGAGCTTCTCGCAGTTCAGGGTGTACAGCTCAAACTCAGCTCCGGCCAGGTACTTTCCGGTCACGGAATCGGTTTTGAGGATTTCGATAGAGGTTCCTTTGTGGTTCTCAATCGTCACAACGGGATACTCGCCCACGGGGACGATAACCTTGGTGTCTTCCGTGCAGATAGCGTAGCCGGTGGGGGCTTTCTTCTCGACCAGGAAGTACACGCCGGGCTCCACATTGGTGGTGACGAAGGAACCGCTGACGTCGGTGGTGTAGGTGTCAATCAGCTTGTTGTCGGCCGTCCGCAGCTCGAACTCCGCGCCGGCCAGGGGCTCACGGGAGGTCGCATCCACCTTATGGACCGTGATACCGCTCTGCTTGGTGTTGGAAACGGTGACAGAGGCAGGTTTGCCCTCGACAATCTCCACGAGGTTTTCCTTCTCGTTGAGGACGTAGCCATCCGGGGCCTTGGTCTCGACGACCTTGTACCATCCAGGGGCGATGTCGGTGAGAGTCGCCACGCCGCTACTGTTGGTGGTAATGGTTTTCAGCACGGAGTTCTTCATGTCGCGGACCTCGAACTCGGCGCCGGCCAGAGGCAGCTTGGACTCGGAGTCAATCTTGTTGACCGTCAATCCAGCCTTCTGGTAGTTGTCCAGGTAGACGTAGGTGACCTTGAAGTCCTCCACGAAAACCCGGTGGTCAGTGCTGTCCAGGAGGTAGCCCTCGGGGGCTTTTGTCTCCCGGAGGATGTACCAACCGGAGTCCAAATCCGGAACCCGGATGTAGCCGTCCAGGCCAGTGGTAAGGGGCTCTTTGCCAATCAGCTCGCCGTCCAGCGTCCGAAGCTCGAATACTGCGCCAGCCAGAGGCAGTCCACTGATAGCGTCCCGTTTCAGGACCGCGATTCCGCCGGGCTTGTTGTTGCGGAACAGCATAGTCTCGGTCCGGCCCTCATCCAGATAAACGTTCTGGGGAGTGGAGTTCAGCAGGTAGCCCGGGGGCGCCTCAATCTCAGTAACCACGTAGGTACCGGGAAGGAGGTCGGTAAGGGATGCCAGACCGTCCTCGCCAGTCACAAGGCGCTCCTTAATGACCCTTCCGTCACTCAGGGTGACCTTGTAAACAGCGTTGGCCAAACCGATGTGGGTCTGGGCGTCCTCCTTGCGGATGAAGAGGTTCGTCTTTCCGTCATTGTAGAAGACCTTGAAAACAGGCTCCGTCTGACCGCGGCGAATCTCGAAGGTCTGGGGAACGGGGTCGATGATGTGGCCATCCGGGGCCTCGACCTCGGTGATGACATACGCGCCGGGCTCCAAACCAGCCAGCGTGCCAATGCCGTTGGGGCCGGTCTCAACCGTCGCGATGTAGTTACCGCCAGCCGTGGTAATCTCGAAGAGAGCACCGGGCAGGGGCAGGCCAGTCTGAGCATCCTTTTTCAGGATAATCAGCTGGGTATCCTGATAGTTCTCATAGGTGACGGTGACAGGCTCGTGCTTGTTCACAATTTGAACCAGCCGGGGCTCGCTGTCGATGATGTAGCCGTCGGGAACGGCGGTTTCGGTGATTTGGTACCAGCCGGGCTCGCAGTCAGGCAGGTAAATGAGGCCGTTTGCGTCGGTGACGTAGGTACGGGGGTCATTCGTGGTGCCGTTAGGACTGTCGGCGGTACCGAGGAAGCGGACATCGAAGGAAACACCGGCCAGCGGCTGGCGGGTGGTGGCATCCAGCTTCCGAATCAAAAGTCCCTGCTCGGGAGCGTTGAGGAACTCGATGTCGATAACCCGGTCACTGTAAGATGTGATGGTCACATCCTGCCAGTTGGGGTCCGCGAGGCTATATCCAGTCGGCGGAACGGACTCCGTGACGCGGTAGGTGCCGTTGGGCAGGTCCTTGAACGTCAGCTGGCCGTTGGCATCCGTCTTGCCTTCCCGGTGGATGGGACCGCCCTTGGGATTCTCCAGGTTAATGGAGTCCAGCGTGAAGGTGGCGTCCGCCAGGGTCCAGGTGTTGGAACTGTCTCGCTTGGTGATGCGCAGGTCGCGGAAGTGGGTGTCCTTGAATACAAACTCCGCGTAGGACTGGCCCCATTTCAGGGTCTGCGTCTGGGTGTAGTCGCCGGTCGCGTCCTGCTTATCCTTGTTGTACTTGTCGGGCATCTCCTCTTCCTGAACCGTAATGGTCCAGTTATCGAAGTTGTTCTCGTCAAGGAACCGGGCATAGGTATCGTAGTCAATGGTGATAACACCAAAGTCGTCCGTAACCTTGGTTCCGATGTCCTTACCGTCAATCCAAATCTTGAATGTGGTGTTGGGAAGGGGCTCGCCCGTCTCCCGGTCACGCTTCAAGATACGGATATAGGGATACTTGGTATCCGTGAAGGTGAAGGTTTTGAGCGTCTCGCCCTGGTGCAGTTCAGCCTCCTGCCAGTTGTCATCGTCCAGCAGGTAGCCGTCAGGGGCGGTGATTTCCCGAACGGAAACGGTCCAGGACTCAGCATCCTTGGGATTCAGGAACTCGCCGTACTCGGCGTAGGTGAGGTGAATCTTGCCGTTGGCGTCCGTCTTGAAGGTGTCAATGGTCTGCGCGTTAATCCGAACCTCGAACGTAGCGCCGGCCAGGCCGTCGCCGGTCTCTTTGGAAATCTTCTGAATTTCAATGTCCGGGTACTCGTAGTTGGTCACGGCCAGCACGTACTGCTCAACCGTGTCGCCTTCCTCGAACAGCCAAAGGTTGTGAACGGGGTTGGCGGGGAGCAGGTAACCAGCCGGTGCATTTGTTTCGGTAAAGGTGTACAGGCCGGGCAGGATACCAGTGCCGTTTTCGCCCTCCAAAACAACGGAGCCATCAGGGCCAGTGGTTACGGAACCCAGGTCCTGGCCGTCGCGCTCTACCTTGAACACGGCGCCCTCAAGGCCCTTGCCGCTGGGGTCCTGCTTAATGAGCTTGATGGTACGGAACTTCTCGTTGACGAACACGAGGTCGCCGGAGCAGTCGCCGTTTTCGTACAGGTCAATATGCCGGGTTTCGTCAACAGGACGATAGCCAGCAGGGGCCTGAATCTCCCGAATGGTGTAGTGACCGGGGGGAATGTAGTTGGGGAGGTCAGGACTGACCCACTGAATGGGAATCTCGCCATTGGACTGGCTGGTCCGCTCCTCGTGGACCCGCTGGCCGCCACCTTCCTCGCCGCCGTCAGCCTCGCCTTCAATAAGGAATACGGCACCAGGGATGCCCTTACCATATTGGTCGACTTTGCGGAAGGAGCCATCGCCAGGGTCGGGGTCATCCTTGAGGTTCACGATGGCTTTTCCGGAAACTAAGAGAGCTCTGGACTTGGCATTGTTGGCGGTCGTAGGTTCAGCAGGGTAGGGTGTGGAGTCGAGCTCGCAGCCAGGGGGAGGCGTGAGTTCCTTGACGATGACGGGGAAAGAGGACTTGCCGTTGTCCAGCTTTGTGTTCCAGTATGCGAACCCATCGGAACCAGTTGTGATACTGTCCATGGGCTCGCCATCGGTTCCGGCAGCTGGGTCAAAAATGCCAAAAACGGCACTAGCCAAAGGTCTACCTTTACTGTCAACCTTCTGAACCTTGAGCCAAACCTCATCATCCCCCGGAGGGTCACTTGGTTGAAGAGGCATAATCAGAGGCTGATATACGTTATCCCGGTAATATAGGACATAGTCTAGGTGTGGAATGTCCTTCTTAATCCATGGGATGATAACTGCCTCCTTGATGCTTGAAAGCATCTCGACTGGGGTTCTGCTGTAGGAGGGATTAACAGTTTTGGCAGCTTTTACAGCCTCCTCCGCAACTCCCATGAGGAAGTCGTCGCGGGTCCCGCTTTCAATTTCCTCAACTGTGGAGTTCATCAGGAAGTCGTATTTGCTGTTTTCGCCGCGCATCAGCCAAATAGCTGCCTGTACCCATGCGTTGCGTACAGGGTCATCGTTGCCTTGGGCGTAATAATAGTCGGCAAAAATCATGTACGGCGCTCGCATGGGGCCATCGGCCTTAGCGTAATTACTGCCGTCAATCAGAGTCTGGACTTTCCAGGTGCCGGCTTTTAGGGCTTTACCATGTTCTCCGCAGAAAACCGTTTGGTATTTGCCATTGCCGACGTTTACTCGAATGTCATGGATGGTGCAGTTTGTTCCCAGCAGTGGGGAATAATAGGAGCCGTGCTTGGTGTAACTCCCACCGTCTACCCTCACCGTTTCGGGAAAGTCAGTTCTAATGTCGGCTGCAGCCGCAGGGATTGGCAGTATGCCGAACATCAGGATAAAGGCCATGATAAGGGAAAGCACTCTCGTAGAAAGAGGATTCGCGGTGGAGGGACGATGCCCTCCGGTTGCAGTTCTCATGTTTTAGGTTCCTCCTTTTTTGGTCATAGATTTGTTGAGGTTCTTGGGGGTAACGGTAAAATCCGCCTTGCAATGATTGACCAAGGGCCAAAGGTGGCCAGTGGCCAAGTGTATCAACCGGGGTCAATAGGCATTTGTCACACCTCCTCACATTATTGAGTCGCCATACCAACCCGCCAGAGCAGAAGCTGGATGCGAATGTTATATGATATGCAGACCCGGGGAAAACGATTTCTGTCTTTCTGGCAACCATTGGTCGCCGATGGTCCTTTGTTTCCCGGGGTGGCTGAAATCCACCTCATCGGTTGATGATTTATGATATGCGAACCGGCAAAAAGCTATAACAACTCTTGGGGGAACCAGTTGGATGTGGTAAAATACAGTGGTTAACAAAAGTGAAAGGGACTGGTGCGGAAGTAGACGTTGAACCCGGGATATACATAGATTACCTAGGCATAATGGATAAAAAGAAGGCCCACCTCCCGGAGAAGATGAGCCAGAAGCAATTATAGATGTTTTGCAGTAATATGTATTCAAATTGGATAAAAGCTATTCCAGGATGAAGCCGTCAAGAAAACCTCAGCTCCAGTTGAATAACTGGAGCTGAGGTTCGTGACAGCAATCAGTATCTGGAGTAAATCCAAGTGTCTGATGCCACCTCAGGTAGATTGAAAACGCTAGGGTCAAGTGCGCCTCCCCAATAAACCTTACCAGAGACGTTTCCTTCGTAAGTAGTGTGGTAGGTGCTGGGTCTGCCGCGAGGAGGGTCGAGAGAGGCAATAACAAATGCATGATAGTACCCCGTTGCAGTATTTTTCATCCACACAACATCGCCAGCTTTGAGCTGCGAGAAGTTCTGGTGTCGAGACAAAGGTGCAGTCTCATCAAAAAGCGCATCGCTAATAGCGGCTCCAAATGCACTACATGCATGAACGCTTCCAAATTTAGGAGAGGTATACAGGAAGGATTCTGTCCAGGTAGTCCCATGCGGCATCGTTTCCTCAAACTTTGCCAACAGCTCCTTGATGTTCTCCTCTGTAATGGGCTTGCCATTGGTCAGGTAGCCCTCTTGGTAGGTTGTAGAGGCATTGATGCGGTCCATCATCTGCTGGGCATTCTCGCCGTCCAACATCTTAAACAGGGGACCATCGGTGACTTCGGGGGCAGTCACGGTCGATTCCTCCGGTTTGGGCTGTTCAACAGGGTTTTCAACCGGCTTCTGAGTTGGGATTTCCACCGGGCTGGTGCTTCCGCCATTCTCCCGGATGTAAATCCGCAGTCGACTTAGCACCACGGCGGCCTGAGCACGATTCATGTTAGCGGTGGGACCGAATGTTCCGTCGCTCCGCCCGGTCAACAGACCCAGGGAGTAGCAGGCAGTAACTGCAGTTCGCCGAGAGGCATCAATGCTGGAGAGGTCCTTAATGGCGCCTTGCGCAGAAGACATCTCGAAATCGCTGGGGAGGGGGGACCCTGTATCCCGCAGAACATTATACATGATGATGCTCATGTCATCGCGAGTAAGCATGTTGCCAGCTTCATAGTCAGGCTTACCTTCAATGCGGGTGCCAGCCAGAACATCATGTAGGTTGAGAATAGCAACGCCGGTTTTGGTACTAGCAGATACATTGTTGGTCCTCATGTACTCGGCCATGTCCTCCGCATAGAAAGCCCTGGCGACAAGTACGCTGAAAGCACCGTAGGAGACAGAGTTCTGCGGCTCATACTTGCCGTTTCCATAGCCCGTGATGATGCCCTCGCTGGTCATCTCGCTGATTTGCTGGTACGCCCAGTGGGAGGTGGGCACATCGCTGAAGCTGGGGGTAGCTGCGAGCATGGGGCCAATCGAGGCCACGGTCATGGCCAGCAGCAGCCCAAGTGCCACAAGCCGGATTTTCATAATATTTTTCATATAGGTAAATCCTCCTTTTATTGATTGTGCGGGTTGAAACTCCGCACCTGTTTAAGCTAAAGTAGTGGAGTAGAAGCATCGCTTCTGGGGTTTATTATATGCGAGGTAGGGGAAAGCCATTCCATCAGGGCCGTGTTGGCTGGCTCTGTACATATTCCTGGATTTCTCCGGGAGATAATTGCTCAGCGGTAGACGCGAAGAAGCTGCGGGTCCACAGGGCTTGCTGGGATGACAATTGGGGAAACTCTGCTATCAGGGTCGGGCCAGTGCCGTGCCTAATGTTCTTGCATACCTCGTGGGCACTGACGTCTGGCAGAACACTCACATGCAGATGGCAGTAGTCAGCTCCACACCCGAAAGTAAGGACATCGTAGTCGTTCTGCTCACAAATTTGAAGAAGCAGCTCTTTGAAACGAGCGGCGACCCCATCTATCAAGAAAACCTTTCTACGATAGCGCGTGCAGAAGACCAGATGATAGCGTATATAGGACTTTGAGGTCTTGGTAAATCTGTAATTGCCTTCCATGTATATATAATAACGCAAGACATATACAAAAGCAAGTTACAGTTCTGTTACAAAAAGCTGGGAAACTCCCATTATTTATATTGGTTGGGGGAGGGAAGATATTTCATCGAAGCTGAGAAAATTTTGGAGGGCTGTGTCGGGCAGGGGAAGAGGCCCAGCGACCCACGTCGAGATTCTCTTCTTGCCAAATCAAAAAAGAAAGCCCCCTTGACAGAGTGGCAAAGGAGCTCCATATCAGCTTTCCCAATATTGTTGAACCTGTCCCATGGCTGTCTTCTGGGACAGGCCAAAGCCCCACACGAGAGACTGGACAATCGCAGCAGTTCTGCCTATATAATTCCGAAGTTCGACTACGAGGATGGCAATATCTTTTTTTCATGTTCCCCTGTTGTTCTTTTTGCCAGGTATCACGACGCTCAACGTCCAGACGGCTTAGACAGTTGCTGTGGGGCCATTTGAGATTCCGAAGTTTGCTTTGGAGAAGATACCAAGAACACATCGAATGTAATTTCCGGTTTTGGATGAGGCTATTATGTTATAGGGGACAGGCCATCGGCCTGCCCCCTATAATTTTGCGCGGATATAAAAAGATTGTAGTCACAGCAACTTTTCTTCCAGTAATTCAGTGTATTTGGAAATTGCTTCTTCCCGGTTTGCGGCGCCAATTACAAGAAATGTCGAGCTGCTGTCACCGGCTGCTGTGAAAAAGGATGTGTCGTTTGACTCAAATGTATACGCAAATTGGATAGCTAACCGTTGAAAGTTTTTGTCGAAAAGAATAGTGGAAATTTCAGTGGATTTGGGTTCTCCGGAAGTGGTTAAAAATGCCGGAGAATACCTATATTTGGGAGAAAAAGTAAAATTTGCATTATTCTTCTGATTAGTCAGCCCCTTTACGTTACTTATATAAAAAGTTCCATGAAAACTATCATTCCCCCAAATATTAGAATGATAATATCCATCAATGATTACCTCGTGAGGGGTAGAAGTCCTGACATCTGTCATGCTGTACTCCGTCGCCGTAGTCTCATAGTTTATACGACTAGAAACAGGAACCAGAGAAAGAAAAATTAGAAATAATGCGAGGAATCCACCTATAATGCAGCGTGGCCAATGTCGGTTCATGGCATTGTTTCCGTGAAATGTCCAACAACCGCATAGATTTGGCTATAGGTTCCAGCATCGTTTTGATATTGAGACAGTGCTTTGCTGATAATCCATGCATCATCATCGTAATGACTTTTCTTTTCCACTTTGGCAGAATTTCTTGGGTTTTCTGAGGGGATACCAGTTTCTTCCATATATCCAATTGTATGGGGTTGACCATAAGTATCATAAACAATCGACTCAATCTTATTGAAGCCACGACGTTCACCAACTTGGGCATAAGGCAGCCAATAGCCAAAATTAGTGTCTTTTACATACCCGATTTTGTTACAGTAATAGAACTTCACCCAGTCTGTAACACTAATAGGCCGCGAATAGTCAGCAGACGCTTCCATCAAAGACAGCGCAGCAGAAATAACTGTGCCCACGGGCAAGCCCGTCACCGTATCTGAAAAAACTGAAAGAAAAATATTACCACTAGAATTAGCAAGGGCAGATTTGCTATCATTTTTATAACTATAGCCTGACGACCAGCCCCATGCGTAGTTCAATTTGGTACTAGCAGATGTAGTTGCTGCCAAATTGCTTTCGGGCTTCAGATACTTTGTTAATAAAAGCTGGCCTTCCTCAAGCTTTGAGTCATCGCATTCGTATTCAAAAATAATGTAATTCGTATCCTCTGAGACTCCAGTGACTTTTTGCTCATATGCCCTTTCGAGAACCTCGGATGTTTCAGAGGCCCACAAGGCACGAGCTGGAACAGACAATGTGTCATGCGAGGGCAGAGCGGCTCGCCTCGAAGCTGCTTCTGACAGCAATGGCATAGCAGCTTCATTTGTTGTGACGACGAATTCGCTTGGGTAGGGTCCATTGCACGGTTGAATTCTCTCATCAGGGAATGCTGCAAATGCTGGAATGCTCATAGCAAGAACCAGAATAAGGCTCAAGAAAATGGATGTCAACTTCTTCATGCGTGTTCCTCCTTTTTCATTAGTACGTTCAAAAGACAATGCGGACCATCAATTTGAAAGACGATATATCAAAAGTGATTAGGAATTATTCCGAGTGTGACATTTATGGCAAAAGAGAGGTTGTATGCTCTTTACAGGTTCCACATTGGAATCGACTCCTTTCCAGAGGCAACCAGTGAATAAAGCCACTTCGCTCCTCTATAATATAGATTGTTTCAGCGCATGGAAATATTTCACACTTCGACATAAAATCTCAATGATAGTTATTGTATAATTTGTACAAGATGGGCTTGGATGCTTCAGTAATCGCCACGGTTCCACAATTCTTGCCTTAATTTCCACCATGAGAATAACGTAAAGTAGGAGGGAGGGAGCTGTGCATAGGCCATCAGACATAGAAATTCAGTCCGACATACGTTGGCTAAGAGCGGGGCAGCTACATTTTCCCTTTGTTCAAAAAAGAAAGCCCTCTTGCCAGGGAGGCAAGGGGGTATTGCATTAGATTTTCCAGTATTGCTAGACCTTTTCCATGGCGGCCTCCTGGGGCAGCCCAAAGCGCCGGACGAGAGATTGGGCAATTGCTGCGGGGTCCCCGATGAAATTCTGGAGTTCGGCCACGAGGGCGGCAATGCCCTTTTCCATACCCTTTTCCATGCCACTTTGCACGCCTTTTTCCCATACACCTTGGCTCAAGTTACACATTTCGGACACCTCCGTTTCAAGCCCCCGCGACATGTTGATGTAAAATTTATCCAGAATGATGGACTAAACCTCCTCACAAAAATCTTACGCCTGGTGAATAGCGTTGTGTTTTTAATGAAATAGATGGATATGTAGCCGATGACTGTTATTCTATCAGTTTTCGATAATGCCATTTGAACGATTTGAAGGCGTCTCATGCGCCTCCTTCTGACGTGCGTTCAAAAACGGAACGAGCACTCCACGCTCTAGGCAAATCCGAATGGTTTCGGCGGCGGCTGCATCTGCTCTCCAATACAAGGCAAGCCCCTTGCCGGGGGAAGAAAGGGGAGCAATAGCAAAGCAAAAGGCCCAAAGGAAAGTTCCTCCGGGCCTTTTGGCACTGAACACGATGCGGCTATTTCACAGCCCTGACATCCGCAAGCTCTTTTTCAAGCAAAGAAGCAATCTCAGCATCATCGAGGCCAGCCTTCCGCATGCTGTGGACATTCCTTGCAAATTCTTCAAGTCGGACTTCCTGCCGGAGATTGTACCGCTCAATTTCCAAGATGGTTTCCTGGTCAAACAAGGTCCTCATGATGTCATGCACCTCCTTCTGGCGCTCATTCAGAAATGGAACAAGGACTTTCTGCTCCAAACAAATACGAATGGTCTCGCTGGCGGCTGTTTCTGTTTTCCCGTGCAGGGAAACTTGCTCGTTGGAGATTTTGCAGAATTCAACATATTGTCCAAGAATCTGCTGAGAATTTTCTCCGCACAGGACCTTAACTTCAACCTCTGCATTGCCAGCACCTTCATACAGGTCCGACAGCCGCATAACATTTGGTGCGTTCTTGCGCTCGCCAGTATATACCACGTACAATTCCGGACGGGGGATGGTGATTTTCTTGTCGGAATACAGGGAAATTTTTTCCCTCAGAACATACTCCCTGTAGGTATCCGCCAGATACATTAGTAGCCGAAGCGGGATGCTGGGCGAAAATGTGGACTGCGCTTCCATCAACAGAATCAGTTTATCCCGAACCTGCAGGCCCAAATCATTGTATTGGCCAGTCGTGAGAACATTCTCCAACGTGACAAGCTTGATATCCGCTTCCGTCACATCCTGGTCCTCCGGGTGCAGGTTCAGGTACAGCTCCCGAGCATACTCTGGCTGGCTGAACAGATATGTGAACACGCTGTCTTTGATGGTTCGCTTGATTTCCGGCATAGGCATCCCCCCTAGTCTGATTATAACACATGGGAAGGGATGAAGCAAGGAGAAAGATGATAGGGTGGCGGTCGGTATCGGGCAGCGGAGCCGCCAATGTACCCATGCCGCGATTCTCTTCCTCAAAAAAGAAGGCCCCCCGCCAAGGGTGAAGGAGAGAGGTACCAACGGCTGCGAATTCAAGGGGAATTATGAGAAAAATGGACATTCCATAATAAATATGATAAAATTGCAATATCAAGTTTTGGGGTAGCTGTTGTGAACGCCAGGAGGTGATTTGGTTGAATTGTACAGGAATTGGCAAGTTGAAAGCACATTTGACTCGAAAACGCATCCCATGGAAACCAACTACTGACTGGAGCCTCATATTCTCAGGAAATCATCCAGAAGGGCTTTACATAGATGCCGCGATTGCCCCCATTGCCTATATCAACAAGCTTCCCGATGTGAAATGGGATTATCGTGGCAACTATTCGGTTGTCTACGTTTATCCAAAAAGGAACATGTACTAAAAAGAACTAGCGCAAAATGGATAGATATTGCCAACGGGGATTACTTCAATACATATACCCTCAAACTTGTATAGCGGGCGCTTTCATCTCGGATACAAGTAACCGAGACTTTCCGTGCCCAATATTAAATCGGGCAATTGCATGAGTTGGCTGCTCTAACTCCCAATAACAGCTGCCTGTCTAACGGCTAATCCAAGCCGTCAGCCACTTATCATCCGCATTGATTGGCCCTGTTGCCCACACCTCTAATTCACGATAACCATTATATGTATCATTTGTCAGCCAGCGTTTGCCCTCGAATACTTTCTTGCCCTCGGACCAGATTCCATAAAAGGTTCCTTCGTCCCTGTAGCCTCCCTCATAAAATACTGTACCTTCACCGACTCTATATCCTTTGTCAAATGCACCCTCATAATAAATGGCACGATATTGGTGGCCGTCAAGCTCTAAGCTATAAGTTTCCCCATCACTGAAATTATTGTATTCTAAATGGCCCCATCCCTGCGGCATCCCATCATTCCAGAACCCGTAATAAAAACCTTCATTGTAACCTGAACCGTGATATTCCACTGGAGCAAAAGAGAATATATATTTGGTAACTGGCAACGTATGATACATGCTAATCACGGTAACAATGATTCCGAGTAGTGAACCAACCTGCCCCCATATTCCATGCTTATCCCTTTCTTTGAAAAAGACCCAAAGCAACCCTATGGCTATTATTATTTCAATTATAATGAGGAGCCAGCTTAGCCAGGTTGGGAGGGAATCTAAAAATAGCATGGGACATCACCTGCTCTCGCAATGTACCCTGTCCGCTTATTGTGGTTCGGCGGTACATACGGCTTGCCCTTTAATGTGCCGGATATTTGTTCGGAAGAGTATCTATGCACTTTTTAACTATTTTACCATGATGCTGTTTGTTTTTCAAGAATCAGGGGGGCTCCTTTCACTAAAAGAGGCTCCCCTTGCCAGGAAGGCAAGGGGAGGGGGACTAAATCATCTTTCCCAATATATGCTGCGAAAACAGGGCATTCAGCAACCGCAGCACCCCTGCGTGGTCTTTGCTGTCTGGACTGCCAACACAGACCATAAACACGGACAACAAATCATAATGAATTTCACTCAGTTTCCCTTCTCGCTTCATTGTACTCGGTACGCAGGAACTCTTCAAAACTGGGCCAAATGGCTCCTCTAAATCCCCAATTTTTCTCCCACGCCTCGTAAATCATTAGAATGGATGCGCCCTTCGGAAAATCTTTCCGGAGGATGTCCAATCCGATAATCATGTCCTGGATACTATGTCCATGGCTTGTCATCCACTGCAGTTGGAAACGGGTGTATGCATCCCATTGCTTTTTTTCCTGCTCTAGGGCAGAATTGCCGTAGGCTCTCAGCGGGCTGTTTTCTATTTCCGGTTTCTGGGGGCTGGCGCGCAGGAACTCTTCAAAGCTGGGCCAGATAGCTTTCGTTCCACCAAATCCCCAATTTTTCTCCCATCCATCGTAAATCTGCAGGATGGATGCGCCCTTCGGGTAATCTTCTCGAAGAGCGTTCAATCCAGCAACAAGACTCGTGATTGTATGCCCATGGCTGGCCATCCATTCCAATTGGAAACGGTAGTATGCTTTCAGCTGCTTGTTTTCTTCTTTCATATTATCCTCCCTATTGTTCTACCAGGTGGCTTCCTCTGTGAATTCCTATATTTCAAAACCGCCAGAAATTATCCCTCAAACGATTTGCGGGATGATATGCAGTAGGTCGGGAAACAATTCTTCCAGCATTCGGTATCGGGCCGTGCCACAGAACCCAAGCGTTTCCTTTTGCCAAAAGCAAAGCTCCTGGGGAATTCCCAGGAGTTTTTCAGCATACTTTTCATAGTTAGAGCAGCCTCCATTTGGGTGTGTTTTGGAAAGCCTCCTCAAAGGCCCCAGCCCCGGTATGCAGGCCGAGGCTGGGAAAGTCCGCAGGGGTTAGTATCTGGAATAAATCCAAGTGTCAGAAGCGATTTCAGGAAGAGCAAAATCCGCTCGGTCTTGTGGACTACCCCAATATACTTTGCCAGAAACATTTCCGCCGCAAGCAGTAGTGATTACCTTCACCAGCGACAGTTCTCTTTTGCTCAAAAAAGAAAGCCCCCTGCCAGGGAGACAGGGGGTACTGCATCAGTTCTTCCAGTATTGCTGCACGCTTTTTGCGGCTGCTTCCTGGGTCAGTCCAAACTGCTCGGCAACCTCCTTGGCCACCAAAGCTTTGTCTTTCAGGAATTTTTGGAGAGAGAGTACCAGCGCCTGGATACCCTTTTCCATACCCTTCTCCATACCCTTCTCCATACCCTTTTCCATGCCACTTTGCATGCCTTTTTCCCATACACCTTGGCTCAAGTTACACATTTCGGACACCTCCGTTTCAAACGCCCGTGACATATTGATGTCAAATTCATCTTGTAGGATTTTCTTCTTTTCCGCCGGGGGAAGAGACTCGGAAAACAACGCCTCCAACAAACGTAAAATCCCCGTATGATTTTTGTTGCCTGGGCCTCCAACACAGACCATAAACACGGACAGCAAATCATAATCCACCGCATTCTCATGGGCCGCGCCCACAAGGTTTTCCTCAACTATGCGATACTTTGTGATGGTGTTTTCTCTGTATTTGGGAGGATGCAGGCATATCCAAATGGAGCAGACCTTCTTGATTTTCCCATATTCGGAATTCATGAACTCTGTTCCATGCTGAGCGGACAGCATCCGGCTGCAATAGTATATGCCACGCTTGACCAGGGGATACCCGGTGTGGTATTTGTTCTGAGCTTCAACGTTGATAATGAGGCCGATGGGCTTGCCGTCAGATGGGGCTGCGGCCCGAAAGCGTACATCATATAGAACGGTGCCCTCAATAGTAGATTTGTCCTCCGTATCCAAGCCGTGGATTCTGGGCACCGCGTCTGGCAGAACAGGAACCTCTCCTACCTGGGGCTGGCTCTCGATGTACTTTTCCGCAATCTCTTGAATGGAGCAGTCCCGGTATTCATCCAGGCAGCTTTTTATTATCCAGGCCAGGATGGATTTCTCAGACAATACGCGCTTGCAGGCTGCGTCATAGGCCTGTGATTGGCTGTCGTGTAGGACATTTGCATCCTGGTCCATGGAAAACACCTTCTTCCTGAGATTAAGTATACCATGCGAGATAGGGGGTGTCCAGCAAAATCTCACGCGTAACAGCAGCCCATGCTGGACGGTGGAGCATAAGTATATCCCGTGCCAGGATTCTTCTTTTGCGCAGATACCTTGAAAAGACACGCATGCTTGCCAGTTGTGCCATGCAAAACCCCTTTCAGCTGAGCAGAAAAATACCCCTCACTCAACAGAGAGTGGGAGCTTTGGGAGATTGACGTATGACAATGCTCATCAACGTCATGTCCAGTTCCTCCCAATTGATATGGCCCTTTGCCACATACTGCTTGCTCTGTCCCGACGTCTTTTGGGTAGTCATTTGGATTAAGTCATAAACATCACTTTTCAGTGCTGGAATATTTGCCTTTTGACCCTTGTCCATGAGGAACGCCCGCATTGTGTCCTTGATAGCGTTCGCTGGGTTTGTCTTTCTGGGGAAGAGGGGGGCGCCGCCTGGTCTGGTCATAGTTCTGTTTCTCCTTTAACCTGCTATACCAGCATAAGCTACTAGATAAAATAGAAGTCAGCAACTTTACAGCTAAAAGGCTGCCCCCATGCGGAACAGTTTTCAGAAAAGATGGTGAAACAGATTTCCCCAACGTCTTTCCAAGCATCCAAAGGTGCAAGGTCAGTCAATTCTCTGGAGAAAACAACCTTGTTGTTTTGGGTATTGAGAGCGATATCAATAAACTGCTTTTGCTTAGAGTCTTTAATTTGTAACTGAACTGCCTCCACTCCTTGAGACACCTCAATTACGAATTTCATCTGCTTTCCATGCGATGCGAACTTCGTCCAATTTTCGGGCGGGATATAAGAAAGCAAGGTCATGACAAATGCGGCTGGCGGTACTTCCTTGACGGGAGGCACAAATGTTGACTGTACATACAGCACCCCCTCTTCAGAGGCGCCTACTTGCGGGGTATCCCGGATGGCTGAATACGATTTGACGACTTGAACAGCCCTCGACCGAAGGTAGTCCTGAAGAACGGAGAACGGTTCGCTCCCCGCCTCTCGCGGCATTTCTGCATTGGCGTACTGCGTTACGGGACCATTGATTACGCCTGCCATGACCCCGGAAACATCATGTGCATCCTGGTAGATTGTGTTGCATGTGTTTACTTCCCCCGCAGTATGGTCAAGGCGGGAAATCAAATCTGAGTTCATTCTAAGATATGCTTCTACCTTTTCTTTTGAGTCAAGACAAAAGGGAGGAGCCTTTTCAATAGAAGCGTATATTTCTGAGATAACATCATCTGCAAGCCATTTTGAGAGTTTTTTTCTGAGAGCGTCTTTTGTTAGCGATGCTCCCTTCTTTATAAAATCCCAAGCAGCTCCAGAAGCTATGGAAAGAAAAAACCCGGCATCCATAAATACAACCTCCTTATGCTTTATTTGTTGCTATATGTGCTAAAATGCCTTTGGAATTAGATGCGAATAGCGTCAAATCTTGTTTGATTGTTTGGAATACTGTATTTCAATACGGTTAATTTCCTTCGTTTTTATGGCAACTATATTCTCCGGTCGGTTTTTATAGGAGTACAAAGGGCTATCATGATTTTCCTTGGAACGTGGCAGTTCCGAGATGGTCCATGCGGTGTATGCTTGTAGTTCAATCCAGGTATCGCTTCCATCCTTGAAAAACCTTCGAAATATACCTCTATATGTAATTTTTTCACAATTGAGAAAGACCTGTATGTAGCAGCCTCGCTCTATATCCGTGATTCCCTCCCATATAGACTCCTCAAGCCTGACCCCTAATATGCTTCCGATAATTTTTTCAGCTTTTGGAAGCCCCCGCAGGTAGCCCAAAAAGGTGCCCAACATCAAAGTTACGAATAGCAGTGCAGTAGGGGATGACTTTAGGGAGGACCCAAGAACCTTATCAATGGGAGAAAGAAGTGATGGAATAATCAAAGATAACACGTAGCTTGTGACAATAATCTCAATAGAAAACGAAATTTTTTTATATGGTCGCCTGGAAATAAACCGATATACCCATACGAATATCCACCCCGGAAGAAAAAGCATTACAATCTGGGGCAGCATGTCTAAAAGCCTCTCAATATCGATTGTCAAATCGCTTCACCCCAACCGATTTTTAGTTGACCCACGTTGGGCCGCTATTCCCGATATTTCTTCCCTTTGCCTCCCGATGGCCCATCGTCCTCAAAATCTGGAATAGGAGACTGTCCACCCCAGTTCAAAATGTCCAGAATTGGGATTATCTGTTTGTATACTTCACTTGAACTGGAAAAGACAGTAGACTCTCTATGCTCTGCAAAAAAGGACCGTATTTTAGAAAAGCGATAAACCTTTTCAAGGCCCGCAATAGGGTAGAGAACTCCATTTACCTGTAGGGTTTTTGATAGTGTTTTGTTTGACGTGATTATGCGGCTTCTTTTCACTTTCCCAGCAAAGGACTTGGTGCGTCCTTTTTTGTAGCGTGCAAGGCTACTCGGCTTGAACCAGTGTTGGTACGGGTGGAAGCCTGCAGACCGCTTTTCCCACCCAGGCCTTACATTTTTTATTTCCGGTAAAGCATCCGGGTCGCTAATCGGGACAAGCTCGCCGGAGAGGGGCTGAAATGCAGCCCGGACGAGCCTATTTTGCTTGGTGAACTCTTTAATCAGGAGCCCCGATGGTAATGGGGTAAGTGCGATAACAGTCTCTTCACCCCTTGGAGCACGCTTTCGCCTGGGTTGGGGTCCAGTTGTGTATTCATGCTTCCTTTTCGGATTCCTGCCACCATATGACATTTCTACCGCCTCCTTATCGTTATATTTTAGGCAATATACTGTGTTAACAGGAAAAAATTATGAGAGTTTCACTTTGAACATAAGCATTATATCCTACCTTGATTGTAACACAAAGGGCGATGTAAAACAAGGAGCTTGGCCATTCATCATGTCCTGGTAAAAAAGAGACACGGGAGAAAGATAATTCGGCAGGAGAAACAGACTTGAGGATAAGACAGAATATGCATCCTTACAAAACAGAAGGCGTAGCAGAGAATAGCCCCCGAGAAGTCTTGAGACCTCTCGGGGCTTCCCAAGAAAATATGTCGCAGAGATGATGATTGGGGGACCAATATTGCTTTTATCAAAACACAACTTGAAAGTTTTTCCTGGCAGTAATGTTCAGACTCGGATTTTTGGCGAAGAAGTCCAATATCAAGTCCGACATCTCCATATTGATTTCCTCAACAACGGGGCATCCCGCATATGATGGATACCCTCCCGTGCCACTAGCACGGTAACTATTAAGGCAAATCGTAAATTCATCATCATCAAGCACAGCGGCACCCTTGTACAGCAGGGCCGTAATGCGGTTTCCGTGAGGTTTGGAAATGTCTATAACATAGGTTACACCAGAGAAATAGTCATAGTTATAGTGCTCAACCTTGGGTTTCAAAAAAGACTCAGAGACGCATATATGCCCCTCGTCGTCCAAGTCAAAATATTCGGCGCTGCGTTCCATGGCCTCTCGAAGAACCTTCCCCGTCACTCTGAGAACCGTGAGGGTGTTTGTATAGGGGTATGCTATCAAAACATCTCGCCTCTTTACCATCTGGGGCAGTCCCCAGGTTTCATTGGCAAGGCTTGTGGCTGAGAGCTCGGCACCAGATGAAGCAAGTTGTACTTCATTGAAGAAGTCTGCAATTTCGCTGCCTTCCGCTGCCATAATCAAGGGAGGAGAAGGGAGTAGTGGCTGGTTTAGATGTCCAACAACGACGTCAAGCCAGCCCTGGGCACCTCGTTCCATTGAGTCGAACCGATTTAACAGGTCCGAGCTGCAATTCCCGCCAGCATCAAGTATCTGACTGTCATATTTTACTTGGCCGTCTGATATAGAAACATTTATGGAGACAAAGCTCCTGCCGCAGTCCGGAGATTGAACAGTATAAGTTCCAGAGACCATTCGGCCGGCAATTGACATATGTTGATGTCCTGTCAACAGAATATCAAACTCTAACTCCTGACAGAGCCGGTAAGCGATGTTCTCCGCCGTCTTTGAAAGAATTCGGCCAGTATTCAGGTCACGTTCGAACCCGCCATGATAGACGCAGACCGTAAGGTCAACACGGCCCTTTAGGTCTTGTAGCGCTTCCCTGGCTGAATCAAATGGGTTCAATATCTTGAGCCCAGATAAATGCTCTGGCTTTTCCCATACATTCACATAGTCGGTTACGATGCCCACAATCCCAATCCGCAGCCCATTCTCAAGTACATGAATGCGCTGTGGAAAACGAACAGCACCATCCTCATAGACCGCGTTTTGGCAAACACATCTTGCCTTGAGCGTGTTTAGATACGAGTCAAGATAGTCCATACCAAAGTTGAAATCGTGATTACCTAATGTCACGTAGTCATAACCGCAGCAATTCATAATTTGGGCAAATTGGCTGGCCTCCCCAATAGAGTCATGGCAAAAGGCACCCAATGGTGAGCCCTGCAAAATATCCCCGCCATCAATAACCAGGGTATTTCCATCTTTACAGAACTGATTAGCGCACTTAAAAAGGCCTATATCGCGTTCCTCGGAGTCACGATAGTCCGTGGGAAAGATGTAGCCGTGCAGGTCGGAGGTAAAATAGATTTTCAAAGTCTTTTCTTCCATGTTTTACCCCCTTGTGAGTTTCGTGCGAATTTTGGACGAAATCCACTCAATAATCATGACCAGGATAATCAGACCAAGGAGAATTGCCCCAACCTCATTCCAGCGGTAGGAGCTCATGGCAAAAATCAGAGGAGCGCCGATTCCGCCCGCACCAACGAGACCCAAGACCGTCGCGTCCCGGAGGTTCATATCAAAGCGGTATATCAGTGTAGACATGAAGTCAGGGAACAACTGCGGCAAGATTCCATACCGGATTTTCTGAAAAGTTGTGCAGCCGGCGGCATCCAGGGATTCCAGGATTCTTTTATCCAGGTCCTCAATGCTCTCAATAAACATTTTTGATACCATGCCAATCGAGCAAAGAGACATTGTAAGTAATCCGGCAAATGGCCCGGGTCCAGTAACGCGAATAAACATCAATCCATAAATAAACGCCGGCACCGTGCGGATTGCGGCAATGGCTAGGCGTCCGGCTACCGCGATGGGGCGAGGCATCAGATTGGAGGCGGATATGAAGGAAAGCGGAACAGAAATGACCGCGCCAACAATTGTGCCCAAAAAAGCGATACATAGCGTTTCTAACAGCAGATACAGCACTCCGGAGTTGGTGAAATTAAAGAGGAGCTTTGTATCTGGATGAAAGATTCCTAAGAGGATATTCTTTGCTACGCCTGCGCCGCTTCCAGTCGTGTCATTGATGACAATTGTTGAGCTGGACCAGGCCAGCATAGCTGCCACAATAAAAACCAGAAGCAGCTTATAAATCCATGTTTTTGGTGCGTCTTTATATGCAGCAGCAATAGTTTTCTCCATTTTAACACCTCCTGTCAGGTCAGGCGTTTGCGAACCGCATGGCTGAGCCCTTCAATGGCGATTACGGTCACAAACAAAACAATCAGAATCATCCCGACGCTGCTGTACTCTCTCCAGCCGATTTTTTCATTCATTATCAGCCCTAAACCACCTGCTCCCACGTATCCCAAAATGGATGCATAGCGAACATTTCCCTCCAAACAAAAGAGAGAGACGGACAAATAGGAGGGCAGGACTTGCGGAAATACCGACGCGATAAAGGCCTGAAGCCGTGTTGCGCCCAGAGCTTCCATCGCCTCAAAGGGCCCCATATCTACGGTCTCGATAATCTCAAACAACTGCTTTCCCACGTACGCAAATGTAAAGACAGCGATTGCGCAAGTACCCGCCATGGTCCCAAGACCAAAAATATAGGTAGCGATAAGGGCACAAACCAGGGTGGGGAGCGTTCGGACTAAGCTGAGGAACAGGCGAACCACAAACACAAGGGCCCGGTTGGATACGATGTTACTGGCAGCCAGTACAGCAAAGGGGATTGATAAAACGGCGCCAATAAACGACCCCAGAAGTGACATTTTGATAGTATCAAGCAGGGGAGTCCAAATTTTTGGGAGATATGACGTGTTAGGGGGGAACATATCGAACAGGATGTCAAAAAAACGCCGTCCGCCCGAGAACAAAACAGAAAAGCTGAAGCCGGTGATGCGAACAGAAATTGCGGTACAAACCAAAATGATTAGCATAATCAGGGGAAGGCGAGTGAACCTTTCCTCAACGACTTTCCCGTTGGAAAGCGTATGACGGCGTGGCTTAAAAATGCGGTCATAAAAGCTCATGTCTGCTTGCCCTGCGGAACAGCCTCCTTGTAAATGGCATCCAAAACGTCCTGGTTGACCTCTTTGGACGGGCCATCATAAACAATCTGCCCGGCATGAATACCGATAATCCGGTCCGCGTATTCTATGGCAAGCTCTACATGGTGAATATTCAAGAGAATGGAGATGCCCATCTCCTTATTTACTCGCACAAAATCCTCCATGACCTGCTTTGCGGTCACGGGGTCTAACGCGGCCACAGGTTCGTCTGCCAATATGATTTTTGGGTTCTGCGCCAGTGTGCGGGCCAAGGCAACTCTCTGCTGCTGCCCTCCAGAAAGCTGGTCTGCCCGAATATAGGCTTTATCCAGAATCCCAACTTTGTCCAGAGACTCCAGTGCCGTAATTTTATCCTCCTTGCGAAACGCACCAAGCAAGACCCTCCAAAACGGCATCTCCGGCACCCGTGCGGCAAGCACATTGCGAATGACGGTTGTTCTGGATACCAAGTTAAAAGACTGAAACACCATGCCGATGCCGCGGCGAAAACGCCGTAATTCTTTTCCTTTGAGACTGCTGACGTTGACGCCTTCAACCGTCAGTGTCCCATCCGTGACGTCGTGCATTCGATTTACAGAGCGAAGAAGTGTAGATTTCCCGGCGCCAGAACGTCCGATGATGGCAACAAACTCGCCATCCTGTATGGTCAAATTTACGTCCTTTAACCCAACGGTCCCGTTCGGATAGACTTTTGAAACATGGTCAAATACAATCATTGGCTTTCCCTCTTTTCCACAAGTATACCACGAAGGAGAGGACGTCCCCTGTGGCGCAAGAATATTGCGCATTCGTGGATATCCTCTCCTCCATAAGGTGGGTTAATGATTAGCCGGCGGCAGACAGCTCCTGAATAAGCTTCTGGGCAGCTCTTTCGTTATCATAATCGGAAGACTGCGCCTTCTGATAGCCATTATGGCTGTAAATCGCAATAACTTCCTTACCTTCATCCGTATTGCCGATGTTGATAAAGGCATTCTGGAGGGCCGCAATCATCTCAGCGTCCATAATCGGAGACGTTTTGCTCACAGAAACAGTGTCGTTGTAGATAGGAGCTGTAACTCCAATGAGGCCTGTTTCCTCCCAAATGGAGCCCTCACGGCTAAATTCAGTATTCCACCGCTCCTCATAGTCGCGGCGGGCATCCGCGTAGGTCACCAGCACATCCACCTGACCCGACGCCAAACGTGCAAACGCACTTCCGTAAGAGTCAGACTGCACGGCATTGCTCAGGTCGGTGATTCCTTTCTCATAGCGGTCCTGCAGCCAGAGGGCAGGGTAAATGTATCCGGCAGGGGAGGAGGAGCCCATAACGCTCCAATTCGCGCCGTTCAACTCGTCCCACGTCAGCTCTTCGCCAGCATTAACCTTGGCAACCAGCGCCTGGCCCTTGTCAGAGGGACCCGCAATAAGCAGCGCACGATAAGAAACCGCCTGCTTATCGGATGCCTCCGTAGGAGTGCCGTCGTTCCAATCCTTGGCGTCGTCAAAGTCTTTGCTCAGGCCGTCACGGGTTGCTGTCAAGATGACGTCGCAGCCATCGTCATACAGAACGTAGGTTCCGCCGGGGATTAGACCGACATCCGCGGTACCCGCGCTCAGAGCCTCGCCTACAGCCTCGTAGGTGGTTCCGACAGTAATGACAATTTCTCCTATATCATAGCCCTCTTTCAGCATCTCGTCCTTCAGCAAAGCCTTGAGAGGCTCTGTTGCGGTGACGATTTCGCTGGGCTCACGAGAGGGCACAAAATATACGTTGAGTTTCTCAACCTGCTTGGGCCCAGATTCAGTCGGGGAGGCATCCGGCGTTTGCTGACCACCATCGCCGCTGCCCTGGTCCTTATTGCCGCCGCAGCTGGCAAGCAGTCCCAGGCACAAAACGAGTGCAAGCAAGAGCGTAAATGCTTTTTTCATGTTAATCCTCCTAAATTTGTTTTGATTCAGATGTTATCCAAGAGAGTATACCTGCGTAAGCTTGTTTGCGGAGCCGTTTTTGATGCGGAAGTTTGCCGTAGAGTCCGTGACGCTCTCATCTATCCGCATAAGAACCGTTTGGGTCGCGACACCATTCTCGTCGGCCGTCATAGTAAAGACAGGAGAGTAGCCGTATGTGGTGCTCCAGGTCGTCCCATCAATGGAGAACAGAGCAATCTGGGTTCCTCCGGTCAGATAGCTTCCGACTTTAAGATTGGAAACCGTCTCGTTGGCGCCGAGGCCGCTGATTTGCAGCATGACTGCCGTGTCTTCCCCGGGGCGGACCTTTTCAGGCAGAAACGCCGAATAAGTGACGCCCGTAACGGGAATATTCGCGGAGGCAGTATAGGAATTTGTAACAAGGTTCTTGCTGCCCTGCTTGAGCCGCATAGTAAACGGCCCCGTCACGCTTTCATCCAGGAAGAATACCATTGTCTTAGAAGCGGTTCCGTTACTGTCCGTTGTAATGGAAAACTCGGCGCTGTAGCCATAGCTGCTCGGAAGGGGTTCGCCCATCTCCGCAAACTTGCCGATTTGCGTGCCGCCATCCAGGTAGGCCCCAACCTTGAACCCGGAGTAGGTCGTGTTTGCGGTAAGCCCGGAGAAGTAGATGGTCAAAGGCATTTCCTGGCCAGATACAATCTGGGAGGGGGCACCGATGGTATACGTATCATACTCGGTGGGACCGCCGCCACCACCGCCAGTGTATCCATAAGAACCGGATTTGAACGTGCTGGCATCATACCACTTATAACCGTTCGCAGGAGCAGCCCAAGGCTCTGCCTGGGGTTCCGTGGAGAGACTCGGAGTCTCATAAGAGTGCAGCTCTGTGGGGCTATCCAACGTGATGCCTTGGCTGGAGAAGCTCGTATAGCTTTCCTGTTCAGCAAGCCAGTCTGTCAACTGGGTCAAGAGGATGGCGTCATCCACCTCGGAAAATCCGTCATAAGTCTTCTTGGTTCCTCCGGTTTCCTCTCGGCGGTATTTTGGGGAGGCATCTTCAACAGCAGAGGAGTCACCAATAAACGCGGCCTTGCCCGCACCAACCTTCGCAATCGCGACGTACGCACCTTCCTCAATGCCGCCACCATTGTATACTCCGTCATCGACTGCGTTTGACCATCGGTCGCTGGAGGTCAGGCCGGAGGGGAGATAGACAATGCCCTTCGCAATTGTGGGGTCGATAATCGCAACCGTGGAGCCTGCATGCATTGCGACGGAAGAGACATTATTGGTGATACCGAAGCATTCGTCCGGGCTGACAATCATGTTGGCGTTAATGTCGCCCAGCGCATTGTACCTGAACCGGACACCGAAATTGTCGGCCAGCCAGTCGCTGCTCTCGACGCCGCTCATTGCCTCCGAGCTGGCTTCCTCCGCGCTCATGCCCGCAGTGGGGTCGGCATACGCACCGCGGCGGTACCCGTTAAACACCTCAGATGCATCCCAGCGATTTTTATTCCGGTCCGCGTTGTAATGGTCCGCCACAAAAAACACACTGCCTCCATTTTGGACATACTGGAGAATAGCCGCCTGCTCCGTGGTTTTGTAGGGGATATTGGCCTCGGGAATGACGAAGACATCGTAGCTTGCTAGGTCTGAGTATTCGATGGGGGTCCCTTTCCGAAGCTCCGTGACCACATAGCCATTGTTGGCCAGGGCGTTTGCGTAGTCGGAAAAGCCTCCGTCGATTACCCAATCGGCAGCGCCTGCCGTCTGACCGTGAGTGTTGTCGAACAGGATGCTTTGTCCGTTGGCGTTTGTCGGCTGAATTACCGGGGCGGGGTCTACATAGGACTCGGCCCTGGCGGTCACCGGCACCGCCTGCAGTATGAAGACGAGGACCATCATACAGCTTAATACTGTCGCGATTCTTCTTTTCATAATTGCTCCTTTCATACTCGGTCTGACTATGCCTCGATGTGGCTCACATGCAGTTAAATAAGCAGCATGCTATACCACTGGAATAAGTATAGCATACTGCCTATCGAAATGTTTTTCTTCTTTTGTTACTTTGTAACTTTTTGGAAAATAGGGGACTAAGTTCTTTTATGCTCGAAGTAATATCCCATGAGTTCCTCAAAGGCCAAAATGACGCGGCCAAAAAACGGGTTCGGGATTCCCCCAACCAACGTCTGCTTCGATTCTTCAACCGTGAATGTCAAATCAGAAAGCGTACCAAGAGTAGAATTTGCCCGCTTTGTGAACGATATCACCTTAAAATCCTTGCTTTTTGCCATGCGAACGTCATTGATGATGGGCTCAGTCTCCCCGCTTTGAGAAATTGCTATCATAAGGGATGCCTCAATATTGGTTGTTATTTCCTTGTTTTGTTCATGAAAAATCATAAAGTCATAAAAATGGAGCTGATTAAACGCCATAAACCCAAAAACCGCAAGCCTTTGGGTTATGTAGTTTGCGACAAGGTCTGAGAACCCCTTACCATCTGCAAATACCTTCCCGTCCTGAAACTGTGTCAAAAGCTCACAAAACAGCTTGCCTTTTTCGCTGTCATAGTTATCAATCAAGCCTTGCAGCTCCGCTTGTTCTCTATTGCTTTGCCCTACGGACACTCTCTGGGAAAGGTGATAGTAAAGCTCGCTATATCCCTCATATCCCAAACGCTTGCACATCTTAACGATGAATGTTGTGGAAACGAAATTCTCGTTTGCAAGTTGCTGAAGTGGTACCCTGCGCTCTCCCTTCTCAATATATTTAACAATACAGGTGATGATTTTGGTCTCTTCTGGGGAAAGAAGATTAGTTAAAAAATAGTGATTCCCACCCATTCAAAGACTTCCTCTCTATGAACGCTGCTGCGGCCAGGGGATTAGTCCAATATCCCATTGCGAGAATATGCTCCAGAATCTTTCAAAAACAATACCCGTCTTTTGATTATGGAGGAACATTTTCTGAAATTTAGTATACCATGCAGGAAAGGAAGTGTCTAGCGTAATTTCTATTCATGATTTCATGATTTCAGGATAGCGGCAGTTTGTATCAGGCGAAAGATATTCCACTCCTGATATCCGACCCATCTCTATTGCCAGCCGCACATCCCCATACACTCCATTCTTTGCAAAGAAGTAGAAATTTGTTTGAGGGCTATGTCGGGCATCGGGAACAATTTCCTTCGCCACACGACAATTCTCTTGTGCTCAAAAAGCAGCCCTCTTGCCAGAAGGGCAAAGGGGCGGTCATATTAGTCTTTCCAGTATTGCTGAACCTTTTTCATTGCGTCTTCCTCAGGCAGCCCGAAGCGATTCATTAAAGACTTAGCGACGGCGACAGGGTCGCTCACGTACTTCTGCAGCTCGTTTACCAGTACAACGATACCAGCCTCTACGCCCTCCTGACGGCCTTTTTGACGGATGTTGTGCCGCTCGATTTCCCAAACAACTTCCTGGCTAAACAAAGTTCTCATGATATCATGGAGTGTTGGCCACTGAAGCTGCTTGCCCTGAATGTAACGAAACATTCTCCGCTGCAAAGATAGTGGTGCCCATGGAGAAGCACAAGATAACGACAATGATAATGCTAATAGTATTGTGGTGATTATTAAAATAATTGTAAGGAGCTGTATAAATTTCGTTCTGAAAATATCGGAGTTGTGGTTCAAAATGTTGCTCTTGTAGGAAATATGACTGCATATCAAAATATAGAATTGCCCGTTCGGGGATATCGAAATCGAAAATCCAAATATGCTTCTATTGTGGAATTAGCAAAACAGCTTGAAATTTATGACCTCCTTGACAACTTTCCTCATCAAATGTCCGGTGGAGAGCGACAAAAGGTAGCAATAGCAAGAGCTTTAATCTGCAATCCCAAGTTAATTTTAGCTGATGAACCTACGGGCTCTTTGGACCAGGAAGGTGCAAGAAATGTTCTAAAAATTTTAAGGGAACTTGGTACCACGGTTATTCTTGCAACTCATGACAAGGAAATTGCTCACAGCTGTAATAATATAATAGAAATTTCTTATGGAGAAATAGTATCATTTACAAAAGGTTGTATGGTCATGATGAAAAGGCCGTATATGAGCTGAAGGATTATTTGCAAAATACACTGAAGTTTACAGAACCTACAGTATTATCCAGTGTGGCGGGGAAAAGCCGGACTGTTATAGAGGCATTTGAAGAAGAGGCCGCACAGGCATCTTTGGCCTTTGTTCTCATGACGCCAGATGATGCACAAGGGGATGGTCGGCTCCGCGCGCGCCAGAACGTGGTTTTTGAACTCGGGTACTTTCTGGGAAGATTAGGTCGGCGCAGTGGGCGAACGATTTTGCTTCTTCGAGATGACGTGGAGTTGCCTTCTGACATTAGGGGAATACTTTACATACGGTTTGACAATGGCATTTTGGCAGCAGGAGAGGAAATTCGCCGAGCTATAGAGGCTGTAGCAGAAAATGATTGATAGAAACTTTCCCGCTGCTTACTACTTAGCCCTTGATTATGGAAGCAAAAGCCCTGGTTGAGTACCAGGGCTTTTGTCTTTTTGCTATATCGGACAACGGAGACTCCGAAATCTTGCACAGGGAGAGCCTATACCACCTCCACTGTCCTAACCGTTTCTGTTTCCGCTTGGGTAAATTATCCGAGCATGCCGGTTGGCAGACCAATCCAGGCATTGCCCACACCGGTCACAAAAACACATAAATTCCCGTTCCATTATAATCTTGCATCTAGGACATACATAAAAGGAGATAGCATAGAAGAACGTCTTGCAGTAACCGGACTCGTATAATAAGGCTTCGAATCACTTCCCGAGTCATCAGCTCCATGGCAGTAAACAGTGGCTTTATAGGTATTCCCTATAGTTCCTGTAAACTCAAACGCTTTCTGGTCATAAAATGAGCCTGAACCCATCATGGAGGGATAATCGCTGGAATAGAATGTGCCATAATGCGCGTAGTTTCTTCCATTCGACGATTCGTAAATGGCAATGCTGGAAACACCGATTTCGTCCAGGCTGCCCTTTCCGACAACCCTTGCATCAATTTCTTTTTTGGGGGAAAAATTTCGAAGAAGGGCCGCTTATAGGAAATGAACACTGAAGTCATAGTTTTCAGAGTCAACCCATTCGCTGCTGATAAGTTCCCACGAAGTATGGAATTCTTGCGGCAAAGGCATCGACGCTTCGGAAAATATTCGACAAAAATGAGAAGGTATGGTATAGTAGTCCTGCTGGAATAAATAACAGTAAGGAGGAAACAAGTATGCATGAAAATAGGAACCGAGAGAGGACTGGGTGGTGGAGAGAAAGAACTAAAAATCCAACATTTGCTGCAGTTGCTGGAGCAATTGCGGGAGTATTTTTTACAGTCCTTGCAGGTATGTTTACCTCAGCTGGCCATTTATACCTTGTTCACGATGTTATTACATATGACGGAATTTCTGATTATATCCAGGTCGCAATGGTATCGCAGGGCTTGGTTGACGAAGATATCTTGTCATTGACCAATCCACAGGAACAAATAGAGATGATTGCTCAGACATTGCGCCATAACAAAGGAGGCGAAAAGGAGCTACAATTTTCCTTACAGCAGTTCCTGATATCCATAGGGGAGGACGAGGAGACAATCTCTAAATGTTCGCAAGACGAATTGATAGCCAAGCTAACCGAGGTGTCTACCGAGTTTTCAGAGCTCCAAACAGACTATGTGAATCAGCAAGAGGAACTGGAAAAAATTAAAGCACAAAAAATGGCAGTTCTAAGTGAGCCGAAGCTGAACATCCTAGGGGAAGATGTCGACTCTTCTTGGATAGACTGTATGGCAACTATTGACGGAGCCGCATTCTATTCAGAAAGTTTGTTGAATTCTTTTCTGAGTGAGCCAATCCGATATCAGGACGGAACAATCTACTATGGAAGTGATATACCAGCAAGGGTAAATGCCGTTTCTGCTGGGTTGCTCTATGATGGATTGGCCCTTGATATTTATGATGAAAACTCTCATTTTCCCATGGAGAACAAGGACTATTCAAGCGGTATTGTGGCAAAGGCGTATGTTTTTGATACAGTACGCATAGCATGTGATAAGAGTTATTCCCGAATAGACTTTATACTAGGGCATGTAGACAACACCGGAACAGGAAGCGGCGAAGTGAAGATTTCCTATTTAGAAAATGGAAAGACTGTGGAGGCAAAGGCAATAGAATTGACTGATGGGACGCCCAAAGAGGAATATAGTATTCCCATTCACAACACCTCTACTGTAACCATCGAGCTAAGGGCACTTGGGACAAGCTTTGGATTAGCTGATATTTATTTGGTAAAGTAACTCAATAGGTGGAGCAACCTCGGACGGCTCTCCGCTCTTTATTCAAAATCGGCTGTTCCCAAAAGCAGTAAGCCAGAAATAAACTTCAATGGGGAGAGGCTTTATGGCCGCTCCCCATTTCTCTTCTTGAAGTGACTACATTTTTGTTACCGAAATTGGTCGGGAAAACTGATGCACATCATATGAAAAGGGTTTGACAAAAGAAGAAAAGCGGGATTGGGGCGACACGGAGCCGCTTGCGACTCGATACTGCTGGGCAGGGTCCTCCTGGAAAGGTGGACAGAGCAGTAGGGAAGGCTCATAGGCGGTGTCGGGCCCGGAGCCTCCAGCATTCTTCTTTTGCCAAAAGGAATCCTCTTGTCAATGGAGGCAAGAGGCGAAGGCAATTTTTGCAACTTGCCATTGGATTAAATGAAACATCAATGGGAGGAGACTTTATGCCTGCTTCCCATTCCTCTTCCTGAAGTGACTACAGCCTTGTTACAGAAATTTGATGGGATACTTATATATCAGGGGATGTTTTGGACAAAAAATGAATGAAGGAATTCGAATCGTCACACTGAATATACTGAAAGGCATTGACTCTGAGAAGGCGGTCGATGTAGTTGCTACGCTCGAAGCGCAAACCTCGGTTCCGCAGGCAATGGAGCTTGGGTTAGGAGGATATGCTGCTTATCGAGATGGGGTGTCGGGGAGCTTACCCGGAGTGGATAACCTACAATGGCATGCGGCAATAAGTTTGACTTAGTTGTTTTGGTATCTGCCACTATTCTATGGGCTTGCGTGTTTCAGTAATCGCCGCGGTTCCACCATTCCTGCCTTAATATCCACTATGTGAATAACGTAAAGTAGGGGGAGTTTGATTGTGCATAAGTCATCAGGTACAGAGATGAGCCCCAGTAAGGTTCAGCATTTGTGTCAACTCCTCACCGCTTATCTATATAAGCAGGTCGGTCAGACAGATTTTGACCTGAAACTGGCGCCCATATTCTTCCTTTGTACAAAGAAAAGTCCCCTTGCCGGGGAGACAAAGGGTACTGTATCCGCTTTCCAAGCTCCTCAAGCCTGACCCCTAATATGCTTCCGATAATTTTTCAGCTTTTGGCAGCCTCCGCAGGTAGCCCAAAAAGGTGCCCAACATCAAAGCTACGAATAGCAGTGCAGTAGGAGATGACTTTAGGGAGGACCCAAAAACCTTATCAATGGGAGAAAGAAGTGATGGAATAGCCAAAGATAACACGTAGCTTGTGACAATAATCTCAATAGAAAACGAAGTTTTTTATGGTCGCCTGGAAATAAACCGATATACCCATACGAATATCCACCCCGGAAGAAAAAGCATTACAATCTGGGGTAGCATGTCTAAAAGCCTCTCAATATCGATTGTCAAATCGCTTCACCCCAACCGATTTTTAGTTGACCCACGGTGGGCCGCTATTCCCGCTATTTTTTCCCTTTGCCTCCCGATGGCCCATCGTCCTAAAAATCTGGAATAGGAGACTGTCCACCCCAGTTCAAAATGTCCAGAATTAGGATGCTCCCTTACAAAACAGAAGGCGCAGCATAGAATAGCCCCCGAGAAGTCTTGAGACTTCTCGGGGCTTCCTAAGAAAATATGTCGCAGAGATGATGATTGGGGGGCCAATATTGCTTTTATTAAAACACAACTTGAAAGTTTTTCCTAGCAGTAATGTTCAGACTCGGATTTTTGGCGAAGAAGTCCAATATCAAGTCCGACATCTCCGTATTGATTTCCTCAACAATGGGGCATCCCGCATATGATATTGGTCTCTTCTGGGGAAAGAAGATTAGTTAAAAAATAGTGATTCCCACCCATTCAAAGACTTCCTCTCTATGAGCGCTGCTGCGGCAGGGGGGGTAGCCCAATATCCCAATGGCAAGACTATACTTGGATACCCTCTGTCCTGCCTTCCTCCCGGCCTTCATCCCGGATGTTATATCGTTCAATTCCTCAAACAGCCCCTTGATTAAGCAGAGTTCTCATGCCAAATCAAAGGCAGCGGACATAAGGAAATCAGATGTTCCAAAGGTGCCAAACAGGTCTATGCCCCGTACATTTGCTCATTGTCTATTGGTAGGGATACTCGGGCTTAACTACCAGACGGGAATAGTTTCCTTTTGACCATTTTACCATGAATCTGTCTGTTTTCAAGAATCAGGGGCTTCTCTTCTGCTAAAAAAGAGGCTCCCCTTGCCAGGAAGGCAAGGGGAAATGGGGACTAAATCATCTTTCCTAATATATGCTGCGAAAACAGGGCACCCAGCAGCCGCAGCACCCTTAAATGGGCTTTGCCACTAGAGACGACAACGCAGACCATGAAGAAGGCCCAGAGGAACATCCTCTGGGCCCTTTGGTTATCGTATGGCTATTTCACAGCCTGAACGACCGCTAGGCCCTTTTCAAGTAGGGCAGCGATTTTGGCATTGTCTAACCTCCAGCTTACCAAAATATTTCACAGTATTAGAAGCTTAAAAAGATGACCCTTCTCTGCAAGAACTGAGGGGGGAGCAGGAAGGCACATCAATCAGAAACATTCGTTGTTGTAGAAATTGGATGGGGGAGTGGATACACGTTATTCAAAAAGGGGGAGTTGGCGAGGAAGAATGCGGGCTGGGCAGGGCGGGTTGCCTTGCAGTCTAGATACTATTGGGAGAGGCAGCCCCGGGATAAGTGGAGCAGGGGAGGGGTTCATAGGCGGTGTTGGGCCGACACGCCTATGGCCCGGAAATCCTCCAAAACTATGATACATTTACAAGTGAAATCATGCACGCAATTTCATCAGGCCAATGAAGATTTTTCCACGCAGCTCTTTTGCGGTATTTAATGGCTCATGTGGATAAAGGCGTTCTCCTATTGGCTTCCCATACACGGCCAGAAGTTTAATCGGGTTAATTCCTCATAATTGGATTTATTTTTATCCACATCGGTCTGTAATTTGTCTATCCTACCCAGCTCTTCGAGGGCCTCCTGCCTCCCACTAAAATTCTCTGAGTTGGCCAATGACCTGAATACCTCTTTTGCCGCATCCAGTTTTCCAGCGGCGAGCATATCGCTTGCGCTTTCAAACCGCCCCCAGTAATTCGCCTGCCGCAGTTGAAGCGGGCCGTCCTTATAATTTCCCAAGCTACTGAATGCGTCGTCGGCCTCTTGGTATTTTTTGCCCCGCATTAAGTCGTGAGCAGCGTCATAGCGGCCCAAGAGAGCTGAAACGCATCCTAAACAGCAAACGCCATAATTTCCGCCAACACCAGGGTGGGCAGCCACACCCGAATCAGATTGAAACTTTTTTAATGAACGCAAAATATTTCCTATTTTTGAGGCAATATATTTAATGGGGGTGATTCAAATGAATTGCGAAGGGTAAAGGAGGATTTATAATACGTCCAAAGAGATAAGAATTTGATAAGGAGGTAGAGAGTGAAAGAAAGAAAATGCAAGAGGTCTACTTGCTATGCTATCCTTTTAGCTCTTGCAATAATCCTGTCTGGTATTTTGTTTGAATTTAAAAACTATGGGGCATATTCCCCAGAGCCGCTGAACTATGATGTTGAGGAGAAGATAGTGCTGCCAAGGGAATGCTTTGAAAGATTACTTGGTCTTTCTTCGATAGAGTTGAAACAGTGCCCACGGTTTGCACTTTTACACACAATCCCGACAAAAGAGGTGACCCTGTCCTCTCAAGATTTGATGGTCATCTATTTAAACATTGGGTTTAGCGAAGGGGCAAGGAAAAATCTGTGCGAGGAACTAGAGAATTGCAATTTTGTTTCTATAACGTATAACTGCCAAACTGACGTTTTTTCGTTAGGGTTCGACGGTTAAATCTTTTTTCGGACTTGATAGTCCAAGAAAGGGATGGTCAGCCAGCTGCTCCTCTCATTGTAGCTTTGGCACGAGACGGACGAACCCCCCGGCTGGCCGCCGAGGGTTCTAACCAAATTTTATTATAATAGAAAAGAAAGGAAGAAATTTATTATGAAGAGATTTGCTTCATTTGTGGTGTGTGTCATTTTAATTGTCTTAACGCTTTGTATTCCTGTTGGGGCAATTTCTTCCACCCCTACTAATGTAAACCCATACGATTGGGATATCACGTTTGTAAACAGCGAAAATGTGATTGTTTCAGAAGAAGAATTTCACTCCATGCTTTCATGCATTCCTGGTATTTCGGGAACAGGTTGGGCCAATCACTTCCATATTCAAAATGGATATGTGACTATGACACCGCAGGATTTATTGACTATGTTCTGCTATACAGAGGACGAAGAAAAGGCTAATCAGTTGCGAGCGGAGTATGAACATCAGATGCTATCTATTGACTATGATGATGGAGTAATCACAGTTACAGAGTTTCCTAAATCGATTTCTGTATGTGGAGGTGAAGGTACTTCCTTTGAGTCGTTAATCCAAGACAGATTTAGCCCGACTACCAGAATAGGGCTAAGGGTAACCTGCACTGTTGAAATCAAACAAACTTGGGCAGGGGGCGGAACAGTTTACTTTGAAGTAAAAAATGTTTCGTTCTCTTCTGAAGCTTCTCATACACCTATCGCGAATGCCCAAGACACAATAATTGATACGAAGGTTAAAAAAACAACGGGGTCAAGCGAACATGCTCATGTCGATGCCTCGGTAAAGACACGGAGTGGCTTGTTCTCTTTCTATGAGTACCCTGCTCAGTTTTCCTTTGACTGGAAGGACGGATACTATGATGGCGGCAGTACTAATAAACCTAGACCTGAGAACTAAAATAGAGACGATGCCAAATTAGCCCAACCGGCCTAGCAAGACTTTTCTATCTGCAAATACTGTATGTTCAACTTCGTTATATCACGCTCCCCATCTTCAGTATTGATAGCATCTTCTGCTTCTTCTCTTCTACGAAGCCTTTGTATGTATTGGCCAGATACATCAGCAGCCTCAGAGGGATGTTGGGGAAATAGCTGGATTGCGCCTCGGGCAGCAAGATGAGCCCGTCCCGAACTTGAAGTTCTAAATCATTAAACAGCCCAATGACCAAGGGTTCTATTTTACCCCAGAGAAGATGTTTGTCCAGCCTAAACCTTGGCGTGCTGGCCCGATGCCACTATAGACTGTACTTGACCTAGTATAAAGTGGCCTGGTTCATCAAGAGAACCAGGTCACTTTATAGGTATATGCATTTATATTCCGGGTTTCATTACACACAAACAGAAGAATTAAGCTGTTATCGCACTAGTATAATATGCAATCTCTTCGCTACTTGTATTGTCTTCTGCATAGCAGTAAACGGTGGCCTTATATTGGTTTCCGCGGGTCCCAGGAAAAGATATCGCCACCTGCGAATAACGACCGCCAGACCCCATCATAGAAGGGTAGTCCTCTGACTCATAGATGCCATAATAAGAAAACGTTTTGCCATTGTTAGTGGATTCATAAATCAAGATTGTGGACGTACCAATTTTAGGATAATAATTGTTGCGACCAGTTACAGTGGCATAAACTGAAACTTGTCCACCTTTACTAGTTAGGTAAGCGGAATAGGATTGCATATAGTCGCTAGACCGCATAACAGCTGCACTTACAGAGGAAAAAGAGGAAAGTAGGCAAATAGCAAAAATCAAAAGGGTTGCTTTTTTCAATCTCTTTCTCATTTAGACCACCTCGTAAATTGAATCAATTATCTTTATCATTTCATCCTGCGTAATAAACCCGGAAATAATACATTGTATATTGTTAACCAGCCAAGTTGCAGTACATAGGCCATCATCAACAACAATGTAATGTACATGTGTTCCTTTTGTGTAAGACCATGTTTTTTCTTCATCTTTTTCAATAACAGATATCGGACCGTCCTGGGCGAGGAATTCCGAGAAACTAATTTTAAATGCTATTTCATCGTCATCAGAAAACGCATAGATGTCTATTCCATGGGGGGTAACGCATCCAGTTACATTTAAGGTAGTGATTCCATTTGGATACGATTTTGGAGCCAAGGGCTCCTCGATGCGAAATGCCGCCAATGCGTCCTCGATAGTTTCAAATTGTATGACCTCTCCCTCGGGGAACGGATGACCCTCTGACTTCTCCAACATTTCCGGTCCGTCCTCAAAAAAGAAAATATCATCTGTCCATTTTGCAAAGAACCCAAAAACGTCTATTCCAAACGCCTGGGCAGATATCATTGTCGCTATCATGGCAGCAATGGTCGCAGCAATAACAATCAACCGCCTAAAGTGACGATGGCGTTTGCTTTCGGGTGATTGGGGCACATCTGGATTGTACAACTCTTTTTGTATATCGAAAAGGGAAGGAAATCTCTCATGGAATTTTTCCAGCGATGCTTGGCTATCAAAAGAACCCTCCATTGGCGAAAGATTATCCATTTCCTCAAGATAGGCGTCTAAAAGCTCTTCATCAAAATCCTCAGGAGACACCGAGAAATACCAGTCGGTAAATTCTCTTAGCACCTCGGAGTATAGGTGATTATTAGGCGGGTCCACAATCGCATGGCCTTGGATTGGTTCCTCCGCCTCGCCTATTCCATTGGTGCCAGATATCTCACTATTTTGAGGGTCACGTAGGAACTCAGCCATAGAAGTCACCTCCTATAATACATATTGTTCTGGGATGGTGTTTTATTTCACATAGTTACTATTTTTTTCTTCTTCCTCAAAAATTTTTCGGAGTTTATTCTTGGCACGAAAGACCTTTTGGGCACATTGCTTCTGCGAAATCCCGAGACGCTTGGACAACTCTGCATATGGCACTTGCTCCTCGTAGCGGGCTACAAGCACCGCTTTGTCTTCTTCGCTTAGCTCAGCGGGAAGCCGGTCTTTGAGAGAAGAGAAATATGTATCGGTTGTTGCCGTCTCTGGTATTTCATCGTATGAGACAAATTGAATAATTTTATTGTGGCGGAGCCTGGTGCCCATGAGGTTCTTCAGTGACTCCATCAAGAAGCCCCCGGGGTTCTCATGTTCTTTCTGGAAACGCTCTGATTTAGATAAAAGCAAGAGAAATGCGTCTTGCACAAGTTCTTCTGCTTCTTCTGGAGGAAATCCCAGACGCATCGCAATAGATATCATTCTTTTATAGTTCTTTGTAAATAGTTCATCAAACCACTGTTGTGTAGAGTCCATAACCAAAGCAACCTCCTTTCGTCCGACGTTTCCAATATAGACCGCTGCAAGTATTCCTTACGGGTATTCCTGGAGCAGCACTCGAACGACTCGCTCAATTCTTTTTACAGAGGTTTCGGACTGGCCTTGGAGCATGGCCAAAATATTACTTATATAGGGGAATTGCCCTCCCCCATATAATAGCGCATCTGTCGAAACATGTAAAGCCTGTGCTGCTAAAAGTAATGTCAAAACACTGGGGGCCTTTTCCCCGCGCTCCAGCCTGCACAGAAAAGCTGTGCTGATTTGAAGCTGAGCCGCCAAGTCACGCTGAGTCATTTGAGCTGCTTTTCGATAGCGGATGAGATTTGCCCCTATGGTCTCTGCCAGTTGGTCTTTGTCCATGTATGATACCTCATTACGATGTCTGCAACACATGACAAGGGAACCCTTCATGGGGGAAGCGCGTCAACCAGACTCTTCTTTTTCCACAATAATGTGCAGTATTTCGCATATTTTGTCAAGAGAAGAAATAGAATTTTCGTCAAGCATTGTCAAAATCTCTTTCGCTTGTGATGACGTGTCCCTTCCAAAGAAAACTTCATCAGCACTGACATGTAGGGTTGTCACAAACCGCCAAAGAGTATCCACGCTAAATTGAGCGTCTCCCTGTTCCACATGCGCTAGATAAGACTTGGAGATTCCCAAGAGCTCAGCCAACTGTTCCTGCGTATACCCGCACCGCTTCCTTATATTCGCTATGTTTTCACCTCGTTGAAGATGTATTGCCTTCATATCCATCCAATCGTCCAGCCCTTTCGCATAGTGGTTAAATTATATTGCCCAGACGAATGGGTGGAAATGCTATAATAAGGATATATTTAGTGCGTATAAGAGATACTTTTTATATAGTAAAAAACTTTGCCACCCTTTCTCGAAATAAAAACGGGTTTGCAAACAATATATATAGTACAAACGTTTGATTCCCGTTGGCTGGCTTAGAAGCAGGGCCGGCAGAGAAATACGAGCATCTGCCAGGGAGGTGCCTGCCTATAAGAAATTGACAAAGGAAATCGAAGCAGCTGCTGGTGGGATGGGGCTGCTGCAAAGCAAAAGCTGGCGCTCCATCGGAGCGTCAGCTTTCCTCTGATATATTAGCGAGATAGGTCTATCCAAAACATTTCTAATATTATGGAGTTAGCATAAGGCTGGTGAGTAATAAGAAACCGGTGTTAGGCAGGAGAGAGGCTCTTTGCCCAAGAACAAGCCGTTCTCTTTTGTCCAAACAGAAGGTTTTGTTGACAAGGGAAAGGTCAGCCTTCAAGGAAATGCTGTAATGCCTCTTTATAGCTGTCCATATCCGTGACTTAATGCCTTCCTTTCGAGAGAGTGCGGTTGGCCGCAATGAGGTCTTTTGCGAGGCCCGCCATGGTATGGGAAAAGTAAGAGAATACACTACATTTGCTCCATCCTCGGCCTCGGTAAAAGCCCCTAGGCCTCCATCCTTGTCCAAAGTGATTGCTACTAGGTTGTTCAAACATGCGCTTCTTGGTCAAATGGAGGACACCTGCTTTTGAGCATAAACTCCTTCTTTTTGTGTGACCACAATAGGTCAATCATTCCTGACTGTACCTGGATAAACAATTTGGGCGCTGCGGTATTTCTTCCAATCAAGCCGCTGCCCACAACGGTCACAAAAACTCATAAATTCACGCTCCAACGTGATTTTACAGCATGGACAAACATAATAAGTTGTATTCGGAAAAACCATCAGCTGCGTTACGAGCATGGGGACATGAAACTGGGCAAACTTCAAAATGAGACATAAAGTTTGATTTCCCTCGAATAGCTCCAAGCCGAGTTGAATTACCTCTTTCACAATGGCCGTATTTTTTTTATGTCGCTACCCTCCCTATTTAGATTAAGATACCTCCAGAACTTTTTCGCCGCTGTCGAGTGCTTGTCCCGAATTCCCTCGAAGAAATATTCTGCAGTTTCGATTCCGTTCCCATTATCCATTTGACGGCTATTCTCGCATTCGTTCTTCAGAACAGACTCCTGATAAATTGTAAAAGACACATTGGTCACTCCTTACCTTTATTATAATGCGTGCAAAATCGGCCGTTTTGACAACCTGAATAAATAAAAATGAATAGGGACGCAACAGGTTTTAGTCAAGCACGGCATCGTTTAGGAAGGCGTACGGCAAAACAACTTCCCTTATCAAATATTGTTCTGGAATGTAAATAAATTTCAAGTGTTCCAAAATATTTTGAAAGGATAGCTTAACAAGAGAAGGCCGCAAGCCTTTGCGGCGTGAGAGCTGCCAGCCCAACATAGATTTAATTGCCCCAGACGTAGTATCTGGAAATGCCAGCCTGAACCATCTGGTTAAGACTGGCATTTAACATGCTGCATATCTCAAGACAAAAAGTACTTCGATAGAGAGGGGCGAGCCTTATTACATCAGATTACTGTCCAGCTTTCGACCGACATCACCATGGGAAGTGACTCGGATTTTTTCAAACAGAAAAACTGATGACCAATCTACATTTTCAAAATTCAGTTCAGCGTGGTCAGGGAAAAACGTCATAATAGCGGCTCTTTCCGTGGGAATATCAAGGGTAAGATGGCTCAATGATGAAAGACCCAAAAACTCGCGAGTTGTTTCGTTCAAATAGCATTCATGAGCCTGACTGTTCTCGTCTACCCAAAATAAATTGAAGTGTCCAGAGGCCCCATTGGAGCAGATGATTTCTGTTTGGCCATCATTATCAAGGTCCGTATGGTACATGTCGCCTTTACATGAGGCGATTTTGGTAATCTCATCATTCATTACTCGATAAAAGTCAAATACACACCCCCCCTCTTCTGACTCGTATTTGAAGATGAAGCCATCGCACCCCATCATATTTTCAAAGGGTTTTAATCCTGCAGCATCGTCAAGGGATAGCAAATATGTGCTTTTTAAGGTATCCAAAACCCCCTCATGCTCAACGCCCTCGTCCGTATGCGTATACATTAGTTGTACCAGAGTCCCGTCTGTTTTCACATAGAAGGCCCATTCCTTGCCATAATCGAGAAATGTTGTGCTTTCCTCCATGACCTCCTCTATTGGAAATAACCGGAAGCCCGGGGATTCCTCGCTTAATGTAGAGCCGCTTTTTATGTTGGTGTTAGAGCTCTTACTACATGCACAGAGGAAGAGGAACGCAAATAGTAGAAAAGGCAAGAAAAGAATTTTTCTGTGCCCCATTTTTCACACCTCCCTTAAGGATATCCAAAACAACTTAATTTACAATCAGGTCACACTTTTCCCTGCCTTTATATCGCTGTCTTCGGCGTCGAAAACGCGATTCAAATAGGGCTACGAGAAGCCATTGTCCACAATTGGAATTGCTCTTCAAATGATAATGCATGTATCCTTAATATATATATTGTTTTGGATAGTGAGAATATTTCACACTTTGTCAATTTTGTGCAGCTTAGGCAGAAGTAAAGCAGGGGAGAGTGCCCAGGAGGCACGGGAGCACTTGAAACCTGGAGGCAAAGATGATTACAAAAAGGCGGGAAGAGTTGGGAAGCCTCTAGTCTCCGCCAGCGTGTTACTTTTGCCCATCTATCACGAAAGTAAAGCCCTGGCCTTCTGAGCCAGGGCTTTACCGTGGTTTTTATGGTGCTTAAGCAATGCGGCAATTCTGGTAACATTGATACAGCACTGTGTCCTGTATCGAGTAGATGGGAACAAAAACTTGCGTCTGATTTATCCTCTTAGTTGTATATAGAGTTATAGGAGTGAGGAGAACTCACTGTGACATGGAAGCAGTAGTTTCCTCCAGCCTATCCAGATGCAGCAGAAAATCCGTAAAGAGTATGGCATTCAATGCGGCCTTTCTGGACGTATATTCAGGGAACCATCCATGCGCAATGGCATTCCGGCCAGGGACATCGGGGATATAATCCGCCGAGGTATCGCACTGGTACATGACAAACTCATCATAGAATGTATAAAGAATTTTTGGGCACGAGTTCTCTGAGATGAGCTTCTCAACAGCGGCTTTGAGGACAGAGCTTCTCACCCTCTCCGGCAAAGAAGCTTTCTGCTTGACGATACCCTCCCACTGTACCGGCAGCGAGTGAACGACCAGGCCGTATTCCTTGCGCCGATACGCTTTTACGGCCTCGCACATCAACCGGCTGACACAGGAGGGAATTGGCAGCGTCGCCCAATCCTTCAGGATTTCCGCTATGTAGTCCCGCCCAAACCGTCGAAAAACAAATCTATCAATGGCTTCGACCCGCTTCTCGGGAGGCATTTCTTTAACAAGGATTTTGTTTAGCAGAATCATTTCCTGCTCTGGAAGGTCAAAGAGAAGGGAAGGACTCCACCTTGCGTCCATTAGAGCATGGAGGCACTTCCGTTGATAGGCCCGCCAGAACAGTTCATCGGGGTGAATAGAGAGAACGGCCTCCAATATCGGCGAAAGCCGATTGGAAAGATGAATTCCGTTGATGTTTGTGATGATTGACTCAATGGGGGTGAGGGCATCCAAGATACTGGTACAGTTGGCAATCCCTTCTGGCAGACAGTGGCTCGTTTCGTAGAGTTGAACTGCCGGAGAAACCAACAGGTCATTGTTCCGCTGCAGAAAATCTGACTGCCGCAAATTGCTGATAATTTGTGCATAGGACATCCCCTGCTCCTCAAGCATTGCCAGCTGATGATTGAAGGCGTCAATGGCCGGCCAGCTGCTCTGAAACCCTCGCAGCGCCACCTGGTCAGGAAGAGTCGCTCCGATTGCGGTATCAAACTGGCGGATAACCGCAGCCGCGTCAATTGCTGCGGGAGGAGGCCCCATAGCCGCAAGTTCTTGAGCGGGAAATCCAGAGGCATGGATTTCGGCTTCGCTCAACATTCCGATTTCCACATTGGAACGAATTGCCTCAATGGCTTCTACGGCTGGTTGACTTTCCACTATCTGGTGCCCCAGGTTTATGATGGTTCCCATTTCCTGCACGACGGGGGATATTTGAACCATAGGCTCTATCAGGGGCCTGACCCGTTCCTGAATCTCCATCATCCTCTGGAGCGCTTCACCCCATGGGGGGTACTGTGAATTTAAGGGGAATCTCGTCATCATAATCACTCTCGTTCGTGTGTTTGCATTGTGGGTGTAGCCATATACCTAGCATGTTCGCCCATCGTTGGTCAGCATAATTTTCCTTGCCAGCCTTGCCCAATCATCATTGAACGTCTCATCAGCAAGGTATTCCTTGACACGCGAGCTTCTCTACCTGCCAGACACGACTAGCTTGACCGTCTTCATTCTTCAATATGATGCGCCTCCTTTTTTGCCATTATAACACGAAGCGCGCATGGGGGCAAGATTGCGAACTTGCCAAATCTGCAAGGCTCTGTTTCTGGAGTCTACACCAGAAGGAAGGCTCACAAAAATTTTGGGACACAATTTGACGCAGAATCCACCGTTACTGTAAACTCAAAATATGGGAGCGGTTAGCGGCTTTCCAGCATTTTTGCAATATTGCTCATATTCTTTGACGAAGGAGGCCAGGCCATGGCAAAACAGAAAAAGGGAAAAACCATAAGCAATCTGGATAAAACGATTGGACGAGTTGTCGGAATCGAGACCCAAAACCCGTCTGAGTTTCGGATGAAAATAAGCGACTTCATGGAGCAATACAAATCATATGCTGAGGCATTTGGCCTGACGGGAAACCCCTCCGTAAAGCCACACGTCAAGAGGGAAGATTTGGAGTTCTACCATGATATTTGCAAAGAAGAAAACGCGACAGATTATATTTGTGCAACAAGGACTCTCTTGGCGGGGTATTGGTATACGCATCGAGTGGTTTATACTTTCACAGAGGAGACACTCGACTTTCTGGATAAGGAGATGGATATTGATAATTTTCGTCTCAATATTTCCACTTTGCAAAGAGCAGCGACAGAAGAGCCGATTCTGATTGAGCTGCCTCCTGGTTATCCAATCCAAAAAGCATTCCTTGGGCGCGTTTCTTTCTTCAGCGAGGCAACGGGGAAAGCCACTGAACTGGATGCCCTGGATTTCTGCATATTCGCCTGCCTGGTAAAAAAAGAGAAGACTTTGGCGCTAATTGGAGCCTCCGCTGACATGCCCGTTTCGCAATACATCCAAAGCAGAACCCAAATCCTTGACGGTCATGGCGAAGAGGTTTGCTTTTTGACAAGACTGGTAGTCTATATCGCATACATGAAGGGCATGCAGGATACGAAAGACACAGTATTTGTGGAGGAGCCCATCAAAAATGGCGTTCGTTTTAAGGTGCTGCCAGCCCATGCAGAGAGTCCAACAGCAGACGAATCATGTGAGGCGGGATGGATTCGGGCTGGTCTTGCCCCTGTTATGGGATACTATGACCGGATGAATATGATACGAGATTTCAGCAGCGATTTATCCGCCTGGTCGCCGGAAAAAAGCTCGTGCGACATTGATGACACGGACGCTTCGATGCGAGCCTTTTTAGAAAGGGTCGTTCTCAGTTGGGAAAGCAACAGAAATCTATACGGATTTAACAACGAACTGGCGCTTTCCGCTGCTTTGGACATGGTAATCGATGTCCTCTCGTCGGGAATATCCTCGGACCTCCTGGACTATATGCCATACAATGTTATGGCCTTCTATCCAACAGAGTCTAATGCATTCATGACGGCTCTCATAAGCCGCTGTTCCTTAAAGGGAGGCCGCCGGGGTGTTTATCTGATTGTTTTGACGCGGCCAGATGAATGTTCTTCTGTTTGTTACTTCGGGGAAGACGAGCCGCTCATAGAGGGGAAACTGGAAAGATGGTCCGAGGAAATTGACGCAGATGCCGCACTCGTCTTGGGCATTTTCAAGTACACTCTGACGATTTTGCGGCGAAAGGCCCTACGTAAAATGAACAGTTCCGGCCAGCCCAACCCTCCAAATCCGCATCTCCCAGAAAAGAAATTACCTATACCCTCCGCCCCAATTATCCGGCAGGGAGGGGATATCAGCGATATCATCCCAATTGCCATGTACGACCTCACTAAGCGCGCGATAAAGCGTGTGCCCAGAAAGGAGGAGGCCCGGAGGAGCGGATGGAAGATGACGCCTCACACCCGCCGGAGGCACCCACACCGTTATTGGGTCGGGAGCGGGGAGAACCGGCGCCAAGAGATACGCTGGTTGGAAAGTATCCACATCAACAAACAAAGTGAAGACGCCGTACCAGCGGTAACTGTCCACGAAGTCAAATGAGGAGG